>NZ_JADJID010000004.1:0-21627 GCF_016707225.1 Candidatus Brachybacter algidus | reverse complement strand
TTTGAAAGAAAAGATGGTAAAAAGAAAGTAATAGAATTTATATCCAAAAATATTTTAAATGGTAATGTCCAAAGGAATAAATATGATATTTTAGAAAGCTCAATGAATATATATGGATTGCATATCACGATTTTGTTTGAAGTTAAGTGTGATATTAAGACATGATAATTATTAAGGTGGAAGCAGATTTTCATGGTTGTCATGATCGGGTTATGATTTTTTAAAAATAATTTGAAGAATTGACCTGATGGGAGCAGAATTTGACGACAGCCAAATCTCTGTGAACCTCAAAAGCTTTCCAATCGAGGTATAATCTCAAAACCAAGCGCTGCATTAAATCAATTATGCATTCAAAACCCTGAGCAACTATGTGATATCAACTTAACTTTAGTTCACGCAAAGGAAGGAAGAAGCGCTAAGGACGCGAAGTAGTACATAAATAAAAAAATGAAACCAGTCTGAACGGTGTAGCATTTGGACAAAAGTCAAATCTCTGTGAACCTCGAAAAATATCCAATCAAGTATAATCTCAAAGGCAAGCGAATTTCTAAAACATATTTATAATCAAAACCCTCTGCAACTCTGTGATATACCTTCAAAATCTCTTTTTCCCCTCCATCGTAAAAACATCCCTGAAAAACCACTATTTTTCTAAATATCAACAAAAACACATACGGCGCATATATTTAATGTAATAGTTTTGTATTCTTTCAATTTATTAATTTATCATTTAAACATATATCTCATGAAATATGCAATACTTTTATTGGCCTGCTTCTAGCGAACAGCATCCTCTCAACATGTAAGATTTGGTGTAAAAGGTGCGACGTATCACTTTTCAACGCTTCCGGGTCCTCAGAATATCACAGCAAAAGCCGGGATTCGGTGGTGTATGCAGGTGGAACAGTGGGATCGGCAAATTCGATGGTCCGAGACCAAACTACAATTGAATTGTAGCATCCAGCGCGGTATCAAAAACAATTATAAAGTAGGCGATGACATTATTTCCAAGCGGTCAATTTCACTACTTCAGTTGTCTTTCCCGGTTTTATTCAGGTATTTTATCAGGCCATCATTTAGTTTAAATGCCGGTGGTGCTTTTAATTATAATGTTTATGCTCAAGGAAAAACGACTTCAGTCAAAAACAATGCTACAGTGGTCAACAAATATATGGATAAAGACCAATTACAAAGGGTTCAAGGCAATTTATTACTGGGTATCAACTATTATTATATGCTGGGGTTTTTCCTCGATGTGAGGTACAATTTCTTTGGTACGCCATTATTGAAGGACATCGGAACCCTTAATTATAAAGATAATTTACATACAATTCAGGTGGGTGTGGGATATAAATTTCAGCACCAAATGAAAGGGAAGGGAAGAAAGTAGTAAATTCCTAAATTCTAATAATCTATTCAAAAAGTGAAGCAACTGAATAGCTTGCCGTTGACTTTAGTCAACGGATATTAGATCAGAAACTAAGGACTTTAGTCCCCTTTCTTAAAAACTAAATTATGTGCATATTTCTGATACTGATGTGATTAAATAGCTAAAGCAATTGTGTCGAATAACTTTTAAAGCGACTAAAGTCGGGAGGGTGGTAAGCTTGGATCCGTCGGTTAAAACCTAGGTAAAATATATACTTTGAACAAGGAAATAATGGAGTGCTAAAATAGTTTGCCGTTGGTTTTAACCAACGGATAAGGAGTGTTAAGCCAGTTTTATTTCTCCTTCCAATTTTGTTTTCCTACTAATTTTTCTTATTTTTATAAAATTACGAACTAAAATTTAAATTATTTTCATGGATTTTGATGAAGCATATAGTCTAATTGTAAAAAAAATTACCAATTGGTCTCATGAGTTTGTGCTCATGTTTCCTAATTTCTAGTCGCATTAATAGCACTTGTATTGGGGTTTCTAATAGCAAGGGAGTAAGGAGAATTGCAAGGAAAGTTATATTTAAGGTTTCTACCAATAGCGCTTTGAATGGGTTGTTTATTTGCAGTGATTTATTTTGTTTTTATTATTATAACACTATTTGTAGTGCTAACATTCTTCAACTTGATAAAGCTGTGGTATCTATACTTGCGGGAGCAGGAGTTCTTGGATTGGCTCTTGCCTTCGCCTTTCAGGATATTGCAGAATTTTATCTCAGGAGTATTTATCTCTTTACGTCGTCCTATTCAGATCGGAGATATAGTCAAAATAGGAGAATACATGGGAGAGGTAACAGACATTAATTTGAGAGATACTGTGCTTCTTACCTTTCAAGGGCAATTAGTAATAATTCCAAATAAAAGTGTATTTCAAAATCCAATTGAAAATTTTTCTATGTTAGGTAAAAGACGATTGGATCTGGAAGTTGGTGTCTCTTATGGCGAAGATCTGGAGAGAGTAATGCGCATTACATTGGATGCGGTGAAGAATATTGAAGGATTGTCTAAAGATGAACAAACCACTATGTTTTATAAGGAATTTGGTGGGAGTTCGATTAATTATACGATCCGACTATGGCTCGAGAATGTCAAACCAGCATCTTATTTGATCGTATGTAAATCAAGTAATAATCAATATCAAAAGGCCTATGATGAAAATGATATTATGATTCCATTCCCGATCAGGACATTAGATTTTGGAATTAAGGGTGGCAAAGAACTTAGTGAAGTTAACTTGAGTATTTTGGATGGAAAAAGTAGCTAATTAATCTATTTTATATTTGTATTCAATTAACTAAGAAATAAAACATGGAGATTAATCTTCTACTTTTTTATCGACATAATTGGAATTCAATATAGACAATGCTCCCATGTAATCTAGTTTGAAGGAAATCAAATCTCCAACTTTATATTTCTTTTTCGTATGGGATATATCCACCACTGTCATGTCTGAACTGGCATCAATAATTTTAAGTTTTGTATCTTCTAATATAAGATATTGAGGCTGCATGTCCAATAGTCCTATATCAAGAATAGCCCTAGTTGAACTACCACTGAGGTCATCCTGGTCATCCATTGAAAAAGAATTACCAGCCACATTTTTACCTAATTCACCAATTGGCAAATCAGGTTTTTCTGTTATTTCTATGATTTCTGCATACAGTTTGAATACATCATTGTGCATCCCTTTCATCGTTTTCCTGTGAAAAGATCTTTTCCAAAATACAATGCCTCACCTACTGAAAATGATTTACTGCCATTGGGCTGGCATTTTTAAGTAATAATGGAATAGCTACACTTGTGCCCCGGAAACCCATGGAATAGTTTTTGAAATTTTGTCTCAATCAATAATTTATACAAACTTAATTGGATCAATTTATCTTGATTGGGCATTACGCCACTTAGACAATTTAGATTAGTACCGATCCCTGAAATCGAAATTCCATTTAAGCTCATCGCTCTTTGATAAAGTCCAAAAGTTCTTCTCCTAATACGCCTTCCTGAGATCCCCATTTCAACCATGATGATGATCTTGGAATCTTACCTTGTTTGATAGCTTCTTCTGATAGCCATTCGATTGTTCTGATCTCTGTATTGAAACTCACATCTGCATAACGAACTATTCTGGAAATACTTCTTTTAGCTGGTGGTTTGATATAAACTGTTTGAATTCCCGGATTTAATCTTTTAATTTTTTGAATATTACTTATTCGGGAATCATGGATTTCCATTGTTCCTAATGCAATTATTTCTTTTAGATAAATTTCATTACCGCAAAGCATCTTTGAAACGACACCCCATTCAATATTTCTGGACTTGAATAAATTATCCAGAAATTGATAATTCTGTTGAAGTTTCTTTCTATTTAGAGTTATATATGCCATAATTAAATAATTATTCTGGGTATTTCCTGACTTAACCTGGTCAGTAATTCATAGTTTAATAAATTGCTGAAGTCACTAAATGACGCAACAGATAAGTCCAAATTGTCCTGCCTGCCTATTAATACAACTTCATCTCCAATGTGGATATTTAAAATCTCAGAAACATCTACCAACATCATATTCATATTAATAGTGCCGATGACCTGGCAGCGATACCCGCTGATCAACACCCTTCCCTGATTACTAAGTGTACGACTGTATCCATGCGCGTAACCTATGGGGACGACCGCAATCTTCATATTTTCGGATGCCATGTAACTATTACCATAACCTATAAATTGTCCCTGCGTAACCTTTCTGATGCTCATGACCTTTGATTTCCAGCTGATGACTCGACGAAGTGGATCAATGTGTTTTTTGCTTACATTCAGGTAATTTACAAATGCTTCCGGACTTGGCCACAGTCCATATTGCATGATGCCGATACGGACCATGTCCATGCAAGTCTCAGGATACATCATTGCGGCAGCTGAGCAGGCAGTATGTCTAAGAATGGGAGTTAATCCTTCTGCACAAAATCTGGTATATAATTTTGGATATTGGTCCATTTGATTTTTAACCCTATAATAATTAGCGATGCTTTCTGCCCCGGCATAATGAGTGCATAACCCTTGAAAAATGAAATGATCCTGCTCCTTTTTTAAATATTTTATTAAGGAAGAAATCTCTTTAGGTTGAAACCCGGTCCTATTCATCCCGGTTTCGATCTCAATGTGCAATTTGACTTTTTTGCCAAGTTTTTTAGCTGATTTAATCGCGGCTTCCAATCTTTTCTTTTCGAAAACGTAAATCGAAACATTATTTTCAATTGCCCAAGGGATGGAAGTATTTTCGATCCAACCCATGATCATGATTTCTGCGCGGTCTTTTACTACTTCATTGACTTGTCTGGCTTCATTACAGTCAAAAACAGAAAAATGGGTCACACCGGATTCCAAGGCCATTGTAACAAATGGTTTAATTCCATGACCATAGGCATTTCCTTTTACTACAGATGAAATTAGGACTTTTTTGCCAAAATGTTGTTTCAGAAATTGCCAATTGCTTTCAAAAGCTTCTCGGTTTATTTCTATCAAGGAATTGTCATGCATCCAGGGCGACTTTACTGATATTGTAAAAAATGTCTATGCCGGCTTGAATGATTTCATCTGGAAAGTCATAATCGGGATTGTGCAAAGCAGGTACATTTTCGCCACTTCCCAAGCCAAACATGGCTCCTGAAAAATGTTCTGTAAATAGACCGAAATCCTCACCCCATTTAAATGGTGCATCCTTTTCAATCAATGAAAGGGAAGTATTTTGTACTGCCTCCCGAATCATATTAACTGCCTCTAAACTATTTTCATTGGCTTTAAATTCTTGTGTCCATTCTATTTCTATATCGAGATTGTATTGAGAAGCAATGATTCTGGCATTTTTTTCAAGCCTTATTTCCAGCTCTTTCATCAAGCCATTTTTTGTTCTGCGAAAAGTATAATGGACTTCTCCGGCTCCTGCGGAAATGCCATAATCCTTAGTCCCCAAGTGAGCATATATCAGTGTCAAAACTGCGAAATCATCCCTTTTCATATCTGGTTGATTTTTTCCTTCAAATGACTGAATAATAGTGGCAATTGCCAATCCCGGATTAAATCCATGTTCCGGCTCGGCAGCATGTGAAGTTTTGCCCTTTAGCTTTATTATAATGCTATTTACAGCACAAGTGAATGTGTCATTTTTGACCACAATTGAATTTTTTGGATAACCTGGAAGGTTGTGTAGTGCAAAAGCCAAATCCGGATGATAAGGTTTGAATTTATCATCATTGTACATAGCCACTGCTCCCATGCCATTTTCCTCAGCTGGTTGGAATAAGAGTATTATCCGTCCTTTTTGAGGCCTGTCGGAAGAGAGTTTCTTTGCCAAGCCGCACAAAATGGTGGCGTGTCCATCATGCCCACATTTATGAGAGACATTATCGGTCAATGATTTGTAAGAAAAATCATTGACCTCCTGGATAGGAAGCGCATCCAGTTCAGCTCTGAATAAAACAGTTTTACCTGGTTCTTTTCCATTGAAAACAATAAGTATACCATCACCTCCGACATTAGTAATTATTTCATCCGGACCGAATGGTTTAATAAAATTAATTACTCTTTTGGCTGTTTCCTTTTCAAAACCGGATAGCTCTGGGTTTTGGTGTATTTCTTTTCTTAGTTGAATTAAGTCTTGCATGGTTCTTTGGTTATTTTAAAAGTAAACGGTAAGATTATTTGGTGAACGGCGAGAGGAAAAGGCGAGAGGTAAACAGCGAACAGCGAACAGCCATCCACCGAATTCAGAATAACCCAAACATTCAATTTATTTCTGCAAACGCATTTCCAAATATTTATTCGTAAAGCCCAATTTCTCATAGAGTCCTTTTGCAGGATTATCCGGTTCTACATGTAATGCGATCGCCCCTTCAGTTATTTCAATCGCTTTTTGCATGATTTGTTTGCCATAGCCTTTGCCCCTCTTACTACCATCAACAGCTATGTACACCAGTATGTTTTCCGGAATATATCCGTTCATGCCGGTGTTGTTTAGAATTGTTAGGCCTACAATATTTCCTTCATCAAATCCGATAATGATGTTTCCTCCTCTGTTTGGATCCAAAGCATATTTAACGCATTTCAATATATCTTCTATTTTATCGCCATATTGTTCTAAATGTTTAAATAAAAAGGAAGCGACTGTATCGTCATCGGTAATTCTATTGTTTTTATTCGAAGGATTTATTATTTCAAATTGCATATTTTAATTGTTTTTTTTTGGAGATATTTTATTGAATCCAAGATTATGTTTCCTTTATTTTAAAAAAAATTAATATAAAAACCAACGAATAGATCATGTAAATAATTAATATAGTAATGTCTATAATGTACATTAATCTATCTTATTTTTTACGGTTTTAATAAAAAAATCATTGAGATTGCCGTAAGAAAACGACGGTGTACTTATGAAAAATCAACAAAAATATTTCAGGGAATAAAACCGAAAAACCATTCACCTGTGGGTGCTAATACGTTGCAAAGGTACATAAAATATTTTTAAAGGCTCTAAAGAGGGTTTTGGATGGGTAATGGGTAATTGACTATGGTTCAAATGACAAACAATTAAACATCATGTTAGTATTCGTTGTTTTAGGCTACTTTTGCGACCGAAAATTCAAATTTTATCATTTTCTTTAATTAATTAGTTCCATTTATGGACTAAATTTCGCTTAATTCTTATCAATGCAAAAAGTAATTAATTTATTCGATTTCAAACAAAAGGTAGACTATAAAACGGAAGTTTTATCAGGACTGACGGTGGCACTTGCATTGGTTCCGGAAGCGGTTGCTTTTGCATTGATCGCAGGACTTTCACCTTTGACAGGGTTGTATGCCGCCTTCATGATGGGTTTGGTGACGGCAGTATTTGGAGGACGTCCGGGTATGATATCGGGAGCTACGGGAGCCGTTGCGGTCGTTCTGGTTGCATTAGTCAAGAGCCATGGTGTCGAGTATATATTTGCCACTGTGGTTTTGGCAGGGATTTTTCAAATGTTAACAGGTTTTTTGAAATTAGGTAAATTAATACGCCTGGTGCCGCATCCGGTGATTTTTGGATTTGTGAATGGATTGGCCATCATCATATTTATGTCACAGCTGGAACAATTTAAAGATTCGTCAGGAAATTGGCTTACAGGGATATGCTTCTTGGACTGGTATTTTTAACGATGTTGATCATATGGGGATTACCAAAAATAACGAAGGCAATTCCGGCATCTTTGGCTTCCATTCTTGTGGTTTTTGGAATTGTATATTTTGCAGGTATTGATACCCGAACCGTTGGGGATATTGCCTCCATCCAAGGTGGCTTTCCACCCTTTCATATACCGGCTATTCCATTCAATATAGAGACTCTAATGCTCATCCTTCCATACGCCGCAATCGTGGCAGGAGTGGGATTGATCGAAAGTTTATTGACTTTAAATATCGTGGATGAAATAACTGAAACACGCGGAAGAGGCAATAAGGAAGCTGTGGCGCAAGGAGCAGCAAATATCCTTTCAGGATTCTTCTCCGGAATGGGAGGATGTGCTATGATCGGACAAAGTTTGATTAATGTGTCGAATGGCGCAAGGGCAAGATTGTCAGGCATCGTAGCTTCGGTGATGTTGCTGGTATTTGTGATGTTTGGTTCCGGTCTGATCGAAAAAGTACCCATGGCAGCCTTGACAGGATTAATGATCATGGTGGCTATTGGAACATTTGAATGGGCTAGTTTGAAGACTTTTACTAAGTTTCCAAAATCTGACATTTTTGTTATGATCATGGTTACGCTTGTCACTGCTGTACTCCACAACTTGGCTTTGGCTGTAATTATAGGCGTAATCATTGCCGCTTTGGTTTTTGCATGGGATAATGCAAAGAGGATTCGAGCTAGAAAAAGTATTGATTCAAATGGAGTCAAGCACTATGAAATCTATGGCCCACTGTTTTTTGGCTCCACCACGGCTTTCGCTGAGAAGTTCGACATATTGAATGATCCTGATGAAATAATAATTGATTTTAAAGAAAGCCGGGTTGTCGATATGTCTGCTATTGAATCGCTCAATAAAATTACAGAGCGATATCAAAAAGTGGGCAAAAAGGTGCATTTGAAGCATTTAAGTCCTGATTGCCGCCAATTGATAAAAAATGCAGAAGAAATCATTGACGTAAATGTAATCGAAGATCCGACTTATGGGGTCATGTTGAATGAATAATAGAGATTTCTATTGCTGAATTTACATATTTCAATTGGTAAGCCCGTACTTAATTGACAATGCGTTTAATTATAAAATTACTTTTAGAATGTTACTAGAATTGTGATTTTGATTCCTATCTTTCAACTTAATAAAAAGAATGTATAGTGAAAATGATATAAGAGATTATGTAAAAATTTATTGATCTTTGTCATACTAAGTGTTGAATTAATAGCTATACTTTAGGGCTTATAAACACTCTATCTTTAAAATAATTTCACACTCATCTATCTAAAGTGTTATAATAATTATGGTTAATGTTATCAAAAGAAACAATGTAGTGGTATCCGGGACAAGGGGAACAAGTTATTTTGTTCGCTCATGGTTTCGGATGTGATCAAAAGGCTTGGAATTACATAAAGAGTTCCTTTGAAGACGATTATAAGATTGTCATGTTTGATTATGTAGGTGCCGGCAATTCAGATCTATCCGCTTACAATGCTGAAAGATATGATTCTTTATATGGATATGCTAAGGATATCCTTGAGATTTGTGAAGAATTAGATCTTAAGGAGGTGATTTTTGTTGGACACTCGGTTAGTGCAATGATAGGAGCTTTGGCATCAATTGACAAACCTGATTTATTCAAAAAATTGATTTTTATAGGACCTTCTCCATGTTATATTCATAAGGAAAATTATCAGGGAGCTTTTGACCAGGAAACTATTGACGGCTTATTTGAAGTAATGGAAGAGGATTATATTGGATGGGCCAATTCCCTTGCTCCGGCTATCATGGATCGAGATAATGGTCCGGAACTTGGCGAAGAACTAATAAATAATTTTTGTTCAATTGATCCTGTTATCGCCAGACAATTTGCCAAAGTTACCTTCCTATCTGATAATAGACCTGATCTCCCCTTTATTCCAGTTGAAAACCTTACTATCCAGAGTTCTGAAGATATGATAGCGCCACTCTACATAGGACAATATATGAATGATAATGTCCCGAATAATACCTTAGTAGTTCTGAATGCTAAGGGACATTGTCTCCACATGAGTCATCCTGAAGAGACTGTAAGAGTAATAAAGGATTTTATAAAACTTTGATTGTCAATTAATTTTCCTAAATTTAAGTTGTTTTTAGTATAAAATTATAGAATTGAAAGAAATGAGTAAAACAGATGACAATAAAATAATTGAGGAATATGACAGGATTGCACCTATAATCTATGGTAATATTTTGAATCAAGTCCCGCAGGAACCCATTGCAAATAATATTTTTGAAAAGGTAATGGTTGAAGTTTTGGCAGAAGATTTACCTCAAAACGAGAGCTTGCAAAGTCCCATTATAACCATACTTAATAAAGCCCGTAAAAAAAGTAAAAAGACCATCGATTCACTGAATTTATTTAGGGAATGTAGTGGTGGAATTGAAGTGAAAAAGAGTTGAGAAGTTAACAGTTTTTAGAAGTCAGAAGTCAGAATGATTCCCCTGGATGACATTATTCAATCTACATTTCGACAGTTCAATAATCGACTGAAATTAACATCAAGAAGTTGAGATTGCTCTTATTACCCATTACCCATTACCCATTACCCATTACCCATTACCCATTACCCATTACCAATCACCCATCTGTCTGAATCACGCTTTAAACGGATTAAAGGATTTCACTGATTTAAAAGTTAGAAATTATATGAAATTAGAATGATTCCCATAAGCGACTTTATTCAATCTACATTTCGACAGTTCAATAATCGACTGAAATTAACATCAAGAAGTTGAAATTGCTCTTATTACCCATTACCCATTACCCATCACCCATCTGTCTGAATCACGGATTAAACGGATTAAAGGATTACACTGATTTAAAAGTTAGTATGCCTTTCTTGGATACGTTATCATCAATTCATATTTTTTCTGCTCAATAATCGCCTGTGATTTAAATCAGGAAGTGCTACCCACTCTTATTACTGATTACTGATTACTCATTTCCTATCTTCATCTTCTGCAGATATTCATCGATTTTCTCAGGTTTATCGATGGGAGCGAATCTTTTCACAGGATTTCCATTTGAATCGATCAGAAACTTAGTAAAATTCCATTTAATCTTATTTCCAAACCATCCATGCAGCTTCTTTTTCAAATATTTAAACAATGGATGAGCGCTATCACCATTGACATCTACCTTTTCAAACATAGGGAATGTTACGCCATAGTTGATTGAACAAGTGGCCTCTATTTCATCCACACCACCCGGCTCCTGCTGTCCAAATTGATTGCATGGAAAACCTAAGATTACCAAGCCGTCATCTTTGTACTTATTATAGAGCGTCTCCAGTCCTTCATATTGTGGAGTCAAACCACATTGGCTCGCTGTATTTACTACAAGTATTGTCTTGCCTTTGTATTCTTCAAAATTGACTTTCTTTCCTCTAAGACTATTAGCTGAAAAATTATAAAATGAATCGCTCATAAATTTTATGTATTAATTTAATTTATTGGTGGATTTAGTCCTTTTTTTGTCCAAGCGTTGGTAGACCATAATGCCAAGGCAATGAGTACTGGTTGGAAAAATAATCTGATCAGTCTCGCTGAATCCGTGTCCAGTCCGAATCCGTCACGTTGATTTGCCCATTGTGCGATATTACCGGGAAAGACTGCTACAAAAAATGCTGCAGTGATCCACCCTATGGTAACTTTATATTTAGGAAGTGCTATTAACGATGCTCCAAGAATTATTTCTACAATTCCCGACATAATTACGACTGTGTCTGCATCAATAGGAAGCCATGGAGGAACCTGCGCTTGAAACTCTTGTCGACTAAAGCTCAGATGGGATATGCCTGCTCCAAGAATGAAGGCGCCGAGGACGATTCGCCCGATGTTTTTGAATAGTTGAGGTGTTAGAATCGATTTTCGGGTAGTCATATTTTATTTTTAATTCAAATATTTATAGAACATGAAGGATAAAAACGTGCAGATTAACATCCTATGGCCGTTCTTATAACTCTATGAGAGAAGTTTAAGTTTTACAATCGAATGACATCTATAAAGATTTTATTTTTACGAGTAGCAAATACCATCATTTTTCTTTGATCTCAACTTGCTGTTTTAACACTTCAATTAATTTTAAATATTGAAATATTATATGTTTTATATTCGCAAGTAAAAGAAGTAGAATCGAGGAAATTTATGTCTTTTAAAAATATATATCCATTTGGGATGAGAGCCAACTAAATATTATTTTGACTCAAGTTTCGGTAGTCAAATTTACTTTTTTGAAAGATAAATTTTAATTTTAATAAAATGTTAGATGTTAGAAGCTTGTCCGACAAAGCTGTGGCGAGGGCGGGGTAGATTTTAGATGGCTTTCCATCAATCACATGGATATTTTTTCTATTAAACTTATTAAAGAAAAAATATGAATCAATTGACTAAACTCCATCTAACATCTAACATCAGGCATCTACCTTTGTTTCTTAACTGCCGAAACTTGAGTTATTTTGATTTACAATACATTTTTTAAAGTGCACATACTCTGAAACGGTTACTATGCAAGCTTTAAATCTTATATTGAAATGCATATCTGCATTTACATTAGTTTTTTTTAATTAATTTGAGTTAAATTCACAGAATAATTAGCTCACTTGAGATTTATTATCATCTATATTATCCTTTCTTTCATTGCATGTCATATACATGGACAGGCAGTGATTCCTAAAATTTCACTTGAAAAAAGAAAAGGACAAACTCAGATCAATTTGGTGGATGAAATGATCGAACAGGCTCGACTTGATTGGCTCTCTGGAATGGACTCCCTTGCCTATGCAAAATTAGAAAAAGCCATCATTGATTCAAAAAAGCTAAATTACGCAATGGGCGAGGCCAATGCCAGAAGCCAATGGGTGCGAATTGAGATGGATTATCAAGATCAGGAGCCACTTGCTCAAAGGCATTTAGATACAATGTTTCAATTAGCTAAAAAAAGGCAAAAATGCCTCTCATAGAGGGTATCGCACTGTTTAGAAGGGCGCAGATAGATTATGATTTCCTGAGAGATATGAAAACGCCATGAAGATGCTACATCATTCTAATGAAATCTTTAAAAGCGAAGGAAACAAGCAATGGGAGGCATTATATTATTCCGAATACGGTAGTGTACTCACCTATAAAGGACAATATTATGAAGCACTTGACCTGCTACTTAAAGCAAAAAAAAATTCAGGATAAATATCAATTAGTTTCAAATCTAAAATCTACTATATCCAGTATTGCGAATATTTATCTCATGATCAAGAAATACGATCTGGCGCTGAAATTTTCTAATGAAGGTGAACATTTAGCAGATAGCCTAAATGATTTGAATACCAAAGTATTTTACAAGAACCAAAAAGGTGTGATTCTTAACAAGCAATTCAAATTTAAAGCAGCTATTACGCAGTTCAAAGGAGGCATATCTATCCAGGAACCCATGGGTAAGAACCAGCGACTGGTCAGTATGTACGCAAATCTGGCTGATGCTTATATAAAAACAAATGACTTGGATTCTTCCCAAAATACAACGACCTTGCCAAAACTTTACACAAGAAGTTGACTGGTGAACAAAGTTGGGGATTTCACACAGTTTTCATTAATGATGCAAAAATAGCTTTGTTGAAGGGAAAACTGTCTGAAGCAATTGAAATTGCGAATTTTGGTCTAACGATCCTTGAAAAATCTGATATTACATTTCCTTCTGAAAAGAAAGAATATTATGAGATCTTGTCAAATGCCTATGAAAGGAACGGAGAAAGCAGGAAAGCTTTTGAAAATTACAAGAATTATCAACGATGGTCTGATACGATATATAATCAGGATATCAATACTCAGTTATTGGAAAAAGCTTACAACTATGAAATTTCGAAAAATGAACAAAATTCAAAGTTGAATCTTGAAAAAGTTAAACACCAGAAATTGATGACTACACGTAATTTACTTATCATCATTTCTATAATTGGATTTTTTAGCACCTTATATATTCTCAGGACCAATAAAAAATTAAAAGAAATAAATTTTGCTCTAAAAACTAAAAATTTAGAGATTGAAAATGCTTTATACCAGGGCCAGAATATCGAAAGACGAAGGTTGGCTGATATTGATCAAGAGGATCAAAATGCCCAACTTACTACTTTGAGATCATTAATTAAAGCCATAGACCCGGATCAACTTGATGACCATAATAGTGTAATTTATAAGAAACTCATTGACATAACAACAAGTGCAACTAATGTTGATGGACTTATCTTTCACAATACACTTCCCGGTGTTTTGGAGCAAGATGGAATTGTGGCAGCGACTCATGCTTTAGTTTCAAAATTGACGGTGCAATACAATACATTGTTTAATTTAAAGGAAGAAGATCACATTGGACGATTTCAAATAGATATGGAACACCAATTGTACCAGATTATTCTTGAATCAATCAACAATATTGTTAAACATGCTGATGCGAGCTTCGTGAATATCAATTTCAAGAAAGTAGATAGTCTATTCATTGTAACTGTGGAAGACGATGGTCGGGGAATTGATGTTGATCTTAAAAAAGAGGGAAAGGGTATTAGTAAAATGATCAGTTTGGCTAATAAAATGGGTGGTGAATACAAAATTGAGAATTTGCTTCCAAATGGCACGAAGATTTGGGTCAAGATACCGATTGAAGAAAATTCAAAGAACTAATTTATTCAATACCAACTATTTTATATTTATCGGATAAATGATGGGAAGGAATTGAGGAATGTGGTGAAATTAATTGAAGGTATGGTGACGATAGTTGGGAAATTTTAGAGGATGTAGCTACTCATAAACTATCGATGAAAGATTTAATATTATCAGCCTTTACTTCGGTAAAATTTCCTTCAGCAATTTGTTTTTTACTTTCTTCTATTTTAGCCACAAAGTCAAGATCATAGTTTTCTACTTTTGAAATTTCAAATTTGATTTTAAGGGCTTGCATAAAGGCTTTCAAAGCTGAACCTTGCTCAATGTTTTGCGAATGTGCTATGAATATATCTTGTGATTTCAAAATATGATTGGTTTATATATCAACGAAGTATTTGAAATTTTATGCTAATTGTAATAATAATAATTTTGAATGCCCTTTGTTCATTATCTCCTTCCAATAGTTCGATTTGTCTTTACCTTAATTTTCTTTTGCAATAACTACAAACAAATATAAATAAAAGCGCAGAGAAAATGACCTATTTTAATGTTGAAACTATCTTTTGGGATTACGAATCGAAAAAGAATCCTTGACAAGAAAGTTATTTCTTTTATGTTTCGCAAGGTCACCAGTCACAGACTGGCGCCAACGTGGAAAAAATCGGGAACTCACAGACTGCCGCCAGCGTGGAAGCTAGATAGTCGTGATTTCTATTTCAAATGCACCAACAACACACTAATATCCGCCGGATTAATCCCACTGATCCTTCCTGCCTGACCTAGAGATGCCGGCTTTGTGCTTGTTGAGTTTTTCGCGTGCTTCGAGTGATAAAGAAGTTATTGTGTTGTAGTCGAAGTCGGGTTGCAACTTCATTTCTTCCAGCCTCGTCACCCTATTGACCATTTCCATTTCTTTGATGATGTAAGACTCATATTTCATATTAGTCTCCGCTAGTTGCACGATCTCCTCATCGTAATTGGAGAGAAAATTATTTAATGCTGGCATATGGGTGGCCATATCTCTGATCTGAACATTCGGGCGCGTAATGACTTGGTCCATCTTGACCTTTTGCTTCATTGGGCTGCTTCCTATTGACTCCAAATGTACATTAAGTTCTGCCGGATCAGCGCTTTGCTCTTTGAAATAAGTAAGGATCTCTTTGACTTTTTCATTTTTCTCGTGAACCCTCGCCATGCGCTTTTCAAGACCTTTCATGCCAAGTCCTTCAGCCAAAGGTGTTAATCTTAAGTCTGCATTATCTTGTCTGAGCAGGATTCTAAACTCTGCACGGGACGTAAACATCCTGTATGGCTCATTGGTGCCTTTATTGATCAGATCGTCGATGAGGACGCCTATGTAAGCTTCAGAACGGCCAAGAATGAATGGATCTCTTTCCTGCACAGCTAATGCAGCATTAATTCCTGCCATCATGCCCTGACAAGCAGCTTCCTCATATCCCGTAGTACCATTGATCTGTCCTGCGAAATACAAGCCTGCAATCAGATGAGTCTCCAACGACATCTTCAGCTGTGTAGGTGGAAAATAATCGTATTCAATGGCATAGCCAGGGCGGAACATTTTCACATCTTCGAAGCCGGGAATCATTTTCAGCGCCTTGTATTGCACATCTTCAGGTAAAGAACTTGAAAAACCATTGACATAGATCTCGATGGTATTTCTGCCTTCCGGCTCTACAAATAACTGATGTCGCTCCTTATCTGCAAATCTTTCGATCTTATCCTCTATAGATGGACAATAGCGTGGGCCACGTCCCTGGATCCTACCCTGAAACATAGGTGACTGAGCAAATCCTGTTTTTAAGACTTCGTGGACCTTATCATTCGTATAAGTAATGTGACAAGGTATTTGATTTTTTATAGCGGGTGTATCAGAATAGGAAAATTTACCAGGGTTCTCATCACCCGGCTGTTCTTCCATATTGTTATAATTGAGGGAGCGACCATCGAGTCTTGGTGGCGTCCCTGTCTTCATTCGTCCTGCTTCAAATCCTAGTTCTACGAGTTGTTCCGTAATACCTTTGGCTGCACTTTCTCCAGCTCTTCCTCCACCGAATTGCTTCTCACCGATGTGGATGATGCCATTCAGAAAGGTACCATTGGTCAATACAACAGACTTACCACGAACTTCTATGCCCATGCCTGTTCTGATGCCGACGACTCTTTTATCTTTGACAATGAGGCCTGAGACCATTTCCTGCCAGAAGTCTATCAATGGATTTTGCTCCAGCATTTGTCTCCACTTCCCGGCAAATTCCATCCTGTCACTTTGTGCACGCGGACTCCACATGGCAGGGCCTTTGGACAAGTTGAGCATTCTGAACTGAATCATTGTATGATCCGTGACGATACCGGAGTATCCACCCAGTGCATCCACTTCTCTGACGATCTGTCCTTTGGCGACACCTCCCATAGCAGGATTGCAGGACATCTGTGCGATGGTCTGCATATTCATAGTGACGAGCAGTACTTTTGAGCCAAGATTGGCAGCACCCACAGCGGCTTCACAACCTGCATGGCCTGCTCCGACTACTATCACATCATATTCTGGAAACATAGGAGGAAAAATAAGTTATAATATTAATGTTTATATATATTATCTTTTATACTATTGGATGGCAAATAAATATTTAGTTTATACTGGTTTATAAATTTCTGAATTGTTTTTATTTACCAGATACAATCATCGGAGTTTCTCTGCCTCTCTTCGTTAATCAGGCAAGCCCGCCGTCGTTGAACTTAGTCGGGCAAGCTTCTAACTTCTGATTTCTAACTTCTAACTTTTAAATTCAAGTTGAGTAATATCAAGGGTTTTGTAAAAAATATTTTCTCCAAAACTTGATTTATAACGTTCGCGAAGTAATTACCTTCTGCGATCTTTGGTTTGCATTGGTGGTTTGCGTTTGTTTTTCCAGCTTTTGACAGGAGTAGGCGTCTGTAGGAATCGCTTTTTAGCTTGTGATGACACCAAGCCGTCCAGATCTTTGTCCTCATCGATGCTTAATTCTCCTTTTGTGATAGACTGCAAGTCTTGACGTATCATATCGTCACTCACGAAATGTTCTTTATTCCAGGTTTTGTAAGCCAGCTTCATGTAAGAGCCTATGACATCGACAAATTCCTTTTTAATTGGTCCATCTTCCATGCCGAGTGCCTTCTGGATCATCAGGGGCACATTGTATCCGTAATGCTTGAACTGAAGGTGGTGGACAGGATATTTGAGTTGTTCAGGACGTAGCATTTGATCCTCGAAGGTAGGTTTAACACCGCCTGGAGGCAGTACCTTTAATTCGAAACCAGCCATGTAATACATGTCATGCCAAAGTTTTTCTCTATAGTTATCTACACTTTTGCTTTCCGGAAATAGCTGGATGATCATATCGATCGATCGCTCGATGTATGCTCTCTGTTCTTCAGGATCTTCCAGTTTCTTGATACTATTGGCCATTCTCTGAAGGTGTCTTCCGTATTCTGGAAGTACGAGGTGGTCACGTTCTGTATTATATTCTAATGTTTTTCTTTCTTCTAAACTTCTAATAGCCATAATGGTCTTTTGTAAAATGTAATGGTGAAATGTTGTTTGTAAAATGTAAAATGTTATTCGACAGTAACGGACTTGGCAAGGTTTCTTGGTTGGTCTACGTCACAGCCGCGCATTAATGCGATGTGATAAGATAATAATTGTAAAGGAATCACTGAAAGTAGTGGTGTCAGAGGATCTTCCGTCTCAGGTATTTCAATGAAATAATCTGATAATTTGGCGATCTCTACATCACCTTAACATACGATGGAAATAACTATACCTTTTCTTGCCTTCACTTCCTGAACGTTGCTAACGATCTTATCATAAGCATTTTTGTTGGTAGCGATGACGATGACAGGCATCTTCTCATCTATAAGGGCGATAGGTCCATGTTTCATCTCTGCAGCAGGGTAGCCTTCTGCGTGGATGTATGAAATCTCTTTCAATTTCAATGCGCCTTCCAATGCGACAGGAAAGTTAACTCCACGTCCAAGATAAATAGCATTGGTACTATCCTTGATCTCTGACGCAATATATTTGATCTGATCACTTTTTTCCAAAACTTTCTGGATCTTGCCTGGGATTTTCCAATTCCACGACCAATTCCTGGAATCGGGACTTAGAGATCGTTCCTCTTGCGCTTGCTAATTTTAAAGCCATCAACGTCAGCAAAGTCACTTGTCCTGTAAATGCTTTAGTAGAAGCAACACCGATCTCAGGACCTGCATGTATATATGATCCAGCATGCGTAGTTCGAGCGATAGATGAACCTACGACATTCACAATACCGTAAGTCAGCGCGCGTCTTTCCTTAGAAAGTTCGAGTGCTGCAAGTGTATCTGCTGTTTCACCTGACTGCGAAAGTGCGATCACAATGTCATCCGGTCCTATGATTGGATTTCTGTATCTGAATTCAGATGCATATTCTACTTCTACAGGTAGACGGGCGAGGTCCTCATCAGATATTCTCCTATAAGGCCATGTGCCAACTAGTGCCGCAACTAACAATATTTAATTTCTGAACATTCCTGAATTTCTCCTCATATTCTTCAACACCTCTTAGGTGGATCCAGCTTTCCTCCGCATTTAATCTACCTCTCATACAATCAAGGACAGTCTCAGGTTGCTGATGTATTTCTTTCAACATAAAGTAGTCGTAGCCGCTTTTTTCCAGGGCTTCGATCTGCATGTCAAGTAATTCTACTTTAGGATTTTTGACTTCATTTCTGATGTCTTTAATCTGTAATCTTCCGTTTTTGATGATGGCGATCTCTTCATCCTGAAGATATATTACTTTTTTAGTATAGTCGATGATCGGAGTAGCATCCGAACCAATGAAATATTCATTTTCACCAAGACCGACTACCAGTGGGCTACCTTTGCGTGCCGCTACAAGGATATCCGGGTTTAACTTGTCGATGACGACGATAGCATAGGCGCCGATCACTTTAGTGAGAGCTATCCTGACTGCTTCATCTAGTTCAAGATTTTCTGAAGACTGGATCTCTTCAATTAAGTGAACTAGCACTTCTGTGTCCGTCTCACTAATGAAGGTGTGTCCCAACTTAAGGAGTGCTTCCTTCAGCGTAGCATAATTTTCAATGATCCCATTGTGGATGAGTGCCAGTCTACCATTGCCTGAAAGATGCGGGTGAGCATTGATATCGTCAGGTTTACCATGGGTGGCCCATCTTGTATGCCCGATACCCACGGAACCATTCTTGTTTTTGCCCTCAGTGAATAATTCAAGGTTATTAACCTTTCCCTTTTCTTTTATATATATTGAGATCACCATTGAGCAGTGCTACCCGGTACTATCATAAACCTCTGTACCCAGTCTTTTCAACCCTTTTAGCTAGTATAGGGTAAGCATCCTGTGTCCGATATATCCAACTATTCCACACATAAAGACGAATTGATATAATTTACTTTATATTAAAGTATTCTTTAAACAATAAGTTTCCAATTTCATAGGGTTAGCTTAAGTATAGGCCATTTAACAGCACTCTTGCAGGTAAAGTCCCTAGAGTAAAGTATACTAAGATACAACTCATTTGTTTTTGTCCATCAATATAATCTGTTAAATATTTAGGCAAGCGGATTTTATATTTATATTTAGCTCCGACCATTCTCTGTAAATCCTTCTTTGTTCCACCATAAGCGGAAGCTAGTGAAGATGTCAATGCAATGCTTCCATCGGTAGTCGAGATTAATTCTCCATCAGAGTTCTTTTTTAAATAACTATAACTGAAGTGGCAGTGCATATAAGTTGTTTATGTGATCGGTCACAGTCAGTTCTAACTCTTAGAAATTAAGGCATCATACTTTAGATAAGAGAGATTCGGGTAATGTTATTTTGACTCTTGACCCTGCTAATGATTGTATGAATAAAACACTATCTGTGGTTGGATCCAGGTATTTTGGAACCGACTGCCAGTATAATCATGTGTAAAATGAAGTATGACCAACCCAGTTGCTATTGGTAATCAAAATAATTGGGGTTGTGGTATCACTCTGCTGTAGGCTTATAATAAATAGTAAGTCTATTATTGGTATTAATTATGTTAAGGCGGATCATGCTTTTGTTTCCCGCCATTTGGTTTAATACTTAATCCTTCAAACTGTTCCCAGTTTTGAACTGGTGTTGAAGGTAGGAATCTGGAAGAGATTTCAAATAATTGACGAAATCATTGTTAAATCTAAAGGCAGATGAGGAATCACTTGGAAAGGGTTTGGGTATAAAAACGGAAAATGTTGGAGACTGGAACTGCATCTGTTTGGTAGTTAAAATTCAATACAAGGTGTCCTGATTGTTGATATTTTCTGTAATTTTGAAAACATCCAGACTAATTTGGCTAGAGAGATCCACAAAGCCCTGTACTGTCTATGTCATAATATACATCCCAAACTACAGAGTCTATCGCAGATGCAGAAAGATTGGTCGCTTTAGAACTAATGGCTTTATTGATTACAAACTGTGGGTACAACATTGGCAGTTATAATTCCAAATTCATCATCAGCCGCAGGATAGCACCTACAATACTATTACCAGATGTAGCAGTAGAACCTGGTACATACATTCTAATTCTGGCACCTGGCTCTGAAATTAAGCTTTCAAAGAAAAGGTGTCGAGACGAAGGGAATATTATTGCCAGAGACGAATTCTTTTCCAAAATCACTGGGTTTGTTATAACCGAAGAGGGCGATCAGAAGTAGCGCTGTTGAATAAAGTATATACTTTCACAAATTTTCTTTAAAGATTATACAAAAAAAGGATTATTCCTCAATCAGCTTATTGTAGAACTCCATGTATTCTTCTTCATATTTTCCAAAGGAACATAATCCAACACAGGGATACCTTTTCAGCTTTTTGATTGCTTTGGTAACGGATTCATCTAGATCCCTTACTGTCATGCATAATTCCATCAGTAAACGCTAATGCACTTCTGATTTAGTGCGTGACATCCTTGTTTTTCATGAAGGGCTTGGAGATCTTCTGCCCAAGATTGTTGATAGAGGCCCCTTGTCCAGGAATTTAGGTGTGAAGAACCCAGAAATATCCTCTTTGTAAGGTGTATAAATAATTTTAAATTTATTTAGGATAGGTCATTTATAAGCGGTTTTCAGATAAAAAGGAATCAACGCCGTCATCCAGCCGAAGCAATGGATATAGTCTGCCGCCAAACCGAACTTTCTGATCGTCTCGATGACACCTTCGCAGAAGAATACCATTCTGTCTTCATTGTCAG
>NZ_JADJID010000003.1:0-1059313 GCF_016707225.1 Candidatus Brachybacter algidus | reverse complement strand
AGATCGGCAAGCAGAGATGATGGCACGGATATATTGATCTAACAACGCTTCAGCCATCTCCGGGACTAATACAGAAATGACGTCAAGTAAAAGATTTGGATCTCATGTTTGACATTAATGTAAGAGGGACTTTTTTGGTCACTCAAGCCTGTCTGCCATATTTGAAAAAAGGAAATAATCCACATATTCTGACTTTATCTCCTCCTTTAAATATGGATCCAAAGTGGTTTGGTATGCACGTGGCATACACTATATCCAAATATAATATGAGTATATGCTGACTATGTAGTCAGCCGAAGAATTTAAAGAGCATGGTATTGCAGCAATGCACTATGGCCAAAAACGCTTATTGCGACTGCCGCCATTGAAAATCTCAAGCCGGGGGAGAGCATCTTGTAAAAAATGGCAAGGAAAGCAGATATTATTGCGGATGCAGTTTCAAATCATATTGAAAAAGATTGCAAACAATTCTCGTGGTATCTTCGTCATTGATGAAGAACTGCTGCTATCAGAAGGGTTCTCGGATCTAAAATAAATACGATGCAGTAGAGGGTGTGGATCCGTAATGAAGGATCTGTTTTGGATTAAGTCACGATTTTTTTTGACAGTAATCGCCAATAAATAAATCAATAACGATCTCTATTAGCCGACTGACTATATAAACTTCGTGTTGTTATATCTTAATTACTTTCCTAACGATTACCTGTTTTCCAATATTACTTATCTGAAATTAAATAAAACTCCCGGTTGTAGATTTTCGGTCTGAACAAGAGTTTGGATTATTTCCTTTGCCTTTCATCACCAATCTATGATTCACATCGAATACGTTATATACGCCGGAAACTTGATTCCAGTTTATGGTCATTTCATTAGATGTGGAAGATCGGGGAATAACAACAGATTTTGTTCGGGCTAAGTATTTATCCGTAGCGAGTAGGCAATCCGGGTGCGAATAAACTTTTATTGCAAAGTTGCCGCATCTGTTTTACTGATCTTAACTCCTGGTTGTACATCATTTTTTAATGTGACCTGGCGCGGAAAGAGTTAATCGCGAATTGACCGAGTAGTTTATTTTCTTCCCAAAGATTAACAGAAACATTTATCACTTCATGGTTGATGTCTCATCAGCATAATAACTTTCTTCATCTATGCATGGCCTATTAGATAAGCAATCTGGCATGATCGGGTTCGGCAAATCCATTCTCACAATATGGAGGGGTGTATGGATGTGCCAGCCTTGCAATCAGGGTTTTGCCGATCTTTTCACACCAAATTTATATGAATTTTCGTGAAGCTCCATCGAATGGGCCCAGAACTACAGGAACGTCGGTATATGCAAAAAGCCGAAGCTTACACCATTACCCTGTACTTTGAAAGAGTCGGAGACGCCGCGTAATCAAAATTTAATTCTACATAGAAATTTCTCTCCTCATCACAATTAGACAGTCGCTTGACTTCACCGATCTCACATTCATTTTGCTCAATGCCATTGTGGGCCATTGATCGCTCTAGTTGTTTTACAATCACCATTCCTTGCATCTTTGATCAGATAAGTATGTGCTTCTGCCATTTCCAAGAAACGGACTAACTTCTATAGGTGGCAATGATGCATAGGCATATCCTCCCTTGAATACATTGTCCACATATAATTTGAATTGATTGCTGCTATTTTCATGCTGAAAATTGGGTCATATTTTATAATATCTTTCCCGGATTGGCAATTGCCAAGATTGTATGATATATCAAAAACATGACAATTTTCTTGATCGGCAATATGGTCCATGGATTGTGTCTTCTATAAAACAAGCTCATTTTCTGTATCCCCGACTATAAATTCGTAAACCATATTTACGTTGCCATTCAGAGTGGCCTACTATCACAGGAAAATAATAGCCAAAAGTGCCATAGTTTTGACCATTGCCTTTTGCAGTAAAATGAGTTCCGGTATTTTCACAGCAAAATTATCTTTACATTAAAACTGCCCGTCGTTGTTACATTCCAGTTTGAGGATAGATAGTTCAGAAAGATCACAATTTCCGAATTACTACAACCGGAGTATGAACTTCTTTTGCTTTGGCACACTCAGCATTTTCAAAACTTCGAAGAAAAATAACAATGTTCTCCATTCCTGGGAAGGGACCAAATGAAATTCGGCAAATCAAGCATATGCAAATGTTCCCAATTCATTATTAGCTTGATATACATTGAATGAATCGCTTGCATTCTGATATTGTAAATTAAAATAGACTTTGAAATTGCTGTAAAGCATCGTCACAATTACTGGTTTCATATGCAACACTTGTGATTTGACACTCTTCATTGTTACAATATACCTGTGATAAATCCTGAAATTTGCAATCAGGCTGGTCTAAGTCTTTAATTACAAACTCATAACTTGTATTGATATTTCCATTGAAAGGACCAATAATGATAGCAGATCCGCATAACTAAAAGTACCGTACACTTTGGCCATTGCCTCATACAGGGAAATGCAGATTTTGTGTTTTCATGGTCAAAGTTGATTTTTACATTGAATTGGCCATCATTGTTACACTCTACCTTAGAATATTCAAGTTACTTTTAAGTTGCATTCATTTTGCCCATTACAATTTGGTGAAGTGATTTCATACTTTACAACCGATTTGCAGCATCTGAACCAATAATGCAGTACCTGCCCATTACCATTAGCCCATTTATTTGAACTGGCATGTCTGTATATGCAAGGTGCCAAGATATTCATTTTCAATATAAATTTAAATGAATCGCTTGTATTTTGATAGGAGAGTCTTAATAAATTGAAAATTTACCATTATTATCACAATCGCTGAGATTATAAGCGACATCATAGAGGTGACATTCATTGTTGTTTTCACAATATGGACCAGTGATAAAGCCATCAATATTGCAATTTGGATTTTCTGCATCTTTAACTACAAATTCATAATCACCACTGGAATTGCCATTGAAAGGGCCAAGAATGATGGGGAAGTTGGCATAACTAAAAGTACCATATTGATTACCATTTCCTTGGACTGTAAAAGTCCACTTGTATTACATGATCAAAATTGATTTTGACATTGAATTGATTATTGGCATTACACTCAAGCTTAGTTATGACCAATTCTGAAAGATCACATTCCCCATTGCCGTTACAATCTTGTCCAGGCACGAAAATATCTTCAGCGCAGCCGATATTAGCCTTATCCTTGAAAAGGAATCCATGTCCAACACCATTACCGGCTATTCCATAGACTGTGATAGGCAGATTGCTATATGCATATGTGCCAACAAGGGCATTAGCACTGTATAAATAAAAGGAATCACTTGTATTCTGGTGGTCAAAATTGAAATGTATCCAATAATTCCCTTCTCCATTACAATCGGTTAGATTATAAGTTATATTGGATATATCACATTCTCCCGACTGACAATAAGGGGCTGAAATAACACCGCTAATATTGCAATCCGGAGTTTCAATGTCTTTGACTACGAATTCATAATTAGAAGTGACTAAACCA
The DNA here is from genome assembly GCF_016707225.1 of Candidatus Brachybacter algidus. NCBI lineage: Bacteria > Pseudomonadati > Bacteroidota > Saprospiria > Saprospirales > Saprospiraceae > Candidatus Brachybacter > Candidatus Brachybacter algidus. The sequence goes on along the minus strand of NZ_JADJID010000003.1, from coordinate 1,055,795 downwards.
TTAAAAGGGCCTATTATCACAGGTAGATCGGCATAATTGAAAGTTCCGTAATTGTTTCCGTTGCCCTGAATCTTAAATGTGGTGCCGGTATTGGTATGATTAAAATTGATCTTGACATTGAATTGATTATCTAGATTACATTCCAACTTAAGGATTGAAAGATTTGAAAGATCACATTCTTCCATTCCTGGACAAGTTACCCCTGGTACAAATATATCAGCAGCGCAGCTTAGGTTTTGTTTGTCTTTGAATAAGAACCCATGTCCTTGGCCGTTTCCGGCTATGCCGTAGATGGTTATTGGTAAGTTTGAATAAGCATATGTGCCATAACATGTGTTGGCTGAATAAACTTTGAAAGAATCACTGGTATTCTGATGTTCAAAATTAAAATGAATCCAATAGTTACCTTCACCATTGCAGTCGGTAAGTGAGTAAGTTATATTAGAAATATCACATTCATTGTTACTACTGCAGTCGGGGCCATGAACTTCTTTGGCAGCTGTACAATTTGGCTGGCCTAAATCTTGAAAAATGAAATACCTGTGTTTGCCCTGTACCGGTATCCCATTTTAGCGAAACAGGAAGATCAGTGTATGCAAATTTGCCCAACACAGCATTTTCTAAAATTATTTTGAATGAGTCGCTCGTATTGGCATGTTGAAAGTTGAAGAAAATATTGTAATTGCCATCTTCATTGCAAAGGCTCGTCTCTTTATGTCACATTCCCTATTTCGCATTCTACAGACGTATTTAAGGTAAATAATGAAGAGCACAATAAAAGTAAGAGGCTACCATGATATCTAGATTTAAAATTGTTCGATAATAGTTATATACACTGCGTTTCAATTTCGCTGCACGATACTGAAAATAGTGTCAAATATATGATGATTTTGAATGGTTATTTTAACAAAGCATAATTTACTACGCTTTGGTCATCTCGAAACCATGGGATGGGCTTTTAGGAACTTTCATTCAGTATTAGTTTTAAGAAAAGTCTTTATAACATTGTATTATGAAATGCTAAGAATTCTGAAAAAAAAATCCCGAGACTAACAAAATGTTAATCTCGGGATTTTATCATTGAATAATCCTTTAAATGTTAATTATTCAGTGTCTTTTAGCTTACTGTGCCTTCTGCCATAAGCATAATATATCACCATTCCGATTGCTAACCATCCGCCCAAACGAGCCCAGTTCTGCCAGCCAAGACTAAATATCATCAGGCCACAGGCAAGAATACCCAGAATAGGAATGAAAGGTACAAGTGGTGTCTTAAATTGTCTCTTAAGATTTGGTTCTTTTTTTTTCTTAATATAATTACTGCAAGGCAAACCAGCATGAAAGCAAACAATGTACCAATACTGGTCATATGACCTACGATGTCACCGGGAACAAAGGCAGCGAATAGTCCTACAAGGATCAAAATGACTAAATTGCCTTTATATGGTGTTTTATATTTTGGATGTAGATCTGAAAATACTCTTGGAAGTAAACCATCTTTGCTCATAGAATAAAATACGCGACTTTGACCTAAAAGCATCACCAGAATTACTGATGAAAAACCAGCTAGAATTGCCACAGTTACAGATTTGCTTTAACCAACTATACGATGCCGGCATTCCTTAGTTATAGCTGCTACTACAGAAGCTTCACCCCTCTGGTTGGATCTCTGAAGAATTCTACATCAGCTAAACCAGTCAAAACGTGGGAAAACAAAACATAAAGAACAGTACAGATCACTAATGATCCTAGAATTCCGATAGGCATATCCCGCTTTGGATTTTTAGTTTCCTGAGCTGCTGTACTCACTGCGTCGAAACCAATAAAAGCAAAAAATACCGTTCCTGCAGCTCCCAAGATGCCCATGATGCCTCCAAAATGATAGGACACGCCTTGATGGTCGACATAGGTAGTTGGTTCAGGAATGTAAGGTATGTGGTTGGCTGGATTGATATATCCCCATCCTAAAGCTATGATTAATACTACAATAGCAACTTTTACGATGACAATTAGGTTGTTGACCACCGCTGATTCCTGCGTTCCTCTTATCAGAAGCAAACTCAACATAGATACTATGAATAATGCTGGAAGATTAATTATGCCTGAAGCTATAACTTCTTGTGTCTTTGGATCTGACAGGGTTTGAAAGGGAGAATGGCACCATTCATAAGGTATAGCGCTCCACCCCATGACCTGGGTTAGAAAATTGTTAAGATATTCACTCCAGGCTATTCCAACTGTGGCGGCACCTACTGCATATTCTAGAACTAAATCCCAACCAATGACCCAAGCAAGGATCTCTCCCATTGTGGCATAAGTATATGTATAGGCACTTCCGGAGATTGGAATTGAAGAAGATAATTCGGCATAACATAAACCTGCCAAAGCACAGCCAAATGCAGCTAATAAAAATCCCAGGTAACAGATGGCCCTGCATTTTGTGGCAGCGGCAGCAGTCCTTACGAATAATCCCGCACCAATGATGGCTCCTATTCCGAGGGCAATCAAAGACCATGAAGTCAATGTTCTTTTAAGGCTTTTTTCACTTTCTTCGGCATCTGCCAGAAGAAGATGGAGTGGTTTTTTGCGAGATAAAAAATTTGACATAGTTCTGCGTTTTATTTAATTAGTGGGTAAATATATGGAAATATAGAGAAGAACCAACTTTTTTATTTGAAAATTACTAACAATCAAATGCTTTATATCAAAAGGGTTTGAACAGTTTATTTGCTTCATGCAATTCCAAAACTATGGTTCTGGATTCTAATTAAAAGTTGATTAACAGGTATATATAAATATTCAATACATCAAGTTTAATAATATTTTGATATTTAATCGTTCAATAAATTGCTATTAAAAACATTCGAAGTTGTATTCTAATTTATAAGCCAGGATAAAATTATTTATTCTTTTCAGCCCGGGATGTCTAGTATGTAGCTCTCACCTTCATTGGTGTCAGTCGGCCTGGATGTTCCGCTCAAGTTTATTACTGGTCACTGATTATTGATCACTGACGTCTGACCACTGACTTATTATTTAAATCACTCCATAATATAAGTCCTTTTCACCCTACTACTAATACCTGTGAAAACTTCATATGGAATAGTTTGATACACTTCAGCCAGTTTGTCTGCACGATTGACTTCACCAAATATTGTAACTTCGTCACCTTCCTGAACTCCAGGTATATCTGTTACATCAACCATGGTCATATCCATACATATGCTTCCTACTATATCTACCCTGGAGCCGTGGATTAATACCTGCCACTTGCCATTTCCTGCCTGCCTTCTCAGTCCATCTGCATAGCCTATCGATATGGTGGCAATATTCGAAGTTCGCAGTGCCTTCCACCTTCTGTCATAACCTACTGTATTTCCTTCCGTAATTGTCTTTATTCTAGAAATACGAGCCTTTAGCGTCATTACAGTCTTGAGATCTAAAACAAATCCGCTTGGATCAAACCCATATAGACCTATGCCGAGGCGTACCATTTCATATTGAAATTGAGGAAATCTGGCTATACCACTCGAATTAAGTATATGCTTCATTGGATTGATACGCAATCCGGTGCTGATCGTTTTGGCCATTTTTTCAAAATATGCTGCCTGATAATTTGTGTAATCGTCAAACAAAGCTTCGCCACTTCCTGCCAAATGTGAGAATATAGACACGATCTGAATAGAAGTATTGTCTTTTAATTTTCAATTAACATCTCCACTTCATCCATCGTAAATCCTAGCCGATGCATACCTGTATCCAGTTTTAAATGGGCTCCGATCTTCTCATCGTTTCTGCTAAGATAGGTTAACAAATTGTCGAGCTGCTCCGGGGCATAGATTTCTGGCTCCAGATCATATTCCACCATGCGTTCGATGAAGTCCATACCACTGTTCATGACCATGATGGGTAGGGTGATTCCTGCTTTTCTTAGATCGATGCCTTCATCAATATAAGCTACTGACAGGTATTCAACACCTTGTTGTTGAAGTATCCTAGCTACTTCGATCGACCCTGAACCATAAGCACTGGCTTTGATCATGACCATAATGCCCGTACCTGAATGAATCTTCGACTGGTACAATTCCAGGTTGTGTTTAAGAGCTGAAAGGTTAATTTCTAGGGAAGATTCATGTGCTCGTTGCTCGAGTTTGTCCACGATTATTTCGAAAGAATGTTTTCTGGCACCCTTCAATAGGACCACACTATCTCGAATAATGGTGATGTCCAAACCTTGCAATAAACTAGAAGTACTATGGAAAAATTGAGTACTTATGCTGGCCTTCAACTTGCCGTTTAACTGTCGAATTTCTTCTCCCACACCAATAAATACCGCTGGGTCTATGTCATTTATAAGCTGGATAAGTGTGTCGTAGTCCGATATTGTATGATTGGTTGAAGCTGCGAATTCAGAAACAATTAGCACCATTTTCCTTCCAGCAGCTTCTTTTTTAGCAGCCGAAAATGCAATGGCAATGGAATTGATATCCGAATTGTAGGTATCATTGATGAGCACAGAGTTGAACATCCCTCTTTTAAGTTCAAGTCTCATTGAGATGGGCATCAATTTGCTGACCATTGTTTCAATTTGTTCCATTTGGTGTCCACTCCAGATCAAATAGGAAATGCACGTAAAGGCATTGTGCAAATAAACATCATCAATAAAAGGGATTTTTATATTTGACTTCTCTCCATTATAGTTGATCGTAATCGTTGACTTGTGCGCCTTTATCTTTTCAATATTATAAACCACGTCTCCTTCACCATTGACTGACCATGTGAAACGGTTCTTTTGAGGATACAAATTATTGAAACATCTTAGATTTAGTTCTGTATTTTGAAAGATGACGGTGGAGGCGTCTTTGAAAAAAATTAGTTTTTCCAATAATTTTTCTTCTTTACTTTCAAAACCCTCACTATGCGCTGCGCCTACGTATGTAAGGATCCCTATCGTTGGCTTTACAATCTCTTCAAGACTTTTCATCTCGTTTTTTCTGGATATTCCGGCTTCGATGATGGCCATATTACTGCCTTCATTGATCGTGAATACGGAAATTGGTACTCCAAGCTGACTATTAAAACTCTTTGGGCTTTTGGCAATATTTTTTTCACTTGAAAGAATCTGATAAAGCCATTCTTTGACGATGGTCTTGCCATTACTTCCTGTTATACCAATGACCGGAACGTCGAACCTTTGTCTGTGAGCGGCAGCAAGGATCTGAAGGCTGGCCAAAGTATCCTCCACAATTATAAAAATAGATCCGCCAAAAATGGAAGTATCAATATTTCTATGAATTAGAAAGGCTCTAACACCTGCGTCATAAGCCTTTTTGATGTAATTGTGTCCGTCTCTTCTTTCACCTGCGAGTGCGACAAACATGACTTCATGTGCCAGATGTATTTGCCTGGTATCATACGCAACACGCTCTATCATTGGATTAATGTCCAAATCTCCCGAAAGTCTTCCTTTCAGAATTTGATTGATTTCTCGTGCGGTTTTATTTATCAATTGTCAATTGGTTTTCTAACGTGATAGCATATTTGAATTTTAGCATGAATTTTTAAAAAATTATCTGCTTCATAAATTTAATACTAATCTAATACTATCCACTCTAATACCCTAATACTATCTAACTCTAATACTATCCTACTTATATTCTACCTGAAGGAAAAGGTCAAGCCTTATCCCTACAACCTTCTGTTATTCTCTAATACTATCCACTCTAATACTATCCTACTTATATTCTACCTGAAGGACAAGGTCAAGCCTTAACCCTACAACCTCCTGTTATTTTTTAATACTATCCACTCTAATACTATCCTACTTATATTCTACCTGAAGGACAAGGGCAAGCCTTATCCCTACAATCCCCTGTTATTCTCTAATACTATCTAACTCTAATACTATCCACTCTAATACTTTTCAACTCTAATACTTCTACATATCCACATCCGCCCCAATATCTCTCCTATAGAACTTTCCCTCCATGACGACAGAATCTGCTGCATCCAGCGATTTTCTGCGTGCTTCAGACAGGATTGGATCCATAGCTCCGACGAAGATCACACGCCCACCATTAGAAACGACTTGCCCCTCATCGTTAGTCTTGGTGCCACCCATAAAGTGAAAAGCCTCATTGGGAAAATCTTCCAAACTGATCTCACTTCCTTTGGAATAATCGCCTGGATAACCATTTGCTACGATATAAATACCGGCAGCAAAATTAGAATCGATGATCAAAGGTTCTAGCGGATTGTGGCGTATCAGATCTTCAAATACCTGCACCATGTCAGACTGTAAGCGCGGGAAAACTACTTCAGTTTCAGGATCTCCCATGCGGGTATTATATTCGATGACAAATGGTTCGCCATTTACTTCGATCATACCCAGAAATATAAATCCAACATAAGGAATTCCATCTTTTTTAAGTTGGGCTAAGGTAGGTTCAATGACCCTGGTAGTTACTTTATCCATCATGACCTCGTCCACGAAAGGTGGAGGGCTGATGGCTCCCATGCCTCCTGTATTTGGCCCCATATCGCCTTCGAAGATCTTTTTGTAATCTTTCGCTACCGGTAAAATCTGATATTCAAAGCCATTGGTGATTACAAATACTGAAAATTCAATGCCATCCAGAAAAGCTTCTATGACTACTTTGTTTCCTGAATCGCCAAATTGTCCGGCATATATCTCTTTGGTTGCTTCTATAGCCTCGTCATTGGTATGGGCGATGATTACTCCCTTGCCTGCTGCGAGTCCGTCCGCCTTGATGACGATGGGGCAGGGTAGGGATGAAAGATATTCTATTGTAGCGACTTCTTCATCTTTTGAAAATTCTCTGTAAGCAGCCGTGGGTATGCCTGCGCGATCCATGAATGCTTTTGCAAATGCCTTACTCCCTTCCAATTGAGCACCTGCTGCCTCCGGACCGAATACCATAACCTCTTTTGTCAGTGGATCATTGTGTAATTGATCTACAAGACCTTGTACGAGTGGATCTTCCGGACCTACGAGGACCATTCTGATATTTTGCTCTATGATGGCATCTCTGATTGAGGCAAAATCTGTTGCTGCAAAATCAAGATTTGCGCCAAGTTCTGAAGTTCCTGCATTCCCTGGAGCTATGAATAGTTGATTACATTTTGGGCTTTTAACGATGTGTGCCGCCATGGCATGTTCCCGGCCGCCGCCACCTAGAAGGAGAATATTGTAAGACATTTATAAATATTGGTATTTAATAATGGTGGCAAAAGTAATGAAACGAAAGTATCTGAAGGCGAAAGAAATATATAATGATTTAAAATGTCTTAAAAAGTTAGCAAGGGTTTTTACGAAAAAAACCTTAATAAAATGCGAGCATTTTACTTGTCATTTCCAATTCGTGACGCAATTCGTCACGAATTGAGCTGGACACTCTACCGCCTATTATGCAGATTGGACACTGAAGCTAAACGGAACCATTATTTACAAGAAAGCATCGATGCAAATTGGAACATTGGTGCCCTGCAGAAACAAATAAAATGTCTGGCCTTACTTGAACCAAAATTGACTAAATATCATTTAATTAACTTTTCAAATTCATCCAATGTCAATTGAATATCTTCCCTAATAATCTTTCGCAATAAACCTTTTGGTAAATCTTAGTCATTGTGCACTGGAATGGTTGTTGCTCTGCCATCAAAATGTTTTAAACGATGATGCGATCCTTTTTTCCTTGTGACTTTGAACCTTATTTTTCCAAAAATGTAATTAGATTTTTCCCGGAAATAATTGGTAAACCGGACATTATAATGCTTTCAATTGCTGGAGACAACTATCGGAGTTTTATTCTGACTTCTAATTTCTAATTTTTAATTTTAGGATGAGTGATATAAATGGTTTCATAGAAAGTACTATACTTCCTATCTTCATTTATTAATTATCCGCATTGCTTCTCTCACACTCAACGTCGACAGTTCATGCGTTTCGACAAATTGGGTCACCTCCTTTTCATGAGTCTTTCCATACTGTCTCAACGCCCAGCCAATAGCCTTTTTTATAAAGAAATCCTTGTGAGCAGCATGGTGTAATATATTCTTTTGAAGTAGGTCCCAGTCAGTTTCTTTATGATATTTCAATTGAAAAATAATGCTCGTTCGATTGAGCCACATGTCGGATGATTTATTCCAGGATTCGATGTCTTGTAAAGTAATGTAGCCCTCTTTATATGCCCATCCCACAGTAGTTGAAGCAATAAAATCAACGGTGTCCCACCAGGATTTATTTGTTATTATAAACTCTAATTCACCTTTTAATTGGTCGCCAATTTTCTTGCGATATTTATCTACTAATTCTATTCCGGCATGCTGAAATTCACGTTCCGGTTGATCCCACATGAGCCTGACTGCAGCGTTTAGTTCTTCGACAGAAAAATGTTTTGCTTCAGTAAGGAATAATTTTGTCAAGTTTCTGCGTTCGCCATTTTTAAGTCCAAAGGAGGCAAACTTATTTCTGAAGTATTTACTGATCGCAACAGCATTCTGCTCATTTCGATACTCAGCCAGTGTTTCCCGCATGTCTGCTAGCCATTGTTCAGCCTTCATGTTCGAGTATTTTACTGACTAAATTATACTCAAATCCTCTGGACATGAGATATTGACTAAGTTGAAAGGAAGAATGGGTCTTTTTTTCGCGACTTCGCTTTTCCAAAATTTGTTTGATCGTCCTGATATAATCTTCGTCTTGTATTACTTCCAGTCCTTTTCTGATGCAATAATCTGAGATGTGTTTGGCTTTTAGTGCCTGGCTGATCTTATTTTTACCCCAGTGGTTCATGTTGAATTTGCCAGAAACATATGCTTTAGCAAATCGCTCCTCATTAAGAAAGTTTTCTTCAATTAATGCCACGATTATCTCCTCCAGGTCATCTCCGTAGATCTTCCATTCCAGCAGTCTGCTTCTTACTTCAGAATGGCAACGCTCCTGATATGCACAGTATTTCTTCGCTCTTTCTAGATCGTTTGAATTCATCGATAAATATAGGAAATAGTTGAGATTTGAAATTGAAGAAGATGACAAAGTGGTAATACTAAGGAAATGTTTTTGAAACAATTATTAAACTATCTTTTGTTATTATATTATCCTGTTCATAAACAATCTTTTATCCCAAGAGAATAAATGAAAACTGGAATGACTGTTTTTAATTTTATCTTCAAAAGTGATTTAACTTAAAATGCATAACCTTAATATTCGATCATTCACAAATATGTATCATTCAAAACGAAAATATTTAATAAGATTGGAGCGTTTGAAATCAAAATCATTAACAGTAAGATAAATTTTTAGGCAGATATAATTTAAAATTTAGAGGTATCTAATAATTTAATAATTAGTACACCTTTTTAAGATAATTGTTGCAAATATGTCAAATGATATCATTAATTATTACGATATTTGCATCCATTTTTGAAAAATAAACTCAACAATTTTATTAATACATTTTCGACAATTAACCATGGCAGATTTTTCTTTTATTTCCAATGCCCATCCGAGCGTGATTGAGTCATTATACAAAGACTATCTTAAAGATCCGGAATCAGTAGACAAAGAGTGGAAATCATTCTTTGCAGGATTTGATTATTCTGTTAAATTTGATGGTGTATCCTATAATCCTGATAATCAGACTTCAGATTCAGGAAATGTAACAAAAGAGATCGGCGTAAGCAACCTTATTAATGCGTTTAGACAAAGAGGTCATTTATTGTCGACCACCAATCCAATAAGAAATCGCAAAAATCGCGCTCCACACTTGGATCTTAATGACTATGATCTGAGCGAATCTGATATGGGACAGTCTTTCAAGGCAGGTAATGCGATTGGGCTTAATAATGCAACCCTTGCTGAAATTATTAATCACCTTAAGAGTATTTACTGCGGGCATATTGGTTTCGAATTTGCACATATCGAAAATTGGGAAAAACGCAATTGGCTTCAAGATAAAATTGAAAACCGAACCCATCTTGATGACTTTGGTATCAATCATGAAAGTAAGATCAGAATTCTTGAGAAATTGAACGGAGCTGTCATGTTTGAAGAATTTCTTCATACCAAATATGTCGGACAAAAGAGATTTTCACTCGAAGGTGGTGAGACCACGATTGCTGCATTGGATGCGATGATTTCAATCGGTGCGAACAGTGGAGTAGAAGAAGTGGTCATAGGTATGGCTCATAGAGGAAGATTAAATGTACTTGCAAACATTATGGGCAAAACATACGAACAAATATTTTCGGAATTTGAAGGTACAGCAGTTCCTGATCAAAGTTTCGGTGATGGTGATGTGAAATATCACCTTGGCTTTTCTAGTCAGGTCACCACACCGGATAATAAGAAAGTTTATCTCAAGCTGGTTCCGAATCCATCACACCTTGAAGCAGTCAATCCTGTAGTAGAAGGCTTCGCAAGAGCGAAAGCGGATATCATGTACCAAAGTGAATACGATAAGATATTACCTATACTAATCCATGGAGATGCTGCGGTAGTAGGACAAGGAGTTGTATATGAGGTCGTTCAAATGAGCCAGTTAAATGGTTATTACACTGGTGGTACGATGCACTTTGTGATTAACAATCAAATTGGTTTTACCACAGACTTTGAAGATGGAAGATCTTCCACTTATTGCACTGCTTCGGCTTCCTTAGTTCAAGCTCCTGTCTTTCACGTCAATGGAGATGATCCGGAAGCTGTGATTTTTGCTGTTGAACTAGCTACAGAATACAGACAGCTATTCAATAATGATGTTTTTATTGATATGGTTTGTTATAGAAAACACGGGCATAATGAGGGCGACGATCCTAAATTTACCCAGCCACAGATGTATGATATCATTGCTAAACATCCGAATCCAAGAGAGATCTATCTTAAGCAGCTATATTCCAGAGGTGATATCAGTGAAGCTGAGACGGACAAATTGGAAAAAGCATATTGGTCTAATCTTCAGTCTAGATTGGATGAAGTTAAACAAAAGCCACTACCTTATAAGTATCAGGAAGTAGAAATGGCTTGGAAGACACTTAGAAAAACCACTGATCCCGTAGATTTTAAAACGTCTCCTGAGACTGGCGTTAAAAAATCAATTATCGAAAAATTAATCCAGCACTTACAGACAATACCGGATGGATTTAAGCCGCTGAGTAAAGTTAATAGATTGCTGAAGGGTAAAGAGGCATATGTTGAGGCAGGTCAATTAGACTGGGCTATGGCTGAACTTGCAGCCTATGGATCTATTTTGATGGAAGGAAAAGATGTAAGAATGAGTGGTCAGGATGTCAAAAGAGGAACATTCTCTCATAGACACGCCATCTTTCGTGATGCTGATACATTTGCTGAATATAATCGTCTCACAGGATTGAGTAATGATCAGGGAAGATTTATGATCTATAATTCTCTACTTTCAGAGTTTGCCGTTCTAGGTTTTGAATATGGCTATGGACTTGCCAATCCAAATAGTTTAGTATTGTGGGAGGCTCAATTTGGCGACTTCTCAAATGGTGCTCAGACTATAATGGATCAGTTTATTGTATCTGCTGAGACTAAATGGCAACGTATGAATGGAATCGTACTTCTGTTGCCACATGGTTATGAAGGACAGGGGCCAGAGCATTCCAGTGCTAGATTAGAGAGATTTCTATGCATGGGTGCAGATTTCAACATTACTGTTGCAAATCTCACAACTCCTGCCAATTTCTTCCACTCCTTAAGACGACAGTTGGCCAGACCATTCAGAAAACCTCTGATAATCATGTCTCCGAAATCCATCTTAAGGCATCCGGAGTGCATCTCATCTATTGATGAATTTGCGACGGGTAGCGCTTTTAAGGAAGTTTATGATGAAACTGAATTGGGTAACATTAAGGCAGACAAAGTTTCAAAAATGGTCTTCTGCTCCGGAAAAATTTACTATGATCTTATTGCTTATCGCAGAGAGCAAAAGATCAAAGATGCTGTCATCGTAAGGATAGAACAATTATATCCGTATCCTGAAGATCAGATCGATGCTATATTCACCAAATACAAAAAAGCTGATATTCGATGGGTACAGGAAGAACCTGCGAACATGGGTGCATTGAATTACATCAGAAATTTATTTCCTAACAATGCAAAAATGATCTCACGAAAACCAAGTGCAAGCACGGCTACAGGTTTTAAAAAGACGCACGACAGACAGCAAGCGGAGATCATGGTGAAGGCGTTTGAGTAGGAATAGAATATAGATTTGGACTAAGATCAAGAACTTAAGTTTCGGCAGTTAAGAAACAAAGGCAGATGGCAGATGTTAGATGTTAGATGGAATTTAGTCAATTGATTAATAATTTTTCTTTTATTGATTTATAAGACAGAATTTTCTTTTTATTGAAGGAAAATCATCTAAAATCTACCTTCTACCATTCTTATTAATATTCAAATTCATCCTTAAAAAAACAAATTTGACTACCAAAACTTGAGTCAAGCAAAAATGTAAATAATAATTTTTTTATGAAAAACAATAACCCGTGGAATATTTACATGAAATAAAATTAATTCTAGCTCAGGCAAGACAAAAGAGTTATCAGGCTATAAATTCCGCCATGGTAGAAGCATACTGGAATATTGGTAGAAAAATAGTCGAAGAAGAACAGCAAGGAAGGGATAGAGCGAGTTACGGTAAAGAAATAATTAAAACTATTTCAGCGGAATTAACTGCAGAATTTGGCAAAGGTTTTTCAGAAAGAAATGTTAGGAACTTTAGGTTATTTTTTTCTATTTTTCCTGAACAAAAGATTTGGCAGACACTGTCTGCCAAATTGCATTGGTCGCATTTTCAATTGGTTTTAAAAGTATCCGATCCGGAAGCAAGGAGTTATTATCTTACTGAAGCGGCTCAAAATATGTGGTCAGTGCGCACTTTGGACAGAAATATTTCTACTTTATATTATCAAAGATTACTTTCCTCCCAAGTAAAGAATGCGGTTGAAAATGAGATGCTAGAAAAAACACAACAATTTCAAAATAATACCTTTGATTTTATTAAAAACCCTGTAGTCCTTGAGTTTTTAAATTTATCCACAAGCTATAGTTATACCGAAGACAAACTCGAAAAAGCATTAATTAATAATCTGCAACAATTTATCCTTGAATTAGGGAAAGGTTTTGCATTTGTTTCCAGGCAAGAACTAATTAAGACTGAAAACGCCAGCTTTTACATTGATTTGGTGTTCTATAATTATATTCTTAAATGTTTTGTGATTATTGAATTGAAGACAAATAAGATAAATCACCAGGATGTAGGGCAGTTGGATATGTACGTGAGAATGTATGACGATTTAAAAAGGACTGAAGGAGACAATCCCACCATTGGAATTTTATTGTGTACAGAAACAGACAATACTATCGCAAAATATTCAGTGCTAAAAGAAAACAAGCAACTATTTGCAACAAAATATATGAATTATTTGCCGACAGAAAAAGAATTAGTAGATGAAATAGAACGTCAAAGGCTTATTTTAACTTACATTAATGAATAAAAATTAATCATTCCAATCAAGTAATTTCAAAGAAATGTTATCCTAATTTTTGAAGGATTAGAATCCCAAATATTTCTCACATGTCCTTCAAATACACCGCCGCAGCATACAAATACTTATCCACCCAAGCCACAAACTTTTCCTCATCTTTTGGATTATTCAAAACAGAAGTGTTTCTACCGGCATAATTCAAATCCTTCGTCAGAAATCCTTCCTTAGTGACGACGCCTGACCCGCCAGGAAAATTATAAAAGGCTATCTCAGGAGGGTTTTTCTTCAATGGATTTCTGGTAAATGGATATTTTTTCAAATGGAATGCCCAACTGACTGTACAATAGTCCTATGATATCCAGCTGCGACATAATACTTTCGATTTTTACTCCTCTGTATGCCGTTTTAATAGCCGGTCCATAAAGCAGTAAAGGGATTTTATATCTGTCTTTATCCTCTTTGACACGAACGATTTGAGATTCGTGGCTGTGATCTGCTACCAAGATAAATAGTGTGTTGTCAAACCAGGGCTGCTTTTTTGCTTCCGTAAAGAATACATTCAGTGAACTATCACTATAATGGATCGTATTTATGAATGGCTCACTGATACCTCCGATTCCAAGTTTGTAGTCTACGGGAACATCATAAGGGCTGTGGCTGCTGATGTTGTACCCGCAATACATGAATGGTTGGCGTGCGGAATTTAGATCTGTCAACAATTTCTGGTACAGTGGAAGGTCAGGTACTCCAAGTGCAGTTTTCTTAGTTCCTGTAGGGAAATTTTGAACGTCTTCTACCTTGTCAAACCCTTTTTTATAAACATAGCCTCTAATATTGCCATAATCCAACTGACCACCATATAGAAAACCCGTGTAATAATTTCTAGCTTTGAATTCATCTACGACGCACGGAAGATCTCCAACTAATTGCTTACCTGTTAGAGGTGAAAATGCAGGTATGACGGGCAATGCCCCCAAAATAGCAGGAATTCCCTGATCAGAAACATGGCCTATGGCATAACAATCTGAAAAATAAAATCCATCTTTTATAAGTTGGTTAAAATTAGGAGCGATCAAACTGTCACGTCCAATAGGAAGGCAAACATCAGCGGGCCAGCTCTCCAGAATCATGAATACGATGTTTGGCGTCGCAGTGTTCAAGATTCTGGGAAATGTATCTTGTGGACTATCGTAAGTTTTTAAAAAGCCTTGATTCTTTGTTGGATTTTCAAGAAATGGGTGAAGTCTATCGTATTCTGAGGTATGAAGAAAGCTGTAAATAGCATGCCAGATCACATTGGTAGCAGCATCGTTTAATGCGCTTTTATTCGAATAATATGCTGCTCCCATGCCGATAGGAAATCTATTGAGTCCACCGCGCATGGTTATGAAAAAAATAGTTGATAAAACAAGATAAAGCAGGAGTGACTTAGCAAAAAAAAGAATGTTTCTCTTTTCAGTTGAACTGCCCAGGTCTGTATAGATCCACTTATTATAGATCCATCTAAACAGCAGAAATATTGTCGCAGTTCCGATAGTGAAACCAAGAAACATAGAAATACTCGGTGTTTTTAGGACTTCAGATATGTTTGCGAAGTGCTTCATGGAATCATAACCAATTTTTGCCTGCCATTCACGGTACAAGTAAATCTCGGAGATACCAAGGCCAATATAAGTGATGGTCAGAATTTGATGGAATATCCGGTTAATATGCTTCATAATATTCCAATCCGATGCATACCAGATAGTCGTAAATACTAAGCCTGGCATAATAAAATAAGCCGAAGTGACTACATCCAGTTTGAAGGCGCTGGAATAACATTTCATTATTTCACCAAAGCTTGCAGATACAAAATACTTGTGAGTATCCCATAGAAACAGTGAACGCATTAGCGCAAATAAGAGCAAGTAATAAAGGATCAGTTTAAATTGGAATCCAATAAATTTCAACATCTTAATTGAGGATCTTGACTTTTATTCTTGTGATGCCATGACGTGATTCCAGGCCAATTTTTTTAGCAGCAGCGGTGCTCATGTCCAGCAGGTAGCCACTTGATTTGCCCATTCTATCATTGATAGTCAGGATAACTTTTTTGTTGTTTTTAAGATTCGTCACTTGAATTTTGGTGCCCATTGGAAGCCATGGGTGGGCGGCTGAGACCTTATTTGACCTGAAGACCTGCCCTGAAAATGTCTTCTTTCCATTGAATTTTTGACTGTATATAGTAGCAGTACCGACATAAGTTTGCGTGAAACTATATGTCGAAAAAGTCAGGAAGAGAAGGATGCAAAATAATCTCAAATAGCTTAATTTTGGTGCAAAGATATTTAAAATATTGAAAATTCAAAGTTTATTTTTCATAACACATTGAATATCAATGCGAAGCATATGGTGAATATTCCAAAAATATTGAATTATTCACTTGCGTCGGCTTTATATAACAGAATAATGCACTGAAATAGTTCATTATGGGTAAGAAAAATTTGTTCTCCTAAAAATTTGTTGCTTTAATTGCTGATTTTTGATCATAATGTCACCACCTTCGGGGTTTTGAGATATTAATACATTTGATTTTCTATAATAATGTCAACCTTTCAGGTTTTTTTGTTTATAACCTGATCACCCGATCACCCGATCACTCATAACCTCATCATTCAAGCACTCCGTACTTCCCTGCGTTATAATCCAAATACGCCTGCTCTAATTCGTCATGTGTGTTCATCACGAAAGGACCGTAGGCAGCTATAGGTTCGTCAATGGGTTCACCACTCAAGACCAAGATAGTGCTGTCTTCCTTCGCAAAGATTCTAACTTGTTCTCCCTCATTTTCAAATATAAGCAACGAATCAGCGGGAACATCAGCTTCATTTATAGTTGCACTCCCTTCCACAACCAATGCAGCAGAATTCCAATTCGAAGAAAGTTCAAAAGTTAATTCATTGCCCTTCTTGATTTTTATATTGTACATATTAATTGGTGAATGTGTCTTAACAGGTCCTTTGACACCATTCAATTCTCCTGCAATGACTTCAACGATACCACCGCCATCCGGCAATTCATAAATACCATAATCATCGGCTGTGATAGTTTGATAACCAGGTGCATTTGACTTGTCTTTCTTAGGCAGATTGACCCATAGTTGGACCATTTGAAAGATCCCACCGGCTTTGCTGAATTTTTCCTCATGATATTCCTTGTGTAATATACCGGATCCTGCTGTCATCCACTGTATCTCCCCTGGATTTACTACACCAGCGTTGCCTGCACTGTCATGATGCGCCACACTGCCGCTATAAGCTATTGTTACTGTTTCAAAGCCCCTATGAGGATGAACACCTACCCCACGCGGTTCGTCCCTCGGAGCAAATTCGACCTTGGCATTGTAATCCAATAGTAAAAATGGACTCATCCGCTTCATTCCAATTTTTTCACTTGGAAAGAAAGTTTGTACTCTAAATCCATCTCCTACCATGTGTGTAGCTGAAGAATCCATGACAAGTTGAATCTTTTTATTTTTCATTAATGTTTTTCATTAAATTCAAATGATAAACGAATACATTCAAATTAGGTTCTAAATACCAATAAATCGAATGAAGTCTTGGAGAAAATAAATTTCTATAAAACCCTTGCTTCCTCCCAATTGAAAGTTAAAAACTGTGAACGCAACGGAAGTCCCGTGATGCATTATCAGGACTGCAAGGTTTAGTGATCTGACCCATAGCTTCTAGTCTCTAGTGTCTAGTATCTATCATCTACACCCCATCCATATATGCGATGACCTTCTCTTTAAGATACCTTTCCTGCGAAGCTACTCCTGTCAAAGTGAAGGGTTTATTCACAGACCAGTGAGGCCATCCATCTTCATCAAGACCGATATAAGAATAATAACCATCAGGATCTAGAAGGGTACAGACGGCGATATGCATAAGATCTTGCTTCTCTTCCTTAGAAAATTTCTTTTTTACTTTTCCAAGTTCCCGGATACCTATCAGTAATAGTATCGTATTTAATTCCGGCAGCTTTTCCTGATTCATTAAGTCTTTGACCTGATGTCTTGCCTTTAACCACAGGAATTCCAATTCCCAATCTTCCATTATTTTAGTCATTAAATGTCGTTTGAATAGTAGCTGCCTTTCTAGCGGATGGAATACTGGCCAAAAAGCCAATCAAAAGTACTGTGAATCCCACTACAATAAAATCAAGCAGCCTCAATGAAATAGGATAAGTATCCACTACGAACCCTTCAGGTATCGTAACAATTCCAATTGTTGTTTGTAAAATATATAAAACGATTGCTATTATAAAACCCATAAATAATCCAAGAGTACTCAGTAACATACCACTATTTATGAAAATAGAACTGATGCTTTTATTATGCAAACCAAGTGCTTTGAGAATAGCAATATCTTGTCTTTTATCGAGAACGATCATCCATAATGCTCCGATCATATTGAATGAAACTAACAGCAAAGTTAGACAGACGATGGCATAGGACATCCACTTTTCGATATTCATGAGTTTTAAAAATGACTCATCCTGTCTAAACCTATCTTTGACAGAATATTTTGGACCCATGATCTTTTCAATATTCGTCTGTATAGCTTTAAGGTTCTTTGTTGAATCAAGCTTTATCTCTAAAGCGCTGATCTCATGAGTATAATCGAATAATTCCCGGGCGAATGGAAGCGAGGTAATCGTATATTCCTGATCAAATTCTTGTTGTATAGCAAAAACGCCTACAGGATCCATGAATTTTGTAATAAATGGGGCTTCCATTAAAGAGGTTTTTTGCCTTTTTGGGGTATACACCCGCAATAAAGATAACTTATCTTCTACATCAACGGCTAGCCTTTGAGCCAATCCTGCCCCCAGAACTATCGGTGGAGGCTCTGAATTTCTAAGATCAAATCGGCCTTCTATGATAGAGCTATTGATAGAGGTGACATTTTTATAGTTGTCATCTACACCTTTGACCACACCAAAAGTCTGGCTATTTTGATATTCAAATAATGCAAGATCTTCAAGTGTCTTACTTACCTTTTTCACACCACTTAATTTGTACAATTCACTAATTAAAAGTGTATCCTCTCTGAAAGTTTTACCTTCCACTGGCGTAATCTTAACATCAGGATTGAACTTCTGAAATAAGCCTGAAATAAGGTCTTCAAATCCATTGAAAACTGACAATACTAAAATCAATGCTGCAGTCCCAATAGCGATACCAAAGACAGCAATGGCAGAAATGATATTGATGACATTGGAAGATTTTTTACCGAATATATATCTCGTTGCTAATTTTGCAGAAATATTCAACTTTAAGGATTTGGCGTAAAGATGGTAAAAAAGGTCATTATATTGAAGAAAGGTTTTTACCTTGAAATGGTAGATGTTGAATATAATTATCAAAAACGATCAAATAAATACAATAGATGCCATTAGAATTATTAATTTTCGACTTGTAAAAAGTTTATATGGATGACTTAATATTTTATTTCAATGAAGGTTGGCATCACATAGTCAGTATGGATGCGCTGGACCACCAACTCTTCATCATTGCTATGGCAGCTTTATTCTTGTTGAAGGATTGGAGAAAGGTGCTTTGGCTGGTGACTGCATTTACAGTAGGACATTCACTTACCTTAGCACTCAGCGTTTATGATTTGATAAGATTTGACAGTAAGTGGGTTGAATTTTTAATTCCATGTACTATTGTTTTGACATCATTAAATAACTTCAGATATGTCCGAATGAAGCAAATCAACGTGACCCATATTTACTACAATTATGTTACTGCGCTATTATTTGGACTGATCCACGGTATGGGTTTTGCGAACAGCATCAGGATGATGCTTGCAAGTGACCAAAGGATAGCCGGGCCACTATTCAGTTTCAATGTAGGGCTTGAAGTAGGACAGATTGTTTTGATCCTGATTTTGTTATTTCTAAGTCAATTAATAGTAGTCAAATTGAAATTCAGTAGAAATTATTGGATAATTATTTTGAGTTCAATTACCTTAATTATTTCTTTGAAAATGGCAATAGAGAGGATTCCATGATGTAGTAGAGTTAATTCAACCCACTCCGGGGTTGGGAGCAACCCTTATCTTTCCCCGGGTTACACCCAGGGCTATTTTTATTCAACCCCTACCAGGGTTTTGTTTAGAATCACGATTGGGGGTTAAAAGTGTAATTAATCTCGATTTAATTATAAATTAGTTAACCTGGAATTCTTTGCTTCCAAAATCAAAATAGATAACTTGATGAAAATGGAACGGAGATGACACTAATTTTTATAATAGATTAAAACTCCATATATTTTAGCCACTACCGCGAATCAGCATCGCAGATAATTTCACTAATTTTCACGAATAAATTAGTGTTAGATGCAAAGCATCATTCGTGAAATTAGTGGTTAATAATTCTTTTTTGGGCGAATGCTCAAATGAGCGTATAAAGTTTAAATCTAAACAACTTATGTCAAATACTTGAACTGTAAAAATTTAGTTTTAGTTATATAGAAGAATATAAGCATTCAATGAAGTGGCTATTAATAGCCAGATAAAGTATGGAAGTACAAAAAATACTTTAGCTTTCAACTCCTTATAATAACCAAACAGAAATACACCTATCAGAATGGTCAAAGATGTAATTAAAATCAAACCATTTGTCACCAAATGAAGCTTGAAAAAAGACAGGATTCCAGCTTACGTTGAGGATCCACTGAATGATAAATAATGTTATTAATCTACGTCTATTACCTACTATTTTATAAGCATATGCCATATAAAAGGCGAAAAATATCATGATGGATGTCCAGGCAGCTCCGAATACCCAACCAGGAGGCGTCCATGGTGCCTGATTCAAATTAGTATACCAATCACTGCTAACGCCTGCACTGGTAAATATGCTTCCTAATGCCAAGGCGGCGAAGTTGATCACCAAAAATATTATTACCCGGACAACCATAGCTTATT
Source organism: Candidatus Brachybacter algidus (assembly GCF_016707225.1). Lineage (NCBI taxonomy): Bacteria > Pseudomonadati > Bacteroidota > Saprospiria > Saprospirales > Saprospiraceae > Candidatus Brachybacter > Candidatus Brachybacter algidus. Next base: position 1,035,288 of record NZ_JADJID010000003.1, on the reverse strand, counting down.
ATTTTTTAGAGTTATTATAAAGTAAGATGACCAGAATACCGGCTAAAAAGCCAATTATAAATATTGACAGCATATCAACATTACGAATGTCAAGTGACGGATTGATGCGGAAAAAATTTCCGAGAGAGATGACTAATAATATTGCGGTTACAATAATTGCTTTGTTTTTCATGTTATTTTTATTTAAAACTAAGCAATATCATTCAAATTAAGATGAATATTTTTTAGACCCAGCTTAATTGTAAATAAACCTGGCTATAAAATTATATCAGAATCTAATGTTGTAACCAATATTGATATTTCTTTGAAGAAAGAAAAAGTGCTGTTTGGCTCTATCTCCATCACTTGCTGTGGTTAGAATGTCCGGCATGTTAATAAAACCTCCTTTCAGTTCACCTTGGATAAAAATGCACTTTAAGAAAGTGACATTTAATCCAAATAATACTGCTGTGCCATACCCAGCTAAATGCCACTGATCATTTCTATCAAAATTAATAAGGGTCACATCCGTCTTAGGATAAAGTATTCCACCGCCTACACCGGCTACTGAGTTTATTTCTAAATGATTATCGTAATATGATAATAGCCTGTCATGCCTTCTCAACTCCATATTCAGATAATTTAAGCCATTGGTATGCTCAAATAAAAGAAAGTTCTCAGTCAGTTTAATAGGCTGATGCTCATAAACACCGTCAAATTCAGTTTCAGAACTTGTTATGAACCCATCAATATCCACAGTTTGATTGTTCAGGACTACATACTTCATGTGATCAAATCCGAATGAAATGGAATATTTTGGATTGAGGAAGATGCCTACTCGGAAGTTATACTGAGGTTTTGTTGCTTCTGTGGGATCCACATATTTCCACCCTAATTGCGTCTGACGATCGTGGGACTTGACGTCGCTCAATGTAAAATCATAATCAGCTCCCTTAAAATGAATGTCTGACTTAGTATATGCAGCGCCATTCCAACCCCAACTGATGAAGAACCTGTTTTGTCTAGTCGTGCCGTATTCCTGAGCTTGCGCAATAGCAGGTAATAGAAAGAGTAGTACTAAAAATATATATTGAGTTGATCTCATAAAGCATGTTGAAAATGTGATGCCACTTTAACTATTGGCATTTAAAAGAGTTGCAAAAGTATAAAATTTAATGATTACAGTAAGTTTGGAAATCAAAGAAGTATGGAGTTATTGAGATAAGGGATAATTGTGGGGTAGTAGGGGTGTAAATTGTTCAACCCTTATCAGGGTTTGTGCCAAATTGATTATTAGCCACGAATTTTCACGAATAATTCGTGTTAGATGTGAAGCATCATTAGTGAAATTATCTGCGATGCTGCTGCGCGGTAGTGGCAAAAGAAAGTTAGATTTTGGCGAATACCGAAGCATAAGAAATCAAGTTGAACTAAACTTGATTTATTTAGAAAATTGTTCAACCCACTCCGGGGTTGGGAGCTTGAGCAATCTTCATCCCCGAGTTGCACACGGGGCTATTATTGTTCAACCCCTGCCGGGGTTTTAGGAGTTTTTAGCTACGACCGCATAAGCAAGATTGCAGATAATAAAACGAATTTGTACGAATAATTCGTGTTAGATGCGAAGCATCATTAGTGAAATTAGTGGCAAAAGAAAAATTCGCTTTGGAGGAATGAAGTTCAACCCTTATCAGGATTTCCAGGATTATTGAACTCTAAATAGACCATTGTAATAATTTAATTTTTAGCCACGAATTACACAAATTTTCACGAATTTTCACGAATAATTAGCGTTAGACACGCAGCAGCATCGAAGATAATTTCACGAATTTGTACGAATAATTCGTGTTAGATGCAAAGCATCATTAGTGAAATTAGTGGCAATAAAAAAATTGCTTTAGGGGAATGAAGTTCAACCCAATTTAGGGTTGGGGGGTGGCTTTTACTTCTTACCGAGTTGCACCCGGGGCTATTATTGTTCAACCCCTGCTGGGGTTTTATAGCAAATGATCATTCATTATGGAATTAATGGTCTGGCTAATAACTCTTTCAGAAATTACTATTTAAAGGAAGAAAGTATATCCCTTAACCTTTCATATTTCGTTCCATCTGTTATCACGGGTAACGTCACCGTCACATAAACTGTCATATCATCTTCACTGACACCACCCGCCATTTCCTGTCTGACATCTTTTTCTGAACCGAATTTGAATATAAAATCGGGAAGGCCTGAATTGCATGTGATTGATATCATACTCACTTTCATAGCCTCTTCCTGAACTTCTTTTAATTCTATATCGCCTATCACTTTTATAGGAAGTAAATACACGAATTCATTTTTCTCTGTTTCTGAAGACATCCATTTCATACAATGAATAACAACTGTATCCCGAACTATTGAAAACTCTACCGCTTCATTATAAGTATCTCCGTCTTGCTTCACAGAAGAAACAAAATTTTTTGATAGCGAGCGTAATTCTGCATTCTGTGCTGAATGTTGGCCAAATGTCATTGCACTTGCCATGCCCAGAAAAAACAAAACAATTATTATTCTCATGTTATTATTTAAAATTAGAAGTTAGAAGATAAAATTAGAAGTCAGAAGTCAGAAATTAGAAATTAGAAATTAGAATGGCGCTCCGTATGGTTATTGCCGATTACCGATTACCGATTACTGATAAGAAAGGTAGATGTTAGATGTTAGAAGGTAGATGGTCGTTATGTATATATCGTACATCACACATCACCCGATCACCCGATCACACATCACCTGATCACCCGATCACTCATTACCCATTACCTATTACTCATCACACATCAAAAATTAGAAGTTAGAAGTCAGAAATTAGAATGGCGTTCCGTATGATTTCATCGTTAGTATTAATCACACATCACTTATCGCTTATCCCACATAATTCGTCAATTATAATTCAATCAGGATTAAATCTAATTCTTCTATTTTAGTAAAACCTTTATCAGCGGTAACTAGGGGAATTTCATAAACCAAACCACTTGCAGCAATAATAGCATCAGGAATTTTTATACTATATTTTCTTTTCAACAGGATTGTTTGCTCTTTGATTCTATTGTTCCAATCAATTTGAAAGCAATCATTCAAAAGTGATTTAAGTTTTGTTTCATCTGAGATCGTGATTCCGGGAAAACCTAGTAATTCTAATTCAGAAATAAACGAAACACCAAAATTATATTCTAAAAAGGGCTCTATTATCTTATTCCCTTCGTGAAGGTATATGAGAAAATTCGTATCAGCAATGAAATCAATCTTCATTTTCTCTTGCTAAAATTTGATATTCTAAACCATCAATATTTCTTTTAAGCTTTCCAAAATGCTTGGTTAAGTTACCAGATTTAGTAGACTTCTTCAGTTTTTCACTTAATATTTTTGAAGTACTTTTTACATTTGATTTATCTATTACAATAGTCATTTCGATGTATTTTTACCAAAATTAATAAATTAATTGTCAAGTTTGCACAGAAGCATAGAATGTTTTTGTTCTATTTGATAAACGTAAATTTATTGATCGACGATCTTTGATTTGATGTAATTTTCAAAAAATATACACCTTCTGCAATATCCAGCTCACTTAAAGATATTGTAAAATTATTTCCATTAGGAATGAGGTCTAATTTCTTTGAAAGAACCGTTCTTCCAGAAACATTCAAAATCGAATAACTTAGCTCCTTTTCTATTCCACTATTTTGAAGTTTCACATTCAAAATACTATTTGTCGGGTTCGGATAAATGGCAGTTATAGCATTCTTATCTATGCCTTGGGCACTCAAAGGCGATTTGTAATTAGCCACCAATGTATCTCTTCCGAACAGCTCAATTTTGGTAGACAGCAATGACGAATCAGCAATAGTTATTTTCGAACCCTTCGATGACCAATGTGAAAATTCGTACGCATCATTGGTTCTTTTAGTTGAAATCAATTGATTCATATTGTCATAATAAGTCCCGGACCAAGGTAGTGAGGTGTGGTTCAAGGTATTTAGTTTGATTTCACCCACGTCAGGAGGATCTGTCATTATGGTTAATAAATAAGAATTCTCAGGTTCGTAGCATTCGGCAAGATTGTCAGCCAACTTAGTACATCTTATTTCAATAAAATCTTTCAATCTTTTAAGATTTTTATGCCATTCCGTCATATTGCCACCCCATCTTTCGACGTGTCTCGGCATATCAGGCTCTATATCGGCAATCATCCGGTCAAGGGTAGAAATCATGTTATCGCAACTAAATACGGTATTCATCAGATCGGCATATCTGCTATAATAGAGTTGGCGGAAATCTGCATTTTGATCCAACAATCTCAGCAGTATTTTCTCATGTTTTCCTAAATCATTTCCATTGAAAAAATTGTTTATAAATGTTGCTATCTGATTGATATCACAAGGTTCCGCATATGGAGAAATATCAGGAACACCACTGTAATTGATGTAGTAATCGAATGTTGCATCATTGTCCCACAGCGTATATCCCCACTTTTTATGTGTTCCTTTTTCGTTCAATCCTCTCCACCAACCTGTATTATAATTGAGCCAGTCAGAAGCGACTACATTAAGGTTCATGATAAAATAATCACTTAGGCTTACTAGGTCTATTGCTGCATCTACTTTTACATAATTAGAATCTATGCTCATATCTTTCTGAAGTACGAAATTCCTGATTTTAGTCCAATCTGAAAATGCTTTTCCTTCTCCATATTCAGCCCAACTGCCGCCCCATGTAGCGAGATATTGCAGGTCGTATTTGTCTTGCTTATAGTAAAAATCTGTATAATCATGATCATCAGGACGCTCTCTGACAGCATATACACCCCAATACTGACCATTCAGGAATACGATGCATCTTTGAGCTGTCCTTACATCCAGGCTCATATTTCCTTCTTTTGCGAGTGTATGCACATATTCATCTCTTAAGTGCGTACTTCCTTCATGGGCACCATCGTTGATGGCAGGATAATTATCATCGCCGGAAGCACGGAAGATGAATCTCTGGAACTCTTCTCTTTCTGATAGGTCAAAAATAGGTTGGTAAATTGCCGCAGAATAGCCCATTTCATCTCTGGTGATCCAGTCCAAACTTCTTTGGTTCAAGACCCATGAATCCTGTCCATGGCTATTTAGTTCACCATAGCCAATTGATTTCCTAGTCCTGGACTTATCAAAATACTCGATTGAACCGACTGGTCTCAATTCCTTCTCTCCTTCTGCCAGATCAGTTAATTTATCTGCGGCAACAGAAAATACCGGAACCGAAAATTCTTCATTAATAAAATAAGTGTTGAACTCACAGAAGCTGTGGAATATCGTAGTATCATCATCGAATGCGATGAGCTTCAATACGGTAGTAGCAGCAATTTCGATGCTATCCGGAAATAATGCTGATGTCTGGGATGGTGCATAACCATTCAGTGTATATCTAACTTTTACATTGTCCGGAAAGCTGTTTAATAACCGAACGACGACCGTATTATCGAAGTTGCCTGAAGTCACAGTCACTTGTGGCTTGGCGCTGTAAGCACTGAATTGATAACCTTCGGTAGATTGGTTATTGGCACCGGGTGTAGCGATGGTGCTGTAGACCCATGCTGCGCCGCCATCCATCGAACGGCAAACACTTTGTTCGACTTGTGTGATGGGCAGTTTTATTTTGTCAACAAGAGATTTGTCAGGTTTGGACAGAATGACATAATCTTTTTGTTCTGTTTGATTCAATTTGAAATCAGTGTGCACCTTACCATTTTTGAATTCGTCTCTGCCGGATGCGAATACGACCAGGTAGTCGTGTGCTGATATTTTGACACCTGTGGGAAAGGACCATTTGGTCGGCTTGGCGTCATTATCGGAGAGGTACCATCCTTCCAGATTCACTTCAGAATCGCTTGTATTGTATAGTTCTATCCAGTCTTCAGCTTTGGTATAATTGTCCATGTAGCTTGCCAGATTGGAGGCGGAGAACTCATTGACCACGACCTGGGCCTTGAGCATAGAAAAATTTAAAAGAAGAAAAAGGCATGTAAATCTGACTATCATCGAATGTTATTTAAAAATTTCGATAAATATAGTATTTTTTGGTTTGAAGATTGGAGATTGTTTGAGATTGAAATTTGATTTTTGAGGATGAAATTATAAATTAAGGGATATAAATGTGCACGATGAATAGACGCCAGCTTTAGCTGACGGATCACAAATGACAAGTGAATGGACTTTAGTCTCTGGAGAAAAATAAATCTTAGTAAAAATTGGATTGTATTATTAATTAATTACTTTTAAATTCATTCACCCATCAACCCCATCACCCGCCTCCCATCTTCACCATCGTCGCATGATTCCTGGTAGTCGCTTCTACCTTCAGCACTTTTTCGATGAGGTTGTTGGAGAATTTGGAATCACTGTACTTCGTGTTGACCAGAATGTAGATGATCTTTTCATGGACAGTGTATAAGTCGATGTCATTGGCGAGTGCCATGAGTTTTTCTACATTTTCTTTTGTTGGCTTTTCTGAAAGTAAGGTATAATAAAGTCTACCTTCTTCCGGCTTTTTAGATAGATATGGATTGGATTTCAGGTATTCATTGATCAAGGAAGTAGGCCAGACGAGCACCGGAACGACGAAATTAAACGTATCGAGAATGCCTTTTTTGATCTTAGCCTGCAACTTTCCCTCCTCTTTTTCCTTACTTTTAAAGAATATATTTCCACTCTGGATGTAGGTCTGCACTTCCTCAAATCCCAGATCTTCCATCATCGCCTTCAATTCGACCATCTTGATCGACTTCTGTCCTGCGACATTGATACCCCTCAGAAATGCTGCAAATGTCTGCATCTTATTTTTTTGTAAATTTATTCATCGCTTCTGTAATACCGATCGTCCCGAATGCAAAAACACCACCTGCCGCATGTTTGATGATGTCAGGAAGCGTTTCCTGTTCTTTTTTATCCCATTTACCCAGCACATAATCCACTTGTCGACCTCGGGAAAAATTGTCTCCGATACCGACGCGCATACGGGCATAAACATGATTGCCAAAGGTTTCATTGATATGTTTTAGGCCATTGTGTCCGCCATCAGATCCATTAGGACGGATGCGCACGCTACCAAATTTAATATTCAGGTCATCCGTCACTACGAGCAAACTTTCCTGCTTGAGTGACAATTTTTGCAACCAATATCGCACCGCCTTGCCACTGAGATTCATATAAGTGGATGGTTTGAGCAAATAAAATGTTCTTCCTTTATGTTTGACGATGGCGACATCACCCAGATGCTCATGTTTGAAGGCCGCTCCCGCCTCTGCGGCCATGTAATCCAACACTTCAAAACCTACATTGTGACGTGTACCATCATAATCAGCGCCCATATTGCCGAGTCCGGCGATCAGATATTTCATTTCGGCTTCCCCTTCTTTTTCCTTTTTTCTGAATAGATCAAATAATCCCATAATGGCTGCAAAAATAGGTGAGTACCGGCACATAATGACATTGAAATATATGTTTTTTATCATTTACAAATATCTTGTTATATGTTTGTGGTGTTTTTATGAGCGATCAGATGGACTTTTTATTGGTTGGAATCGTATGTTTTCAAGTAAAAAGTGAATTATCAAATGCGCTAATCACCAATGTCAGCAGCGAAAATGTGGCAAGATTGAAAGTGACATTGGCACCATTTTTCATTATTTCTAAAGGTACAAACCAAGATGGGTCAAAAATTATTAATCGTAGAGTCCCCCGCCAAAGCAAAAACAATTGAAAAATTTCTGGGAAAGATTTTGTCGTAAAATCTAGTTTCGGTCATGTTCGCGATCTGGATAAAGGCAACAATGGTATAGATATACAGAACAACTTCAAGCCAAACTATGTCGTCACTCCCGACAAAGCCCGCGTAGTCAAAGACCTCAAAGACACTATGAAGAAGTCTGAAGAAGTCTGGCTCGCTACGGATGAGGATCGCGAAGGGGAGGCAATTAGCTGGCACCTTTGCGAAGTTTTAGGCCTGGATCCACGCACCACAAAACGCATCGTATTCCGAGAGATCACAAAGAGCGCAATACAAAGTGCAGTGGCATCTCCCAGGAATCTGGATCTGGATCTCGTCAATGCCCAGCAAGCGAGAAGAGTCCTGGATAGACTCGTAGGTTTCGAACTTTCAGAGGTATTGTGGCGTAAGATCAAGGCATCTTTGTCGGCAGGAAGAGTTCAGTCAGTGGCTGTGCGACTCGTGGTGGACAGAGAAAGAGAGATCACAAAATTCGAAGTAGAGACTTTTTTCAAGGTCAAAGCATCCTTCCCTGTGGAAATGGGCAATGAGAAAAAGACCTTACTAATCGCTGAATCTGACAAAAGATTCGCAGTAGAAAGTGACGCACAGGCATTTTTAGAGAAATGTATCGGCACCACTTATAAAGTACACAACATCACTGTCAAACCGGGCAGCAGAAAACCGGCTCCCCCTTTCACTACTTCAACGCTACAGCAGGAAGCCAGTCGCAAGATGGGTTTTGGGGTAAAGCGCACGATGATCGCGGCACAAAGACTTTACGAGGCCGGTCTTATCACTTATATGAGAACGGATTCAACCAATTTGAGTGAAACAGCTCTTACAGAAATCGCACAAAATATCGAACAGACATTCGGTGCAAAATATGTAGAGACCAGAAGATACAAAACGAAGAATGATTCTGCACAAGAGGCGCACGAGGCCATCAGACCTTCGTATATAGAAAATAAATCCATCCACAACCAGGACAAGGACCAGGAAAAACTGTACGAACTGATTTGGAAGAGAACGATTGCTTCACAGATGGCAAATGCTATTCTTGAAAAAACAGATATTGATATCGCCATCGCTGCGCATCCGGGACAATTCCTGAGAGCATCCGGTGAAGTAGTTAAATTCGACGGATTCTTGAGAGTATATTTCGAATCTGTGGATGATGAAGAAGATGATACACTAGATACCTTGCTACCACCAGTGACTGTCGGTCAACCGCTTAAACTGAACGAGATGACGGCTACACAAAGATTTACTAAACCTGCTGCAAGATATACGGAGGCTAGTTTGGTAAAGAAAATGGAAGAATTGGGCATCGGTAGGCCATCTACATATGCACCAACCATCTCTAAGATCATGGAGGAAAACAGGGGCTATGTGGTGAAAGAATCCAGAGATGGCGTCAAACGAAATTATAAATTACTGACCCTCAAGGCTGATAAAATCACCGGTGATGTAATGTCTGAAAATACCGGAGCAAGCAAAAATCAGCTGTTTCCAACGGATATGGGTATGCTCGTGACAGACTTTCTGAATGAGCATTTCGATAAGGTCATGGACTATCATTTTACTGCGGAGATCGAAAAAGAATTTGATATCATCGCTGATGGCAATCTTGAATGGACGAAGATGATCAGTAGTTTCTATAATCCATTTCATCAAACTGTTGAAGAAACCAAAGAAAATGCTGCAAGGGCAAGCGGAGAGCGTGTTCTGGGAATAGACCCTGCATCAGGCAGATCTATACTAGTGAGACTGAGCAGATATGGTAAGCCAATCGTTCAGATCGGTAAAACGGAAGAATTGGGTGAAGACGAAAAACCCCAATATGCCAACCTTAAGCCAGGGCAGTCTTTGGAAACCATTGAATTGGAAGAGGCATTCGCATTATTTGCATTGCCGATGGATCTGGGGGAATATGAAGGTCTTGCTGTTTCAGTCAATATCGGAAGGTTCGGTCCCTATGTGAAATTTGGTGATGCTTTTGTGAGCTTGCCGAAAGGAGAAGATGCATATAGTGTAGATCTCGATCGTGCAATTGAAGTCATAGAAGCTAAAAGAAAGTCTGAAGCAGCTGTAGGAATGTTTGAAGGAAAAGGCATCACAAAAGGAACAGGAAGATTCGGACCATTCATTAAGTGGAATGACCTGTATATCAACGTTCCTCGTAGATATAATCTGGAAACAATTAGTCAGGCAGAAATGGAAGAATTGATCGAAATGAAGGTCAATAAAGAAGCCAACAGATACATCAGACAGTGGGAAAGTGAGAAAATATCCATCGAGAATGGCCGTTGGGGTCCGTTCATAAAATTTGGCAAAACAATGCTGAAGTTGGGTAAAAATAAAGATGGACAAAACTTTACTGATGACCAATTGGCAAATATCTCTCTTGAGGAAGTAATGGCCATCATCGAAACTCAGGAACCTGGCGCATTTGCAAAAAAAGCAAAAGCTCCTGCAAAGAAAGCTCCGATAAAGAAAGCACCTGCTAAAAAGGCACCGATAAAAAAATAATCATGCAGGCTATCATTCTAGCTGCAGGTTTTGGGACTCGTCTCAGGCCATTGACAGATCATACACCAAAGGCATTGGTCAAATGTGCCGGCAAATGTATGATCGATCATGCCATAGCCTACCTGGAGTCATATGGTTTCGATAGGATCATCATCAATGTGCATCATTTTGGAGAGCAGATCATTGAACATATTAACAATCATCATTACAAGGCTGAAATTCTAATTTCGGACGAAATGGCAGAACTAAAAGACACCGGTGGAGCGCTTGTAGCTGCTTTGCCATTGATGAATGAGGAAGACAGCATTTTAATCTTCAACACGGATGTGATAACGGATCTCGATCTTCAGGAACTTGCTTCAGCACACGAATCTTCAGACAGTTCAGCGACATTAATCGTACAGGAGCGGGAAAGCACCAGAAAACTTGTTTTTAATGCGGAAAACCATCTTAATGGTTGGTATAATTATAAGACAGAAGAAAGTATTGGCGACATAGAAAACGCACCAAACTCCTCTTTTTTCGCATTCAGTGGAATTCATATGATCGACAGGTCATTGGTGGAGAGATTTGCTGAAATGTATGGTGACAAACCTTTTCCAATGATACCTGCTTATTTGTCCTGTATAAATGAGGTCAATATTCAGGCTTATAAAGCGGGAAAGGATACGGTCTGGTTGGAGACGGGGAGTCAGGAGCGGTTGAAGGAGGCAGAGGAGTGGGTGAAGAATGGTAGATGGTAAATGTTAGATGGGTGTTTCGTAAAAAACTGTATTTATATCTTTTTAAGAAAATTAGAAATTAGTTAACCTGGAATTCTTTGCTTCCAAAATCAAAATAGATAACTTGATGAAAATGGAACGGAGGTGACACTAATTTTTATAATAGATTAAAACTCCATATATTTTAGCCACTACCTCGAAGCAGCATCGCAGATAATTTCACTAATTTTCACGAATAAATTCGTGTTAGATGCAAAGCATCATTCGTGCAATTAGTGGCTAATAATTCTTTTTTGGGCGAATGCTCAAATGAGAGTATAAAGTTTAAATCTAAACAACTTATGTCAAATACTCGGACTGTAAAAATTTAGTTTTAGTTATATAGAAGAAGCTAGAAATTAGTTAACCTGGAATTCTTTGCTTCCAAAATCAAAATAGATAACTTGATGAAAACGTAACGGAGATGACACTAATTTTTATAATAGATTAAAACTCCACATATTTTAGCCACTACCGCGAAGCAACATCGCAGATAATTTCACTAATTTTCACGAATAAATTCGTGTTAGATGCAAAGCATCATTCGTGCAATTAGTGGCTAATAATTCTTTTTTGGGCGAATGCTAAAATGAGCGTATAAAGTTTAAATCTAAACAACTTATGTCAAATACTTGAACTGTAAAAATTTAGTTTTAGTTATATAGAAAAATGAGTTCTTTCTTAACTAAATTACCCATTACCCATCACCCATTACCCATTACCCATTACCCATTACCTATTATAAAATTTCTAAATCAGCTCCGTAAATTCAGTGTACAAATTCCTGCTACTCCACCTTCTTCAAATCCTTTTCTACAATCGGCCATTTTAAGATCGCAGATTCTTTTTTAGCATGAAACTCCGCGGTTTTGGTTTTACCGGTCTCTGCAGCCGCATCAATTAGTTGGCCAGCTTTGGTTTGTGTCTCTCCTTGAATTTCTCTACTTAAATCTGTATAAATTTTACGTTCGTCTTTTTTGTGCTCTTCTTCATGAGCATTCAGACTGGCATATACTTTATCCCATGCTGCAATGATCCGAGTTTTGTAATCCTTTTCTTTTTCATCTTTTTCTCCAGCGATCGAGGCTTTGATTGTGGAATATTCTGTCCATCGTGGCATAGTTTTGACTATCTTAACGGTGAATGTCGTTGAAACAGTCTTTTTATCAGCGTTTTCAACAAAGTTGATGTTGGCAGGAACAACAGGCAGAATACCTCCAGATTCTGTCTTATTCGACAGCTGAGCCACTATCTCATCGTATGTGCCACTATAATCAATAAATTTATTGTCGTCAATTACGGTGATTATTCCACCTTTAACTTTTGGGCTTTCATCTTTGGGTTCTTCCTTTGTTTCCGGTTCATCTCTTTGAATAGGTTTTGTGCTATCGGCTTTTAATTGAAAGGGTGGTGAGTGAAAGCGGTTATTTTCCTTTTTATTGTTCTCATCCGCACTTCCACCGGAATCCATTATATGGTCTCCAAGACCAGGAAGCAGGTCGCTTTTCTTTTCTGATTCCCCTTCTGCCTTTTTTTGGATTGGTTGAGTGGTTACATTTGTGATCAAATTAAACACAGCAGCTTTTCTCTGCACGGTGACATTATTCTCTTGGACAAGATCATTTGAGGCATTGTCATAAGCTGCATTTATAACTGATTTTTCAGAATGGTCCGCTTCCTTAATGTAACTCATGATTTAAATTGTGTCCACATATTCAACAGATTTCTATGATGACTTTTGAATGGAATTTTCGGATAATTTTTTAGTTCTATCTCTGCACTTCTCAAGAACATTTTGTGTTTATATCACCATTATTCATTTTATATTGAGTGTCGCAATTATTGAGGATGTTACCGGGTAACTTCATCCTAATTTCAATACATAGAGGATGTATTTTACTTGAAAAGCGTTGGTTAAACGCAAAAAAAATCCAAACACACAGACTTGTATGTTTGGATATGTAACTTTCTATGAAGTAATGCTATACGGGTTCCTTCACTAACAACTGAAATCCATTTCCATGAATGTTTACGATCTCGATGTTTTCATCTTTTTTAAGATATTTTCTTAGTTTGGTGACAAATACATCCATACTGCGCGCAGTGAAATAATTGTCCTCACCCCATATCTTGGTTAATGCATCTGATCGCTGAAGTACAAAATTTTGTTTTTGGCAAAACATTTTTAACAACATTGCTTCCTTTGGAGAGAGTTTCTCCTCATCGCCTATTTCTGGTGTATAAGTCAGGATACGCAATGGAAAATTGAATTCATATTTTCCAATTGTGTAATCTGTAATTTCGTCGGCGACGTCCACTTTGGGTGCACTTCTTTTTAATAGCGCTTGTATTCTTAGCAACAATTCTTCAGAAGAAAAAGGTTTTGTCATATAATCATCTGCTCCAACTTTGAAACCCTGGATGATGTCTTCTTTCATGTTTTTAGCAGTGAGAAAGATGATGGGCAGTTCCTTATCCTTTTCCCTGATTTCCTTTGCTAATGTCAACCCATCTTTTCTGGGCATCATGACATCAAATATACCAAGATCATACTTCGCTTTACGATAATATTCCATGCCGGAGACACCATCCTTGGCTAGTTCTACCTCATAGTCATTCATCTCCAGATAACTTTTTAATACATCCCCAAAATTCTGATCATCCTCAACTAATAATATCCTTTGTGCACTTGAACCCATTCTTCTAAATTTTAACTTTTGTTAAGAGTATTTACATTTAACGTATTTTAATCGTCGTTTTGTTGCTTGTAAGGAAAAGAAAGTGTAAAAGTACTTCCTTTGCCTAGTTCTGTCTTGACATCTACACTTCCTTTATGAGCTGCCATCATGGCCTTTACATAACTTAAACCTAATCCGAAACCCTTGACGTCATGCAGGTTTCCACTGGTTGCCCTATAAAATTTATCAAATATATGTTTTTTCTGATCTTTAGACATTCCAATACCTTTATCTGAAACAATAATATCAATACCTTCAGCAGTATTTTTAGTAGTTACCGTAAGTTCCGGATATTCAGGAGAGTATTTATTAGCATTGTCAAGTAGATTATGGACCATACTTGATATATGAGTGACGTCGCCTTGAATTACGTCTGGATCTGCTTCATAGAAGGTTTCAATGTAACCATTTTTCTGTTCTACCTGAAGGTTTATATGCTCCACAGCTGTTTTTATGATGTCATGAAGGTGTAGATCAGAAATATTTAATTTCAGTTTCTGACGATCGATCAGTGCCATCTGCAAAACCTTCTCCACTTGATTCAGCATTCTATTGTTCTCCTGTTTTATGATCCCCAGGAAGCGCATGATCTTATCCGGGTTCGATATTATATTGACATTCTTAATACTATCTGTGGCTAGTGAAATAGTAGCAATGGGTGTTTTAAATTCATGAGTCATATTATTGATGAAATCATTCTTCATATTGGACAATTTCTTTTGTCTCAATATCTCATAAATAGTAAATATAAAAGTGAAGAGAATGATTGCGGTGAATATTGCTGAACTAATAATGATCCACCAAATCGGTTCAAAGTAAGACCTATTTGGAAAATAGATCATCAGCAGCCCATGTTCCAGACTTCCGCTATCGTTGAATATCGAAACTTTAAAATTAGTGTTAAATAAGCCCTTGTCCATTGAGCTGTGATATACGTTTTTATTGAAGCTTTCTACTGCATAATAACCGTTTAGAATAACAAAACTCTTAGCTGTCAGTGAATAGACGCCGTATGTAAATTCATCTTTAATGTCCTTATCGGCAAGACCGACCTTTATAAAGTTGTTTAGTTGATTTACTTTAATTCGTTCTGCAAGGCTAGTCTCATTGAACATACGACGAAGACTTTCATATTCAAATTCATCGGCCATAGTCTGACTGCTGGATTTAGACCCAAATGTCTGCTGGTAAATCCTGAATCTTTCTGCATTCCTTAATTGATCGGCCACTTTATTGAGCACATCGAATACATCTGTTTTGAATTTATCTTCAGAAGTTTTGATGGCACTGGCGATCCAATAGTACTGTATCGCACCGAGACCAATGAGTGCGATACTCATCAGGGTGATCAATAACCATATCGTTCGTCTGCTCATGGAGTAAATGTATAAAAATTATATTGGCAAGTCATTATTTCTATATTACCGGCAACGACTTTTTCCAAACTAAATATTTAAACGAATTTGCAAGTAAAGGTTTAATTTTTAAATGATAATATTTTCTTAAAATAAATCACCTCATTTTAGACATCATAATATTAGCAATTTTTAGGTGAGGTCAGAGATAATCTAAAATTTTAGTTTGTAATTAATTTGCTGAATTAAATCAAAGTAAACTAACAGATGTTCGCTAAGTATTATATTTAACTATATTTGCAAAAAAATCATAAACGTGAGTTATCAATTTTATCCATTGACAGTAGATTATCTTCATAAAGAAACGGAGGATAGCGTCATAATTGGATTTAACACAAATGGAGCAGCTAATTTTAAATTCGTCGCGGGTCAAAATATTACCATTAAATTATTTCATGAAGGGGAAGAGCTACGTCGGACTTATTCGATTTGCACGAGCCCTTCAGAAGGACGACTTCAGATAGGAGGGCCATTAAGGATGTTTTTTCACATTTTGCACTCAATAAGTTAAAAGTGGGAGATGTGCTTGAAGTCATGCCGCCCATTGGTAATTTTGTTGTCAATAATAAAGAGGCTGCATCCGGTCAGTTTGTTTTTTTTGCGACAGGAAGTGGTATTACACCTGTTATTTCTATGATAAAAGAAAAACTGGAAAGTGACCCGAATGCTCAATGTTTATTGTTCTACAGCAATAAGAACATTGGTTCTATGATGTTCAGAGATGAGTTAGATGGTTTGAAAAATAAAAATCTCACAAGGCTCCAAGTGGTAAATATTTTCAGCAGAGAGCAACTAGACAATGAGCTGTTCTACGGAAGAATGTCCTCCCAGAAATGTAATTCATTGATCGACCAGTTCATTAATGAACCAAAGTTGGCACAATATTTTATTTGTGGACCTGAAGATCTTACCTTGGTAATTAAAGACCTATTACTACAGACTTACGGTATACCTGCACCACAAGTTCATTTTGAATTGTTCCATACCGGAGCCGTCAAGGCAGTTGAACAGGCAACTGTTTCGACTACAGGACTAGCTAAAGTGACAGTTCGTCTGGATGGGAAGGAGACCACATTCGATCTGGCATATGATAAGCAAAGCATATTGGATGCGGGTATAAAAAATGGCCTTGATCTTCCATATGCTTGTAAGGGTGGCGTATGCAGTACGTGTAAAGCGCATTTGGGAAGAGGAAAAGTGCATATGGACCTAAACTATTCATTGGAGGAGGACGAATTGCAGGATGGATTTATATTGACTTGTCAATCACATCCAAGAGAAGATGAGCTGTTTGTGGATTACGATTATTGATGTCAGTGGTCAGTGGTCAGTGGTCAGTGGTCAGTGGTCAGTGGTCAGTGGTCAGAAACTAGAAATAAAGTGTAAAGGATGCTAAAATTAAAATTTAAGACAGGAACTTTGCAAAAGAAAAATAACTAAGCCTAAAGCTTAAACCCAACCAAATGAACCGAAGAGACCACATACTTTCAGAGGCAGCCAAGATCATCAAAGCTCATGGTTATGCCGGAGCAACGATGCGAGATATAGCTGAGGCTGTTGGCGTGGAGGTAAGTAGCCTATACAACCATATTTCTTCCAAACAGGAAATTCTTTCATCTATTTGTTTCTCTATTGGGCAGGAATATATTGAAGGGTTGACAATCCTATTGAACAATAAACTTTCTTACAAGAAGCAACTCAAAGGCATCATTCATCTGCATGTTGATTTGGCAGCTAAGCATCAGGCGAGTATGCAGGTATTTGAGGAAGAGTGGAAGCACTTGAAAGATGGGGAGATGGAGCACTTTAAAGAAATGCGCCAAAATTATGAAAATAAATTATTAGTTTTCTTTCAACAAGGTATAGAATCGCGCAAGTTCAAGTCCATTGATCAGAAAGTATTATTGTACCACTTTCTATCCTCATTAAAATGGTTGAATTTCTATTTTAAAGAAAATAAAACATTGGATATTGATCTATTAAAAAAACAGGTCAATCAGTTGATTTGCAATGGATTGATACTATAAACAATTAAAGCCGAACAACTGTTAGTTAACAATAATATTAAATCGAAGCATCATGAATGAATTAGAGGTTAAATTTGAAGCACGCATAGCAAAGGACGAGAAGATTGAGCCTAATGATTTTATGCCGGATCACTATCGGAAGACTTTAATTCGACAGATTGCACAACATGCTCATTCAGAATTGGTGGGAATGTTGCCTGAGGGAAATTGGATTACGCGTGCACCATCACTGAAAAGAAAAGCTATTTTACTTGCCAAAGTACAGGATGAAGCGGGTCACGGACTTTATCTTTATAGTGCTTGCGAAACGCTGGGCGTGGAGCGAGATGATTTATTCGAGCAATTACATGACGGCAGAGCTAAATATTCAAGTATTTTCAATTACCCTACACTTACCTGGGCGGACATGGGCGCAGTTGGTTGGTTGGTAGATGGAGCTGCTATCATGAATCAAGTGCCTCTTTGCAGAGCATCTTATGGCCCTTATGCCAGAGCGATGGTGCGCGTCTGCAAGGAAGAATCCTTTCATCAGCGTCAAGGCTTTGAAATAATGCTTACACTATCCAAGGGTTCTGCTGAACAAAAAGCTATGGCTCAAGATGCGTTGAACAGGTGGTGGTGGCCATCTCTTATGATGTTCGGCCCGGAAGATAAGGACTCAACACATACGGAACAAAGTATGCGTTGGAAGATTAAACGATTTAGTAACGATGAACTTCGTCAACGTTTCGTAGACATGACAAAACCACAGGCTGATCTTTTAGGTTTGACAATTCCTGATCCAGATCTGAAGTGGAACGAAGAAAAACAAGGTTACGATTTTGGAGAGATAGACTGGGAAGAATTCTGGCAAGTTGTCAAAGGCAACGGTCCATGTAATGAAGAGCGTGTAGAGGCAAGGAGAAAGGCATGGGATGACGGACAGTGGGTGAGGGAAGCTGCGATGGCGCACGCTGTTAAAATGAATAATTTACATTTTACAATGAATAATGAATAATGAATAATGAACAATGAATAATATTGCGAAGAATGGAAATTGTAAAGTAATTTGTTCTAAATTTCGCAGAAATAAATATTTAAAAAAAATAATATAAATAATAAAACTCAAATACCCATGAAAGAGAATATTTTAATTGAAAAATCATATAATTTTTCTAAGGAAATAATAATGGTTTACAAAATTCTTACAACTGACAAAAAGGAATATGTCCTAAGCAGACAATTGCTAAAGAGTGGCACTTCTATTGGAGCTCTAATTAGAGAGGGGCAATATGGTCAGTCAAAACCTGATTTCATAAATAAGTTTTCGATTGCTTTAAAGGAGGCAAACGAAACAGAATATTGGTTGATGTTAATGAAAGATACAGACTATGTCTCACCGCAATTATTTGAAAAATTAATTATACCATGTCAGGAATTATTAAAATTACTAACAGCAAGCATCAATACAGCAAAAGCAAACTTAAATAGAAAATAAAATAGCAATCAATGCCGAAATTATCAATATTCTACAAACCCAATTATTCATTATTCATTATTCATTATTCATTCCTTACAATATGAGTACGTGGCCATTATACGAAGTCTTCATCCGAAGTAAAAACGGATTGCAGCACAAGCATGTGGGAAGTCTCCATGCACCAGACGCATCAACTGCAATAGAAAATGCAAGAGATGTATACACGAGGCGAATGGAAGGAAATAGCATTTGGGTGGTGCCGTCCAAAGAAATTGTCGCTTCTGATCCGGAACAAAATGAAGAGTTTTTTGAGCCGGCAGAAAGTAAGATTTATCGACATCCGACATTTTATGATTTGCCGGATGAAGTGAAGCATATGTAGTCTTTAAAGAGCAAAGTATTATAGCAGATAGTAAAATAGTTCTAGAAGATATCTTTTTCTAACTTCTAACTTCTAACTTCTAACTTCTGACTTCTGACCACTGACCACTGACCACTGACCACTGACTCCTGACCGCTGACCACTGACCACTGACCACTAATTTCTAATTTCTAATTTCTAATTTTCTATGATAGCAAATGAAAGTCCTTTGTTTCAATACTTGATCCAATTGGGCGATGATGCATTGATATTGAGTCATCGGCTTTCCGAATGGTGTGGTCATGGACCGGTTCTAGAACAAGATATTGCATTGACCAATATTGCTTTAGATATATTGGGACAATCACGACTTTGGTATCAGTATGCTGCAGAACAAACAAGTGCTGAACTCGATGAAGACAAGTTGGCTTATCTTCGAAGTGATACTGAATACAGAAATGTCATCCTTGTAGAACAACCAAACGGAGATTGGGGGCAGACAGTGGCAAGGCAATTTTTACATGATAATTTTAAATTACTTTTATTTAAAGAACTAGCTAAAAGTAGTCAGCCTGTGGTTGCAGAGATTGCCCACAAATGTCAAATTGAAACTACCTATCATGTAAAATGGGCAAATGAATGGCTCGTCAGATTGGGGGATGGTACAGTAGAAAGTAACAAAAGAGTGCAGCAAGGACTTAATAAAATGTGGCGTTTTCATCTAGAACTAATACAACCAAGCGGAGTTGATCTTGAAATGCATGGACTGGGAATAGCTCCTGACCTCAATGAACTGAAAGGTCAATATGCATTTAATTTGGAGCAAATAATTAAAAGAGCAAACCTCCAAATTCCAAAAAGCCAGAATATCATTACCGGAGGAAAAAAGGGAATCCACAGCGAACATCTTGGTTTTATTCTTGCGGAAATGCAACACCTACAGAGGTCTTATCCCGGTCAAAACTGGTAATTATGCATTCAATAAAGCTCTCTGAAAAGGAATATATTTTAAATCTATTACATGAAGTAAAAGATCCTGAAATTCCTGTGTTAAGCATAGTGGACCTAGGAATTGTGGAAAAAATTGAAATAAAACAGGACAAAATATACATTGGTTTATTACCTACATATAATGGTTGCCCGGCGATGGACATCATCCAATTATTAGTCAGAGAGAAATTATACGATGCTGGTTACAGAGAAATTAAATTGGAATTATTACGTCAACCACATTGGAGCACAGACAGGATAAGTCAGCAAGGCATGGATGCCATCCTGGCTTATGGGATGGCAGCACCTGATATCTCAACCAGAATATCTGAATTAATCGACGGAGTTAGTCATTTGTCTTGTCCTAGATGCGGTTCAAAAAATACTTCCTTAATTTCAGCTTTTGGATCCACTCCCTGCAAGGCGATGATGCGCTGTGATGATTGTAAGGAGCCATTTGAGTACTTTAAATGCAATGGATTTAGGTGATAGGGTGATAGGGTGATAGGGTGAGAAGGTTAAAAGAACGCTCATATTTAAAATTTACCATTCACAATTTATCATCGAACAGCTTTCGCAATTCGCTGGATGGAAACGACCTTTCACGCCTCTCTATACCTGTGAAATTTTGGAATACAAGGAACTGTACTTATAATTCTAGACTTTTAATTACTGATTACTGATTACTGATTACTGATTACTGATTACTGATTACTGATTACTGATTACTGATTACTGACCACTGACCACTGACCACTGACCACTGATCACTGATACTGCACATACATCGGCTTAGGCCACAAGGTCAGCACTTCTTTAGGAGTCAACAGTTTCTTGCCGTATTTTGTATCATTATTATAGAATAATTTGAATCCTGTGTATTGAACAGGTTCTTTTTGAATATAAGCTCTATATGAGTGAAATTTCAGTTCTTTAGCACCCCAGCCATCCATATCCATTACAACTTGAACATAAGGTGTCTTTTTTATTTGATCAGCATTGGACACCATAAGTGATTTGAATCTATGGATGATAAGTACCTTTGGAGGTAAGTTTAATCTTTTGACTTTTTCTTCAAGAAAATCTATTGCAACATTAATATCAGCGGCATCCATTCTTCCCATGATAGTCCCCGGTACCTTTTTAGTATGCATAGCGAATTCAGGATCCAAGCCAAGATGCACTGAAGGCAAGCTTAACAAACTGTCCCAGGGTACAAGTTCTCTTGCTACGCTGCTATGGCCGATCTGCAGATCCAGAAAAGTCAATCCGTCAATTGAATCAGCCATTTTTTTAACTTTAAATACCATATCCTTACTCATGCGCAATCTGTACATCTTATCTCGTCCTGGCAGCCTTTGAGCAGTGGTAACTATCACATGTAAAGCGGGCACTAGGGGAGTTAATGGATCGGCTGCTTCCCAATTTTTCATCTCTTTTTTAAGTTGGGCGATCATTTCTTTCTCAGGCAATTCACCTAAAATACCCATGCGTTTACTGAATAGATTTCCGTAAAAAGCGATGATTCGATTTCGTGGTAAAATGGCACCGGGTAATACTTCAGGCATAGAAGTCCAAGCGCTGTCATATCGATATCTACGCATTAAGGAATCTATTGAAACACCAGAAGGATCTTCGGATTCTCCTTTACTTATTTGTGGCGAGGTATCTTTTCCGGCGACAACTTTTGAATCAGTAATGGTTGACGCATTTGCATTGGCATCATCCATTTTACATTGTGTAAAACTGAAGATTGCAAAAACTAAAGCATAAATCCAGATCTTATTTTTCATTCTGTAAGATCAAAAAATATTCTGAGATCATAAAAAATATTTTAACCAATTATGTTAGGCTGTCCTCTTAAAAGAAATATCATCCTTATTTCCAATATATAATAACAAATATTATCCTAATATTTAACTTCTAATATTTGACTTCTAATTTCTAATTTCTGACTTCTAATTTCTAATTTCAGAATTCTGCCTTCAGATTGAGTACTTACCAAACTTTTCAAGTTCATTTATAACTCCTGAATTTTTAATTAATAAAAAAAGGCAGCTGATTAGGCTGCCCAAATAAGTGTGTATAAAAGCTTAATATAAAATGTGGTACTAATATTCTTGTAACTTGTACAAGGACATTAATTAAATATGGGATTATTTATATTCTATTCAATGAATGTTTAGTTATTTTGATTAATTGCTACTTTTAGACAACACTTTATATTATTAGTCACATATTGGATCAAATTATTTTAGAACTATGAAGAAGAAACGAACTTTACTCATAATCTGATTTAACTCTTTATTACTTTACAAAAGTTTTTTAGTTTATTAATGCATTGGTAATCAATAATATAAATATTTAATAATTTGTAAATAAAATTATTTAAAACAATGTTTGTCATATAGTTAGCTCGGTTCCTAAATTTCTATCAGTATTTTCATTTGCTATTCTCAATCATCGAAGTCTGATTCTAACTTCTAATTTCTAATTTCTGCCTTTGATTGATTAATTGCAATACTTTTAGAGTTTATTCATAACGCCGTAACTTCAGTTACTTTATTAACCTTACTTTTCATGATACTATTGAATCCTAATTGTCTGCCCAATCTTTATACCTTCATCCCCAAGATTGTTTATAGTTTTTATTGAATCAACTGAAGTATTGTATTTTTTTGAAAGATTGTAGAGTGTGTCTCCTTTCTCTATTTGATGATATTGGAAAGCATTGCTATTTTTAGAAGTTGGATTTCCATCAGCGATAGTAACTGTCACTTCTCTTTTAGGTGTATGTGTCACATTCGGTTGAGCTTTTCCTGCTGAGTTATGATCTTCATCCTGCTTTATTGGCTTGCTCGGCTGCTTTGGAAGGATTGTTTTTTTCTCTTTACTCAAAACTGGTTTTTTATGAAATATAGCCCAACCTCTAAGTGCCAACCTTGAACCAATTGCCGGTTCTTCCTTCTTCTTCAAATTATTTTTTCGCAAAAGGTATGACTCCTTAATTGCATATTCCTTGGCAATAGAAGCGATGTCTTCTCCCTTTTTGACATAATGCCACTTTGTTTTTTCCCCTGTATGAGCCTCTTCTTGGAGAAAGAAATATCATGGTTTGTTTGTCGAGTTCAATAGTCTTGGACTTGATGTCTGAATTATAAGCCATTAGACTCTTTAATAGAAACATCATATTGCTCTGCAATTTCTGATAGACTAGAACCATCATTGACCATCAATACTTTGACATCATTTATGGAAGAAAGTTTGTTTATGTTCCGCTGTTTCTTTTGATCAGTTTTATTGTATATCGGAGGTTCCGGATTGGCAGGGTTGACATTGGCAGCGACGTCAAATGACGTCAATACATCGTATTCGTATAATTTATTCTCTTCTATGGATTTTATGAGCATATGAGCATACTTTGGATTAGTAGCGTAACCCGCTTTCTTTAATCCGTAAGCCCATTCTTTATAATCCCTTGGATCTAGTGCGAAAAAGAAACCCATATCTTGAATTCTTAGCAGGATTCCTTAGAAATTCCGAATGCGCGATATAACTTTCTGTAGCATCATTATAAACTCTGAAGCAACTTTTGGTCAAAACACCAACTGTGTCAAAATCATCATCTTCTAATGAGTAGCTTTGACCATTCCAATCTTTACCACACTTGATTCCAAAATGATTATTTGCATTGACAGATAGTTCACTTTTTCCTGCACCGGATTCGAGGATGCCTTGAGCAAGTTTTATGCTGGCAGGGATACCTGTTCTCTCCATTTCCTTCACTGCTATGTCCCTGTAGGTAAGGATATAGTTAGCTACATCTTGTTTGTATTGACCGATGGAACTGCCAGTGAGCGACAGCATAATAGCTAGACTAAAAAATATTTTTCTGAATATGTTATGTCTCATGTACAAATAATAAAGCATTTTAAAAACTCAAAAACCAGTATTAAAATTATTCCAACCTCTTTTTATTGGTTGAAAAAATTAAATAAAAGTAGAAATGCAAAACGAGCACAAACATATATAAAATAAATTTAATATGACAGAAATTAACATAACATTTATGTAAAAAATTACTTTATTTGAGTATAATTGTAACTTTTCGAATAGAAAACGTCTTAACATAACTCACCTTATTACTAACTATAAAAAAGAATTTAACATGAGTAACTTAATGGAAATACTCCAAAGCCAATTAGGTGGCGCCTTGATCCCTGAGCTAAGCAAGCAGGTGAATGCACCTGAAGATCAAACATCAGCTGCTACCAATGGCATTCTGTCAACTCTGATCGGAGCGTTGTCAAAAAATGCATCCACACCGGAAGGCGCGGCTTCATTGAATAATGCCCTTGAGCAGGACCATGATGGCGGAATACTTGACAATATTATGGGTTTGTTAGGTGGTGATGATGGAGGAAACCAAAAGGCTAGTAATGGTGCAGGAATCATTGGACATATCTTTGGAGATAAAGTAGGTGGAGTGGTAGAAGGCCTTAGCAAAAGTACTGGTATGGATACAAGCTCCATTGGTATGATGCTCATTAAACTAGCTCCTGTGGTTATGGGTGCTTTAGGTAAAGTTAAATCTCAACAAGGTCTGGATCAAAACGGACTAAGCGATTTACTACAAGGTACAGTTTCTGACAATTCAGATCAAAATCCTTTACTAGCTATGGCAGGTAGATTTTTGGATAAGGATGGAGACGGATCAGTTATGGATGATCTTGGAAATATGGGTATGGGCCTTTTGGGCGGTCTTTTTAAAAAATAAAAAGTACTTATATCGAAGGGCCGGTAGGATTACAGCAATCATTGTAGTAATTTTACCGGCTCTTTTATTTTATAACCAATCTCCTCAATAAATAATGGTCTTTGCTGAAATCGTATTACCACTTCCGATCAAAGACACATTTACGTTCTCTGTTCCGGACGAATTTATTGATAAAATAGAAATAGGTCACAGAGTAGAAGTTCAGTTTGGTCCCAGAAAAAAATATGCCGGTATTGTATTTTCATTGCATAAAAATGCCCCTGATAATTACAAAACGAAGCCTATCGTCCGAATGCTGGATGAAGCCCCAATTATCCGACCTAAACAGCTGGAACTATGGGTCAAAGTAGCTGATTATTATGCCTCGACACTGGGAGAAGTAATGAATGCAGCACTTCCCGCAGGTATTAAGTTAAATTCCGAAACTACTTATCTCGGACACGAGGATCTTAACAACTTTATACACGAGCTCACCGGAGATGAACAGCTTCTTGCCTCAGCGGTGCTATATCAAAAGGAGATCAAACACAGCGATCTTGAAAATATCCTGAGTAAAAAAAATATCTATCCTGTCATTAGTTCCCTTTTGGCAAAGGGCTTCATCGAACTTAAAGAAGAATTAAAATATACCTATAAAGCTAAAACTGAAAGGATCATTATTCCTAACTTCGATAAAAGCAATGAATCTCTTTCGTCGGTGCTTGAACAGGTTAAAAAGGCCGCCAAGCAGGCACAAGTTGTCATGTATTGTATTCAGCATTTACATTCCGGAGAAAAAATCAGAGCCAAAGCACTCGAAACTGCATTCCCGGGAAGCAATGCTGCCATCAATTCACTTCGAAAAAAAGGAATCATCACTGTAGAAAATCAAGTGATATCCAGATATGACGCTGATAATGATCTTGATCTGAAAGACATTGAATTATCAGCAATTCAAAGTAGAGCAAAGGCTGAAATTGAAAATCACCTAAAAGAAAAGGATATTGCCTTGCTTCACGGTATCACAGGCTCAGGCAAAACGCTGATCTATCTTAAACTCATGGAAGAAGCCATGTCAAAAGGTCATCAGGTGTTATTTCTGGTTCCTGAGATAGCGCTGACTACACAGTTAGTCCAGCGCATGGCTGCTTATTTTGGAAATGAAGTGAGCGTTTACCATTCGTCGATTGGTAGTAATCATAAGATAGATCTATGGCATGAAATAAAGAATGGCAAACCATTGGTCATAGGAGCAAGATCGAGTGTTTTCCTTCCTTTCAAAGACTTGAAACTCATCATCATCGATGAAGAACATGACTATTCATATAAACAGAATGAACCCACACCTAAATATCATGCTCGTGAAACTGCAATGTTTTTGGCTCAATTACATCAGGCAAAAGTCATTCTTGGATCTGCGACACCATCCTTTGAAAGTTATTACAACGCACTTCATGGAAAATATGGCTTAGTCAATTTATTGGAGCGTTATGGCAATGCAGTACTTCCACATGTCGAACTAATCAACAGAAACACTATTGAACATTCTAAAAATAAGGGAAGCCATTTCTCTCCGGTTCTGGTGAATGAAATGTTAGACCA
The DNA here is from genome assembly GCF_016707225.1 of Candidatus Brachybacter algidus. Taxonomy (NCBI): domain Bacteria; kingdom Pseudomonadati; phylum Bacteroidota; class Saprospiria; order Saprospirales; family Saprospiraceae; genus Candidatus Brachybacter; species Candidatus Brachybacter algidus. Next base: position 1,008,882 of record NZ_JADJID010000003.1, on the reverse strand, counting down.
ATTAAAAAGGAGTAAACAAAGTATAGTATTTATCAACAGGCGCGGGTACAGCTCGATGTTAGTTTGCACCATGTGTGAATGGACTAAACGTTGCAAGAACTGTGACGTTGCCATGACATACCATAAGTATAACAATAGTTTTCTGTGTCATTACTGCGGCTGGCATAAGGAGGCGGACCCTGCATGTCCCGAATGTGGCAATGTGGATTTGAGTCATAAAGGCCTTGGAACTCAGCAGATAGAGGAGGAGTTAGTGGTATTATTTCCAGAGGCGACCATCGCTCGAATGGATTTCGATACAGTGCGCGGAAAGGCAGCTATGTCGGATATGATCCATCGACTGGAAACAGGTAAAATAGATATTCTGATAGGTACACAGATGGTCAGTAAAGGACTAGACTTTGAGAATATTGGATTAGTAGCCATAGTGAGTGCAGATCAATTAGCCAGATTTCCTGATTTTAGATCGCATGAGAGAGCCTTCCAGCTCATGGTTCAGGTAAGTGGACGATCCGGTAGATCGGAAGAGCAAGGAAAGGTATTTATACAATATGGAAGCATAAGACAAAGCTTGTTGGAAGATGTAACAAAGGCTGATTATGTCGGATTTTATACAAAAGAATTAGCAGAAAGAAAAGGCTTTATCTATCCTCCATTTTGCAGATTAATCAAAGTCGTCATTGGTCATAGAGACCCTCAAAAGGCTGCCGCAGCTATGGAGCAATTTGCCGCTATTATGAAGCAGCATTGGGGGGCAAGGGTCGTAGGTCCGGCTCCTGGATTGATACCGCGTATAAACAATCAGTACTTATTCGAATTAATGTTGAAGATCGAACGCAAAAATGAAATATTGTCAAAGATCAAGTCGGATGTCCGCGATCTTGCATTATTGATCAAAAGTCAATCAGATTATAAGGGCATCAGCTGTGTGGTAGATGTGGACCCGTATTAATGAGTAATGAGTAATGGGTAATGAGTAATCAGAGCGGGCATTTTCTCTTGATCCTAAGTACAGGCTATTTTTGAGCATTCCAAATCAATCCAATAATAAACGGAATTATGATGAGGAGCAGCTGTCCCTCTTTGGAGAGGGCCAAGGGAGTGGACTTTAATAATGAAGAATGAAGAATGAAAAATGAAGAATAAACGAGCCGGCATTTTCTCTTGATTCTAAGTACAGGCTATTTTTGAGCATTTCAGATCAATCCAATAATAAACGAAATTATGATGAGGGAGCTGCTGTCCCTCTTGGAGAGGGCCAAGGGAGTGGACTTTAATAATGAAGAATGAAAATGAAAAATGAAGAAAAAACGAGCCGGCATTTTCTCTTGATCCTAAGTACAGGCTATTTTTGAGCATTTCAGATCAATCCAATAATAAACGAAAGTATGATGAGGAGCAGTTGTCCCTCTTTGGAGAGGGCCGAGGGAGTGGACTTTAATAATGAAGAATGAAAAATGAAAAACGAAGAATAAACGAGCCGGCATTTTCTCTTGATTCTAAGTACAGGCTATTTTTGAGCATTTCAGATCAATCCAATAATAAACGGAATTATGATGAGGAGCAGTTGTCCCTCTTTGGATAGGGCCGAGGGAGTGGACTTTTGTAATGAATAACGAGTAATGAATAATGAATAATGAATAATGCGAGCGGGCATTTTCTCTTGATCCTAAGTGCAGGCTATTTCCAAACATTTCAGATCAATCCAATAATAAACGAAATTATGATGAGGAGCAGCTGTCCCTCTTTGGAGAGGGCCAAGGGAGTGGACTTTTGTAATGAATAACGAGTAATGAATAATGAATAATGCGAGCGGGCATTTTCTCTTGATCTTAACTTCAGGCTATTTTTGAGCATTTCAGATCAAACCAATAATAAACGGAATTATGATGAGGAGCAGCTGTCCCTCTTTGGAGAGGGCCAAGGGAGTGGACTTTTTTAATGAATAACGAGTAATGAACAATGAATAATGCGAGCGTGCATTTTCTCTTGATCCTAAGTATAGGCTATTTTTGATCGTTTAGAAGCAATTTAAAAAACAAAAAAGCTCTTTCAGCATGTTGAATTACTGAAAGAGCTTTTGGTACTAAGCCATAAAGTGTGTAAGTTATAAAAATGAATAAATTTATAACGAAAAACAAAAAAGCAAATGGATTCAAAAGATTTTATCAGTGATGAGATTTTAAAGCAATTTAAGACAGGAGATGAATTGATGAGTTTTCTAACATCGATTCAAAAACGAGGGATAGAAAAGATACTAGAGGGCGAAATGGATAGCCACCTTGGATATGAAAAGCACGATAAAACCGGTGCACCAAACTCAAGAAATGGGTTTAGTAATAAGAAGATTAAAACTAGTTTTGGAGAGGATAGTATTCAGGTGCCAAGAGATAGGGATGGTAGCTTTTCGCCGATGCTTGTTCCCAAGCGAAAGGGAATGGCTGAAGGTATAGAAAACATCATTATTTCATTGTATTCAAGGGGCATGAGTAATAGCGATATAGAAAACCAGATCAGGGATCTATACAATGTAGAAGTATCAACTTCAACGATTTCAAGAATAACAAATGCCATAACAGAGGATATTGTAGCATGGCAAAATAGACCGCTGGAAGATGTTTATTTGATTGTCTGGTTAGATGGAATTGTATTTAAGGTAAGAGAACAATCCAAGGTAATAAACAAGACGATTTATATAGCGATCGGCCTGAGGCAAGATGGTATAAAGGAAGTGTTGGGTTTGTGGCTAGGGAGGAAAGAGAGCTCCAGCTTTTGGATGAGTGTATTGACAGACATGAAAGCACGTGGTGTAAATGATATACTCATAACAGCTACAGACAATTTAAATGGTTTTACGGAAACAATCAAAACGGTTTTCCCACAATCAAACACTCAAATATGCATTGTCCATCAGATCAGAAATGCATGCAAATTTGTGTCATATAAAGACCGAAAGCCATTTACAGCTGATATGAAGAAAATATATGGAGCGCCAACGAAACAATCAGCAGAGGCAGCATTTAAGGACTTTGCAATGACTTGGGAAGATAAGTATCCGTATTCAGTACAATCATGGAGGACTAACTGGGATGAATTGACAACGTTTTTTGGCTTCCCTGTGGAGATCAGGAAGATCATGTATACAACTAATTTAATAGAGAATCTGAATGGAAAAATTAGAAAATATACAAAAAACAAGCTTTCTTTTCCAACTGATGAATCTGTTATGAAATCGGTCTATCTAGCAGTCCAGGAAGCCACAAGGAAATGGTCAATGCCTATTCATAACTGGGGCGTAATAACAAATCAATTTATTATTATCTTTGGAGCGAGATTAACCAAATATATGAAAGCTTAGGGGAGCCCAAAAAAACAACTTACACACTTTGTGGGACAGTGTCGAGCTTTTTTTAATAAACTCAAAAAGAAGGTTAAAATCCCCTACCTTCTCGAATATAATGTATTTAAGAAAGTTCTGATTCCTAGTTCACCGAATATTTTTTTACTTTCAAGCATATATCCACCTGAGAGATAATACTCAGAGTTCTTGTGCATATCCTTGATGAAAAATAATCCAAGTTCAGCGCCAACAAAGTAATCAAAATTCGCCTTCCTTTCGGCGATCAAATTTTCAGGATCAGCTTTTTTAGTGCCAAAATTATAGACCAGTCCACCCTTTGCCAACAAAGTATATGCATTAGAATTGGTCTTGGCGCATTTCTGTCCATTCGATCTCCATTTACCTAAACCGACCTCCAGCCTTCCGAAAGGATTTACGAAAATAGTTTTGTCAATTTTTTCTGCATCAAAATCAGCTGTTGCATTAACACCGGCAGAAATCTTTGTCATAAAAAAATGAGTTCCTATGGCATAGCCAAAGTCCAACCCCAGACCTTCCTGACTCAAGGCGTTTTCAATGTCTCGTGAAGTAAGATATACACTCGGTGCATCTATCATAGATCTTATTTGGGCATGTGTTGAGAATGCCATTAAAGAGCAAAAAATTAATGTTAAAAGTTTCATGATAAAAGAATTTAAAAGATTGACTAATTTTCCTCGGATTCTTCCTCTCCAACTTCGGCAGGAATACCTTTTTTCGATATAAATATAGAATAAAAAATCGAACCGGAAATACAAACAAGAATTACACCAAGTGAAATAAATACTTGTTCATTTTTAGTCAATATCATATTTATCCAATGTTCAGCCAGCATCTTGGCTCCGATAAAAACAAGAACGATAGCAATACCTTGCTGCAAATAATCGAATTTGGTCACCGCTCCTCTGAGCAGAAAGAAAAGAGATCTCAAACCCAGGACCGCAAAGATATTTGATGTATAAATGACTAGTTTGGCCACATCCTCATTTCCAGGTGAATTATCCACGATACCCATTACAGCAGGAATAGAATCCATAGCGAAAACAATGTCTATAATGGCAAGCATAATTACTACGAAGAAGAGAGTGGTATAATATTTTTTGCCGTTTTCAATCACTGTATATTTGCCCTCGCCATCGTGCGGCACCATGGGTATGAACTTTTTAATGATCTTGTAAATTTTTGAATCCTGCGGGTCATATGCCTCTTCATCATCTGAAGTGAACATTTTAATTCCAGTGACCAAAAGAAAAACTCCAAAAATATAAAGTACCCAGTGGAATTTTGCTACGAGGGCAACACCTACTGAAATAAAAATTATTCTAAAAACGATGGCCATTATGATACCCGCAAGTAAGACCCTTCCAAAATATTTCTCTTTGACACCAAAGGAAGAAAATATAAGAATAAATACGAATATGTTATCAATGCTCAGACTCCATTCCATAAGATAAGCACTTAGATATTCAAGTGCAGGTTTCTGACCTTCGGCTGACCACATGTAGACAAAGAATGCTAGAGCGAGACCTACCCAAAAGAATGTCTGATACAATGCATTTTTAATAGTAACTTTTTTATTTTTCTTGCTCATGAGACCCAGATCGAATGTCAAAGCCAAAACTAAAACTGCCCCAAAGACAGTATATGTTATGGTTTCCGTTGTCATAAGGAGAATCGTAGTAATAAAATCCATTTATATAATATGTTTATTATTTGCATTGCTTTAGTGCCGCTAATCAAAGGTAACAAAACTAAATAAATGTGGTTTTAAAGCTTTTTTCAGGTGTGTATAACAAATCGCACAAAAAGTTATATTTTTTGATAAATAATTTATAAAAAGATGGATGCGAATAAAGTAGTTGATTTTTATTTGGCAGATTCCTCCTTTCAGTCGGAATGACAGAATCTTTGTTCTGAGGGGGTATAAAATGGGGTGGCGCAGCCACCCCATTTTATACCCCCTCATCCCATCGACATAATGTCATTCCGAGCGAAGCGAGGAATCTATATGCTCTTAGTCATTTCTTTTTCGTCTTCGTGCAATTTGTTATACACACTTTTTTAGTAAAGAAATTTTCAGAATATTTCGAATAGCTTAGCTCCGAATTAAATTAAAATTATTGCGATTTATACTGCAAATCAGTAAATAGAAATATTTTTAGGTAATAATTTAAGAAAACACTTTTTTTAATTAAAAATTTGCACATTTGCAAAGGATATTATGTAGTCATGCCAGGAAAAAACTTACAAAAGAAGGATATTATTTTTGAAAACGAATTGTTACCGCATATTAATGCATTAACAACTTTTGCTTTTCATTTAACATATAATGAAGAAGATGCTCGTGATCTAGTTCAGGACACTTTTCTAAAGTCATACAAGTCAATTGATAGTTATACCGAAGGAACTAATTCTAAGGCATGGTTGTTTAAAATCTTGAAAAACGCTTACATTAATGAGTACAGGAAGAAGAGTAAGCGTCCGACTGAGGTTGATTTTGAGGATTTCCTCGCATATTTGGAAAAGGATGACTTGACCAATGCAGGAGCTCAAGATTTTAGAATGGATATGTATCAGAATTTGATTGGTGATGAAGTCACCATAGCAATAAATTCTCTACCTGTCGATTTTAAGACTGTAATTTTACTTTGCGATATTGAAGGATTCACATACGAAGAGATTTCTAAAATTACCGATATTCCAATTGGAACCGTAAGGTCCAGACTTCACCGAGGAAGGCGTATGTTAAGAGAAAAACTTAAAAAATATGCCACTAAGCTCGGTTACAAAGATACCAAAGAGAAAGCAGGGGAAGCAAACAATCCTCAACAATCATAATCCTTTTTATTAAATTTACTTTGTCATGCAACACAAAATAGACCAAAATTTAAATCATCTTGGCTCAAAAGGGGAACAAAAGAAAATAACTGAGAATAAAATTCAATCACCGGCTGAATTCAAGTTGCCTCAAAGTCATTTCAAAGATTACCTAAAAAGTAAGGTTCACAGACCTCATGTGACTCCTGAGTTTATCCAGAACATCAAGAACTTTATCACGAAGGACTAATTCCTTTTTCTTTTCCCCATATTAAGTAAGGGAGGAAGGATTTGAGTATCTTTGCGCTTTATTTAAAAAAATACTGTCCAAATGCTCGATAAGCTCAGTGCTATTGAAGATAAGTTTCATGTGCTAGAAGAACAACTTTCCGATCCTGGTATTACTTCGGACCTTTCCAGATTTAAAAAAGTCAATAAGGAATATAAGGATCTGACGGTGATCATGAAGGAATTTCAGGTCTATAAAAACGTGCTTTCTAGTATTGACACTGCCCGTGAGATGATGGCCGATCCCGATCCCGAACTGCAGGAAATGGGTAAATCAGAGATCTATGCGTTGGAAGATAAAAGAGAGGAACTCGAAGCCCAACTTAAAGTCCTCCTAATTCCAACAGATCCGGAAGATTCCAAAGATGTATTATTCGAGATCCGCTCAGGTACCGGTGGTGATGAAGCTTCAATTTTTGTAGGCGACCTGTATCGCATGTACACCAGGTATTTCGACCTTCAAGGTTGGAAACATGAAACCATTGAAGCTAACGATGGTGATTCAGGTGGATACAGCAAACTGATCATGGAAGTTAGTGGGGAAGATGTTTATGGCAAACTAAAATTTGAATCAGGCGGGCACCGTGTTCAAAGAGTTCCCAAAACTGAATCTCAAGGTCGTGTCCATACTTCCGCAGCTACTGTGGCGGTCATCCCCAAACTCGAAGAAGAAGACGTCGATATCAAAAAGTCTGACCTTAAGGTAGATACCTTTCGCGCCAGCGGTGCCGGTGGACAGCACGTAAATAAGACGGAATCCGGTGTGCGATTTACCCACTTACCCACAGGTTTAATTACTGAAAGTACAGAAGCCAGATCACAGATCAAGAACAGGGATATTGCTCTGCAAAGACTCTATCAATTGATTCTGGAGAAGAACAGGAATGAAGTGCAAAGCACCATGTCTGCTCAACGAAAGTCAATGGTGGGTAGTGGTGACAGAAGTGATAAAGTCCGAACATACAATTTTCCACAAAACCGACTGACAGATCACAGGATCAATCTTACCCTTTATAACCTGGATTCCGTCATAGAAGGCAATATCGGTGACATCATCGAGGCCTTGAGAGTCTATGAGAATACGGAGAAATTGAAGGAGATAGAGACGATTTAGACACTAGACGCTAGATTTTGATGAGTTTCAGGGTTGTATTGGCCTTTTCACCAGTTATCTGTATGAGGTATATGCCAGCGTTCATATGACTTAGATCTATCTCGGAGGGATTTCTTTCTTTATTACTGACAATAAGTCTTCCATCAATACTGTATATTCTAATATTGTAGGTTTCATTCAGAGGAATACCTGAAAGAGAGACTTTTCCTGTGGTGGGATTGGGAAAGCACTTTATCACGGAAGGTTCTGGAAGTATAACATCATGATCTCCAAGCGTAAACTGATAACAACTGTCCGTTCCGAAACATCCCTCACTATTGACGCGGAATACCCATACCTCGTTTTTACCCCCTATGGGTGCGATCGAACCCAGTACCGTCAGGTCGCCATTGTCCTCTTCGATGAGGTCATTGATATAATGGAAATAATCTTCCTGATTATATGACGGATGTCGGTAAGTATGTGTCCAGATCGTATCACCGTTGTTGGCATATTTGGTGATGAATCCATATAAGTTGTTAGCCTGATCAACTCTGGAAGAAACTTGACCATAAACAAAAAAATAGTCGCCTTTGCCAGCTTCAATTTCTGATATATAAATATCATGCTTCCGGTCCATCCTAATTACATGTTCTTTCATTTTTTACCATTTTTATCCAACCAGATAAAGGTAGGTGGATAAGGATGCAGGTCAAAGAACTCAGGATCGAAAAATTTATTTACTTTGTAGGTAAGGAAAATATTGGAGTCTGAAAGTTCTGTCATCTAGACAGGGTCATCATTGTCATTGACACCTCGCAATGTATCTGATTTCCAAATTTCCTGACCTGAAGTGTCAATCTTTATTACTCTGACACTTGAATTGAAATCATTCGTATATGTCACATTATAACTTCCCAAAATATAATTCCCATTCCTGCTGTCAAGGTCCCACAAAGTTGCGTACTTTAGATTATTGTCATAAACTTTATTCCATTTGATTGTACCATCTGGTTTTATATTAAATATCCCAAACTTCCTTATATTGCCTGTTTCAAAAATATATGTCGCAAATACATTTCGCCCAAGGGATATACTTGAAAGTGGAAAATTAAAATCGCCTGCTGTATGTATTTCTTTTTTCCAGTTGTAAGTAAAATCATTATTTAACCGAGCAAATTGCAAATCATTGGAAAAATTCCTATCCTTTGCATAAAGATACATTTCATTGTCTACGATAGTCATGGCCGATAACGAAAAAACAAAATCTACATAATGGTAATAAGTTTCTGTATTAAGATCAGTGACTATCAGCGTAGATGAATCGCTTGGATAAACTACAGGTATAACATATTTGCCATTGAAATATTCTATATTCTTAAAATTGGGGTTGCCAAAGGGAAAAGGTATTATTTTATTGACATAATGCTGTGCGTATGTCATCTGAGGAATGAGGAAAATCAGAAATATTAAACATTTATTCATAATTAAGGCCTAATAAATTACTATTGCTTGACCACCTTTAGCGTATAGGTGATCTTTTTATCCGATATCTGTATGACATATACACCACTGTCGAGATGACCAAGGTCTATGTTTGACGGGTTTCTCTCCTTATAGCTGTCCATAAGCCAGCCACCTATGCTGTATATATGGATAGTGTAGGTGCCTGAGACCGCCAGGCCAGTGAGTGTCACTATTCCGTTAGTAGGATTGGGATAACAACTTATTTCTATAGCATCTGGCAGTATAACATCATGATCTGCTAGCGTAAACTGATCACAACTGTCGGTTCCGAAACATCCTTCACTATTGACACGGAAAACCCATACTTCGTTTTTGCCCCCTATGGGTGCGATGGACCCAAGTACCGTGAGGTCGCCATTGTCTTCTTCGATGAGGTCATTGATATAATGGAAATAATCTTCCTGATTATATGACGGATGTCGGTAAGTATGCGACCAGATGGTATCTCCGTTATTGGCATATTTGGTTATGAATCCATATAAGTTGGTAGTCTGATCAACTCTAGAAGAAACTTGACCATAAACAAAAAAATAGTCGCCTTTACCTGCATCCATTTCAGATATGAGAATATCATGTTTTAGATCAATTTTTAGAATAGTTTCTTTTGTTTTCTTTCCGTATTTATCTAGCCAAATAAATGAAGGTGGGTAAGGTTTATAGTTAACAAACTCTGGATCCAGAAATACGTTTTTTTCATAAATAAAAAAAATATTCAAATCTGAAAGTTCTACCAATGAAATTCGTGAGTTAATATTAAAAACATCAGGGATTATATCTGATTTCCATATTTCATTTCCTAAAGAATCAATTTTTAAAACTCTAGCCTTTGCGCCAATTTCTCCAATATAACCTACGGAATAGGGACACAATAAATGCTTTGATTTAGATATAAGTATTTTCCATAAAATGGATTTTTTTATATTATTGTCAAATGCTTTGTTCCAGATAATACTTCCATATTTAGTGGCAGCAAAAATTCCGAATTTGCTATATTCTCCGTCATCATAATTATAAGACCCATAAATATTTTGTCCGGAATCAATAGTACTACTTGAAGAGGGGAAATTGAAATTGCCGGAAGTGGATACTTTGCACAGTTCCTCAGTTTCAAAATTTGCATTAAGCATAAGAAGTTTTAAGTCTTTACTTAAATGTCTACTTTTACCATACAGGATTTTTTCATCTTCAAATAGTGTTAAAGGTCGGTATGAAAAAGAAAATGAATCAAAACTATAAAATTGATATTGATCAAGGCTTTTGTCTAATGTGATGATAGTCGATTTATTATCTCCAAAAATACCAGAAATCCAATATTGATTGTCAACTTCAAAAATATTAAAAGCGTTTATATTCCAAAATGCTGTAGGTACTATTTTATTTACATAATGCTGTGAATATGTCATCTGAGGAATGAGGAAAATCAGAAATATTAAACATTTATTCATAATTAAGGCCTAATAAATTACTATTGCTTGACTACCTTTAGCGTATAGGTGATCTTTTTATCCGATATCTGTATTACATATACACCACTGTCGAGATGACCAAGGTCTATGTTTGACGGGTTTCTCTCCTTATAGCTGTCCATAAGCCAGCCACCTATGCTGTATATTTGGATATTGTATGTAACTGAGACCGCAGGCCGGTGAGTGTCACTATTCCTTTAGTTGGATTGGGATAACAACTTATTTCTATAGCATCTGGCTTTATAACATCATGATCTCCAAGCGTAAACTGATAACAACTGTCCGTTCCGAAACATCCCTCACTATTGACTCTGAAAACCCATACTTCGTTTTTACCTCCTATGGGTGCGATCGAACCCAATACCGTCAGGTCGCCATTGTCCTCTTCGATGAGGTCATTGATATAATGGAAATAATCTTCCTGATTATATGACGGATGTCGGTAAGTATGTGTCCAGATGGTATCACCATTGTTGGCATATTTGGTGATGAATCCATAAAAATCGTTAAAATGGTCATCATTATAAATAGTTAATTGTCCATAAACGTAAAAATAGTCCCCCTTTCCTGATTTTAATTCAGAAATATAAACCTCATTGTCATGGTCTATTTTTAAAACAAGCTCCTTCACTTTTTTACCATTTTTATCCAGCCAGATATAGGTAGGCGGATAAGGGTGCAGGTTAAAAAACTCCGGATCAAAGAACTTATTTACTTTGTAGGTAAGGAAAATATTGGAGTCTGAAAGTTCTGTCATCCAGACAGCAGCACCACCGCTCTCCACATTCATTAAAGTATCTGATTTCCAAACTTCTATTCCCATTGTATCTACTTTCAAAACCCTTGCGAAAGTGCCAAAAATACCCTCGTATGCTATGGAATAACTTGTTAGAATGTGGTGGTTAAGTGAATAATTAATATCCCACGGATATATATATTTAGACTGTGTTTCAAAAGATCTTGTCCATTGTGTTTGCCCATCCAAACTGATTTTGTTCAAACCAAACTTATAAACATTATTCTGCAAATAGAAAAACGAGTTGTATAAAAAACTTCCATTATTTATACTTGAGGTAGGGAAATTGTAATCACCAAGTGTTTCAATGTTCTTTTTGCTGATTATCTCATATTTATTATTGAAATTGAGTATTTCAAGACCTTTACCTAAAAACCTGTTTTTTGAAAATGCAAATATTTTATTATCAATAATATTAAAAGGCGCTCTTGAAAAAACCGTGGAGTCATAAATGTAATGTTGGGAGGTGCTGAGATCTTGGCTGATGTCAAAAATGCACGATTGGTTATTTCCAAAAATACCCTGCACTACATATTGGCCATTGAATAAATAAATATTTGTTGCGTTTATATTCCCAAATGTCGTAGGTATTATTTTATTGACATAATGCTGTGAATATGTCATCTGAGGAATGAGGAAAAACAGAAATATTAAATACTTTTTCATAATTCTGGATTTGAAGAATGGATCATAAAACTAACTTCATTTAAAGCTATTTTTCTCTGAAATTGCCTTTCTCTCCATAACCATCTATGATCTTCCTTTTATATTTCCCAAACATTCAGGATTTCTAACTCAAATAATATAAATTGTTTATGATCAAACGGTATAGATGAAAGTGATAGAAACAATATGAAACAGAAATCAAGATCCAAATACTACCCTCTAGAATCTAGTAACTAGTGTCTAGTATCTGTCTTACTTCCTACTTCCAAACAATCTCAATAAATAAATAAACAAATTTATAAAGTCAAGATAAAGTGCCAATGCTCCAAGTATAGCACCTTTCTTACGCTGTTCTTCTGTCTCTAATAAGGCATATCCTTTGATCTTCTGAGTATCATAAGCAATTAATCCTACAAATACTGCGACTCCTACATAGGATATGATCCAGTACAACATCTCACTCTGCATGAAGAAGTTCACGACAGAGGCGACGATAACTCCTATCAAGCCGAAGAGCATAATCTGTCCAAAACCGGTTAAGTCCTGCTTAGTGTAATATCCAACGGCGCTCATGATACCAAATGTTCCTGCTGTGATGCCGAAAACACCCATTAAGGATGCCGGAGTATACATTAGTAGCAATACTGCGAAAGTAAGTCCATTCAATGCGGCATACAAGAAGAAGATAGTTGTCGCCATATTGACATTCATCTTTTGAAGGCGCATAGTTAAAAATCCTACTAAGAATAATTGTCCGATCAATAGTCCAAAGAATAAGAATCTACTTGACAACAGCATTGATAGAATTGCCTCACTCTGAGAAACATATCCAGCCACAACGGCAGTAACTGATAATGCCAAAAACATCCATCCGTAAACTTTACTGATATATCTGGCGACATAAGCTTTCTTTTCCTCTTCACCGTAAAAAGGAAGGGCTTCTGAGTATTGATCGAAGTTGGTACTTCTTTGATTGATTTCCATGCTTTTAAATTTTTTATATTAAAGTGATAAAGTTATAAAATAGTTCTTAAAAATGTAATATTTGGATACAGAACTAATTATTTTCGACTCAAGTTACGTCAGTTAAGACAGAATGTTAGATGGCTGATGTTAGATGTTAGATGGACTTTAGTTATTAAATCATAATTTATCTTTTAAATTAGAAAATTTGACTACAGAAAATAGAGTTATCGATTAAATCTTTCGGAGATGACAGCTTCCTTGATACCATTGGCATAATTGTAAAAACCTTCTCCTGATTTCACGCCATTCTTACCGGCAGTGACCATATTGACCAATAATGGACAAGGGGCATATTTAGGATTTCCAAATCCGGATTGCAATACCTGAAGAATGGCCAGGCAAACATCCAAACCTATAAAATCAGCTAGTTGAAGTGGCCCCATCGGATGAGCCATACCAAGTTTCATGACAGTGTCTATCTCTCCTACGCCAGCCACGCCTTCATACAAGGAATAAATAGCTTCGTTGATCATCGGCATCAATATTCTGTTTGCAATAAATCCCGGATAGTCATTGACTTCCACGGGTGATTTACCTAATTTTCTTGACAAGTCCATGATCGTAGTAGTAGTTTCATCCGAAGTCGCATATCCACGGATCACTTCCACGAGTTTCATGACAGGAACAGGATTCATAAAGTGCATGCCAATGATCTTATCAGGACGGCGCGAAGCAGAAGCGATCTTTGTGATGGAAATCGAACTGGTATTTGACGCGAGAATAGCGTGAGCAGGAAGGATCTGATCAGCTTCCATAAAGATCTTTAATTTAATATCCATACGTTCGCTTGCTGCCTCTACCATCATATCGGCATCAGCACCTGAATCAGCAAGTGAGGTCGAAATAGATATATTTGCGAGGGTAGCTTGTTTGGTTTCTTCATTGATGGCTTCCTTCTTTACCATCCTGTCAAGATTGGATGCGATGGTGTTTTTGGCTTTTTCGAGAGCCTCCATAGATATATCGATCATGGTGACCTTGAACCCGTTTTGAGCAAATACATGTGTAATGCCATTGCCCATAGTTCCTGCACCTATTACTACAATCTTTTTCATTAATTCAGATATTTATTGAGCTGCGAAACTAATAAAATGATTTAAACAAACATGACAATTTGACGTTTTTAAAGGTTTTGGAAGCCATATTGCATTACCAACAACTAAGTAAAACAAATATAAATAATGGAAGAAAATAATATAAATAACGAAGAGTTGAGCGACAAAGATCTTCAAGATAATCTTGACGAGGCTTTTGATTCTCACAAGGAACAAGATCAAGGTGACCCAATAGATGAAATAACTGCACTTAAAAACAAGGTTAGTGAGCTAGAAGATAAGAATCTACGTTTGTTTGCTGAATTTGAAAATTTCAGAAAGCGCACACAAAAAGAAAGGTATGACCTATTGAAAACAGCGTCACAGGACACATTGTCAGCATTGCTTCCTGTTTTGGACGATTTTGACAGGGCGAAGAAGATCGCTGATGCACTTCCAGAAATGGACGCTTTCACAGAAGGTGTTTTGTTGGTCTATAATAAACTCTATAGTATTGTTAAAAGCAAAGGTCTCGTAGAGTTGGAGTCGAATGGTAAGCCTTTCGATGCTGATCTTTATGAAGCAATAACAAATATACCGGCGCCAACAGAAGCTTTGAAGGGTGCTGTAGTTGATACAATTGAAAAAGGTTACTTGTTGAACGACAAATTAATTAGACACGCTAAAGTAGTAGTAGGCATATAATGTCTATCATTGTGCCCAATTTAAATCACTATTGAACCACCCCGATAATTTTTAAAAAATATACGATGTCCAAACGTGACTATTACGAGATACTTGGAGTGTCCAAGAGTGTAGAAGAGGGAGAGCTGAAAAAGGCGTACCGGAAGGTGGCAATGCAATATCACCCTGATAGAAATCCGGGAGATAAAGATTCTGAAGAGAAGTTTAAGGAGGCTGCAGAAGCATATGAAATATTAAGTAACGGGGACAAGCGGGCCCGATATGATAGAATGGGGCATGCAGGTGTAGATCCAAACTATGGCGGTGGCGGCGGATTTGGTGGACAAGGCATGAGCATGGATGATATCTATGCTAATTTCGGAAATATTTTTGAAGACTCACCTTTTGGTTCATTTTTTGGAGGCGGCGGTGGCGGTCAGAGAAGAAGTCAGGGTGGCGGGCAGAGAGGTTCTAATCTTAGGATAAAGATCAAAATGACCCTTGAAGAAGTCCACTCCGGTGTAAAGAAAAAGATCCGAGTCAATAAACAGGTTAGTTGTCAGACTTGTGGTGGCTCAGGTGCTAAAGATAAGTCATCTGTTAAAACGTGTGGCACTTGTCATGGTGCAGGAGCTGTACGCGAGGTAAGAAATACATTTCTCGGTCAGATGCAGACTACTTCGACTTGTCCTAGCTGCAATGGTGCAGGAAAGACAGTAACTGCAAACTGTACCAATTGTAAAGGAGATGGAAGAGTTCAAGCTGAAGAGACGATAGAGTTTGAAATACCGGCAGGTGTTTCTGATGGCATGCAATTGTCTATGTCAGGGAAAGGTAATGCAGGACAAAGGGGCGGACCATCAGGAGATCTAATTATTACTATAGAAGAATTGGCTCATGAGGTTTTAGAGCGCGATGGCAATAATTTATTATTTGATCTGAATATTAATCTTGCGGATGCGGCTGTAGGAGCTTCTATCGAGGTACCTACTATTGATGGAAAGGCAAGGATCAAAGTACCACCAGGTACCCAATCAGGTAAAATATTCAGACTGAGAGGAAAAGGACTTCCAGGATTGCAGAGTTATGGAAAGGGCGATCAGTTAATACAAGTTAATGTATGGACGCCACAGAAATTATCTGATGAAGAAAAGCAATTACTTGAGAAATTGAGAACAATGCCCAATTTCAATCCGGATCCTAATAAGCAGGAGAAAGGATTTTTTCAGAGGATGAAGGAGATGTTTAATGATTAAGAGAATATTAGGTTTTAATTCAATTTTGGAGTCTTTTTATTAAAAAATAATAAATATATATAGCTATTAGATTATGTATACTTACTTTTTTTTCTTTGCAAAAAAAGTAACAAAAAAACTCAAGGCTAGACACCCCGCCTTCGGCACCCCTCTACCAGAGCTAGAGTTTATACACATCTTTTTTGTTTATTTCAAAGTAAACTTTGGTGACACCCCGACCTAGGTTAACCTACGCCGAACCTCACGATCAAAGTTTTTACTTTAAATTATTGTACATCATTTGCTATGAAGTGCTGAGCGTAGGTTAACCTACGTTCAGGTGTCTGCAAAATTAATTTTGCTCTTAAGTAACTCAATAACAAACAATTATATTAATATTCTAATTAATCCTTTTATTGAAAAAATACTTATGTATAAACCCTAGCTCTACCAGAGGGGAAGCAAAATTCTTAACGCTCACTCACTCCGAAAATACTCATAAAATTAAGCTAAACCCAATAAAGCTCCATACCTCCGCTGTATAGGGACTACGCTAAGGAATAAGTAGGGACTTATTCCAAGCTTCGTTTCGCTCCTTGTGATGACACCGTCCAGTTGGTGTCCTCCCTGCGTCGCTCACTATTTTATGGTATTTTCTCCATTCATTCACTAAATTTTATAAGGCCACAGCTACACCGTTCAGTCAGTATTTTAATGCTAAAAGATTACTTCATTGTCATTTCTCCAATTATTAGGCCATTAGAAAAGATGTGTATAAACCCTAGGTTGCAGAAGGGGATATTGTGCTAATCGACATTTTACATTTTACATATCACATTTTACCTTCTCAAGTTATATTTGTGATTTTGGAACCAAAGCATTTCATTTGCTGAAGATAATCATCGGAGTCTCATTCAAATTTTTCCTGTATAACCCATTGCAAAACATTGTTAATCAATAATTTACAAAAAATAGAAATTAGCGAATAAAAGACTCCCCCTTGGCATCACAGAAGCATCTTTTCGTTTACTGTCTCCATTCTTACGGCAGGTAAACTTAAGATGTTCTGACTACACTTTGTCCCTCTATCGTGGGACTTCGTTTCGTTTCACTTCCTTGAAAAGGTCGCTTTTGCACCTTTTCTTCGTCGTTCACCCTCTTGCAGAAGGGGATATTGTGCTAATCGACATTTTACATTTTACATATCACATTTTACCTTCTCAAGTTATCTTTGCGATTTTGGAACCAATGCCTTTCATTTGCAGAAGACAATCATCGGAGTGTCATTCTAATTTCTTCAGTATAACTCATCGCAAAACATTGTTAATCAATAATTTATAAAAAATAGAAATTGGCGAATCAAAGACTCCCCCTTTGAAGAGAATATTGTGCTACTCGACATTTTACATATCACATTTTACCTTCTCAAGTTATATTTGTGATTTTGGAACCAAAGCATTTCATTTGCGGAATAAATCATCGGAGTGTCCCCGCCGCCGTTTTACTTTGTCGGGCAAGCTTCAAATTTCTTCAGTATAACCCATTGCAAAACATTGTTAATCAATAATTTGCAAAAAATAGAAATTGGCGAATCAAAGACTCCCCCTTGGCATCACAGAAGCATCTTTTCGTTTACTGTCTCCATTCTTACGGCAGGTAAACTTAAGATGTTCTGACTACACTTTGTCCCTCTATCGTGGGACTTCGTTTCGTTTCACTTCCTTGAAAAGGTCGCTTTTGCACCTTTTCTTCGTCGTTCACCCTCTTGCAGAAGGGGATATTGTGCTAATCGACATTTTACATATCACATTTTACCTCATCATGTTATCTTTGTGATTTTGGAACCAATGCATTTCATTTGCGGAACACATTCATCGGAGTCTCATTCTAATTTCTAACTTCTAATTTCTAACTTCTAATTTCTAACTTCTAATTTCTAACTTCTAATTTCTAATTTCTAACTTCTAATTTCTAACTTTAACCCGAGTAATATCAATATTTCTATAAAATTTTATTTGCTCTGAAACTTCAGTGATTAATTCAACAATAGAGTATTACATTTACAGGATGATATTAAAAGCCAATATGTTCCGTATGAAATTGATTTATTTGTTTAGTATGGCGGTAATCATGACGTTGGTATCCTGCAATGGTGGCAACATTTATACTGAAAAAATTGAAATTAAGGATGATGTCTGGACTTATTCAGATTCATTAAAATACAGTTTTGAGATAAAGGACACTGCTCAATTGTACACCATGCAACTCAATGTGCGGCACAATGAAGAGTTTCCTTTTGAAAACTGTTATGTAAAAATTCACTCGATCTATCCTGACCAAACCAGTAAAAATGATGTGCTTTCACTTGAATTTGCAGATGACAGTGGTACCTGGATGGGAGAAAAGGACGGGAACTATTTAAAGGCGCCAATAGCTATACAGCCAATAGCTAAATTCAAAAAAGCAGGTAAGTATACAATGGTTTTTTATCAGAACTCCAGAGTGGATTCACTAAAAGGTATTAATTCGTTGGAATTGATTCTAAACAAAAAGGCTAGCTAGTCTTTTTTCTTGCGACCGGGACAGCTTTTACAGCGTTTTCCTTTTTTAAATTTCTTACAACATTCTTTTTTCCTATCCTTATTCAATGCGATAGGAAGTCCAAAATATAGTGTTTTGCTTGGTAGATCAAATGGAGAATTAACTTGCTGCCTCATGTGATATATTTAACGACACAAAGCTAATTATTATTTAGATTAAATATACATAAAATAAAAAATTTATTATTTAACACTTATTGTTATATTTACACCAAGTAAGAAAAAGGAATCAAATGATGACTTAAATACAATTTATGTAATATATAATTTTGCTAATCCTCTTTTTAATACATTTATATTATGGAAGATGTACAACCATATTTTCATTTCGGGCTATCAATAGATTGTGTGATTTTTGGATTTGACCAAGGTGAACTAAAGATTTTGTTGATTAAAAGGAGGGAAGCGCCATTTGATAATACTTGGGCACTTCCCGGCAACCTTGTTAGCCCAAAAGAAGAGCTGGAGCAGGCAGCCATCAGAATATTAAAAGAGATCACAGGTCTTGAATATTTATTCCTTGATCAGGTTAAGACTTTTGGTGAAGTTGACAGGCATCCTCTCGGTAGGGTCATAACAACAGCTTATTGCGCCTTGATTAATATCAACAATTTTAGTCTCGTACCAGGATCTTTGGCCGAACGTGCCGACTGGGTTTCTGTGACTCATGTAAAAAAGTTGGCATTCGACCATAATAACATCTTTAATGCGTGTTTTAATCATCTAAGAAATAGCATTAGAACTCGACCAATAGGATTTGAACTCTTACCTCAGAAATTTACATTGTCAGAACTGCAGGATCTTTATGAATCCATACTTCAGCAAAAATTGGACAAGCGCAATTTCAGAAAAAAGATCCTTGCTATGAACATTCTCATTGATAATAGAGAACAACAAAAGCATGTTGCGCATAGACCTGCCCGGTTGTATGAGTTTGATGAAAATAAATACAATACCTTTCTGAAGGAAGGGTTTACTTTTGATCTTTAAAACCTTAATTTTTCAAATTTCTTTAAATAATTTGAAGCAGAATATTGTTTATCTTTGCGTCCATAAGAACATCATTGGTCTTACTTCCTACATTTATATTCACCTGTAAAGACACAAGTCGGTGAGTGTAGGATCATTTATTAAAATAACATAATTTGACATTTTCAGAATTTGGTCTGCATGAACGATTGATCGAAGGAATCGATTCAATCGGATATATCAATGCGACTCCAGTCCAACAACAAGTAATTCCTTCCATTCTCGCAGGAAGAGATGTAATAGCTTCAGCTCAGACGGGCACAGGTAAGACAGCGGCTTTTCTGCTACCTGTTATCCATAAGCTACTTTCAGTGCCGCATGACGAAAGCAAGATCAACTGCATCATTATCGTCCCAACCAGAGAACTTGCTGTTCAGATAGCACAGACGATGGAAGGTATCTCCTATTTTACAGATATTTCGTGTATCGCAGTCTATGGGGGCGGTGATGGTCCATCCTTTGCAAATGAAAAGAAAGCATTGAGCACAGGAGTAGATATGGTAGTGTGTACACCGGGTAGAATGATCGCTCATTTAAATATGGGACACGTAGATCTCACACATGTCGGATATTTAGTCCTAGACGAAGCGGATAGAATGCTGGATATGGGATTCAGTGATGATATCAATAAGATCATTGAGACATTGCCAAAGAAAAGACAGAATTTGATGTTTTCAGCGACGATGCCGGCAAGAATAAGAGATATGGCAAAGACCATCCTTCATGATCCATTCGAACTAAATATTGCAATTTCCAAGCCACCTGAGAGAATAAAGCAGGAAGCATTTGTAGTCTATGAGAATCAAAAAATTCCACTTATTAAGGCGATCTTTAAATCAAATGATTTTGGAAGTATTATTGTTTTTTGTTCGAAGAAGCATAATGTAAAACAGCTCGCCGGAGATTTGCAGCGTTCAGGATTTTCTGTAGAAGAGATACATAGTGATCTTGACCAATCAAAAAGGGAACAAGTACTGCTAGATTTCAAGAATAAAAAATTAAAGGTGTTGGTTGCCACTGATATTCTGTCGAGAGGAATTGACATTGAAGACATCGACTTGGTAATCAATTATGATGTTCCAAATGATGGGGAAGACTATGTGCATAGAATTGGAAGGACTGCTCGTGCTGCAACAGATGGCACTGCCTTTACATTTGTCACTGAAAATGAGCAAAGAAAATTTGCTGAAATAGAAAAATTGCTAGGAAAGGAAGTTCTAAAAGCAAAAATCCCTGAGCATTTCGGACCTGTTCCAGAGTACAATCCGGGCTTGAAAAGAAAGTCATTCGGCGGACATGGGAATAATAAGAGAAAATTCCCGCCGAAGAGGAAGCCGAAGGCTAGTTAATGAATAATGAATAATGAACGATGAATAATGAGAGCTTGCTGAAGTTCCTTGTCTGAGCAGCAGGCGATCATTTGGAGATGTTGATTTTTGAATGTTAGATTTTGAATGAAACAATAGAAATTTAACTCCAATTTTTACTCTAACATCTTCGCGTTCAATTGCCCCTAGTTTTAACTAGGGGAGGATTAATCATTCAACCTCTCTCCACCAATAGTTTTCCTTCCCTTTTGATTCCAAATCGAATATAAGACCAAGAGAAGGGGTAACAACATCCAGATTCTTAATTTTAGCTTCAGCAATAAAGCGGTCTATCGGTTCTTTCCAGTGATGCATGGCAAGTGAGAATGCGCCCCAATGTACCGGCATGGCCACTTTTACACCTGCATCTATAGCAGCTTGGGCTGCCTCCTCTGGATACATATGGATGGCATGCCACAATTCATTATATTGCCCACATTCTATAAATCCAAAATCGAAAGGACCAAGTTGCTTGCCTATTTCTTTGAAATGACTACCATATCCGCCATCTCCACTGAAGTATATATTGTGTTTCGGTGTGGTGAAAACCCATCCACCCCACATGGATTTTGCACGATCACTGACGCCTCGACCTGAAAAGTGACGGGATGGGGTGAAAGTGATCTTTAAGTCACCAATTTCAGCATTTTGCCACCAATCAAATTCGGTGATCTTATCTGGATCGACGCCCCACTTTACTAAATGGCGACCTACACCAAGAGCCACAAAATACTTGTTGATTTTAGCCGATAATCGTTTAAAACTATCATAATCTATATGGTCGTAATGATCGTGACTGTACATTAAAATATCTATTGCCGGCAACTCGTCAATAATAGACAAAGTATTTTCACTGAAACGTTTTGTGGCAAAAGGAGCGATCGGTGAGGCATTTGGGCCAAGCATTGGGTCGATCAGAATAGTTTTATCATTAATTCTGAGACACAAAGCGGAGTGTCCATACCAAATTGCTTTTGGCACATCGCTGTGTGAAGTGAAGTTTTCGGGATCAATTTTTTCAACAGTTAAAGGTCCTTTAGGTGCTCTATCGGCCCTTCCGCACAGTTGTTTTCTCAGCAATCCCGGCATATCCTGGAAGCTGATATTCATAGTGGTTTCTTCCAAGTTAAAAAATTTGGCACCATCCCAATGCGAGGAAGTACTATATTTTTCTTTTAAGGACTTGGTTATTTTGCCGCCGAATTGTTTGAGAAAGGACATTTGATAATTGTTAGTTATTAATTGTTAATTTTTATTTTGCCGAAATATCCATTTAAATGGATAACGGGAAATATAGTTTTAAATCATCAGATAATATTCTTTTTAAATTTGAGTTTTAATAAAGAATCGGAATACTTTAAATGTGATAAATAACAATTAACAATTATTAAGATTAGGGGAGAATGCTTACACTTTGAAGAATAATAACTAATAAATAACAATTAACAATTGCTAAATGTGCGTCACCTTCGTCGTATTTATCGCCGGCCCTACCATATCCAGATTTTTACTATTTGGCGGTAGGAATTGCCACATATTAATCTCTTCCTGCCAGTCGTAAATGGTCTTTTCTTTATGCCGCTGACGGTATTCTAGAGGGGTACAGTTTTTATTTTTCTTGAAAAGACGGTTGAAGTTGGCGATGTTATTAAAGCCGGAACGATAGGCTATTTGGCTGATCGTTTCATCTGTACTCAATAACAATTTGCATGTATGACCTATGCGCACGTCAGTGAGGAATTCTGTAAAACTCTTATTAGTGTATTTTCTGAAAAAATGACTGAATGCAGATTCACTCATATTTATTAAGGCAGCGACATCATTTAGCTTGAATTTAGTCTCAGAGAAATTTTTGATGATGTAGTTGTATGCTTGTTGGATCCGCTTGCTTTCCCACTTTAGTGTCGCTGGCGTAAATCCTTCACTTGCCAGATACGTGATACTTTGGGTCTTAGATAGTAAATCCAAAAGATCAATGAACTCAAGTATATTCGTAAAACCTTTGTCTTTGGTCAGGCTAAGCATTTTAGTCATAGCGGTCTTAAATACATCTCCTTCGAATTTTATACCTCGGATAGAATTATCCAGCATTTTTCGAATTCTATAAAATCGCTCCTTTTGAAACATAGGGCCTTCAAATAGATCTATAGAAAATTGAATAGTTACAACCCGATATTTTTTAAGTTTACCATCTTCATATTCATCACCAGTCCATTTATGATAAAGATAGGGTCCAAGGAGTACAAGATCATATTCATTAAATCTTTCAGTATTGTCTCCAACCAATCTAACTCCTGAAACTCCCATAACCAGGTTAAGTTCATATTCGGGGTGGCTATGTATTGGGTAGTCAAAGCCATTACTATATGAATCTAAAAGAACATATACATCATTTTGACCAAGTGGAGTAATCTCCCTAAATATATTCAAACTCATCTACTACTTTCCTTTCAGGTAAAAAATTACTCTAAAATCTTATTTCACAAAAGTATCATATTTTCACGTTAAAGTATCAATATCTAAAGTATAATTGGTCATAACTTTACGATTATTGTAATTAAGCTCAATTTTAAAATATATTATATGGTAAATACATACTGTAAACAAAGAGTAGCCAACTTCTTACAAGGTAGACAAGCTTTTATTTTTTTAGCATTGATCATTTTTTCTATGTCAGGTCAATTATTTTCACAACAAATAACAGTGAGAGGAACTGTCGTTGCTGAAGCAGAAAATGAAACCCTAATAGGTGTTAATATTCTAGAGAAGAATGGAAAAGCATTAGCGGCTACCGATATAGATGGAAAATACTCCATCGTATGTGATATCAATTCTACATTAGTTTTTTCATATGTGGGATATACAACTCGGGAGATCAAAGTAGACAACCAGGCCATTCTGGATGTAGTGCTTGTCTCTGATTCCAAACTTTTGGATGCACTTGTAGTCACCGGTTATCGTTCAGAGATCAAATCTAATGTAAGTTCGGCGATTTCGACTGTCAAAGGAAAGGATGTTGAAAAATTGGTGGTGCTGGGTATCGATCAGGCACTTCAGGGACAGGCACCGGGCATTCAGGTGACTCAAACATCAGGTGCACCGGGTGATGACATAGCTGTTAGAATCAGAGGTGTCGGAACATTAGGCAACAGCAATCCTTTATATATCGTAGACGGTGTGCCTACAAATGCCAATATTAACATGTTTGCCACAGGAGATATCGAATCAATTGACATCCTTAAAGATGGAGCTGCGGCTGCGATCTATGGTTCACGAGCGGCGAATGGTGTCATAGTAATTACTACTAAAAAGGGTAAATCAGGAATTCCATCCTTTAATTTCAGTTCATCAATAGGTATGGCAAAAGCTTATAGATTGCCTAAGTTGCTGAACGCAAAGGATTTTCTAGATGTAAGGAATGCAGCTATTAAAAATGCCAATACCTTAAGAGATCCTGCAAGACAACTGGATACCATACCTAACAATGTATTGGATACATTACCAGATATTGACTGGCTCGATCAGGTGTTCCGAACAGCACCTATTCAAAAGTATGGGTTGAGCGCAAGTGGTGGAAGTGAGAATAGCAAATATTACATCACAGGTGAATATTTGAATCAGGATGGTACATATAAAGGACAGGGATTTAAAAAATATAGTCTTAGGTTTAATGGGGAGACCGGAAATAAATGGTTTAAAGTGGGAAATAATATCTCTTACGCATTCACAGAAAGACAAGTCAGTAATAGTACAGGTGACGGATTCGGCCCGGGAAATGAACTAAGTGGAATCAGGTATGCTTTGATAGCGGCTCCGGTTTTCAATCCTTACAAGCCTGATGGATCTTATTATAATGTATCATCAGAATTAGGCGATCCAACTCTCTTTGGTGATGGAAATGCCAATCCATTAGCACTAATTGATGCTACCAATTGGACAATACAAAGGTCGAGAATATTTGGAAACATATTTGCGGAATTGACTTTATTTAAAGCTGTAAAGATCCGGACAAATTTAGGGGGTGATTTTACTTTCGAAAATGAAAAGAAATTCAAGAGAAAATTATCTGAAGCTATCTACAATCCAACCTCATTAAATGAAGGAAGAGTGTTTAGCAGAAATTTAATCTGGACCAATACAGCAGACTATGAAAAGCGTTTTGGAAGGAGCAGAATATCGGGTGTGATTGGAATGGAAGCAATAGAGAATAGGGATAATTATCTTGGTGCTTCTGTGAATAATTTCTTCAGAACGGATGCTTTATTTCAGAATATTGACAATAGTGTCACTACAGACATCAAAAATATTGGAGCTTCAGGAATCACGACAGAGTGGGCATTATTGTCTTATTTCGCACAAGTCAATTATTCATTTGCAAATAAATATGTACTTGGTGCCACAGTTCGAAGGGATGGGTCCTCAAGATTTGGTGCTGATAATAGATGGGGTGTTTTTCCGGCAATCTCTGCAGCATGGAATGTGTCGAATGAAGAATTTTTCAAAAATTTTGAAGTTTTCTCTACGTTTAAGTTGAGAGCTAGTTATGGAATCCTAGGGAGCCAGGAAATAGGCAATTATCCTTATAGTTCATTAGTGGGATTGGGTCAACGAGTATATTCTTTTGGTGGAGGAGTCGTGACGGGTGCGCAATTACTCGAGACTGGTAATTCTCAGATCAAATGGGAATCCTGTACTCAATATGACTTTGGATTAGATTTCAGTTTGTTGAATGACAGATTATCTGTCTTTATGGACTATTATAATAAAACTTCCAATGATGTATTGGTCAGAGTTCCGATTCCTCAATCAGGAGGAGAGCAAAATCCGCCATATGTCAATGCAGGTTCAATTGAGAACAAGGGGTTTGAGTTGGGCATAATTTTTAATAATAAATTCAGAGACCTTAATTATTCTGTCGGAGGAAATATCTCTACAGTGAATAACAAAGTACTTAGTTTGTCAGATGGTGAACCTATTCTTGGTGGATTTGGTCTTTCAGATGGAGCCATCACCAAGACAGAAGTTGGTTATCCAATTGGTTCATTCTTCCTTTATCAGGCTGATGGTTTATTCCAAAGTCAGGAAGAGATCGAAGCAAGTGCATTTCAAACAAAAGATACAAGACCGGGCGATGTAAAATTTGCGGATCTTAATGGTGATAAAATAATAGATCAGAATGACAGAACGCATCTGGGAAGTCCATTTCCTAAATTTACCTATGGATTCAATCTGTCACTAAACTATAAAAACTTCGATTTATCGACCTTGATTCAGGGAGTTTATGGCAATGATGTTTACTTCCTTTACGGTAATTTCGCTTATGAAACTCAAAGTAGAGGGTTTAATTCTTATGATGAAATAAAAAACTATTGGACTCCTACCAATACTAACACAGATATTCCAAAGGTAAGTTTGGATGACAGAAATGGTAACAGAAGAGTTTCGACTCGTTTCTTGCAGGATGGTTCTTATCTTAAAGTTAGAAATATAACTTTAGGTTATGACTTCAAGCCAATGATCAAAACGAACAAGATCGGTAGTCTAAGGATGTATGTCACCGGACAAAATTTATTCACATTTACTAAATATACAGGGTTGGATCCTGAGATTCAGGCAAACAATAATGATACAGATGGGGCGGGTATTACTTCTGATTTTGCTGTAGGTATCGACTGGGGAACAGTTCCTGCACCTCGCACATTTATTGTTGGATTAAATCTTGGGTTTTAAAAATTAGAAAAATGAAATCAATACAATATATCATTTTAAGTTTCTGTCTTATACTTTGCTCATGCAGTGGCATTTTAGACAAAGAACCTATCGGAATCCTGGATGCAGGATCATTTTTTAAGACCTCCAACGATGCTATTCAGGCTGTCAATGCGGCTTATGAACCATTAATGTTCAATAGTTCGAACAACAATTTTTATTGGGGTTTTGGTGAGTTAACTTCAGATGAAGCAGTGACAGGTGGTGATGGTTCCAGGGCTGGCTTGACAGAATTAGATTTCTTTACATATACTTCGAGAACATCGGAATTTAATGATTTCTGGAAGCTACAATATAAAGGAATCAATCAATGTAATACTGTCATAGACAAAGTTCCGGCCATAGATATGGATGCTGCTTTGAAAGATAGAATAATTGGTGAGGCTAAATTTTTGCGTGCCTTCTATTATTTTCAATTGACTCAGGTATTTGGTGATGTGCAATTGTTGACTAAGTTAACTCCACCATCAGAATTAAAGACGGCAAAATCTCCAAAAAGTGAAATCTATAAAGCAATAATTGCTGATTGCGATGCAGCCGCACTTTCACTACCCGATACTTATGATGCTGGTCAAGCTGGACGTGCAACAAGAGGTGCCGCATTGGCGCTGGCTGCTAAGACACATTTGTATGCGAAGGAATATGATCAGGTATTGATATATGTAAATAAGGTTAAAGAATTAGGTATTTATTCACTAATGCCGGATTATGAAGATAATTTCAGAGAAAATACACAAAACAATATGGAATCTGTATGGGAGATACAGCACACCAATCTAGAATTGGGAGTCGGTAATTCCCTTAATCAATGGTGGGCATCCAAAAAGGTTCCAGGTGGATATGGATTTGCAGAAGTGACGCCTAGTTACGTTAGCGAATTTGAAGTGGGAGATCCTCGACACAAATTTACAGTAGCGTCCAATAATGAAGATTATTTTGGATATGTTTACAAGAATTCTTATTCCTCTACAAAATTTAGCCCGAGAAAATACCTTCAAATAGATAGCACTGCAACACAAAAAGCTGATGGAGATATTAATGTGACACCTATTAGATACGCAGAAGTGCTACTTTGGGAAGCAGAAGCATTAGCAGAATTGGGAAGAGCAGCTGAAGCTCAAGCGCCATTAGAATTGGTCAGAGCGCGTGCGAGAGCTCAAGCAGCTGACCCGCTAACTGCGTTACCTCCTGTTACTACCACGAATCAAGCCGATATGATACAGGCAGTTCGCCATGAAAGAAGTGTAGAATTGGGTTTTGAAATGCATCGCTTTTTTGATCTTGTTAGATGGGGTATTGCTAAAGATAAGTTGCCGGACTTCCAAGTAGGTAAACATGAAGTATTTCCTTTGCCTCAGGTTGAACTGGATTTGAATCCGCAATTGGTGCAGAATGCTAATTATTAATTGTTAGTTATTAATTGTTAATTATTATTAAGATTATCAATTAATAACTAATAATTTTCTTCTAATTTTCTTTACTCTTGACAACACAATCTAAATACAAATGAATTTATTTATACGATCGATTTTCTTTTTAATTTTCTTCTTATTTTCTTTAAATAACTTTGCTCAAGTCGCCCAGGTCAATATCCCACGAATAGACCAAATGCCCAATGAGCCGAGTCCTTACAGCATGCGCGATTGGAAAACGGTGGCAATGAAATACGATTCATTCGTGTACGATGTGACTAAAACCGGGCAATACCTTCCTATTATTTCCATCAGAAATAGCGGAAATAATTATCCGGAAAATAAATTCTTTAACATGCAAACTTATGTCGGTGGTTCAATGGGAGGAAATGAAGGAATTAATTCACTGCCTTCTTTGGTAGGTGCATCTTTGGTAGGGATCGATAAAACCAATCAATATGGACAGAATTGGATATTAATGAGTCAAGACTTTTTTAATAAAAAAAATGGAGAGAACTTATACTTGAATGGTGTCAATAGCGGTAGTGGACATGATTGGTGGTACGATATGATGCCAAATATTTTCTTCTTTCAACTTGCAGATTTGTATCCGAATATTGGCGGAGAAAAAGACATTCAATTTAAATTAATTGCCGATAAAATGCTCCAAGCAGTTAAAGTAATGGGCGGTGGAGAAACACCATGGTCCAAACCAAACATGAATTACAGAGCATGGAATTTTAAAACAATGATGCCGCTGGCAGAAGGGGTAAAAGAACCGGAAGCAGCAGGTGCGTTTGCTTACATTTTATATAATGCATATATCAAAACTGGTGACAAGGAATACCTGAAAGGTGCTGAATGGAGTCTTGAATTCCTTCAGGATTTAAATTCAAATCCATCCTACGAATTGCAATTGCCATACGGAACTTACACTGCTGCAAGAATGAATGCAGAATTAGGAACTAAATATGATGTAGAGAAACTCGTCAATTGGAGTTTTAACAGGGGCCCATTAAGAGGTTGGGGTACTATCGTGGGTAAATGGGGCAGCTTTGATGTTTCGGGATTAGTCGGTGAAGCAAACGATAACGGCAATGATTATGCATTCCAATTAAATGGTGTACAACAAGCTGCGATGTTGGTTCCTATGGTTAGATATGAAAAGAAGTTTGCAAGAGCGATAGGTAAATGGATGGTCAATTTAGCCAGTGCTACCCGACTTTTTTATCCCGGATTCCTTCCTGCGCAGCTACAAGATGGAGCGGCATGGTCCAATGTCAATGATCCAGATAGAGTAATAGGTCATGAAGCATTGAGAGAAAAGTTAAATGGCAATTCTCCATTTTCAACTGGTGATGCGGTGAAAGGAGGTTGGGCCGGAACCAATTTAGCATTGTATGGTACTTCGAGTATTGGATACATGGGAGCAATTATCGAGAAAACTAATGTGGATAAAATTCTTCGTTTAGATCTCAACAAAACGGATTTTTACCAGAAGAAATTCTATCCAACTTACTTATATTTCAATCCTTATACGTCTGAAAAGAAGGTAAATTTAGATGTTGGCGCAGAATCAATCAATGTCTATGATGCCATCAGCGAAAGTTTTATATTGGAAGGAGTGAGTGGGGCAGTGGAAATAACTATTCCTGCCAATAGCCCTTTGATCGCGACGATCACACCTGCAGTGGGATTGGAGTCTTATAATAAAAACAAGTTTCTAATAAATGGAATTGTTGCTGACTATGATCAGACCGCTAAGAGTTATACTTATGCTCCAAGAATTCAATCTTTGGCGGCGGAAGAAGACACCGTTGAATTTACTAAAAATACAAATGTTTATCTTAAAGTTTTTGACAAGGATTCCGACCAGTTTACCTATGAATGGTCTTCAACTAGTGGATCTATATCGGGCAGTGGAGATATGGTTGTCTGGAACGCCCCTTCAGTGGAAGGGCCTGCAGATATCAGTGTTATTGTTTCGGATGGAAATGGAAATAGCGACAGCTTGAGCATTAAGGTATATGCGGTAGGTGAGATCAACAGGGCACCAGAAGTTGTAAAAATTGAGGCTTCGAAAAACTATGTCTTACCTGGGGAAAGTATTGACTTGAATTGTATAGCGGATGATTCTAACGGAGACAATCTTGATTATACCTGGACTGCTAATGGAGGTGCATTTGATAATAATAAAGTTGAAAATCCTTCCTGGACTGCTCCTGCCGCAGAAGGCTCATATACATTGAGTGTTAAAGTTACTGACCCGGGTGGATTGGCTGATAATGCATCGATTACGATATTGGTAAAGGTATTTGCTGCTGAAGTTGGTGATTTGGTAGCATGGTACCCTTTCTCAGGGAATGGCCTCGATAGTACAGCTAATGATTTGGATGCTGTGATATCCGGACCTCTATTTACAAATGATCTTAATGGAAAGAATAAAAGTGCTTTAATATTCGATGGCATAAATGATAGAGTGACTGTGACAGCTGTGCCTGTATTGAATTTTCAAGATGGAATTACTTTGAGCTGCTGGATAAAACCAGGTGTGCTTCCGGAACGTGAAAGCTTTATCGTGTCTCATGGCAGTTGGCAGAATAGGTGGAAATTATCAATTACACCTGAGGGATTTCCCAGATGGACAGTTAATACACTTAATTCAATTATAGATTTGGATGCAACTCAACCGATGCAAAAAGACGATAAATATTTTTTGACTGCCACCTATGATGGAAAGACGATGGTCATGTATGTCAATGGTGAATTGGTTTCATTTAAGAATCAGACTGGTAAGATTCGTCAAAGTAATATTCCGATGCTGATCGGCCAGATATTACCTGATGATCCTCAGTATAATTTTGCCGGACTGATAGATGAGGTCAAGATATATAATTATGCTTTGCAGCCACAAACAGTAAAGCAAAATTACCTGGATGCTAGCTTATCTACAGATGAAGAAATAGCTAAACTTTCAGGAATTAAATTATTTCCAAATCCAGGAAATTCTGAATTAAATATTTTATTTACCAATAAATTATTTTCTGGCGAGATCAGTATTCTTGATATTTCAGGACGAGTTTATAGACGAATTAAAACATCTGAAATAAATAAATTAGATTTAAATGTTTCTGAATTAAATTCGGGTATTTATTTAATTAAATTTACTTCGAAAGATGCAGTAGCGGTGGAGAAGTGGATGAAGATTTAATTGTTAGTTGTTAATTGTTAGTTGTTATTTTGCGTTGTAAAATAATCTTACTTCTGAGTCATTGGTTAAATATCTACAAAAAACTATTTTCCAAACAGTAATAGCTTCTGCGGTCAATAATCCTACGAAACCCCGATAGGGGTTGAACAACAATAGCCCCGAGTGCAACTCGGGGTGATGTAACGCATCCTATCAACCCCGGAGTGGGTTGATAGGATGCGTTACAATTATATTTCCGCAGAATTAGCTTTCAACCAATCCACTATTTCATCAAACTTTAAATGACCTGTAGAGATTTGGATAACGAATTGATATAATCCTTCGTCACTTGAAATAATTTTATAATTGTTTATTCTGAGAACATATTCCATGAGAACGTAACGGGTGCGTTTATTACCATCGATGAAAGGGTGATTGATAATTATACTCTCTCCAATTGCCGCTGCTTTTTCAAAACAAGTAGCATACAAACCGATTGCATCAAATGTCTGGAATGGCCTGCCAATGGCTGACTCAAGGCCATTATTATCCCTAGTACCATTTGCGCCACCATGCTCATCCAGAACAATTTTGTGGATCACTAATTCAGATTCCTTAGTAAACATTATTGGGCAAGTTTAGCTAAGACCTCTCTTCGTTCCTCAATGATTTGGCTGATAATATTCTCATTTATTAGCACGTCAGTTTCATGGGTGGACTTTTGCGTGATATACTCAATTATCCCGTCCATCATTACCTCGTCTTTGATATTATCCAATTGCGCGATGATAAAAGCCTTTTTCTCTAATAGGTTCATATTCAATAATTTTAAGTTTACAAATTTACAATTTTATTATTTTGATTTTTGGTCGAATGTGATAACGTTTGTAAAGCCTAATAAGTGCCAAAGATTCAGCCTAATTTTACAAATAAATTTAGAGTTGAGTCTTTCAATTATTCCTAACTGTTTCACATGCTAGACCTAGCAATCGGAGCTTCATTCTGATTTCTAACTTCTAATTTCTAATTTTAAATATATATATAAACAACTTTAAGAAATTTTTGTACCAACAAGTCTCATTTATGAAAAATTCTTATTTGTTCCTCTATTTGAATCATCTATAAAATATCATTTGGTTTATGCATGATTTATGTTCATTAAAATATCATACTTTGCCACCAAAGTATCATAAATCTCTTTTTACTAAGTATAACTTTACGTCTGACTATTTTGAGTGCCCGGTATATTTTATTCACTTCCAAACTTTGGATAAAACAAACTTTATTTATGAAATATTTACAACAATGCAAGAATTTTATTTTTATTTGGCTTATCAGCTCAGTGGGTCTTATGGCTCAAAGCCCGGTAGCTAATTTTTCTTTTTCAGGTAACACGAGGGATGCGGTATCAGGCAGTGATGCTAAAGTAAATGGTGTTTCCTTGACTCAAGACCGCTTCGGTAATTCAGGTAGTGCTTTGAATTTTGATGGAAGTCAATCTTCTTTTTCTATGCCTAGTAGTGCTGAATTAAATACCGATAATGTTACAGTTTCTTTTTGGGCCAAGGCAACTTCTATCCCCGCTCAAGGTGAAGCTTATCTAATAAGCTTTGGTGGATGGCAAGAAAGATATAAGGTTTCTTTCCCTAATCATGGTAAGCCGGTTTGGACGACAAACAGTACTTCAGGAATCTCTGATTTGGATGCAGGAGATGGAAATACTCTAGTAGCTGGTACATGGCAGCACTGGGTTTTCGTACATGATGGAGCCAAAGATATTATTTACTTAAATGGTGTTGAGGCAAACGTTAAGAGTGTTTCTGGCAATTTGAATAGCACCAACGCGAGAATGGGTTTAGGTTATAACCCAATAGATGGCGGTAATTACTATGATGGTGCATTGGATGAAGTCAAAATATATGATGGAGCACTTTCAGGTCAGCAAGTAGCAGATTTATATGCAAGTGAAAAAACTGAGGTTGCACTTCCTAATGGAATAGTAGCTGAATATAAAATGGATGGTAACGCTAATGATAATAGTGGAAATCATAATACAGGTAAAGCGACAGATGTTTCTGCACAAACTGATAGATTCGGTTATGGCAAAAGTGCATTAAGTTTTAATGGCACTACCTCAAAAGTTACAGTACCTAATTCTAATGTATTGAATTCAGATTATGCTACAATAGCTTTCTGGGTTAAACCGACTGTACTTCCTGTCTCTGGTGAAGCATTTTTGGTTTCTAATGGAGGATGGCAACAACGTATGAAACTTTCTGTTCCTTCACATGGAAAAGTTGTTTTTACCACAAATAGCTCTTCCGGTATTAGTGATATGGATGCAGGTGGTGGCAATGAAATAGCTGCCGGTTCATGGTGGCATGTAGTAGCAGTTCATGATGGAGTCAATGATAAAATATTTATCAATGGTGCACTCGCGAATTCTAAGGCTATTACTGGGACTTTGAATTCATCATCAATGCCTCTAGGCATTGGTTATGATGCAATTGATAATGGTGGATACTTCGACGGTTCGCTTGATGAGGTTAAGTTTTATAATTATGCTTTGTCAGATGATGATATTGCTGCCTTATATGCATCCGAAAATACATTCACTGGTTCGAATGATGATGTTGTAGCAGATTATTCTTTAAATGGAAATGGCGATGATGCATCTCAATTTGAAAATGAAGCTGAAGGAAGTGCAACCGCTACTACCAACAGATTCGGTTGGGCTAATAATGCAGCTTTGTTCAGTGGATCTGATTCTTTAACTGCAGCTAATTCAACTCAATTAAATTCAGATTTTGCTACTTATAGTTTCTGGATCAATATGACTGAACTTCCGGTGACTGGCGAAGATTTTATTCTTTACAACGGTGGATGGCAGTCAAGAATGAAGATCTCTGTTCCGGGTCATGGAAAAGTAGTTTTCACTACGAATAGTACTTCCGGTATCAGTGACATGGATGCTGGTGGTGGAAATGAATTAGTAGCAGGTACATGGGCTCATGTAGTTGCTGTTCATGATGGTACTAATGATATTATATATATCAATGGTGCTGTGGCAAACACAAAAGCAGTTTCAGGTGCTTTAAATGGAACAGGAATGCCACTTGGTATTGGCTGGAACCCAATCGATAAGGGGAACTATTTGCATGGTTCTTTAGACGATGTTTTGGTTTACAACAGAGCGCTTAGTCCTTCTGAGGTAGCTGATTTATACAATGCACAGAAAGTAGCTCCTGTTGTCACCGGACCGTTAGTGGCTAACTATACTTTTGCAGGCAATGCAAATGATGTAACTGAATATCATAACGATGCAAATGTAAGCGGCGCTCAATTATCAAATGATAGATTTGATAAAGCTAATAAAGCCTATAATTTTGACGGAATTTCTGCGTCAATTACAGCAGAGAATTCTCCACAGCAGAATTCTGACTTTACTACAGTGAGTTTCTGGATAAATGTCCATAATTTACCTGCAAGTGGTGAAGCATTCATACTTTCCAATGGTGGATGGCAGGAAAGATGGAAGATATCTCTTCCGGGTCACGGTAAGCCAGTATTTACTACCAATAACAGTTCAGGAATTTCTGACATGGATAGTGGTGGAGATAATGCATTGGAAGTTGGTAACTGGACACACGTTGTAATGACACATGATGGCACTGACGACAAGATCTATTTTGATGGCGTAGAAGTAGCTAGTAAAGCTGTGGCAGGTACCTTGAATAGTACTACTCGACCTCTAGGAATTGGTTGGAATCCCATCGATAATGGAAATTATTTCGATGGTGATCTTGATGAAATCAGAATATATAACGTAGCACTTTCTGCTGCAGAAGTGGCAGCTTTGTACGCTGAACAATCCACTCCGGAAGTAAATGCTGATACAGAAGCTCCTACAAGTCCTTTGGACCTTGAGGCTTCAGTTTTGTATACAAGCATCGATCTTTCATGGTCTCCGTCTACAGACAATGTGGCTGTAACAGGCTATAATGTATATGTAGATGGTTCAAAAGTAGCTACTACAGAAGATTTAAACTATGCATTAAATGCCCTTACACCTTTGACTGAATTCGAATTGGGCGTTAGCGCAGTAGATGCAGCAGGAAATGAATCTTCTATTTCAACGTTGAAGGCGACTTCAGGTGAGGATGAAACACCAGACACAACACCTCCAACTGCTCCAGGCAATCTTGACGGAACGGTAGGTGCTAATTCAGTGCTTTTGTCATGGGATGCTTCTACTGATGACCGTGCTGTTAAAGGTTATGTCATCTCAGTAGATGGTACTGTATTTGATACTTTAGCACCAGCTGCAACTTCAGTATTAGTGGATGGGCCTGATCCTGAGACACTTTACTCATTTGAAATTTATGCTTTTGATAATGCAGGTAACAATTCTGAAATTTCAGAATTAACTATAAGTACTTCTAAGGAGATTGATGCAGGTGAGCCGGGCTTGGTTGCTTATTATCCTTTCGAGGGTAATGCAAATGATGTAACTCCTTATGCAAATAATGGCGTAATTGGCGGTAATCCTGTTTTCGAAGCTGCCGGTCATGCAAATGGTGGTGCTCAAGCTTTGAAATTTGATGGTGTTCAGGATTCAGTATTGGCTCCGAATGCTGTGCAGTTGATTTCTGATTTTGCCACTATTGGTTTCTGGGTGAGAGTAGACGATGTCACTCCAGGTTTGGCTGAGGCATATATTCTTGACTTTGGACACTGGTCACAAAGATGGAAAATCTCTATACCTCAACATACAAGAATCGTATTTACAACGAATTCAAAAACGACTCAGATTCCTAACTACATAGTAGATATGGACTCTAAAGATGGTAATGAATTAGTTAAAGGATTCTGGTGGCATGTTGTTATGACACATGATGGCCTTGAAAATAAGATTTATATCAATGGAGAATTGGCAAATACTGTTTCGGCTCCCGGTAAACTAAATAGCACTAACCTTCCACTTTGCATGGGTAGCAATCCAGTAGAGGGTGGTCAGTACTTTACAGGTGCATTGGACGAATTGAAGCTTTATAATAAAGCATTGACTGCTCAGGAAGCACTAGATCTTTATCAAATTGGCACTACAGGAACTGAGGATATTAATAAAGATATCACTGCTTTTGTAGAATCAGTATTCCCGAATCCAAGTTCTGACAAGATCACTGTTAAACATAACTTCAGTAATGTGAAGCCTATGCTTATAAGAATAATGGATGTACAAGGTCGTCAGGTAGGAGCTATCCGCTATGGCGCAGGCGAATTGCCTTTGAACAGATTCAGCATTAATGTCAAAGACTACAGTGCAGGATCTTATTATATGAACTTTGTTTCTGAGGAACAAAGTCTTGGATCTGTGAAGTTCCAGGTAAAATAATTAACTGAGAAAGGGGTCAATGATGTCAAGCGTCATTGACCACCTTTTTATTATGCATTACTCAGTAACTATCTTTCCAACAGATCACTCTAAGACTAACTTTATGATACAAAGATTTAAGGAAAATCCGATCATTAACACGATCGATATTCAACCAAGTTTGCCCTCTTTTATAGTAGAATGCGTATTGAATCCCGGAGTGTTTACTTTTGAAAATAAAACATGGTTGATCCTACGGGTAGCTGAACGGCCGGTTCAAAGGGAAGGATATGTTTCATTTCCAGTCTATGGCAAAAATGATGAAATACAAATTATTGAATTCAAGAAGGACGACCCCCGGCTCGAGCTAGGTGACTCGCGATTAGTAAAATACGGGAATAAATTCTATTTATCTACCATATCACATCTACGATTGGTGTGCAGTGATGATGGAATCAATTTTTATGAACCGAATCATTTACCCACTAAGATATACGGAAAGGGTCCACTTGAGACCTATGGAATCGAAGATTGCAGGGTCAGTTTCATTGAAGATGAATATTTCTTAACATATACCCAGGTCTCTGAAAATGGCGTAGGTGTAGGCCTGATGAGAACAAAAGATTGGAGAAGTATCAAAAGGGAGGGAATGATTTTTTCTCCACATAACAAAGATTGTTGCCTCTTTGAACATAAAATAAACGATAAGTATTTCGCACTTCACAGACCATCCGGCATTGAATTGGGCGGTAATTTTATTTGGTTGGCTTCTTCTTATGATCTCCTGCATTGGGGGGGGCATAAATGCATTGCCAGGACTAGAGCTGACTCGTGGGATAGTGTAAGAATAGGTGCTGGGGCTTCCCCGATTAAAACAGAATTGGGATGGCTCGAGATCTATCATGGAGCGGATGCACATCATAAATATCATCTTGGAGCTATTTTATTAGATCTTGATGATCCTTCAATAGTGCTCGCAAGGTCGAATGAACCAATACTTAGTCCGGAAATGGATTATGAAACAAAAGGGTTTTTTGGCAATGTCGTATTTACCAACGGACATCTTGTAGATGGTGATCAGATCACCATGTATTATGGTGCTTCTGATGAAGTGATATGCGGCGCTACCTTATCTATAAATGAGATTTTGAAATCACTCGAAGCCCAACTATCTAAAACAATGAAAGCCTGACCCTAACAAATAAAAAAGCCTTTTCATGTTAGCAAAAGAAATTAATTTTTTTAAATCACATCCGCTGCCTATGCGGGTTTTATTATTGACCAACTTGATCTATGCCTTGGTTTTGCCAATAATAGAACTTTTTATTGGTGCTTATATCATGC
Source organism: Candidatus Brachybacter algidus (assembly GCF_016707225.1). Classification (NCBI taxonomy): domain Bacteria; kingdom Pseudomonadati; phylum Bacteroidota; class Saprospiria; order Saprospirales; family Saprospiraceae; genus Candidatus Brachybacter; species Candidatus Brachybacter algidus. The sequence continues at coordinate 970,786 of NZ_JADJID010000003.1, read as the reverse complement.
GAAAAAGTGATGACATCAGTTTGGTTGTCATCTTTCAACTTTCATTGTATATAGGTATTCCTGCTACTTTCATGCTGAATGGATTTCTATTAAAGCACGTTAAAATTTCCAGATTATATTCCCTTGGTATGTTGCTGAGCGGTATATCCATGACTGCTATGATGGCATTGGATGAATTGACCACTTGGGGTATTTTTGGAACAGGTTTGATCATGGGATTGTCTTATGGTTTTTTCTGGGCGAACAGGGACTATCTGGCGTTGAATACTACAAAAGATGGTAATAGAAATTATTATTACGGAATAGAAACTTTCTTTTACACGATAGCAGGTATCATCATTCCATTAGGAGCAGGTGCTTTTATAGCTGCCACTAAAAGTAATGACTGGTTTGATGGCAATATTTACGTTGCTTATTATTGTCTGGCCGCTTTTGTAATAGCGCTCACTATCCTCGCGTCTATTCTTGTCCACAAGGGGAATTTTCAGAATCCCGCCAGGACACCATTTGTATTCTTTAAATTCCATCCATTATGGAATAAAATGCTGAGATTATCTGCCTTAAAAGGCATAGCTCAAGGTTATATCGTCACTGCCCCGGTCATGCTAATACGCACCTTGGTAGGGGAAGAAGGCAGCCTTGGATCTATTCTATCTATTGCAGCGTTTCTGTCAGCTATATTATTGTACATCTTAGGAAGGTCTACCAAGCCTGAACATCGGCTAAAGATTTTCTCCATCGGCATCGCAATATTTTTAGTTGGGGCGATTTTGAATGCTTCCTTGTATTCTGCTTTAGGTGCTATTTTGTTTGTGCTATGCTTAAGTTTTGCGCGTCCTTTAATGGATATTTCTTATTTTCCTATACAATTGCAGGTTATTGATTTTGTTTCAGCTAAAGAGAAAAGAAATGATTTTGCCTATATCTTTAACCACGAGATCGGCTTGTTGATCGGTAGATTGATCGGTTGTGGATTATTCATTGTGCTCGCAAGATACTCAAGTGAATATGTAGCACTAAGATATGCATTACTCGTTATTGCTGCTGTGCAATTTCTTTCCATTTTTATGGCAAAATCTATAATTAATGACAAAGCTTGGAAAGAGCCTCATGTTGAAGTGCCACCAATCGCACAACCCATGAATCTATAATACTAAACACAAATAAATTTAAATGAACAGATCAAAGTATATATTCTTCCTTTTTTATATTTCTTTTAGGATTTCTAAGCTGTAAAACTGCTACGGAATCCATACCTCAGTCAGCAGAAAGTATCACCCAACTGGCTATTCCAAGAGTGGATGAAATGCCCAATATGCCTGCACCATACATGATGAAAGATTGGAAAAAGACGGCACTTGAGTTTGACAAATATGTCTACAATTTCGACGAGAAAGGTCCATTTATGCCAATGATTTGGATGGATACAATGAAGCGTAATTTTCCACAAAATACATACGGTCTATATACAGCTTTAGGTGATGTTCGTGAAGGGCCGAATGTTAATGATGGTGAGAATCATGAAGCAATAGGTGCACTTGGATCTATAATTGGGGCTAGTCTTGTCGGTATCGATAAGAGTAATCAGGACGGGCATAATTATGTTGCCATGGTCAAAAACTTTTTGAACAAGGACAATGGCTGGAACATTATCATGAATTTCACAAGTAAGAAAGCGCATATCGGTGGTGGTTATGGCAATGACTATTGGTATGATATCTTCAATAATGTTTTGTTCTATGGTGTAGCTAATTACTATCCAAAAGAACCAGGCTACGATGAGATCATGCGTACGATAGCAGATCAGTTTCTTGCATCTGCGACTGCTTTGGGTAGTAATTATTCCTACTCTTTCTTTGACTTTAAGACAATGAAAGGTGGTACCAATCATATTCCTACACAAGAGGATGTAGCTGCAGGTTATGCCTTTGTCTTGTATTCTGCTTATGTTAAATATAATGATGTTAAATACCTCAAAGGCGCTGAAATGGCTTTGCAGGCATTGCAGGGACAGAAAGAAAATCGCAATTATGAATTGTTTATGCCTTTTGGAGCTTACATTGGAGCGAGACTAAATGCGGAACAAGGAACTGATTACGATGTCATGAAATTTCTAAATTGGACTTTCGAAGGTAAGTCCGTCAATCGCGATGGATGGGGAGTGATAGTAGGCAATTGGGGTAACTATGATGTTTCCGGTATTTATGGAAGCACTAAGGATAAAGGTGGCTATGGCTTTGCCATGAATACTTTTGACCTTGCCTGGCCTTTGCTTCCTATGGTACGATATGATCAGCGCTATTCGAGAACTATTGGCAAATGGGCATTGAATGCAGCGAACGCGGCAAGGTTATTTTATCCATACGATATTCCTGATTCACTTCAAGCATTGCCTGATAGAAAAGGAATAACCAAGAATGTCATCGCTTATGAAGGTCTTGTCAAAGAACCAAATCTACCGGGACACATTGGTAAGTCGCCATTTGCACAGGGAGATGGACCACTTTGGGCACCAGGTATGCCACAGGAGACTATGTTTTCCATATATGGAAGTGGTCATGCAGGTATTTTTGGCGGTACAATTCATACTACAGATGTCGAAGGTGTCCTGATGCTCGATTGCATTGCTACGGATATGTTCCAGAAGAATGCGTCCTACCCAACTTACATTGTTTACAATCCATACAAAGAAAAAAAATCTGTTAGTGTTCCTGTTGGCAGCAGCAAAGTAGATATTTATGATGCTGTTAGTCAGAAGATCATCAATAGAAATGTTTCAGGTGATGTCAAGATTGATATCGCTGCTGATGAAGCACCGTTATTGGTCTTTATTCCTGCCGGAGCAAAAGTAATAGCAAAAGAAGGTAAATTATATGCAGGTGACAAGATTATTGATTTCAGGTTTAAAGAAAAAAAATAGAAATTATTAATTGGTGAGAAAATCCTTGATACACACACAAATTATATTGGTTAAACTTTTTTGAATTAATAAGTTCTATTTTAGGGCCATCGACTAACATCGATGGCTTTTTTCTTACCTTAGTTTCCTATAATTTCCTATTTTTAAAACTTCAACCATAAAAGATCAAGCCATGCGAACGACTTTACTTAAGACCATTCAGAATTGTTACAAAAAAGCACTAAAAGAAAAAATAGATCAGGATCCGACTCTTTTTGATTCGTTGCAAAATGATGCGGCATTGCTTTCAAGGAGAAATGCCATCAGATCTCTAGGCTTGGGAGCAACGGGCTTGATCATCGGATCAAATTCAATCCTTGGAGATCATGGAATCATTTCCTCCTTAACTCAGGATAATTCAAATCCGGTCATTGCCATCTTAGGTGGAGGAGTAGCAGGGCTGCATGCTGCCTGGACATTGCAAAATAAAGGCATTCATGCTAAAGTATATGAGGCTTCTTCTAGAGCAGGAGGTCGGATGTTTACGCTACATAATCGATTTGGTCAAGGCCTGAATACTGAAGCCGGCGGAGAATTCCTGGATTCTGATCATGAAGATATGCTCGGACTAGCCAAACATTTCAACCTCCCATTGTTGGATGTTACGATGGATAAAACTGCTGAAGAAGAGATCATTTTCCATTATGACAATGTAAATTATTCACAGGAGGAAGCCGCTAAAGCCTTTGAGCCCATCGTCAAAACACTCATGGATGACAGGATTAAATGTGGCGAAGATTATGATACACCTTATGCCGAATCGCTTGACAATACTTCCATGGATGAATATATTATGAAATTGAAATGCGATAAATGGTTGAAAGAATTATTGCTGGCAGCTTATATCGGTGAATACGGACTGGAAGCCAGCGAACAATCATCCTTAAATTTCATTAGCTTTATTGGTTTCCCGAAAGATGGAAAATTACCACTCTTTGGCGAAAGTGATGAACGATATAAAGTCATTGGAGGCAACCAACAGATTATTTATAAACTAGCAGAAGCACTTGGGGATAAAATAAAATTCCAAATGCAGGTCAAAGCAATTACGAAGAAAGGACGTCAATATATAATTGATTTCAATCAAGGTGAACCGGTAAAAGCAGACATCATTATTTGTGCGATTCCTTTCACAATCCTTAGAAACATCGACTTGAAGATACCGAACATCGACCCAATGAAAATGAAATCCATCAAAGAATTGGGTTATGGGCAGAATAATAAATTGTTACTGGGGATGAAAGAGCGCGTCTGGAGATTCGGTGCCCGCCCTATGTTGGGTTATACTTATGATAAAATGGTCCATACGGGTTGGGACAACTCACACATGCAGAACGAAAATATGGGTCCAGCAGGATACACTGTATTCCTTGGAGGAAATGATTCACTTGCACTTGCATCAAAGACCAAGGATGAAAATGGAAAACGTAAACTTGATCAAGGCGTTTTGAACCAATATCTGGAAAGGATGGATAAGATATATGGTGGATTCAAATCTCATTATAACAATGATCATGAAGTCATCACCTGGTCAGGCAATCCTTTGACTAAAGGTTCATATGCTGCTTATAAAGTAGGACAATGGAGTACCATCTCAGGTTTGGAAGCGGCTCCTTTGAGCGATACTTTTTTATTCGCAGGAGAGCATTGCAGCAGTAATTTTCAAGGATTCATGAATGGTGCAGCGGAGACGGGTCGGGTAGCGGCGGAGACGGTGCTGGCTAAGATGAAGAAATGATGGAAGGGGAATTGAGAATTGAAAATTGAAAATTGAAAATGGGGCGAAGATTGGGCATTTGTGAAAAATTAAGTCAGTTGGCCAGTGCACCAATGCAGCAGTGCACCAGTTTTTACAGGGTGTATTTTTTTACGTAAAACCTATAGTGCCAATACTCCAACACGCTAACCAAATGCCAAAGCGCAGCGACCCAAAGACTAAAGACTATATTTAAATTATGAATGATAAATTATAAATTATAAATGGTGGCGGAGCAAGAATTAGATTGGCGAGCAGCGAGATGCGAGCAGCGAACAGTTGCGAAGATTGGACCTTTGAGAACAAGTTAGTCAGCTAGCCAGTGCACCAGTTAAACACTGCAGCAGTGCACCAGTTTTTACAGGATGTATTTTTTTACGTAAAAGCTAAAGTGCCAATGCGCCAACACGCCAACACGCTATCCAAAGACCAAAGCACAGCGAACTAAAGACTAAAGCGCAGCTACCCCAATGCAACTTTTCCTCAAACATATTTGTTAATCTACATTAATGAACCCGTTCAAATATCATATCTTCAATGATTTTTGATCAAAAAACAAAAACGAGCTCTTTATTTTATGGACGAAAAAGCGTTATTTAAGTCATATCTTCAACTATTTACCCAAGCCGAGTTTCCACTTATATTAGCATACGATATAGATGAACCGGAATCATTTTCAGATGATCCGCTTCCATTGCCGCTTTCACAACTGTTTGTGGCGGAAGATGAAGTGTTAGAAGGAAATGAAGATGATATAGATGCTTATAATGAGTATGTTCCTGTAGTGCAATTTCGAATTAATAAAAATTACATCGCCTGCATTGTATGGAAAGCGACTCTTGGGAGTTACGAATTCATGCTCATCATTTATGATAATGATGGCGGGATTCAGGAAACAGATTCTGTTGCAGGAACTTATTATGCTGCAGATCCAATGACTTACAAGATAGCAGAATTTTCATCTCCCTCGAGAGCAACCATCGTAGAAGGTAATATCCGATCAAAAGCTGAGGAGGCCGAAATTCCGGATACTCAAAAATTTATTTTAAACATCAGCGATATAGGCGAGATCAACTACGCCATCGTTGGCAATATTTAATATGTCAAAACATACACCAAAATCATTCAAAGGTCAGAAACTCAATTCAGCCGACCTTAAAATAGCGATCAACAGAACGCTTAAAAACCAAAATGGCGTAACATTTTCACCCGCCAAATTACTCAAAACACTCAAAATAAGCAATAGTAAGCCGGAAGTACTTTCCGCGCTTAATCAATTAAAGAAAGAGGGTAGAGTCAAAGAAACTGCTGATGAAATGTTTCAGGGCATCAATAATTTTGTGGCAAAAGCAAGATCCTTCATCGGAAAAGTAGATATGACACGCACAGGTGCTGCTTATATAATCATCGATGGTAAGGAATCCGATGTATATGTAGGTCCACGAGATCTGAATGGCGCCATGGACGGCGATACAGTTGAAGTTTTAATATCACCAAAAGTAGGACGAAGAAGGGCAGACGGAAGAGTTGCCCGTGTCGTGAAAAGAGGACGGGAAATATACATGGGTAAGATCTTTGTAAATAAGAAATACAATGTCGTCAGCCCATATAAAGCCCCTCAGGGTTTTGAAATATTCGTCTTCCATGAAGACTTAAATGGAGCTGAAGACGGAGATATAGTTACAGTTAGAGTTACTTCATGGCCTACCGGTAAAAACCGGATGATCAAAGGAACCATCACAGAAGTTCTTGGCCAGGAGAATTCATCTGACATGGAGATGAAGTCCATTCTGATCGGACAAGGATTCGATCTCCAGTTTGGCAAGGAAGCAATGGCTGAAGCTGACCGAATTCCATCCAATATTTCAGAACAAGAGATCGCTCTTCGAAGAGATATGAGGGAGACTATGACGCTGACCATCGATCCATTTAATGCGAAAGATTTTGACGATGCACTTTCTTATAAGGAATTGGAAAATGGTCAAGTCGAGATCGGAGTGCACATCGCTGATGTATCACATTACTTGAAGCCGGATGGACCTTTGGATAGAGAAGCATTTGAGCGCAGTACATCAGTATATCTGGTAGACAGAGTGCTGCCTATGCTTCCTGAGAAACTTTCGAATGAATTATGTTCATTAAGGCCTCACGAGGATAAATTAACCTTCTCTGCCGTCTACATCTTTGATAGCAAATTTAAGATCATTAATGAATGGTATGGTAAGACTATAACTCATAGTAATAGAAGGTTTACTTACGAGGAGGCACAACATATCCTGGAAGGAAATGAAGGTGATTTTGCCCATGAATTAAATAAGATGAATGAGATCGCCAAAAAGTTGCGTGATGCACGCTATGCAAATGGTGCTATTTCGTTTGAATCTGATGAAGTCCAGTTTAGACTGGATGAACATGGTGTTCCAATAGAGCTCTTTGTAAAGGAAAGAAAGGAAGCGCATATGTTGGTAGAAGACTTTATGTTACTCGCCAACAGAACTGTTGCTGAATACATGAAGAAGAAAGGCACCTCAGGCGAAATTCCTTTTGTATACAGGGTGCACGACCAACCGAATGAAGAAAAGTTGAACGACTTTGCCTTATACGCCGCAGAACTTGGTTTTAAAATGGATCTAAGTACTCCAAAATCAATAGCTAATTCATTCAATGATCTTGCCAAGAGATCAGAAGAAGATGAAGCCTTGAAACTCATCACTCCGCTTGCGATCAGGACAATGTCCAAAGCTATTTATACGACAGATAATATAGGGCATTACGGATTGGCTTTTGAGAATTATACACATTTTACCTCGCCGATCAGAAGGTACAGTGATGTATTATCGCATAGAATTTTGTATAAAAATCTTGGAGATGCTATTTTTAGAGAAGACAAGGCAAAGCTTGAAATAAAGTGCAAGCATATCTCGGCTCAAGAGCGCAAAGCAATGGATGCTGAGCGAGAATCTATTAAATATAAACAGGTCGAATTTATGGCCAAATATGTCGGAGAAGAATTTGATGGCATTGTTTCCGGGTTGCATGACAAAGGCATCTTTGTAGAAATTATCACTACAAGATGTGAAGGCATGGTACGATTTGATCAGTTCACTGAACCATTTATTTTAGATGAAACCAAGCACAAAGCTATTGGAAGACGTAGTGGTCAAATTATTAAAATGGGAGACAAGATTAGAATAAAAGTTTTGGATGCCGATCTTGATAAACGTCAATTGGAGTTCGGTTTGGCTTCTGAAGTTGAGTAAGGATGTATTGGTTAGACAAACTCCAAACAACAAACTTCAAACAAACATTCTTAAAGTTTCTCCAGTTGTCTGAAAACAGAAACAAGTGATTTCCCTTTCTCAGTGAGTGAGTATTCGATGTGTAATGGTTTTTCTTTAATGACAACTTTGTTCAGGAGATCTGCTTCTTGTAATTCCTTTAATGCAATTGATAAAGTCTGTTTATTTGATGATTCTATTGTGCGCAATAAATAACTGAAACGCACTGGTGAATCCAACGTAAGTCTAAAGATCTCAGGTTTCCATTTTCCTGAGAGCATTTTCAGAAGTCCTTGGGCAGGACATGTTTCCTCTTCTAAGTTGTTAATATGTATGGTCATGTTTTTCTGACTAATTGCCGGTTAAGAATAATATACCGACCTTTGTATTTTAAAATAAACTGGATATTTCGAAAAGAGCATAATTGTTAATGCTGTAAAAGATACAATTAAAACTGCAATTCAATGTTAAACCAGTATAAGATCAAAAAGTTAATTAACGGACATTAAAATGAAATACATAAATACCCTATTTTTTATTATAGTCACAGCAGCTTTGTTGAGCTGCTCAGCTCAAAACATAACTAACATGGACAAAAATAATCCACTACTATGCGATCCCGATTCAGGAATTTGCGAAATTCCAACAGCAAAAAATGAGTTTGAAAAATCTGCAGTTAAGGCTTCCGATAAATCTGTTCGTATCCTGTATTTTACTGATCCTATTTGTTCATCATGTTGGGGAATAGAGCCGCAATTAAGGAAGCTTAAATTGGAATATGGTGAGCACTTAAAAATTGAGTATCATATGGGCGGCTTATTACCTGATTGGAAATATAACAGTGGGGGGATAAGTAAACCTTCAGATGTAGCACATCACTGGGATGAGGTCAGCGCGCATTATAACATGCCCATAGATGGAGATGTATGGTTGGAAGATCCATTAGATTCCTCCTTTCCGCCTTCAATTGCCTTCAAGGCTGCTCAGATGCAAGATGAAACCAAAGCAATTGTGTTTCTGAGGATTCTTCGTGAGATGGTTTTCCTTGAGAAAAAGAATATAACTAAATGGGAGCACATGAAAACGGCAGCTGAAAAGTCCGATTTGGATGTGGATGTTTTAAAAAATAACTACGAAAATGATGCGGAGAAATTATTCCGTGCAGATCTTAATCTTGCTGCCAAGATGGGTGTAAGAGGATTTCCTTCAGTATTTATCATGAATGAAGAAGGTGCACAGGAATTCGTTTACGGCTTTAAACCATACTCCTTATTCGAAAATGCATTTGCTAAAATATTCCCTAAAATCAAAAAAGCAACCTACGAAAAGACATGGAATTTCCTGTTTTCAAAGTATCCTACACTTACTACCAGAGAATTTGCTGAGCTTATGGAATTGTCAATTCAGGAAGGTGAATCGCAGCTTGAAAAACTTAATGTTGAAGAAAAAATTGTGAAGTTTGATACCAAAAATGGTCCACTCTGGAAGGTAATTTAATAGTTGTTAATTAAGAGATATTCCCCTCTTGAGGGCAGGGTCATTCAGTTCTATTTAATCGTTATGTGTAAATTGTTGAATATCAACAATTCCAAAAGAAGATGAAAAAAAAGTCGCAACTTCCCCTCTGGAGGCTTGCCCGACAAGGAAGGCGGGGGTACGCAAAGCGGGGGGTGGCATTTGATATGGATTATTTGATAAAATGAACCCTTGAGTAGGTTATTGGACACAAAGTTTTAATGATTCGCTCGTTCCTCGCTGTGTCTTTTCTCGGTTATTCAAATTTGAAAGCGAGCTTTCATTTGAGAAATGTAGTTGTTGTTTTCAATTTAGGATTAAAAATGAGGGATTATTTGGTTAAATGAACCCTTTGGTGGGGGATTTGACACAAAGTTTTAATGATTCGCTCGTTCCTCGCTGTGTCTTTTCTCAATTATTCAAATTTGAAAGCAAGCTTTCATTTGAATAATCGAGAAAATCCACTTTGAATCATTAAAACTTTGCGGAGAGTTAGGGATTCGAACCCTAGAAGCCCTTTTGGAGCTTACACGCTTTCCAAGCGTGCGCCTTCGACCGCTCGGCCAACTCTCCTTCGAATGGAGTGCGAAAGTAGTAAATTTTATTTATTTTCGTCAAAAATTATAGACAATCTGAAAACATACCTCCATCTCATTTCTTTATATACAAAATATCTGATTACATGGATCTGAATATATCTACACCGGGACTCATCTTTCCTTCTATCTCCTTTCTGCTGATAGCCTATTCCAATAGGTTTCTTGCCATTGCTCAATTGATTCGGGATCTGAAAAACAAGTTCAGTGAGAAAAAGGAAACTATCCTTATAAAACAGATTAAAAATCTACGTTATAGACTTAAACTTATCCGTTGGATGCAAGGTGTTGCTGTATTCGGTATGCTGCTTGCATTACTGTCTATTATGACACTTTACTTAGAATATATGAGCCTCGGCAATATTTTTTTTATACTCTCTGCCATATCAGTTACTACTTCTCTTTCTATTGCACTTGTAGAAATAATGTTTTCAGGAAGAGCACTTGATTTAGATTTAGAAGACATCCAAGACCACTTAAAGGAGAAAAAAAAGTATCTGTAGAGAATTCCTCTAGGCACAATTCAAGGAAATTGGAGATTTTAGTTATTATTATTAAAGTTTCATCGTTAGAATTGAAACTCAAATAATATTGCTATAACTAAATCAGAAATCAGAAATCGGAAATTAGAATGAAGTTCCGATGGTTCCCAAAGAAATGGTTTATGATTTTTTAGTGTTTTCTTATGATGGTAAAATCCTCCCCGATCTCATAAAAGATCGGAAAGAATTTTATTAAAGCTTTCCCTAAAAAATTAGGTCAATATAAGTGCAAATAATTTTGGTGGTCAGAGTTACTAACAGAGCCCTAAAAAATGAACGTGGTGAAATAATGAATTTAATAATTGCCAAAATACCTCATTGTATCAAAGTGCTTGATTTTAAACACTTTATGAAATATTTCGTCAAATATATTCATAAATTCGAATCTTGTATATTTTTGCTAAAACTTTAACATTTAGAATCTAAAGCGATCCTTCTTGTTTTTTAGTCCACCTACCTTCCATTTGACGCCTACACCAAAATTGTATAGATTGGGAAATATATCAAAACTGTAAACTTTACGTAAAGGATAAGCTGCTGTAATATCAATTCCAAATTGCACCCTGTCTCCATAAATCACACCCCCTGAGAATCCCGCATAGTCAAAATAAGTATTTGATAGCCCAAAAGCGCTTACAAATTGGCCTATATATTTTGGTGAGAAATAAATGCCCAACTTGTCAGTAGGATGAATTGAAGCATGCACAGGTATTTGAAAATCATAATAATAAAAGAAAAAAGTATTGAATCCAATTCCTGTAGCCATTGCAAACATTGATTCCTGATCACCTAGAAATTGATATTTTGTTTCAAGTCCGATTTGCCCAAAAGTACTTAGATTAATTCCTGCATCCAATTTTTCTGTTATGCCATACTTACCTGTATATTGGATATAAGGCACAGTAAAATTTTTCTTTTCCTTATCCGCCACCTGCGCTATGGCATTAATCACGCCGTAAGGATAATATAGATTGAGGCCTATTTCACCTGTTCCTTTTTCCACAGTTCTGGCAGTCTGCATGCTGCTGTACGAACCGCATGAAGTCAGTAGGATTGAAAAAATAAGGAGTGCAAAGGGTCCTCCTTGCGAAAATAGTTTTGTTTGATCTCTCATTAGATGTGCTGCATTAAGATAATTATCAAATGCGAATTTAAATGATATTTGTTTAAACGAGCGTAATGTAACGCTGCTAGTTATTGAAAGGTTAAATTGTGAGGAGGTGAGGAGGTGAGGAGGTGAGGAGGTGAGGAGGTGAGAAGGTGAGGAGGCCGGGTGATAGGGTGATCAGGTGATCAGGTGATTTGGCGATCAGGTGATTGGGTAATGATAAACACAACTACGAAGATAGGAATGTAGAAGGGCAATGCCTTGCCCTTCGATCAAAACCTAGAATGGTTAGGAGGTGAGATGATCACCACTACGAAGACAGAATATAGAAGGGCAATGCATTGCCCTGTCCTCATTTCAATAGTTGTTAGAATTTTACACTGTCAATTCACAATCCTTACATCCTATTTTTCTGAAATCATAAAATCAAAGCCAGGAATATAATTTCTCCACTAAGCGCAAGGGATAGGAGCGGCACGACCGACCTCAGGAGGGTGTATAGCGGATAGCCCGACCCTTGGGATGCGCCATTATTTTAATTATTCGACGAATGAACATGAATTTTCTAACTAACTGACCTGAACAATTGTACTTTTGCGCTGTTTTTACTTTTTATATAAATTTCTAGAGTGAAATTGCGTTATGAAGACGCATAATATTTTCAATAATTATTAAAAGATATAGATGTATTCATCAGACGTAAACGGTGTAGATGCGCTTGCTCAGGCAGCCAAAGACCTAAGAAGTGAAATTGGTAAAGTGATCTATGGTCAGGAAGAAGTGGTCAAAGCAGTACTTATTTCATTGTTTTCAAATGGCCACAGTCTTTTGGTAGGTGTGCCGGGATTGGCCAAGACGTTACTTATCAGCACCATCGCCGAAGTACTCGACTTAGAATTTAAGAGGATTCAATTTACACCCGATCTTATGCCTTCAGATATCACCGGAACTGAGATCCTCGATGAAAGCCGACAATTTAAGTTTAATAAAGGTCCCCTTTTTGCAAATATTGTATTGGCAGATGAGATCAACAGGACACCACCAAAAACTCAGTCAGCCCTATTAGAAGCTATGCAGGAGAGAGTTGTGACCATAGCAGGACAGAGATATACCCTTCCACGACCATTTTTTGTATTAGCTACTCAGAATCCTATTGAGCAGGAAGGTACTTATCCCCTGCCTGAGGCACAGTTGGACAGATTTATGTTTAATATCCCACTGGATTATCCAAGCTATCAAGAGGAGCTTGAGGTGGTGAAAGGGACTACTTCAGATAGATCAATAGATCTTAACCATATCCTTAATGCGGAACAGATCATCTATTTCCAGCAATTAGTTAGAAAAATTCCAATCGCCGACAATGTACTTGAATATGCTGTGAATTTAGCCGTCAAATCACGTCCAAACACGGAGAGAGCTACTGAACAGATCAATAAATACATTTCATGGGGTGCAGGACCTAGAGCATCTCAATATCTGGTATTGGGTGCGAAGTGTCATGCGGCTATCAATGGAAAATATTCTCCGGATATAGATGATGTCAAGGCTGTTGCCAATTATGTACTCCGACACAGAATCGTCAGAAACTATAAGGCGGAGGCAGAAGGGATCAATGAGGAGGCCATCATCAACGGGTTGTTGTGAACAGATACTAGAATCTAGATACTAGATACTAGATGCTGTAATGGACAATGCTACGGAGACACGAATGTATGATGGGCAATGCATTGCCCTTTGAATGTTTAGAATAGAAAATGTTAGGATGTGTTAAACATTACCCTGCGTTTTTCGGAATTTTAAGTATAAAATAATTAAAATAAAAATTTATCAATGAGAATAGCGGTATTCAGAACTGCCCATTTTAATGCAGCCCACAGATTATCAAATGATCACTGGTCTTTAGAGAAGAACCTGGAAGTTTTTGGAATATGTTTCAATCCAAGATATCATGGACACAACTATGATTTGGAAGTTAAACTCGTGGGTGAGACGGATCCTGAAACGGGTTTTCTAATTAATTTGACCGCACTCAAAGACATTATTGAAGAGACTATTCTCATTCATTTCGATCATAAGAATCTTAATGAAGAAGTGGAGGAATTCAAAACTTTGAATCCAACAGTTGAGAACATTTGTTATGTTATCTGGACCAGGTTACGCAAAGAAATCAGGGAAGATATAGAGCTCACTGTGCGTTTGTATGAGACGCCGAGGAACTATGCGGAGTACCCGGCATAGTTGATGAATAATGTATAATGAATAATGAATAATGAGAGCGGGCGAAATTGATTTACAGAGATTGTAGGCGATTATTTTTTAGCTAATAGTGAATATGCAAAATTATCACAAAAAGCGTTTTGATCCGCTTGAAAATCAACCATCTGCAAAGAAATTCTGAGTTTTTAACTTGAAATTATTATTTTTGAATATTATTCACATCAAAAACAATATCATGCGTAAATTATTCATTCTTACTATGTGCATTTTTGCCACTGCATTTACAATGTCAAGCTGCAAATCGGAGACTACCACTACCACTACTGAAACTACTACATCCACTGAGGTTATGATTTCTGATAGCACTGCTGCTGTAGATACAATGCTTATGGATTCTACTGTGAATGAAACTAAGCCGGTAGATCGTCCCGATTAAATTTCCTTCTTTTATACATTATCTAAGATTTAGTAAATGTTGATAAAAAAAACAATTTATTGAAATTGATAATTCAGGATTTAATCATTAATTGTGATTTACTCCTGAATTATTTTTTTGTCGATACGCCCTTTAATCAAATGATTAATTAACCAATGTTCAAGTCTATGATGCGCTGGGACTAATATAAATCCTAATATTACAAAAATAATTATCTCCAAAATCAGATTGTAGTTAGTAACTTTTGCAACTATTGGATGGGTTAATAAAGTAATAAACTCAAATGTAAACATAAGCGATACCACACCTAATATTTTGACCACAGAATGTTTGACTTTTCTTTTTCTCAAAAGTAATGTTATCAAAAATAACGATGGTATAAAAACCGTTATCAATATCACTTGCAATTGCTTTACCCTTTGTTTTTCCGCTAAAATTTTTGAATTGGTTATTTCTTCCTGCCTCAATTTTTCATTGATTGTCAACAATTGTAAATTTTGAATTTTTTTTCTATTGTTTATAGAATCATTTAAGGCTGTGGACATTTCTAAATATTTAAATGCGCTGTCAGGCATGTTCATTCTTTTATAATATTGGGTGACAAATATACCTGCTTCATTAGCCTTTTCAATGGAATTTACCTCGTTAGCTGCCTGCAGTGCCAATCCCGCATTTAAAATTTCCTCTTTTTCATTACCAAATAAATTATGAACTTTTGCAAGTCCTAAATATGTTTCAGATAATAATTCAAAGTTTTTTTCCTGGTTTAGTATTGGAATGGCTTTGTTGTAGTTTTGAATTGCCAAATACTCTTGTCCAATTTTTGAATAAACATTACCCAAACCTATATATGCAAGAGCTTCATTATGAATGTTTTGGGTTTGGATTGCATTTTGGTATGTCAGGTTATAATAATACTGTGCACTATCGATTTTTTTTAACTTTTCGTAAATATCTCCTAGATTAATATTGACATAATGTACCATTTCCTTAATCTTATTGGCAGAAATTATATTATCAGCTTTTTTATAATATCCCAAAGCCTCTGAATAATCCTGTTGGAACGAATATACAATGCCAATATTTAATAAAACACTTGCCAAATTACGAGGATTCTTACCTGATTCTTCCAGCTTTAATTTTTCGAGATATAATTCCATTGCTTTTGGATAATTACCCATTCTACTATAAACGTTTGCTACAATACCCAATGATTTTGACAAGCCTTCCTCGTAATTAATATTTCTTGCCATTCGCATAGATCGATACCCCAAGATTAAAGCAGAATCAGTGTCGTAAGATTGCATTTCACCAGCAAGGCTCCATAACAATGTTATCTCTTTTTTAACTGGCTGTGGCTTAGATAATTCAGCTAAAATTGCTTTTTTGTCATAATTCTGTCCATGTAATGTGACTTGAAAAACAGGAATTATCGAAAGTGACAATATGAATATTGCGATATTTCTAAAGAAAGATATTCTATTGATCAGCTTATTTTTCATACAGATTAGTGATAATTTATAGACCCTGGATTTAGATTTATGTATTATGATTCATGCCGGAACAATATCAGACCTTGCCCTCACGAGTTTTCAAAGATACAATTTACCTTCACTTAATATTTCAATTTTAAAGGTGTTTCTATTATCTTTATAGAATAAATGTATCTGTCATGAAATTAAGACACGCTTTCCTTTCAATACTCTGCCTAGTTTTTTTCCTACCTCAACTATTTAGTCAGTCTTTATATGAATTAAATTATAGTTACGGAGAGGGATCCGAGCTAGAGAATTATAAGGCCTTTATGATGATCAATGAGGATGGCACTGGGATGGTGCGTATCGCATTCACTGACCTTGAATCAGGTCAGAAAAATATTATTGAATATGTCGTTGATGAATTTTATGATCAGGAGGATCAGAGTCTTGCTACTCAAGTGGCTTATGTTACGTCTGAGCCGATTCAGATCGAAGGAGATATTTCATATCCACCAGACCATTTTATTTTGGTAAAAAATGAAGAAACAGGATACTTTGAGCCATCTTATGTGCTATCATTAGATGAAGAGACCAAAGAAGAAGTGCAAGGTGCTTTTGTTAGTGTCAGACTGCTAAATGATGAAGATCTAACTGAAGACTACATGAAGTTGTTTTTTGTTGAGTCTGATGAGGAGTTTCAGAATCTTTTCGTCAATGAAGTAAAGCCTATTACGGTCGAACAAAAAGCGACTAAATTACACCTAATCCTTGTGGCGAATACATTGGATAAAAAGATAGGACGAACATGTGTCATTGATAAGGAAAATGTGCTTGGATTGTTTGAAGAAATTACGAGTTTTTTAGGAATTGGTTATTCTACCCAAGTTATAGAAGGTAAAGATTTTAGTAGACGAAATGTAGATGCAGCAATAGCTAAAGTCAAACCCGGTGCTAATGACATAGTTGTTTTCTATTATACAGGTCACGGATATAATCCGGGAGAAGGTGGCAAACAATATCCAAACCTGGACCTAAGAGAACGTACATCGGATGATATTGGTGGCCTAAATACCTTGAATATTGAAGATATTTACCAGTTGATTCAGGCTAAAAATGCAAGATTCAATTTGGTATTAAGCGACTGTTGTAACAATGATCCTTTTTCATCCAATTCTATTGGATCAGAAGGTGTTAGTTTGAGAACTTCTTCAATAGGATGGAATAAAAATTTCTGTTCCGAGCTATTTTTGAAAAAAAGAGAATCCATCCTAATGACTGGCGCTTCCAAAGGACAGTTGTCCGCGGGCAATGTTGCTGATGGTGGCTTTTTCACTTTCAATCTGCGCGAAAATATCGAAAAATCTGTTGGTAAATTAGCCTCAGCCAATGTGGTTAACTGGGAAACAATTGTCGCTCAAACACAAAAACAAACAACCGTCAGAGCGAATAAAAGTCTTTGCAGGATGCCAAATGACGAAGTATTGAGATGCGCTCAGAAGCCGGACTTTAAGATCGGGGTGAGATAGGGTGAGGGGGTGAGAAGGTGAGAAGGTGAGAAGGTGAGAAGCGAACAGTGAACGGGACGAGATGGCTGATCTGCATAATTGAGCTAGTGTCTATTATTGTAATGCGTCAATTTAAAAAAGTGAGAAGGTGAGGAGTTCAAAATGGAAATTTAAAAATGACTCTAAGAATGGGCTGTGGTGTGTTTTGTTGCTGTTGAATTTAACCAACGGATCCCAAATGAGATAATAATCGGACGTTAGTCCAAGAATCAATTATGTGATTTTGGGATAATTATAATTTTGGAATATTTATCCTTTAAATTAGTTTTTTGTATAATGCAT
Source organism: Candidatus Brachybacter algidus (assembly GCF_016707225.1). NCBI lineage: Bacteria > Pseudomonadati > Bacteroidota > Saprospiria > Saprospirales > Saprospiraceae > Candidatus Brachybacter > Candidatus Brachybacter algidus. The sequence continues at coordinate 953,054 of NZ_JADJID010000003.1, read as the reverse complement.
TATAACAGTATTACACAAATCTAAATGATTATTCCATTTTTCAAATATCTAAATCAAGTGAAAGTGGGCAATGATCCGATCCCTGAATCTGATCATGGATCTCTGAGTTAGTAATATTCGTTTCAATTAACTTGTCAACCAAAAAATAATCTAAACGCCAGCCAACATTTTTTGCTCTGGCACCAAATCTCACACTCCAAAAAGTGTATTGTACTTTTTCCGGATGTTTTGTCCTGAAGGCATCTACATATCCTGCTTTAAGCAAAAGATCCATGCCATCAATCTCAGTCTGAGTATAACCACTTGTCTTATTATAATTTTCCTTCGGGCGGGCAAGATCTAACGGCTGATGCGCCACATTAAAATCACCCGTCACTATGACTGGCTTACTCTTCTTAAGATTAGAAAGATAGTTTGCAAAGGCTATATCCCATTCTGAGCGGTATCCAAGACGTACCAACTCATTACCACTATTGGGCACATAGACATTGACAATAAAGAAATTTTCAAATTCAAGTGCCAACACCCTTCCTTCAGAGTCATGCGCTAATATGCCTATACCCTTGCTTGCTGAGATTGGTTTCACTCTTGAAAGTATTGCAACGCCGCTATACCCTTTTCTTTCTGCCGAATTGGAATACATATGGTAATCCGTTACAGACTCAAGCGCCTTAAGTACCTGGTCTTCTTGGGCTTTTGTTTCCTGCAGGCAATATATATCTGCATTACTGGATTTTAACTCTTCAAGAAAAGCCTTTCCTACAGCAGCTCTGATACCATTGACATTCCAGGAATAAATTTTCATATAAATAAGTGTTTTTGGATTAATGTTTTATAAAATGAAAGGATATTAGTCTATTTCGAATTTAATTGTAAATATGAAGAAAAATTAAGAAGTAATGAAACGAGGATTTTAAACGTGTGTATAAATAATTATACTTAATTGCAAATTTCAATAGATCTTTTGGTTCACGTAAAGCCCGCAAAGCTAGCCTGCCAGATAGTAAAGGAGGCAGGGATGAACACGCAAAGCTCGCAAAAAAGAAATTCAACAAATTGAAATGTACTGACGATACCTTAGCTATTGACTGATCGGAGTAGCATTTGACAACAGTCAAATTCCTCTGTGCTCCTCAAAAAAAGTATTATCAGAGCTTGATCTCGAATTCAAGTCCTGAATTAGCACAGTAATAAAATCAAAAACCTTTGTGAAACTCTGTGACACAATCCTTTTTGGTTCACGTAAAGCCCGCAAAGCTTGCCTGCAGAAGACATAGTTGTAAATAATATTGATAACAATGTATATAGATCTTTAAGAATTGAAATGACCAATCCATCTTAAGGCATCAGAGGGAACGGAGTAGCATTTGACGATAGTCAAATCTCTTAGCGTCCTCATAAAAAGGTTTAATGAGAAGAAAACACCAAAGTCAAAGTATTTCATTCCTCAAAAACTCAACCCAAAATACCTTCGTGTCCTTTGCGTGAAACCCTTTTCGAGAGAGATTTTTTGGTTCACGCAAAGCCCGCAAAGTTAGATCACGCAAAGCCCGCAAAGCTTTCCCTCATAAGACTTTATTGTAACTAATATTGATAACATTTTAAACTTTTTAAGCATATCCGTATTACGACATTAATGAAAAATGAAAAGTGGATCATATATTTATTGGCGGCGTTGAATTTTACGCACATCATGGACTTTATGATCATGATGCCACTTGGAGAGATATTCATGTCTACTTTTCATTTAAGGCCTGATCAGTTCAGCCTTCTTGTCAGTTCTTATACCATTTGTGCAGCCTTATCAGGCTTCTTTGCATCTTTTGTTGTAGATAGGTACGCTCGGAAAGTAAGTTTAATCTTTGTGTACACCGGCTTTATTTTGGGTACTATCGCTTGTGGTTTTGCCAACCAATACCACTTACTTTTACTCACAAGAGGATTGACAGGTGTATTTGGTGGTATCATGGGGGCACAGGTCATGGCTATAGTAACTGATTTAGTCCCTTATGAGAGGAGAGGTAAGGCTATCGGGATGCTCATGGCAGCGTTTTCAGCAGCTTCAGTGGTTGGTGTTCCTTTTGGTCTGTATTTAGCTACTCATTACAATTGGAATTTTCCATTTTTTTTAATTGGTGGCCTGGGTCTCTTACTAATTTATCCGATCATTAGATTATTGCCAAAACTTGATTCGCATCTTATGGATGGCAAGCCACCTGTTAATCCTGTCAGGACCTTCAATGAAGTTTTCAAAGCAAGAAATAATAGGATAGCCTTATTGCAAACATATCTTGCCACTTGTTCCCATTTTATCATCATACCATTTATTACTCCTTATATGATTAGAAATGTTGGATTTGCGCAAGGAGACATCGTTTATATCTATATGATTGGCGGTATTGCTACTGTTTTTTCTGCACCTTTCACAGGAAAGATGATAGATAAATTTAATGCCCGTTCTGTATATTTCATTCTGGTATTTGCGGCTATGATCCCGGTGCTTCTTTTGACACACCTTCCCGCGGTATCTCTTGCACCCGCTTTGATCGTAACTACTTTGTTTTTCATCTTGGGAGGATCCAGATTCATTCCTTCTTCCACCGCAGTGACAGGGGCGATTCCGCCAAAGATAAGAGGAAGTTTTATGAGTTTTAATTCCAGTGCCCAACAATTAGGCACCGCATCGGCATCGTTAGCAGCGGGATATATAATTTTTGCAGATGGAGATGGACCTATTCATGGATATGGAACGACAGGGATAGTGGCTACTGCGATAAGCCTGTTATCATTGTTAGTACTCAGCAGACTGAAGCTGTTTAAAGCACCTGAGGTATCATTGGAAAAAGAAAATAAATCCTTACCGACATAATTAGATGCCAAATAAAAAGAATCACCATTTTAAATGATTTCTTAAAAATTGAATTCGTTGCGAATTATTATATTCACACCATATTAAAATCAAATTTATCATGAACTTTCCTCCATTTAAATATACGGCAGCAGAAAGATTTTTGCATTACGTTACCATAGACACACAATCAGATCCGACAAGTCCGACTACACCAAGCACGGAAAAACAGAAAAACCTTGGAAAAATCCTCGTTCAGGAGTTGCTCGATATGGGTATCTCTGATGCACATATGGATGAGCATTGTTATGTGTATGCCACGCTTCCTTCAAATTCTGACAAGGAAGTGCCTGTCATTTGTTTCTGTTCACACATGGACACAAGCCCTGATTGTTCAGGCGAAAATGTAAAACCAATTGTTCACAAATCTTATGCAGGTGATAAAATAGTATTACCACTCGACCCAGCGCAAGTACTGACGGTAGCAGATCATCCTGCATTGGCTGACCAGATCGGCAATGATATAATAACTGCCAGTGGAGACACACTATTAGGTGCTGACAACAAAGCCGGATTGGCTGAGATCATGGATGCAGTATATCAACTAATCAATCATCCTGAAATAAAGCATGGAGACATCAGGATTCTATTCACTCCGGACGAAGAGATCGGACGTGGAGTAGATAAAGTCGATATGAAAAAACTTGGTGCTAAGTTTGGTTATACGATGGATGGCGAAACACTTGGTCATGTAGAAGATGAAAACTTCAATGCGAAGTCGGCTGTCATAAATATCACAGGAGTTTCAGCACATCCCGGATTTGCCAAAGGCAAGATGGAAAATGCCATTAAGATCCAGCAGGCTATACTTCAAGCCCTGCCTATTCATACGCTAAGTCCTGAAACAACTGATGGTAAACAACCATTTATACACCCAACGGCAGTCAAAGGAAATCTTGAAAATGCTGAGTTATCGTTTATTCTGCGTTCATTTACACGAGAAGAAATGGATCGTCTCGAAGATATCCTGGAGGCTATTTGTGTGCGGGTAAATAAAGACTTTCCCAATAGCAAACTTGAAGTGATCTTCAAGGAGCAATATCGCAACATGAAAGAAAAACTCGATGAATTTCCCCAAGTGGTAGACTATGCCATGGAAGCTGTTACCAGAGCGGGCGTTACTCCAATTAGAACTTCAATTAGAGGCGGAACAGATGGTTCCAGACTGTCATTTATGGGGCTTCCTTGCCCGAATATATTCGCAGGGGAACATGCATTTCACAGTAAGCAGGAATGGGTGAGTGTACAAGATATGGAAAGAGCGGTAGACACTATCGTGCATCTGGCGATGATATGGGAGGAGAAAAGTTAGCACTTTGGCGCGTTGGTTTGTTGCGTAAATAAAAATACTTTTGTTTTTAAAGTGTTTAGGCAATAGGCTGCAATCCTTTAAATAGTTAGATTTGCTTCTTTAAGATAAAACTCACAAAAGATCTTAGCCCTTCTAAAAAATAAATTCGAAATATGTTTCCCGAATAATAAAATTAGAACTGTAGGGATAGGTCGCAACCTGTCCTTACAGTTCAAGTTTTATTATGTTATAGTCCTGCAATTTTGATGCTCATCATATAGAATTTTACTTAGCACACTACAGCAATTTCAATTGATGCATTAATTAACTCTTCTAAAACCTAAAGAATATTTCAAAGCTATACGCACTATTGTCAAATTTGGAGATCAGGTCATCATCGAATCCATATGGGCAATAATGATAATTGACTTCCATCCCGATGTAATTTCTTCTGAATATGGGTTTTAGAACTGAAAGTCCAATGGAGGAATGAAGTGTTTCTACATTATGAAAAAAAGTTTCTTCCGATTCTTCATCATACTCTCTCAGGCCGGTACTGATCGATTCATATCCAAGTGCTATTTTTGGTATAATGATTAAATTTTCATTTTCAAATATCTTATAACCTCCGGCTAGTCCTATCGAAAACCCTAATTTTGAATTAACATCATTAATTATTCCGAGGGCGTAATAATCAAAGTTTTCATCATTAATATTTAACCGAAACTTCATGTATATCTCCCCTTGAATCTTGTATTTTAAAGGGCTTGCAAAAGAAATACCAAAATAAGGGTTGGTACCAAATCCTTTACTTTCATTAAATGGGGTATAACTGCCTACATACACATGGCCACAAAAGCTTTCTCTTGAAAAATATCTTCTGTCATTGTTGCTAAATTCCTGTATAAAACTACCGCGATAATTAGATTTTTTATTTTCCTTTTCAAATGAATTTACTTCTCCTGAGAATAAAATACAAATTAACTTTTCATCATTATTTAGCTTTTTTTTAATTAATAATTCTTTTGCTGCAAGCATCAAAGCACTATCCAATTGATGTCTTAGCGGCACATAATTATAGTAGGTCCTGTAATCTCTTGAAATATATTGGTATTCATCGGCAGCAGCATTCTCCATACGATTTTTATATACAAAATGAAGATCATCTCCGAAATAGTTTTCAATCAATTGATCCACATTTCTATCTGCAATTAAATTATAAATTATTTCTGAACGCGCAATAATTTCGGAATTTGGACATAATTGTTTCCATTCATCAATAGTCATGCCAGCTGCGCTGTAATCCTTTTCTATAATTTGTCTAGCAAGGATATCTGCCTTTTGTTTTGATAAAGAATCACATAAAATAGAATCGACATTTCCTCTAGAAGATTCGATAAGATTTCCGGCATGAATTAAATTAAAACAAAAAAAGGATAGTATAAAAAGTATGTATTTCATTTCATAAAAATTCACTAATTAATTTTGCAATATTGTTGAGTAAATGTAGCCTATCTCATCTTAATTTCCAATTTATCCTCGGCATCCAAATCATAAACTTTATTTAAAATTTCAAGTTAAACAAGCATATGGAAGCAAATAAATTTAAATGTGCCGTCATTGGTGCATCTACGAATCCGGCCAGATATTCCTACTTGGCTATGAATAAACTTAAGGCATATGGTTATCCTGTGGTAGGCTATGGCCTAAAGGATGGAGAAGTAAACGGCATGGAGATCATAGGAGATAAGCGCCTGGAAGAAGATATACACACGGTCACCTTATATGTAGGCCCAGCGCACATACACGATTGGATACCATTAATGCTTTCCTTGAAACCCAAGCGTGCTATTTTCAATCCGGGGACAGAAGACATTGATACGGAGCGTACTTTAAAGGATGCCGGAATTGAAACTATTCAAGCATGCACTTTGGTCATGCTTTCGATTGGTAATTTCTAAATATTAGATTCTAGATTCTAGAGTCTTGATTCTAGCCTCTGATTCCTATTCTTCTTCTTCAAACTTGACATCCTTCCGGCCTTTCTCAGCCTGAATTCGCCAATCTGTCGTATTTTGATTTAAAAATTCGTTGACCTTATCTATGTCAAAACCGTGTTTTATTTCACCAAATTCATTGATGTGAATGTCAAATTCTTCAAGTGATTTATGTTCAGAATTTTCGTTTTTTTTCTTGTTCATTATTCGATCTGATTTAGGAAATTTTATTCAATTCATACATTTGCAGGCCTTTCTCCAATCTTGAAACTACTTCTTCCTGCCCTATCAATTCAATCGTTCGGAAAAGATCCGGTCCTTTTGTGCCTCCTGTCAAAGCAACTCTTAAAGCAGGAAATACTGCTCCAAAACTTATCCCACTTCTTGCGATTTCTTCTTTGATAACACTTTCTATACTTGAAGCGTCGAATTGTGGCATAGCCGAAAGCAAGCCAATAATAGTGCTGAAAACTTCTGCACTTTGTAAATTCCACTTCTTGAGAATTGGTTCCATTTCAAACTCACTTACTTCCTCAAAGAAATAATGCGTCATTGGTAGAAACTCATTTGTATTAGTCACTCTTTCTTTTACAAAGTCAATAACCTGAAGCATCTTGTGTTCATCAAATGAAAGTCCGGCCTTTACAAATTCACCACCTGCCATATAAAACAGCTCCTCAGCCGATGCATTCATGATATACTGATGATTGAACCATTTTGCCTTATCAAAGTCGAAGCGACTGCCTGATTTGCCGATTTTTTCCAAAGAAAAAAGATCAATCAATTCTTCCAAAGTCATAATTTCCTGCTCAGTACCGGGATTCCATCCCAATAATGCAAGGAAATTAAGTACTGCACCAGGCATAAAACCTGCCTCTCTGAAACCGTTCAATGTTTCTTCTCCATCCCTTTCCCATGACAATGGAAATACAGGAATACCTAATTTATCGCCGTCTCTTTTACTTAATTTACCTTTACCACTTGGTTTTAAAATCAAAGGCAAATGTGAGAACAACGGCATTGTATCTTCCCATCCAAATGCCTTATAAAGCAAAATATGATGAGCTGTGCTCGGCAACCATTCCTCGCCTCTAATTACATGGGTGATCTTCATTAGGTGATCATCTATGATATTCGCAAGATGATAAGTAGGAAATCCATCCGCTTTCATAAGTACCTTATCATCCAATCCGTTGGACTGAAACGAAACATCCCCTCGTATGGCATCAAAAAAGGAAACTTCCTGATCCGCTTCCACTTTTAACCTGATGGTATAAGGAGTGCCGTAAGATATTTCTTTGTCCAATGTGTCTTTGTCCATAGCCAGACTATTTCTCATTGAAAGCCGATTGGCGGCGCTGTAGAGAAATGCTCCACCGGCTGCTTCTGCTTTTGTCCTGGCCGATTCCAACGCTTCCTGGGTGTCAAATGCCAAATAAGCTTTGCCGGATTCGACTAATGCATCTGCATATTTTTTATAAATATCGAGTCTTTCACTTTGGCGATAAGGCCCACATTCTCCGCCGATTTCCGGACCCTCATCAGGCATCAATCCAACCCACTTGAGTGAATTTTTAATATAATCTTCAGCCCCTTCAACCAATCTGTTTTGGTCAGTATCTTCTATTCTCAGAATGAATTTGCCATGATGCCTTTTGGCAAATAAATAGTTATAAAGCGCAGTTCTCACACCACCTATATGTAGTGCACCGGTTGGGCTAGGTGCAAATCTTACTCTTACAGACATTATTTACTTATTAATTAAAAAAAACAAAAGTAAAGGAAAAATAGAAAATAGATGTCAGATGTCAGAGCTCAGAAAATAGAAATTAGAAATTAGAAATCAGAATAAGTTTTTGAAACTGACGTTTTGTTTACTTATCATCCATTACCCATTACCCATTACCTATTACCCATTACTCATTACCTATTACCCATTACCAATTAATCATCACCCATCCAACTCCCCAAGCAGCAGCAACATCTCCCTTGCAGTCTCATGCTCATTAACTTCATTGGCCCGTTCAAAATACTTTTTTGCTTTTTTTAATGAACGTTTAGCTACCTCTCCTTCCAGATATATAAAGCCCAGGTAAAGATTGGACTCATCTATCTCATATGGAGTGTGAAATTTGTTCTTGTCCTTAGCTACTTTTTTGAAATGTTTTAGTGCCTTCTCCTTATTGACATCAGTGCCTATACCATAATAATAACACAGACCGACTTTGAATGAATAATCAGCATGATCCAGTTGCATAGCAATTATACCACGATAGCGCCTTCTATGTCTTGCTTACAGCCAATACCTTCAGATAGACAAAGTGCCATTCTGGAAATACCTTCAGTATCCATAAGCGCTGCGGCATTGTAATACATTTTAAAAGCTTTCTTTTCATCTTGCTTCACAATTATACCTTCTGTGGTGTCTTCATAACCATCAGCAAAATAATCTCCGGCTTCAACCATAGCAGTAGGGTCGCCGGCTTTGGCCATGTCTAAAATAACCTTCCAACTTTTTTTATCTATCATATTCAGAACTTAATATATTTTTGATCCTTAAGTCAAATCTAATGCTTTAATCTCTATGTCCAAGAAAAAAACCAATGTTCAGGCAAAAATTGATCCTGTAATTAATCTGGAAATAAAAGTTTCAGATAATCAATCAATACTTTCAAGAGAGCAAATCAAGTTCAATAAATTGAATGCAAGGATTCAGAAATTGAAATCCCAAATTCAATCTGACACTCAAAAACTGGACGAATTTCTGAGTCTTTATGTCAGTATAGTTGTTCCTGAACAAAAGCTATTGATAGTTGAAAAATTAAATTTGGCTAAAGAAATTGATGCAAAGTTAGCATTTATTAAGTTACCCAAGAAACTGACCAATCAGGTTGAGCAATTAATGATTCAAATCCTGGATGAAGTCATAGGTCAATCCGAACCCAATGAAGAGTTAAATAACTTATACAAAAAATACAATGGGCGGACTTATGAGGAAGATTTGCAGGAAGAGAAAGAAGAAATGGCAGAAATGTTTAGTAAATTTTTCTACGAATCCACAGGATTTAAATTTGACCCGGAAGATCTAAAGAATGAAAATCCTGATTTTGAGAAAATGAGGGACAGCTTTACTCAATTTAATGAACAGAATAAAAAAAGTCGAAAAAAATCCAAAAAACAAATTGAAAAAGAAGCGCTTGAAGAAGAAAAACAGAAGCTAAAAGGTAAAAGTCTCAGAAGCATTTATCTATCTCTTGCTAAAATTCTGCATCCTGATAAGGAAACTGATGAAACATTAAAGCATCAGCAGGAAGAATATATGAAGTTAGCTACTACTGCATACGAATCCAAAGATCTTGCCGGTCTTCTAAGACTTGAAGTTCAGTGGATCAGCCTGCAGACTTCATCACTTGACTCCATTCCGGACGAAACGCTCAAAGCCTATTCAATGCTGTTAAATGATCAGGTAAGGGAGTTGGAGGCAGAGGCCTACTCTATATCAAGTCACCCAAGGTATGCCCCGATCCTGAGATACCAAAGAATGAATCCAAAATATATTAATTCTGTAATGACGAATGAAGCAGGCCAAATTAAAAGCAATCGTCAAATTCTCATAGAATGGCAAGGTGACCTTGAAGATAAGTCGCTCGTCAAAGAAACACTTAAGGAATGTGTGGAATCAATGTTAGATGAGGAAGAGGAAGATATGGATCTTTTGAATATGTTGTTTAGGTAGATGATATGAGTAAAAATGTCGGTTTGTAATATTTTAAATATCACAGAGTTTCGCAGAGAAGACTCAGAGTTGCACAGAGGTATAAGAACTAAATGCTAAATACTGACTTATCTGTGATGCATTCGACGATAGTCAAATAACTTTGTGCCCCTCAAAAAATGCCCAATCGAAGTAAAATCTCCAAGTTAAACGCTACTCTAATTCATTTGCAAAATCAAAAACCTCAGTGGAACTCAGTGATACAATCATTTCTCTCTTCCTACGGAAATGCAATAAAATAATAATCCACCTGCCGATTAAACTGATCCTCAAACTCTGCTTTGCTAAATGACCCACCTGATCCCAACCAGCTTTTCATCGTGCTTATTTTATAACCAAACTCATCAAAAAGGTCAAAGATCATAGCTGGAGTCGTTCCATAAAAATCAGACGCACCCAATCCATGTTCGAAAATAATTACGGGTCTTTGTTTCTCCAATATTCCTGTAGCGCCTTTTAATACCTGATACTCAGCACCTTCTACATCGATTTTGATCAGGGAGATTGGCAAAGTAATCGGGATTACATTATCCATCCTATCCGTTTTGACATCAATCTTTTCGATGACTTCATCGCTTTTTTCATACTTTCTTTCCTTCATTCCGCTATAGGCCGGATTGGAAATGACATAGTTAAATGATGTAGTCCCTTTTTGCTCACTTAATGCCAGGTTGATAATCTCGCAGTTAGTGCCATGATATTTTTTCTTCAATGATTCATACATCGATGGAATTGGTTCGAAGCCAAAATGCTTTCCATCAGGAGCGCATCTAAAGATGATGTCCATTACTTCACCTTTGTGACAACCCACGTCGATACAGTTACTATCATGGCGGCAGACTTTAGCGATGACCTGTCTTGTCTGCCTATCATATATCTGATTTTTAGTAAAATCTATTGGAAAAGACTTTACTATTTTTTTTAAAAACTCCTTCATTCGTTGCAAATAAACAATTATTCTATTAAAATATATCAATTTTGTTACCTTCGGAACAGATAAAAAGAAGACTAAATGAAAGCAACTACTGCTTGGACATTTTACGATTGGGCCAATTCAGCTTTCGCATTGGTTATTACCGCGGCGGTTTTTCCGAGTTATTTTCTTAAAAATACAGATGATGTAGTGACATTTTTCGGTATTACAATGTCTAATAGCTCTCTGTATGCATATATACTTTCTGCAGCCTACTTATTCGTGGCTATTCTATCTCCTTTCGTATCAGGATTTGCGGATTCTGCTAATAATAAAAAAATGATGCTCCTGATCTTCTCCACTTTAGGATCTATAAGCTGTATGGTATTGTATTATTTTGATGGAATGGTGCATCTACAAGTTGGAATATTTGCATTTATATTAGCTATGATCGGATACATCGGAAGTAATGTTTTTTACAATGCATTTTTGCCGGAGATCACTACAGAGGATAAATTTGACAGTCTTTCGGCGAAAGGTTTTTCTATGGGATATATCGGGAGTGTGATTCTGCTTTTGGTGAATCTGGCAATGATACAAAATCCTGCATATTTTCATATTGCCACAGTACAAATGGCGGTGAGGATCAGTTTTATTATGGTCGGCATCTGGTGGATGGGCTTTGCTATTATCCCACTTTATTACTTGCCAGGAAGCTACAGATTGCTATTAAAAAGATCCAAAATAGCAGAGGGTATGTGGATATTAAGAGACGTATGGTACAAACTCAGACATTTGCCCAACATTAAAAGATATCTAGTGGCATTTTTCTCATACAACGCAGGAGTTCAGACTATAATGCTTTTAGCAGCGGCATTTGCTGAAAAGCAATTGGGCTTTGAAACCTCCGAACTGATCATACTCATTTTGATCTTACAACTAGTAGCAATTGGTGGTGCATTCCTTTTTTCAGGACTCTCAAAATTGAAAGGAAATAAATTCTCGTTAATTACAATGTTACTAATATGGATTCTGATCTGTGTGATTGGCTATCTGGTGGTAACTAAATTTCAGTTTTATGTGCTGGCATCTTTCGTAGGTCTTGTGATGGGAGGCATACAAAGTCTTTCCCGCTCGACTTATTCCAAACTTATTTATTCTTACACAGGAGAAACCACGAGTTTTTTTAGCTTTTATGATGTAGTAGATAAGCTTTCGGTGCTGGTGGGGACCTTTAGCTTTGGTTTTATAGAAATGATCACAGGCGGTATGCGTAATAGTATTATTGCCTTAGGTATATTTTTCGTGGCAGGCATCTTATTGTTATCCAGAGCCAATTTAAAGCCATCTGAACAGGAAATTATCATTACACCAACTGTTTAACAGCTTAACTACTTAATCATTTACACAAAAAATTAAGTTAATTATTTTTTTGCCATTCTATTAATCATTAACTTTACTATTCTTATTAGTTTTATATGTTTCGTTTTCTATTCTTTTCAGTCATAATATCTACAAGTTTTGGGCAATCTGCATATGCTCAGAATCCTTCTTTCAGTGAAAAAATCAGTGACGGATTGGGCTCTTATGGATTTATTGAAAAGGATGCTTTCTTTTTTTCAGTCCTGAATAGAGATCAAAGCGCCGATACCAAATCACTGTCTGTTAGACACAAACTCATCACTCCTACTGGTGCCAAGCATGCATTGAATCAACAATTAATGGATCAAAATGGATGGCAGTGTTCAGGAGATCAAAGCTTGTTCAAGAAGACCAATCCAATCACAATAAAATCTTTCGGTGCAGATGCAGTAAGCGGAAGTAAATTGTATTCAGGCATATTCAAGACTGATTGTAAAGATGTAGTAACGCCTGATAGTCAAGTAGGTTATGATGAAATAGTAACAGAAATTATTGATATTCAAACTCAATATCATCCCAATCTATCAGAAGCAGTATTAGCCGACAATTCTAAGTATCTGGTTGGCGCTTTTAAAATTGTTGCAGGCAATAGCACAGAGTTGCTTACCCAATTGCGCATAATAAATAAAGGTACTGCCACTGAAGGGGATGTTATTTCAAATGAGGCTTTCAAAATCTACTATGAACCAATCAGTGCTGCATTTAGATTCGACGGAGATGAAACTTATGGGGGGACACTATTTGGCGATGATGCAGGAGATGCGACCAACAATAATATTTATCAGAATAGCCAACTGAGCATTCCACTTGGAAAGGGAGTTTGGATATATGTGGTTATGCAAATAAATTCAGATCTTGACTTAGCAATGATGAACAAAGATGATCTTACCATATCTTTAGCTATTGCTAATGACGGTTTGTCAATAACTCAGCAAGGGAGTGATCGTTCATTGGTCCGAATAGATGAAATAAATATAAGTGAAAATAAGTCTATCCCACTTCCATTAAAGTGGATATCTTTTGACGGATGGGAGCGCAAAAACTCTGTTTTATTGCAATGGGTTACCTCTTCAGAATTAAATGTAGATCACTTTATGATAGATGCTTGTCTTGATAAAGTAAATTGGATCAATATTGGGAAGGTGCATATCAATGGCAATCCCGGAAATACATACGCGTTTGAAGACCAAAGAAATATTAGAGGTATTAACTACTATAGAATACTTCAGGTAGATAAAAGTGGCGAAACTAGCTTCTCTAAGATTGTAGCAGTGAAAAAGGTAGATCGAAAAAGATATCTTGTTTATCCAAATAATACCAATAATATTCTGAGTGTGACGAATGAATTGGGTGAGCGTTTCTCCGGCCCTATTGAAGTATTTGATGTCAATGGAAAAAAGTACAAACTTAATTCCTCCAATGAAACCTATTCAGTAACGCAATTACATCCTGGTGTTTACTTCGTACAGATCGGTGATGATTTTCTGAAATTTATTAAATATTAAGGTTTCATTTCTTATGAATTTAAAGTCCTTCATTTTACTTTCTTTTTTATTTTTTTCTTTCACAACCTATTGCCAAATCCCTATTACAATACTAAGCGTGGATTCATTAGTTGGGTCCAATCATGCCGGTAGAAATTGGTGGGATCTCCAGCATTATACCATAGACATCGAGACAGATATTGATAACAAACGGCTTTCTGGGAGTGTGTCAATAAAATATAAAGTGATCGGAGATGGTCATGTGATGATGATAGATCTTCAGGCTCCCATGCTGATCACAAAAGTTACTTCCGGAGCCAAAATAATTCCTTTTAAACAGCAAGGCCGATTCTGGTGGATAGATAAAAACAGCGAGGGTAAAGTAGGTAAGATAGATTCAATTATGATTGAATACAATGGTAGCCCTAAAGTCGCTTCGAACCCGCCATGGGACGGAGGATTAATATGGAATAAGGATGAAAAGGGAAGGCCATATGTAGGCACAGCTTGTCAGGGAGATGGAGCGAGTCTTTGGTGGCCTTGCAAAGAAATCCAGTCGGATGAACCGGATATGGGAGTGGATCTTTTTTTTCAGGCGCCTAAGGATCTTACTGTCGTGTCCAATGGCAGATTATTGTCAAGTACTATTGTTGATGCAGTTAAAAAAAGATGGCACTGGCGAGTGACCCAACCGATCAATAATTATAATGTAACAATGAATATCGGTCAATATGAAAGAATAGCTGAAATATATGAAGGCAAGAAAGGCCCCTTGGATGTGTCATTTTATGTTTTAGATTATAATCTGGAAAAGGGAATGGAATTATTTCCTGAGATCAAATTAATGTTGGAATGCTTCGAATCCAGAATAGGACCTTACCCTTTTTATGAAGATGGATATAAGATGATCGAGACGTCTTTTTTGGGCATGGAGCATCAAAGTGGGATTGCTTATGGCAATAAATTCAAAAGAGGATATTCAGGCAGAGATCGAAGTAATTCCGGATATGGATTATTGTGGGATTTTATCCTTGTCCATGAGTCCGGTCACGAATGGTTTGGTAATAGCATTACTTCAAAAGATATTAATGACAGCTGGATCCACGAAGGTTTTACGACTTACCTGGAAACAGTTTATACTGAATGTCTTTCAGGAAAAGAAGCAGCAGAAAAATATGTCATCGGTCAAAGAAAGATCATTACAAACAAAAAGCCTTTGATCAACCAATACGGAGTAAATTTCGATGCGCCGGGAGATATATATGACAAAGGAGCCAGCTTGATCCACACCATTAGAACGATCATGGATGATGATGAGAAATTCTTTGCTATGCTTCAGAACATTTGTAAAAAATATTATCACAGTTCAGTTTCATCCGATGAGCTTGAGGCCTACATGATTAAAGAAAGCAAATTAAACCTTAAGCCAATATTTGAACAATACTTACGACATACAGACATTCCAACACTCCAATATACCATCCAGGATGATGTTATGACATTGGCTTGGACGAAGGTTATTCCAGACTTCAAAATGCCTGTGCTTTTGGTTACAAAGCAAGGAAACAGAAAATGGATCACCGCATCAGATAAGCCTGTTTCATTCCGTCTCAATGGAGATTTTGATCATTGGGATGAGAATATTTATTGTGAGTATAAGCTAGTAGAATAGTATAACAGTATGCGTGTTTACCAGTAATCAGAGGAGCAGGGATATGGCTTGCCCTTGTCCGTGATGAAAGTATAATAATCCTCAAAGACATAGGAGTATTAAAGTATTAGAGTTGGACAAGTTTCTCCTACTTCTTCTTACCTTCCAAACAATCGGTCAAAACATAATAAAAACTAGGCCGCCAGCTCTGACTATCCACTATTATACTCTAATACTATCCATCCTTGTATCCCACCAAAATGAAGTATAATGCTCCATAATCGCTATAAATAATGAACCAGCTGAACTGCTCACTCTCATTTATAATTCTTCATTTATCATATTCCGTACAATAGCCATCAGCTGTCTTTGAGCCAGCAGATGACTTCATCCCTCGTGAGAAAACGAGTAGTGACATCTGGCGGCTTCCATCAAAATGAAATACTCAGCCCAATAATCGCTACTCGCTAAGATCCTGGTCCACTGCCCACTCTCATTTATAATTTATCATTCACCATTTATCATATTCCGTATAATAGCCGCCGGCTGTCTTTGAACCAGCAGATGACTTCATCCCTCGTGTGAAAATGAATAGCGACATCTGGCAACTTTCATCCAAATGAAGTGCAAAGCCCAATAATCGCTATACACTAAAATCCAGCTACACTGCCCGCTCTCATTATTCATTATTCATTATTCATTATTCATTATTTAACTGTTCCATTCTATCTTCCTCGAGAAATACATCACAGATCCGAGAATAGCAAACAAGCCAACGCTTCCAGCCAATAATGCATAATCTTCCATCTGTATAATGACATATATAAAGACATATAATGCACTTAATGAAGAGGCAATGAAGATCGAAAACCGACGGCTCTTTAATATCGAATAGGAATACAACATCAACATAGTGATTACGGCTATGGAAGCAACCATATATGCTATCGAAAAACTTGAGTGTTCAGTAATGGATATTAATAAGGTATAAAACATAATCAAGGCCAGGCCGATCATGGTATACTGAAAAATATGGATGGAGACTTTACTGACCATCTGGATTAGGAAAAATATAAGAAAGGTAAGTCCTATCACAAGGAATCCATATTTCGAAACGCGCTCGTTTTGTTGATATTCATCAACTGTATCGATGAGTCTGACGCCAAAATTGTAGGTATCAAGATGTGGCATGGCATTTTTATGAATTTGTGCAAAAGGTCTATTAATGCCAAACACTTTCCAGTCTGCATGAAAGCCCTTATCTGTGATTTTTTTAGAATCATCCTGGGCTGCAAAACTACCCATAAAACTGGGGGATGGCCAATCTCCGTCTATACTGACAGTCGTATTTTTACCCACCGGAATAAATTGAATACTGTTGCTGCCATTGAAGGATATATCGAAATCAAAATCAAATCCTTGTTTAGGGTCCAGGATAAATTTATCACTCTCCAACAATCCGTAGGTGCTATCACTTAGATCTTTTGACTCAAGTTGAAGTGTCTTATCTCCCACTTTTATCCTGAGATCGCTCTTGATACTTTTGAGATTGGTAGTCTGAATCACAAGTGAGGCTTCACTCCATAAGATTTCACGAGGGAGGATGCTCTGTTTGCTGAGATCTGGTTTTGAAAAACTTCCATCAAACTTCATATTGGTTGTAAAAACCATTGGATTATAAATGGCTCTCCTTAATGAGTAATTCATCACTACCTTTGACTTATTGTTAAGTACCTCAGGAAATAAATAGAAGAAATTTGTAGAAATCTGCTTTAATATTCTGGACTTCCCGGTGGTCTCATCTATCTCCGTCGTGATCAGGGAGGAATTGTAAGGAATTTTCAAGGCAGGACCATAAAACTTTACTTCTGAACCCCACATTTGATTTACTTCCTGTACCACGTCATGTTTGCGAGCTGCCCGCTCACGGATCAGATCTTTTACAAATTCCAAAGGGATGAGCAATCCCAGAGTAAGCATACACACCATAATGATCTTGGCAGTATTCGATTGAAATAATGAAATGATTGGATTTCTTCTTTCAGAATCATTGAATTGTTGGTTAACCATGTTTATTAAATTTAATTTAAGATTGAAAGAACTTTGTATTTCAAAGTATGGGTACAAAAAAAATTGATTATTTATTTGATATTAATTTTTCTAATGCTTCTATGTGTTCCCGAAATGCCTTTCGGCCAATCTTTGTAACAGCGTATTTTGTATTTGGCTTTTTTCCTATAAACTGTTTCTCTACACTTATATATTTTTCTGCCTCCAATGCCTTGATATGACTTGCAAGATTGCCATCTGTCACACCCAATACTTCCTTGAGCATATTGAAATCGGCTGATTCATTGACCATTAATACAGACATTATACCAAGCCGTATTCGATGGTCAAATGCCTTATTTATATTTTGAATTAAATTTTTCATAAGCTTTTCAAGATAACCTATCCCTCATATTTAAAGTACATGAGTGCTCCATAAATGATATGACATAGTCCGAAACCTATTGCCCAGAACAATAATCCGTATCCCGTAAAATAGGTAGCTATCAGTCCGATCAAAATAATCGTAATACCTAAATACCTTACACCACCTATTGTATATTTACTTGCATGAACACAGGAAAGACCATAGAATAACAATGTCAGTGGAGCGACATATATAATAAGTCCTTTTTGGATCATAATCAAACAAACTATAGCACCTGTGCTTAATGGTATCAGAAAATTAATGATCAATCTCTGTGAAGAAGTATCCCAAATCTTTTCCCCATTCTTTTTTGCTTTTCTCATACTCAAGAGAACACCGCTGATCAGCGCCAATATCATCACACTAATTCCCAGGATGGTAAGGTCAAATATCTGTTCTGTAGATAAGATGATATCGGTTCCTATTACATTTGGATTTGGGCTTTCATACACGATCATGTAGGCAAGATAAGCTCCAACCAAGGCAAACATTCCAGCCAAAATGCCAGACATACCACTCAGAGAAATAAACCGGGATGAACGGTTCATGATATTTTTAATCTCGGATATGTCTTCCAAATATTTACTCTTTTCCATATAAAAGTACTTTGAGATACAAAGTTAAGTAATTATATTTAAAGTTGTATTTTTTTTTGAAGGAAAAGTTTTTAAAGTGCGCGTTAGCGTGTTTGCATTTTGGCGCTTTAGCTTGTTAAGTAAAAAAGATTATTGTGTGGAAACTGGTGCACTCTCCAATGGCTAACTGGTGCATTTTCCATTCTTTATCTGGTGCATTTAACTTTTAGAATCTTCTCTGTCATACCATAATACTATTATACTGTCCTACTATCCTACTTACCATAATATTTCTTAACCCAATCATAAAGCCCAATACTCATGGCAATCATCAGAAAGCCATATAGAGAATCTTCTACCGGAATGGTGAATATTCGAAATCCTATATTTTCAGCAGCATTGTACCAAACAACCGGTGATTCTGTAAAATATCCTGTCAGCAATCCATTGCTTAAAAGAAAAAAAGGAATTATCAGGAAATAAGTTAGAAAGGTATAATTCATCCGGGTTTTAAAATAAAACATACCCAACATATACAATGCAGTAAATAATCCGGTAAAGAATGTGTAATCCCTTCCAAACCCTGCTACCATAAAGAATAATGAAGTAAATAAAATTACAAGTTTGAGATAAAATTCAGCCTTCTCCAGAGGTATTTTTTTGACCAAGTATTTCAATGCGAAGTAAGTAAATACGCAACAATATGGAATGCAAATAAAAAACAAGACTTCTTCAATGGGCAGATTAACTATATTATAACCGGTTAGATAATCAGCATTAAATCCCCATACGCCTCTGTGTGTGAAGATTATATCCCAAATTATGAAAAATAGGGCAACAATCAAATTAGCCGGAAAAAAATATTTCCACTCTTTATAAAAAGGATGCTTAGGATAAAAACTCGCAATAAAAGGTACAATAATACAAGTAAGATCTACGAGTAGGTAAGTATATTTCATATCTTCTTAAAATATTCCATGAAATATTTCTTTGGAACATACAACATTCCAAAACACTCTCCTTCCTCTTTTCCAAGATGTTTATGATGTACTTTATGGGCTTTTCTCAGCCCTTTTAGATAGGGAGATTTAATATTATCAAACCACTTGAATCTGCGATGGATGATCACATCATGCACCATAAAATAACTTAACCCATAAAGAAATACACCCAAGGCTATAAAAAACAAATAATTTAATTCAGGAATTAATCCAAAGTAAAACATTATGATACAAGGAGTTGCGAATATTGCAAAGAATGCATCATTTTTCTCAAAAGTATTTGCATATTTCGGCTGATGATGGTCTTCATGAAGATACCACAACAAGCCATGCATGATGTATTTATGAGTTAGCCATGTGACCATCTCCATAGTAAAAAATACACCAATTGTAATTAAAATATAAAATATGATTGTCATTAATTATTATTTAATTAAACCTATTTGATACAGCATGGTAGATTTAGATTTTTCATCTACATCACTTTCCTGAATGTTCTTCTTAATAAATGAAATGTCCGCTTGAATGTTTTGATAATAATTTAATATTTTGGGAGCTTTGCTTTGGATTAGTGCTCGTACATATCTAGCATCAATCTGTTGCGGATATTTTGAAATATGGCTTTCTAGCGCTTGCTTACCCTTATTAAAATAATCTAGTTTCTTATATGGATTCATTGTATAATTCGCCATTTGCATGATACCACAATAAAGATAAGGTTTGCCATCAACCCTAACATCATTTTTATATTTAGTGAGAAATGCAGTAAGTTTTGATTCAGTATTTGTGTTATGAAATTCTGACCTTAACACCATCATGTAATTATCCTGTTCCATATAAAGCCAAATTATTGGTTACAGTATATTTACTTTGTACCGAATATATGTTTTAACCACCAAAAACATTTTCACAGAATTAGAGATCCTGATGCGATTGTTAAGAATAGATTCCACGCCCTTCCTTTCTATCTTTCTTAGCAAGACAACGTAATATTTGTAAGCTAGATAAACGCCAAGACGGGCTGTCAGAGGAAGTTTTCGTATTCCAATCTTTGCCTCGTAAAAGTCCTCACGTATCTCATCTATGATTTCCTTCGTAGCTTTTTCATTCAGATCATCAAAGGCTACATTTGGAAAGTAAGATCTGCCAAGTAACTCATTATCCGCTCTAAAATCTCTTAAAAAGTTAACTTTCTGGAAGGCAGATCCAAGTTTGGTCGCATAACTTTTTAAAGCATTATATTCGTTAATATCTCCATTCACAAATACTTTCAGGCACATCAGGCCTACGACATCAGCGGAACCATAAATGTATTTTTCATAATCTTCTCTACTATGGTAATCAGATTTATGCAGGTCCATCACCATACTTTCTAAAAATATATCTGAAAGTTCCTTTAGATCATATTTGTGAAGGATATGCTGAAATGAATTTAGTATCGGATTCAAGCTGATCTTTCTTTCAATCGCCAGATTGTAATCCCTAATAAATTCATCCATAAGCACAGCCCTGTCATATTGTCCAAAACTATCCACGATCTCATCTGCATACCTGACAAACCCATAGATGGCATATATAGCATTCCTGATAGATGGATGGAATAGCTTTATTCCCAACGAAAACGAAGTACTGTAACGTCGAGTTACATGATGACTTATTTCGAAACTGCTTTGATCAAATAACTCTTTCATGGTATTTTTGTATCAATTCACTAACTATTTTTCCAGATATAAGACTAGGAGGTATGCCTGGTCCGGGTATCGTAAGTTGGCCCGTAAAATATAAATTTTTCACCTTATTGCTTTTCATTCGTGGTCTTAGGATGTGAGTCTGCAACAGCGTATTAGCTAGTCCATAAGCGTTCCCCTTATAAGAATTATAATCCTTTACAAAATCATCTACTCCGTAGGACTCATAAAACACTATATTATCTAATACATTTTGACCGGTTATAAATTCCAACCGATGGATAATCAGATCAAAGTATTTTTTCCGTACTTCTTTATCTTCTTTTAATCCCGGAGCAATTGGCATTAAAAATATTCCCGCCTCATGCCCCTCAGGAGCGCAAGTTTCATCAGTGATACTTGGAAAGCTAGCATAGAATAAAGGATCTTCAGGCCATGAGGCATCGTCATAGATCGTCCTGGCATGCTCTTCGAAGTCGGAATCAAAAAATAGTGTATGATGAGATAAATTACTTAACTTTTTATCAAATGCCACATAAAATAGTAATGCCGATGGTGCGAAAGTCTTCCGCTCCCAATACCTCTGGCTATATTGCCTGTTCGCTTCCGGTAGCAGCGTCTCAGTATGTGCATAGTCTGCACTACTTAACAAGATATCACAATCAAAATCTCCATTATCTGTTGAGACCATTGACGCCTTATTATTTGTAACTTCAATTGAATTAACACTGATATCAGTCATAATCTTCACTCCTAAACTCTGAGCAAGTTGAATCATTGCCTCTATCACTTTGTACATACCTCCTTTTGGATGCCATGTGCCCAGTTCAAAATCAGCATAATTCATAAAATTATAAAATGCTGGAGTATTAGAAGGTTTAGCACCAAGAAAAAGTACAGGAAATTCAAGGATCTTCTGTAGTTTTTTATTCCTTATGTATTGAGCAATCTGTGTTTTGACAGACTTAAAGAATAAGCCCAACTTCATAGCTGTGGCTGGAGTTATGATCTCAAATATACTTTCTCCTGGTTGGTACACAAGCTCCTGCATTGCAATCTCATAATTGCTTTTAGCATTAGAAAGGAATTTACCCAACTTTTTAGCACTACCCGGTTCAACAGCATCAAAAGTATTGCTGATCTTTTCTATTGAATCTCCAATGAGGACTGAATCATTTTGACCAAAATAAACCTGATAGGCGGGATCTAATTTGTCAAGTGCATAATAATCTGATACCTGAGTGTCGAAATCTTTAAAAAAACTTTCAAATACATCAGGCATCCAGTAGAATGTCGGTCCAATATCAAAAGTAAAGCCGTCTCTTTTTAATTGTCTTGCGCGGCCTCCAGCTTGCGTATTTTTTTCCAAGATAGTAACTTCATAACCAGCTTTAGCCAAGTAACTGGCTGCTGCCAGACCTGAAAAACCTGCTCCTATTATTATTACTTTTTTATTTTTGTTTTGCTCCACTAGTGCTATAATATAATATTTTTCACAAATATAGTATGTTTATGCACTACATTGTATATGTATCATACAATATTGTACTAAATATTTTATATCTTTGCAATTTACAAATTAAAGCTATGGGAAAAAAGGAAATTTTATTAGAGTTGGTGGATCAATTTTATGAATTCTCAAATGCACGACCAGACGATAAGGAGTGTACCATGACTGATTTTCTTGGATATTTAAATGCCAAAAATAAAGTTTTGCCCATTTCAATGAGAAAGTTTGAAGGCCAAGAAGAAGGATGGCTGAAGGAAAACCATCGCAAAGTAAATAATGACATTTCAATCCTAATGGTCTTTATGTATCGCTATGCTAAAGGTTACATTAAGAAAGCGTTGAGGGATAGCGTTCTTCAAACACCTGAAGAATTTACCTTTCTGATCACGTTAATGACTTATACCAGTATGACCAAAACCCAGTTAATCAACTCTCAAATAATGGAGAAGACTTCCGGCACGGAGATCATCAAAAGACTTTTTAAACTGGGCTTAATAGACGAAAAGGATGATCATGATGATAGAAGAAGCAAACAAGTGTTTATCACAGAACTAGGGAGAAATGAAATTATATCTTTGCTACCTGTCATTGATACTGTGGCAGATATTGTGATCGCCAACCTATCAATCGAAGAAAGAAATTCGCTGGCATATCTTCTAAATAAAATGGACCACTATCACAATGATATTTTTCAGAACAAAAAAAACGTAGAGTTACAACTTTTGGTTTATTCAGGGGAATCTTATGTTTATAAAAGTAACTTGAATAGTGCTGATCGTTAGAAACATAAATTTCCCATTATTTTTTCAAAATATCGTTACTGTTTAAGACAATCTTGAGTTTATTCAAAAAAGGTTGGTCCGCTTGCTGTTTATCAATCAAATGAAATCTATATTTAGTTAAATAAAGAAATAGAAACTCACCTCTATCTGCATAAGCATACAATTCCTTTATAAAAAATGAAGTTGAACTACCATTTTGAGAAATAGTCATTTCTTCAAGATTATTTAATTCAAATTTCATAATGCCTTTTTTGTGCATTGAAGCGATCTGGTTCACGTATATCCAAGGTCTCAGCAATAAGAATACTCCACCCAATAAATACAAAAATGATTTTTTTTCAAAAGCCTGAATTGGAAAAATCATAAACAAGAAAACAAGGATCAAAGTCACTCCAACAATTGGGTTAATATAAGTAAATCCAAAAGCAAAATAATGTCTCAGTATTGCTTTCTTATACTCTTGCTTTGATATTTCCTGTGTAAATTCCATATTTTCCTTACTATTGAAAAGTCTTTTATTTTATTAAAAGGCAAAATAACATTTATTCTTTCCAGCTTTTACCAAAATTCAATTTTATTTTTATTAAATAAACAACACGTTATTTTCTAAACATTTTTTTTACTTTTACCCTAGACAAGATCATTAAAACCAAACAAAAACACCACTATGTCAACACTTTTTCGTAAAAAATCAATTGCTAAAATCCTTATTGATGCAGAATCAGGCCTTAGTGATAGCCATGGTATAGGTTTAAAAAAAGTACTTGGAGTAAAAGATCTTACTGCATTGGGCATAGCAGCTGTCATCGGAGCTGGCGTATTCAGTAGTATTGGAAAGGCTTCGTTTGATGGTGGACCGGGGGTCATGTTTCTATATATTTTACGGCTATTGCTTGTGGATTTGCGGCACTGTGTTATGCAGAGTTTGCATCTACTGTTCCTGTATCAGGCAGCGCCTATACATATTCTTATGTAGCGTTTGGGGAGATCTTCGCATGGATCATCGGATGGGATCTATTGATGGAATATGCCATTGGTAATATTGCTGTGGCTATTTCATGGAGTGATTACTTTACTAATCTAACTAGCAAAGCAGGAATTCACATTCCCGACTGGCTTACTATGGATTATTCAACAGCTCATACTGGATTTACAAAAGTAAGTGAAGCTATTGCCTCTGGGATCAGTACTTCTGCAATGGATGCCATCGATTTATCTAGATATTATGCATGGCTCAATGCTCCAACTCTTGGAGGCTTGCATCTGATAGCTGATATACCGGCAATGCTAATAGTAGTTTTAATTACTTATATTGTCTATAGAGGAATAAAGGAATCTCGACGTGCAAGCAATGTCATGGTGTTAATTAAATTGGCTATTATTTTACTTGTCATTATTCTCGGTGCATTTTATATTAACACGGACAATTGGACGCCATTCACACCAACAGGCGTTACCGGTATCCTTAAAGGGGTATCTGCAGTATTCTTTGCCTACATCGGTTTTGATGCAATTAGTACGACAGCTGAAGAATGTAAAGACCCGCAACGGGATCTACCGCGCGGTATGATTTATGCCCTCATTATATGCACAGTACTTTATGTGGCATTATCTTTGGTATTAACCGGAATGGTTCATTATACAAAACTGAATGTTGGTGATCCACTTGCCATGGTATTTGATGCTGTAGATTTAAAATTTGTTTCTGCAATTGTGGCAGGAAGCGCCATAATTGCCACAGCGGGAGTTCTTTTGGTATTCCAATTGGGCCAACCAAGGATCTGGATGAGTATGAGTCGAGATGGTTTATTGCCTAAGGTCTTTTCAAAGATCCACCCAAAATATGGTACGCCATCCTTTTCAACTATACTGACAGGATTTTTGGTGGCAGTTCCGGCATTGTTTTTAAATCTTGATGTTGTTTTAGCATTAACCAGTATTGGCACTTTGTTTGCCTTTGTACTTGTTTGTGGAGGTATATTGGTGCTTCAGCAACAGAAGGACAGGCCTGAGAGTAAGTTTAAGGTTCCATACGTCAATGCGCAGTTTATTTTTCCGGTAGCTCTTGCCGGCACACTAGCTTTGATTTTCTACTATTATCCGACTTACTTTTCAGATATATTTGCATGGGAAACCTTTCCGATGATCATATTCTGGATTGTAGTAATAGTTCTTTGTGTCTACACCATAAAAAATAAATTCTCGTTAATTCCAATTCTGGGTCTTGTAAGTTGTTTTTATCTCATGGCGCAGGAGAGTCACACAAACTGGATGCGTTTTATAATTTGGTTGGCAATCGGACTTGTGGTTTACTTTCTATATGGATACTCACATAGTAAGTTGAGTAAATCTGAAAGTTAGTAGTCAGTAGTCAGTGTTCACTAATCAGTAATCAGAGGTTAGATGCTAGAGCTTAAATGCTAAAGGCTAATTGCTGGGGGATAGATGCTGAAAGTTTGACGTTGGAAGTTGGTGTCAAATATGATCTTTTTGATTTTCTGAAAAAAAAAATAATCTGCTAATACAATTTGAAATCAGCAGGGTAGTGGAGTACAATTATCTGTGGTGATATTCTGGCAAGTTGCTTAACACTAAAACACTTTCTTAAAATGTCTATCAATTTGCAATACAAAGCAATAATTTTGAATAACTTTAAGCTTATTATTTAAATATCGAAACTCAAATATTGGCAGCAAAATAGTTTAAATATGACCTTAGGAGAATTTATAATTTGGCTGGGATCTTCCCCTCAATACATCATCGGATACTTTTTATTGATGCCGGCAATGGCAGCACTGATGTGGTTTATCGCCAAAGACCAAGGCCATTTATCTCCATGGAAATACGTCTATACGACGATCCTATATGCCGTTTGTATTCCGGGTATTGCTTCTGTAGCTTTCAATATTTACCTGTTTGCCTTTCAAAGGCAGGACATTTATGCGACTAATTTATTTGTGCAAGTGCTTCCCATTTTATCCATGTTGGTCACTATTTGGCTCATGAAGCAAAATGTAGATTTCAAACTTTTGCCGGGATTTGATAGATTGAGCCAGTTGATCACCATCATATTCTGTGCCTTACTGATCATGTGGCTGGCAGATAAAGTCAGGATTTATTCATTTACATATGTGCCACTTTGGCAAATACTTCTGATACTGGGAGGTTTGATCCTGGCGATCAGATATGCGTGGCAGAAGCTGGTATAAATTATAGTATTCTAGTTTCAGAGGTATAAATAAACTCTAAAACTATTGATATTACTCAATTTAAGTTAGAAATTAGAAATTAGAAGTCAGAATGAGACTTCGAAGATTGAGTGTGGCAAAGGAAAACATTTAGTTAAATTTGAAATATTTACAAATTAGTCCAACGAATAGAATAACAGTTATTAGATTATAGTAAGTGTTTTCCGTATTGATTTTGTAAATTACTTTTTAAATAAAAATCTTGTATTATGAAGAATTTAATCTTACCCTTACTTTTATTTGCATCGCTCATAATTTCTTGCACTAAAGAAAATCCTCCTATCATTGAAGTTCCTATAGTAATTCCCGACACCGTAACCACTCCCGATACTATAATCAACCCTTACGTTAAATATACATATGAAGGAAATTGGAGATACACAGATTACAAAATTGTTCAAAACGTAGGGATAGTGCAAATTGACACTACATATCCCGGCATACTCGAACTGAATATCTCAAGTGACACTATAAAAGAAATTCCAGATTTCCACTATTTGAAGAAAAGTGATCTAATTCAAGATTCAATGGTCTGGATGAGAGCTTTTATTTATCTAAATTTGGGAGCTAGAATTGACTTAAGCACTGATGAGAAAGAAGTAAAATATCTTCGTGAGTTTTATAGCCCCCAAGGAGGTCCCAGTCGATTTTATTTTGAAGGTAAAAGGAATTAGCATCCATTTAAGTGTTCGTGTGCCTTAATCTAATAAAAATAAACTGCCACAAACTTACTTAAACAAAAAAACGACCGATTTGCACCGGTCGTTCTCTTTTATCTCGATATATTAATAGGAGATTACGCGCCTAACTGAGAATCAAGGTAAGTAACTGCATCTCCTACTGTTTGAATTTGCTCAGCTTGCTCATCAGGAATAGAGATGTTAAACTCTTTTTCTAACTCCATGATCAATTCTACAGTATCCAAAGAGTCAGCGCCTAGATCGTTGGTAAAACTAGCTTCTAGAGTTACTTCAGACTCGTCAACTCCTAGTCTTTCAACTATAATATTTCTGACTTTTTCTTCAATACTTTGTGACATTTTACGATTGTTTAAGTTTGATTTATAAAATTTAAGGTGCAAATTAAATCATTCCTACACCTATAAACAAAGTTTTGGAACAATTTTTTTCAAATCATTCAACAAAGCCTTACATATTCGAGTTCCTTCATTAAGAAGATTTTACTTTATTTTAAGTTATTTGCAATATTACCGGAAGATCAATATAGAATATTCAGTAGATTGGGACATCTTTAAAGACTTATGTGTTACTCAAGATAAGATTACTAATGAAAGAAATAAAGGGTGGAAACGGATTGGCAGATACGATCAAATTAATGAGGATACCATTTTCTTATTTCCTGATGCCAGTATTCTTATTTGCCGTCAGTGAAGTCAGACAACTTGATCTTTATGCGTTGATCATTAGTTTCATCGTGCTACATATTTTCATATACCCAGCCAGTAATGGATATAACAGCTATGTGGACAAGGATGAAGGCAGCATCGGTGGCCTCAGAAACCCACCAAAAGCTACTAAAAATCTTTTTTACCTTTCATTAGTTTTCGATATCATTGGCATTGGCCTTTCTCTGCTTTTAGGTTTTTATTTTTGTCTAGGTATTATCTTGTACATGATTGCATCAAGGGCTTATAGCTCTAAAGTTATCCGATTGAAGCGGTTTCCAATCCTCGGTTTTTTGACAGTTATTATATTTCAGGGTGGCTTCACCTTCTTTTTGATATATAATGCTGTTGATGCAGTAGAATTCAGTTTTATTTGGCCCGACATCCTACTTTTGTTCATTAGCTCAATACTTATAGCCGGGGTATACCCTATGACTCAGATATACCAACATGAAGCTGACAGAAATGACGGTGTCAATACGATTAGTATGGCCTTAGGCATCAGAGGAACTTTTATTTTTTCATCGGGAATGTTTGCTGTAGCTTCAGCTTTATTCTATTGGTATCACTTTGTTAATGATACTTTATCATTTTTCTGGTATTATCTTTTGTTTCTTAGTCCTGTGCTGATTTATTTCACTTCCTGGTTTTTGAAAGTAATAAAGAATGAGTCTGCGGCTGACTATACCAATACCATGAGACTTAATTTAATCGCATCTACTTGTTTAAACGTATATTTCATGCTAAAAATCTTATTAAATAATAATATTATATGAGTAGAATAATAAATATCGCAACTGCAGTGCCTGAACATTGCCATGATCAGTCCAAAATTGCGGAATTTATGAGTCATATTTACCAAGAGGAAAGCGGAGAAGACAATTTAGATAGAAAGCTAAAATTGTTATATGAACGAAGCGGTATAAAAACCCGCTATTCTGTGTTGCCGGATTTTTCATGTGATAAAGATGAAAGGACTTTCATACCAAGAGATGCCAGAAGTCTGCCATGGCCGGAGGTTCAGGACAGGATGGATTATTATAATAAATCTGCTATCGGACTTGCAAAAGAAAGTTTGGTGGGATCTCTAGATTCAAACATAAGTAAGAATCAAATAACCCATCTAATCACCGTATCATGCACCGGAATGTCAGCTCCTGGTATTGATATTGAACTTATCCAGGCGCTAGATCTGAACAGTAATATTGATCGTACATCAGTCAATTTTATGGGGTGCTACGCAGCGATACATGGTTTGAAGCAAGCTGACTACATTTGTAGGGCGGATAAAGATGCAGTAGTGGCTTTGGTATGTGTAGAAATATGTACCCTTCATTTTCAGAATTCAATGGACAAGGATCACCAAACAGCAAATATGATATTCGCTGATGGTGCTGCTTCTTGTCTGATTGTCGGGGATAATGTAAGTATAGGCCAATCAGGGGCATTAAGTATAGATGGATTTTATTCTGATCTGGCATTTAAAGGAAAAAGTGACATGGCGTGGAATATCACCTCTAAAGGTTTCCAAATGGTGCTTTCATCTTACATTCCTGATTTGATTAAATCAGATATCAAAAAGTTGGTTTATGCTGCTTTGGACAAGTTTAATCTTAACCAAAGCTCAATAAATCATTGGGCAGTGCATCCTGGCGGAAAGAAAATCCTTGAAGTAGTAAGTAGTGAATTAAAATTGAATCAAGGTGAACTTGAAAGCAGTTATGATATTTTAAAGAATTATGGTAACATGTCTTCCACTACAATTCTATTTGTGTTGAAGGAAATATTTGAAAATAAGTCTGCACCGGGAGATAAATCTTTTGGTGTAGCTTTTGGACCAGGACTAACACTTGAATCTATGATCCTAACACATGTTTAGATCCAGATCTCACGAAACAGAATTGCTTGATCTAACTGACATTGATCAGAATGACCTTTTTTGTAACCTTAGAGAACTCGATACGATCAATCAAATATTGGGAGGGCATAAGGTTTCTGTCGATGGGCTCAATAGCATTATTAAAAGCGCTAAGGTCGACAAACTTCATATTGTAGATATTGGCTGTGGAGGCGGAGATTCCCTTCGAGCATTTGAAAAATGGTCCCATAAGAGTGATGTCGATTTAAAACTGTCCGGGATAGATCTGAAAAAGGATTGTATAGATTTTTGTCGCAATCATGCACCTGAGGATTCTAAAATAAGCTACTTCTGTGATGATTACAGGAATATAAGTCATCAAATCCAAGACGCTGATATCGTTCATGCAGCTTTATTTTGTCATCATTTGACTGAAAATGAAATAGTTGAACTAATAAGATTTTGTTCTGAACACAACCTCATACTCTTGATAAATGATTTGGAAAGGAATATGATTGCTTATTATTCAATAAAAGTGCTGACAAAGTTATTTTCCAATTCCTATTTGGTTAGGAATGATGCACCACTATCTGTTTTGCGTGGTTTTAAAAAGAAAGAATGGATTAAAATGATTAATAAAAGTGGTGCGGAAAATTATATCATCAAAAATAAATGGGCTTTCAGACATTTGTTGATAATCTACCCTAATGGAAAATGAGACTTACGATTGCGGCATCATTGGAGCCGGACTGGCAGGCTTGTCCGCCGCAATTTTGCTTTCAAGGCTTGGCTACAAGGTTTTGGTGATGGAGCAGAAACAATTTCCCATGCACAAGGTCTGTGGTGAATATGTTTCTATGGAAAGTTATGATTTTCTTGAGAACTTAGGTTTGCCGTTGTCCAAAATGGATTTACCAATGATCCGGAATGTAAATATTTCTGCTCCAAATGGTTCGATGTTAAGTCAGGAGTTGGATTTGGGCGGCTTTGGGATAAGTCGTTATTTGCTGGATGATCTACTTGCAAAAAAATCTGTGGAATGCGGGGCGACACTTAAAGAAAACACTAAAGTTTTTGATGTTAGATACAAGGATGAAAAATTTGAAATATTTACTAATAATGGAAATTTTGTGACCAAACTCTGCATTGGATCTTTCGGCAAATATCCATTGTTCTCCATGAGGCATATCAAAAAAAGCATCAATTACATAGGAGTAAAATATCATATTAAGTCCGATCGGATCAAAAGAGATGTCATAGAATTACACAATTTCAAAGACGGTTATTGCGGAGTATCTGCTATTGAGAACGGCAGTGCATGTCTATGCTATCTTACAACAGCCGATAATTTGAAAAATCATGGCAATTCAATCCAAGAACTAGAAAAGAAGATCCTGATGAAAAATAAGTATCTGAAAAGTATTTTCGAGCGATCAGTTTTTGTGTTTGATAGACCAATGGTGATTTCCAATGTCACTTTTGAGTCAAAGAGGCCTGTCTGGAATAATATTTTAATGGTCGGAGATGCATCAGGTTCTATTGCTCCATTGTGCGGCAATGGCATGAGCATGGCTTTTCGCGGTGCAGGTATACTTTCCGAATTGTTAGTTAAGTTCCTAAATGGACAAATAGATCGGAAAGATTTAAACAAAATTTATACTGAGAAGTGGCAAGACAATTTTGAAAAAAGGATTAAAGTAGGTTTTTATTTACAAAAGTTATTTGGTAGAAATATACTGACTAATATTTCGATTTCTATGTTAAAATATTTACCATTCATCAGTAAGAAGATCATTCGACTGACACATGGTGATAAATTTTAGACTAAATTATATAACAACTAATGCAATTAAATATCATGAAAAATAACATATCAAGCGTAGCAATATTATTTATTATAAATGTTATGGTCTGTACCTTTACCAATGCACAATCTGTAAAATACGCGGACCTTTCATTTTCAGGCGGAACGACATATGGCATTTCGGCCTCATACGTTCACAATTGGAAGTTGGGATTGGGGAAGAATAATCGTTGGGAAGCAGGCTTAGGTCTTAGATATAGCGGTGCTTTCGCCACAGATGCTGAGTTTATTACATCCGGCCCTGCGAAATATACTCGTGGAAATACAACTCCTTTTGTCATTGTGTTTGCTGAGCAGCTGGACAAAAATTGGGATACTTTGACGGTGCAAAATCCTCTTATCAACTCTATTAATATAAGTGCAAACCTCGCTGTTAATATTACAGAAAAATTTGGGATTGGTTTGAATATTGACCTGGTTGGATTTTCTTTTGGACCTGAAAAGCAAGGCCAATTGGAAAGTAATAAAATAATAAGTAATGATGCTGTAAAGCCAACGACCTTTAACGTTTTATTGACGGGTGACCACGATATTGGATCCTTAAACTCAGAGTTTTTCATTAAATATAACTTCAATGACCATTGGGGAGCTCGTGGCATTTATCAGTTTCTATTTACTGAATATGAAACCAAGAATATTGAACAGACCTTCTATGATGGAGAGACTAATAGGCGATTCAGGAATAAGGGCAATAATTTTGGATTGGCAGTATTTTATAAGTTTTAGGTTGATAGCTGCGGGGTTGGGGAATTAACGCATTGGCACTTTAGCGCATTAGCTGATTAGCGCATTGGCATATTAGCACATTGGCGAATTAGCCTACAAATCATTTTTTTCACATAATACATATGTTTTCCTTATTGTAAACTAAAGTTTTGAAGTTACATATTATATTGGTAGTCAATGAAATATATTTTTATTGTTTATCTATAAAATCGAAAATATTGATGAATACCAAATATCTAACTTTAGGCTAAACACTCTCATCTGCTATACATTCTAATCGAAGTTTCATTCTAATTTCTAATTTCTTATTTCTAACTTTTATATTCTTCTTTCTAGCTTTTATCTATTCTTGTGAATCGCAAGTATTTGCATTATTCCTCCATCACTGTTCGATGCCCACCTTCTTCGAAAGTCCCTATTTACCTCGTTTGCAATAAATTATTTGCCCAAAAAGGTAATTATTGTAAAAAGTACACTAATTTTACCTTTTAATCTCTTTATTATATTTTACACATGTCTCAACGAACTTTCCAGAATACGAAAATTGTGGCCACTTTAGGTCCGGCAAGTGACTCTTACGAAAAAATGTTTGAACTCATTAAAGCAGGAGTCGATGTTTTTCGTATCAATATGTCTCACGGATCACACGATGTCGCTAAAACTCAAATAGAAACGATCGGCAAGATCAACGTCGATCACAATATCAATGTCGGCATTCTAGCTGATCTTCAGGGACCTAAGCTCAGAGTTGGTCAGATAGAAAATAACAAACTCGATTTAGCACCGGGTGATATCCTAACTTTCGTCAATGAAAAATGTGTAGGTACTAAAGAAAGAATCTACATGTCTTACCAAAGTTTTGCAGCTGATGTGGAAGTGGGGGAGCAAGTTCTGATTGATGATGGCAAGGTGGGTATGGAAGTGGTGGAGACTAATAATATCGATACAGTTAAGTTAAAAGTACTTTTTGGTAAAGAATTGTCTTCAAATAAAGGTGTTAACTTACCTGATACTAATGTATCGCTGCCGGCTTTAACAGAGAAAGACCTTGAAGATTTTGACTTTCTGATGACTCAACCGGTGAATTGGATCGCTTTATCATTTGTCCGATCTCCAAAAGAAATCAAACTACTTAAAGCTAAGATCAAGTCACATGGTCATCATGCTAGAGTCATAGCCAAAATTGAAAAACCTCAGGCAGTTGAGAAGATAGAGAAGATCATCAAAGCTTCAGACGGTATCATGATAGCGAGGGGTGACCTTGGTGTGGAGATGCCTATAGAGAAACTTCCTGGTATTCAGAAAAGAATCGTGGCACTTTGCATTCAATACGGCACTCCTTGCATAGTCGCAACTCAGATGATGGATAGTATGATCGTCAATCCTTCTCCTACAAGAGCAGAGGTAACTGACGTCGCCAATGCGGTACTGGATGGTACTGACGCAGTTATGTTGTCAGGCGAGACATCAGTTGGAGCATATCCTGTCGAGACCGTACGTGCTATGAATAGAATTATCGCTGAAGCTGAAACAAACTTTCCAGTTCAACGCCTCAGACCTTACCCTTCATCGAAATCTGCGACATTTATGTCTGATGTAGTTTGTTTCAATGCAGCTAAGACAGCAGAAGAGATCGGAGCTACAGCTATCATAGGGATGACAGCTTCAGGATATACAGGATTTAAAATTTCGTCTTACCGTAGCCACGCAGAAATATTTATATTTTCCGATCAAAAGGAGATCGCTGGCATGCTCAACCTAGTTTGGGGTGTACACTGCTATTACTATGATGGTTTTACCACTACAGACAATACGATCATCGATGTACAAGATTGCGATTGTAGATTAGATGAGGTCGCTGCGCTTTGGGCTTTGGGTCGCTTCGCTTTGGGCTTTGGCCGTGGAATAACGTTATATACTTTGGCGTATTAGCACTTTAGTAAATCACGGGAACAATAAAATTCTTCAATGCTGTTCGCTGTTTTCTGTTCGCTGTTCACTATTTTCCGTTCGCTGTATTCCCTGTGCTTTTACACTTCTGCTCTGTAATACTTACCTTTTTGTCATCTTTAATACTATCCACTTATATTCTTTATCTTCTATTTAAATAATATCTTCGCATCTTCAAATAAATAAAGATGCAAGTAAAAATAATCAACAAATCACGCAATCCCCTTCCAAACTATGAAACCGCAGGCAGTGCAGGTATGGATCTTAGAGCGAACATCGATATTCCAATAGAATTGCAACCGATGGAGCGGATGCTGATTCCCACCGGCTTATACATTGAGTTGCAACCAGGAACAGAGGCTCAAGTGCGACCTAGGAGCGGCCTGTCTATCAAGAAAGGACTTACTGTTATCAACGCACCAGGAACCATTGACAGTGATTATCGCGGTGAGCTCAAAATCCCTATAATCAACCTTTCACAGGAATTGCAGACCATTGATCCTGCTGAACGTATTGCCCAGATGGTGATCGCCAGATATGAAACAGTTACGCTAGTAGAAGTGGATGATATAAGCCCATCTGACCGTGGAGATCGAGGATTTGGTTCTACGGGACATCAATAATTGGCTATATAATTCGTTAATAAAGGGATGCTTTCAAGGAAAAAGTCTAGAAATTAGAACCACTTTCCGCCCCATGTGTTAAATCAGTTAAATTCCAATAAATAGTGGTAAGACTTTTATTCATTTTTCAATTTTTCATATTTTTCAATTCTGCTATTTCAGCTCAGATTGAGACTATATCTACAAAGGACACCACGAGATATAGTGAGAAACAAGCGATGGAGGAAGAAAAATTTATCGCTGCAACTGCCTTCAGATTGGCTAATAAAACTAAGGAGGCCATACCGCTTCTTCAGGAATTGATCAAAAATAACAAGACTGAACCTACATTTTATTATGAGTTAGCCCGAACATATTACCTTGATAAACAATATGATGATGCACTTACGAATGCATCCAAATCTGTAAGTCTTGATCCTGCCAACCTTTATTATGCCATATTCGAAGCTGAGATCCTTGAAAAACAAGGAAATGCAGAAATGGCTGCTTCTAAATATGAGACAATTATATCCAAGCATCCACGGGTTGAAGAATATTGGTTGAAAATGGCAAAATTATACAGTGCAGCAGCAATGCCTGTTAAGTCCATAGAAACTTTTGAAAGAATGGGTAATACATTTGGCTTTTCAGAAGAAATCCTTTTTAGGAAATTCAGAGCACAATCCGAAGCAGGTGATTTAAATGCTGCCGTTTTAACATTAGAGCAATTAGTTAAATCTTTCCCGGACAATTTACAGGCAAAAAATACACTGGCGAGCATCTATAAATCAGATGGCAGGGAGGAAGATGCAAAAGAACTTTATTCCGAAGTACTTCAATCAGATCCAACAAATGCCAATGCGAATATTGCCTTAGCTCAGGGAATGAAAGAAGGAGTAAACGACAGTCAATATCTTAATTCTATCATCGCCATAATTGAAAATCCACAAATCACGATTGACAGCAAAATCAGTGGAATTCTTCCTTTTATTGATAAATATATTGACACTCAGGATACTTCACTTGTCTCGCCTCTAGGTAAAATAGCGACACAACTTGTAAAGGCTCA
The DNA here is from genome assembly GCF_016707225.1 of Candidatus Brachybacter algidus. Taxonomy (NCBI): domain Bacteria; kingdom Pseudomonadati; phylum Bacteroidota; class Saprospiria; order Saprospirales; family Saprospiraceae; genus Candidatus Brachybacter; species Candidatus Brachybacter algidus. The sequence continues at coordinate 916,859 of NZ_JADJID010000003.1, read as the reverse complement.
TCCCTCAGAAGCTAAAGCATGGGCTATATCGGGTGATATCAGATTGCATATAGGGCAGTACACTGATGCTCTATTATCTTATGATGAAGCGTTGAAATTGACACAAAGAGTGTATGCTGTATATGAACAAAAAATGTTGTTATTGACATACTTAAAAAGGTACGAGGATCTTAAGAAATGTGTAAACGAAGCAATGGATGTCTATCCTAATCAGATTAATAACTATGTCAACCTTGCTTTTGCGGAACTCAAGCTTGGGCATCCGGATGAAGCACTTTCTCCATTAAGTACCGCTGAGCTGATGACAGGCAATAACCATCCCCAGGCAGCATTGATCAATAGCATGCTGGCCATCGCTTACACAGCGACCAATGATAAGGAGCAAGCCAATACCCACTTTCAGAGGACTGATTTGTTGAGCAAAGGCAATTTAAATTCTATGGCGCAGGTAGCAGGTATGCTGGCGGAGTTTGGCATTAGACTTGACCTTGCGAGGATCAAAATAGAAGCGGCTACTGTAAAAAATGATAAAGACCCATTTAATGCAGCTACGGCAAGCCTCATCGATTTCAAAGAAAAGAATTACGTTTCTTCTTTAAAATGGATAGAAATGGCTATAAACAATGGTGGTTTAAAATATCCTTCCATCGCCGAGCAAGCGGGAGACGTCTATTTTATGTCGAAAAATGTAACCAAGGCAATGGATATGTGGAGACTGGCCAAGTCTATGGGTGTAAATACGCTTTCACTCGATAAAAAAATAGCATCAAAGGTTTATATTCAGTGAGATTTTATTAAAAAATCAACAATAGTGAAAAATACATACATCGTAAATGGCTGCAGGACACCGATTGGAAGTTTTGGAGGTACTTTGGCCTCAGTGAGGCCTGATGACATGTTAAGCCATGTCATAAAGCATCTCGTTACCCTTAACCCTGACATGGATCCAGGTCAAATTGATGATGTCATCATGGGTTGCGCCAATCAAGCAGGAGAAGATAACAGAAACATAGCACGGATGTCAGGTTTGCTCGCCGGACTGCCATATACTGTTCCTGGAGAGACGGTCAATAGATTATGTGCTTCCGGAATGTCGGCAGTTATACATGCGCATCGTGCTATCCACACTAATGAAGGCCAACTTTTCATAGCAGGCGGGGTAGAGAATATGACCAGAGGACCTTGGGTCATAAGCAAGACCAGTTCAGCATATGGACGAGATGCGAAAATGTATGATTCAAGTTTTGGGTGGAGATTTATCAATCCACAATTAAAAGAATTATACGGCATAGATGCCATGGGTGATACTGCGGAGAATCTTGCAGAGATGTACAACATAAGTCGCGAACGACAAGACGCCTTTGCATATAATTCGCAGGTAAAAGCAAAAAATGCTTTGGATTCAGGATTCTTCAAAGAAGAAATTGTTCCTATTCCTTTCCAAAAAAGTAGAAAAGAAAGTGGGATATACGAACATGATGAATTTCCACGACCAAATACTGATCTGAGCATACTTGGAAATTTATCAGCAGCATTTAAGCAGGGAGGCTCTGTGACTGCAGGCAACAGTTCAGGGCTAAATGATGGAGCCATTGCAATGCTAATTGCTTCAGATGAAGGATTGAAAACTCACAAACTTGAACCAATAGCCAGAATAGTTTCTTCGGCTGTCAAAGGTGTCGAACCGCGCATCATGGGTATAGGACCGGTTCCTGCCACCAATCTTGCGTTAAAAAGAGCAGGATTAACACTTGATCAGATGGATATTATCGAATTAAATGAGGCTTTTGCAGCTCAGTCAATAGCTTGCTTAGACGCATTAAATCTTTCCATAGATGATGAACGAATCAATCCTCAAGGAGGCGCCATTGCCCTAGGTCATCCACTGGGCATGACTGGTGCACGCCTGCTTCATACTGCTGCACTGCAGTTGCGTAGAACTAACAAAAGGTATGCATTGTGCACCATGTGCGTTGGGGTAGGGCAAGGATATGCTGTGATATTAGAAAGAGTTTAAAAATATTCATTATTTTTACTGAAAACAACTAATGTAATGAAATTAAATAAAGGTACATTATTGATCGGAGCAGTTATTCTGATTTTCACTTTATTCAGATATTTTTCTAATACTCAAGTCAATGAAGTCACAGGTGAAACTCAGCATGTTGCACTTTCAGTGAATGATGAAATAGCCATGGGACTGCAAAGTGCGCCACAAATGGCAGCAGAATTTGGGGGTTTATCTTCCAATATGAACAACCAAGCTTTGGTGAAAGAGGTAGGACAGAAGGTCGTATTCCAATCTTCCGCATCCAGAACACCTTATAAATACGATTTTCACTTACTTGCTGATCCCAATACTGTCAATGCTTTCGCTCTGCCTGGTGGGCAGATATTTATTACAGAAGGTTTGTTATCCAGACTAAAAACGGAGGATCAGTTAGCGGGCGTGTTAGGTCATGAGGTTGGACATGTAGTAGCTAGGCATAGTGGAGAGAAAATGGCTAAGGACCAATTGTATCAAGGTTTGTTGAATAGCGCAGCCATCGGTACAGGCGGAGATATGAGTGTGACTCAGATAGGGCAAGTAGTAGCAGCTAATGTTTCAATGAGCTTTGGGAGAGATCAGGAGCTACAATCCGACGATCTTGGAGTTAGATTTATGATGGAATCCGGTTATGACCCTGAAGCTTTAATGGATGTTATGCAAATACTCAAGGATGCATCAGGAGGTAGAGATGTACCAGAATTTCAAAGTACACACCCAAGTCCTGAAAACAGGAAGGAAAAGATACGAGCTGCCATTGATAAATATAAGGTAGCTTTGGGCAAATAGTCTTAAGACAACATCATGATTTACAGTTTCAAAGGTTTTATACCTGTCATCCATCCCTCTTCATTTGTTCATCCAATGGCTACTGTGACAGGAAATGTCATCATAGGAAAGCATGTCTATATTGGTCCCGGAGCTGCATTGCGCGGTGACTGGGGTGCTGTAGTGATCGATGACGGATGTAATGTCCAGGAAAATTGCACGCTACATATGTTTCCAGGTAAAACGATCCATTTGATGCAGAATTCACACATAGGACATGGTGCTATAATCCATGGAGCTTCGATTGGTAGAGATTGCATGGTGGGTATGAATGCAGTAATCATGGATAATGTGCATTTAGGAGATGGAAGTATCGTAGGTGCACTGACTTTTGTTCCTGAAGGAATGGAAGTACCGCCAAGGTCAATATTGGTAGGTAATCCTGCCCGAATAGTCAAGGAAGTTTCAGATGAAATGCTGGCTTGGAAGAAGAAAGGTACACGCCTCTACCAAACTTTGCCAAATGACATGAAAAATCATTGGCAAGAAGTCGAGCCTTTGGCAGAAATACCTGTTGAAAGACCAGATCAAGCCTTGTTATTTGAAAATTGGAATGAGATCAAGAACAATGATTAATCGTCCTTAATATTCCCTTAAACTTAGTTCTGGGGTTAATTTTACCTGAAATTAGAATTTCAGATTGAAGTTATATTTATATAGATATACAAAAAGTGCCATTACACCAAAAAGGAATAAAAAGAAGTAAAGAAAACAATAACCTTTTTTTCCGGCATTTTCAACATTTGTCATAGTAGGAGCGTCCTTTTATTAAACTTTCACAAAAGAAATCATTTTATCAGATAAAGCCAAATAAATTGAGGGAAATTTGTGCGAAGCTTTCAGTAAATTGTTGATGGATGTTGTTACTCATCTTTTAATTTGCATCACAATTCAAAAATCACCAAAAATTAATTTTCATTTTTCATTTTTCTTCTTTCATTATATAGTACTCCACCGATAGGTCCGATGTTCGATCCTCAGCAAATCAAGCACTCTGTCTACAACCGTCATAGCCAATTCATCTATCGATTTTGGTTGCGAATAAAAAGAAGGCGTTGCTGGGCAAATGATACCTCCTGCCTCTGTAATAGAAGTCATATTGCGCAATTGAATTAGGTTGTAAGGTGCTTCACGTGGCACAAGGATTAACGTCCTGCGTTCCTTCAGCATCACATCTGCTGCTCTGGTGATGAGATCATCAGAAATACCATTTGCAATACGACCTATTTGACCCATTGATGATGGAATGAGTACCATGGCGTCATATCCGGCGGAACCGGAGGCGAAAGGGGCGAAAAAATCATTATTGGCGTAGATCTTGTAAGGAATGGCTGATTCTTCAAACGTGGACATTTCCAGTTTCCAGTTGATCTTGGCATTTTCGGTCATGATAAGATCAATGTGCAGGTCATGAAGATTCAATACTGCTAACTTTTCTACAAGTAACTTGGCGTAGATCGATCCGCTGGCGCCACCAATGGCAATTACAATTTTTCTGTTCATACAGATACTAAATAACTATTTCGGTTAAAAAGTTGAAAATTTAACAGCACTTGATGTAATAATATTGCTCATTTATCTGCTTGTATATTTGATTTTGACTAGACAAGGCTAAAAGATGTAATGATTAAAAGTTAAAATGGTAAATAATGAATTGATTCTTAAAAACCTTATTGAAATAGGTTTATTCCAACTTGATTATTTGACACGCCTCGTTCAGGCTAGCTAATGCTCCTTCTGACTTTTCGTTCATGGTGAAAAACCCCAAGGTCTCACTTCCAATAAAAAAACAGGCTTCGATTTCAAACATTTTATTATCGCCTTCACCTACCTCTTTGATTTTGTAATATGCAATTACATTTTCCAATTTTTCGCATAAATCAAGTTTTTTATAAGTAGCTTCATTTGCAGGATCCTTGAAGTATTTCAGGAAACTTTCATTTTTTTCTCCTTTTAGGATTTCAAAACCTATGATGCCATTGAAGGGACTATCTTCAGATCTCGAATATATCAGCTCAGTTGCTTCAGAACCCGGCGACTTTGTGTACCCATTTCTTTCAAGATAGTCAAGGTCGAGATAGTCATTAGGATTAATATTTTTTGATATTTCGGTCTTTAAGTTTGGAGTATTGTATATCTGTGCATTGCTCCATGTTGTTGCAAAGTTTAAGATTAAAAAACAACAAAGTAATTTCATCTTTTTTTATTTGGTTATTTTTAATTTAATTTAAGAAGGCTAAATTAATTGAAGTCAGATTATTTCCATTTTATTTTTTTTAAGGCAACGAATTTCCATTAATTAGAATAATAATATTAACTCAAGTTTCGGCAGTTAAGAAACAAAGGTAGATGGCTGATGTAAGATGTTAGATGCTTGCCCGACTAGCCAAAGTGACGGCGGGGAGTGTAGTCAACTGATTAATATTTTTTCTTTAATAGGTTTAATAGAAGAAATATCCATGTGATTGATGGAAATCCATCTAAAATCTACCCCGCCTTGTTCGGCGGACAAGCTTCTACCATCTAACATTTTATAAAGATTCTAATTTTTCTTTTAATTAAGAAAATTTGACTACCTAAACTTGAAATATTAATTATTCCTGTGACAGACTTATGTTTTTAAGGTTTTGTATGCAGCATGAGAATAAGTTCGCCCATTTTTAGAAAGTTTTATTTGATAAAAAATATCCATTAACTTTTTGACAAACAAACAGCAAACAACAAACAACAAACAACGAACTTTTTCAATTAATTAGCTCATAATCAACTTTTCAGCTTTATTTTTTTATATTTACAAAGCATTTTATTTGCTGTCCGTTTTTTTCTTATGGTAAACTTAAATTAATATATTATGAAGACACTTTTATTGCTAACTATTTCTTTTTTTACTTTTGGACTGCATGCGCAATTACTCACTACTTCCGGTAATCAATGGAATATAAAACATACGTCTTTTAATGGCTGGCAAGATACTTATGGTGTCAAGATAGGTGAGGAAGAAGAAATTAATGGAGTAACTTACAAGAAGGTGTTGGAAAACACTGGTTTCCCTGAAGAAAACTGGATTGAAACGAACGCCTTCCTTCGTGAAGATGGAGATAAGGTATATTGTAAGGCTGGTGATCAGCCGGAATATGTACTATACGATTTTGGATTAGAGGTTGGAGATATTTTCTCTACTATCTTTTGTGATATGGAAGTAATCGCTAAAGGTAATATAACATTGGTCGATGGAAGTAGTCGTAAGACATTGAAATTGAAGGCTTCCGGAGTCGATATCGTAGAAACAACCTGGATCGAAGGACTTGGAAGTGCAGAATATGGAATTATTTCCTATCCTAATATTTGTGCGACGGATTATGCCGAGGAGTTGTTGTGCTTCTATGAGGCTGATGAAATTAATTTCCCATCTATATCTGCTAATTGCCTCATTTTAAAAATCAAAGAAGTAGAAGAAAGGGCTGTGAAACTCTATCCAAATCCAGCTTCAGCTAGCCTTACTATTGTCAACGAAAGTGGTGTGTTTTCCTCCTATAAACTAATGGATGTTACAGCAAGAATAGTACATCAAGCAGATTTAGTTAATGGCGCAAATGTAATAATTACGGCTTCTTATGCTCCAGGTTTTTACAATCTGGTACTAACTAATAATAAGGGAGAATCGGTCAGCAAAAGAATTATCTTGCAGTAGATATTTAAAATCAAATCATATTTAATTGATTTTGAGTATTTATTATAAAAAACCTTTAAGAGACAACCTTTTAAAGGTTTTTTTTGTCTCTATAATAGAAATCATTCTTCACCATCTTATATTTTTTTAAATCGAATTCTCCCGATTTACTCTAACGCTATATTAATTCAAAAAAAATCGATGTTTTATGGATTTCAATAAAATACAATTTGGAAAATCAGACCTGATGGTTTCTCCAATTTCTTTTGGTGGCAATGTCTTTGGATGGACGCTTAACGAAAGGGAATCTTTCAGGATTCTTGATGAATTTTTCGATCATGGTTTCAACTTCATTGATACCGCTGACTCTTACTCAATTTGGGTGCCAGGCCATAAGGGTGGTGAATCCGAAACGATCATTGGTAAGTGGATGAAGATGCGCGGAAATAGAGACCAAATGGTCATCGCCACTAAGCTTGGAACAGATCTTGGTGGTGGAAAGTCTGGTTTGAGTGGTAAATATATGAAAGAAGCTGTTGAAGCTAGTCTTCAGAATCTGCAAACAGATTACATTGATTTATATCAATCACATCAGGAAGACCTTTCTACAGATGTTTCTGAGACGATAGAAGCATATAATAAGCTAATCTCTGAAGGTAAAGTCCGCTATATAGGTGCTTCTAATATTTCTGCAGAGCGTATCCAAGCTTCCAATGACTATGCAAAAGAGCATGATTTGTCAGGATATATAAGTCTTCAGCCATTATATAATTTGGTTGAAAGAGAAAAATTTGAAACTGAATATCTAACTATGGTGCAACAAGATGACTTGGCAGTAATGAGTTATTTTGCCTTAGCCAGTGGTTTTCTTACCGGAAAATATCGCTCTGAAGCTGATCTTGGTAAAAGCCCTAGAGGCGGAGGAATGGCTAAGTACTTTGAAGGAATAGGTCCTAAAGTACTCAATGCTCTGGACGATGTTTCTGCACAGAATGGCAGGCCATTAGCTCAAATCGCTCTTGCTTGGCAGTTACAAAAATCATTCATTACGACGCCAATAGCAAGTGCTACATCATCTGCACAGTTACACGATCTTATGGCCTCTGTGACGCTTACGCTGACTGAAAGCCAGATGGAGCTGTTGGATGATGCGAGTCATTTTTAAACAGTGACCAGAAGTCAGAAATCAGAAGTCAGAAATCAGAAGTCAGAAGTCAGTAGTCAGTAGGCAGTAGTCAGTAGGCAGTAGTCAGTAGTCCGTAATCAAACTTTACTTCTAAAAACAATATGCTAACTTAAAAAGTTGAAAGGCTAACTGTAAAGTGCAAAATGACGTCGGTTAGATTTCACCCTCTTTCAGAGGGGTGCAGGGGGAGTCTATGATACTTATGCGGCATTCATTTGATTTACAGTATATTAACTTTGATTTAACGGAAACTTTTAGACAAGGTTTAACACATAATTGTGTACATCTTAACTCCAATAGTTTAATTTTTATAATAAAACAAATGCATCATATATGACCTCCATTCCATTATCCATTCTTGAATTAGCCGTCGTCTCTCAGGGTGAAAATGCTGCAGATGCCATAGAACGTTCAGTGAAAATTGCGCGCCATGTGGAAAAGCTAGGTTATAAGAGAGTATGGCTCGCTGAACACCACAATATGGAACACATTGCTAGTTCGGCTACATCAGTTTTGATAGGGCACTTAGCAGGTAAAACTTCAACTATCCGGGTAGGTTCGGGTGGTATCATGTTGCCCAATCATGCACCGCTCGTCATAGCCGAACAATTCGGTACATTGGAAACTTTATATCCGGGTCGTATAGATCTTGGACTTGGCAGAGCACCTGGAACAGATCAACTTACAGCTATGGCCTTAAGAAGAAATAACATGGCTACGGCATATGACTTTCCTGAGGATATTAAAAGCCTTCAGACGTTCTTCAGTGCTTCAAATAGAAATTCTAAAGTCAGGGCTTTTCCCGGTGAAGGACTTGATATACCTATCTGGATCCTTGGTTCAAGCACAGATAGTGCTTACTTAGCCGCAAAAATGGGTTTGCCGTATGCCTTTGCAGCACATTTCGCTCCGGCTCAGTTCCGAACAGCAATTGAAATATACAGAAGTAATTTTCAACCTTCAGCTCAACTCGATAAACCTTATGTTCTTGCCTGTGTCAACATCTTTGGTGCTGAAACTGATGATGAAGCAGAATTCCTTGTCACAAGTCTATACCGAATGTTTCTTGGTATTGTAACCAATGAGCGCGTTCCACTGCAGCCACCAGGCAATCTTCCATCGACATTTTATCTTCCTGAAGTGCAGGACATGTTGCAACGAATGACCGCTTGCACTTTTACTGGCAGTGAGGATAGTTTAAGAAAGAAACTTTCTGTATTTATTGCTGAAACCGGTGTGGATGAATTGATGGCAGTAAGTTATATTTATGATATGGATAAGAGGTTGAGGAGTTATGAGATTTTGAAGGAGAGTATGATAGTATGACAGAATGAGATTATATTAGTGTTACAGTAGGGACATGGCTTGCCCTTGTCCGTAATGTATATAATAGGTATGACAGTATATTAGTATATTGATATATCAGTATGATATTATTTTAGTGCACCTGTTATATAAAATTGAAGTTCACAAATATTGAAGTTTACCAGAATTTATAAAATAGAATAAAACCTGAAGGGTGAAATTATTATAGAATATGCCGCATGGTTGAAAATAGAACCCGAAGGTGGTGACATTATGAAACTTCTATTATGGTTCACGCAAAGTAGGAAGAAGTGCGAAGGACCCCAAGGAAGATGGAATGCTTCTTTATTCAGTTCCGACTGATGTAGCAGCATTTGACGATAGTCAAATCTCTTTGTGAAACTCAAAAAGTCTACAATAGATGTGAAAGGACAGAAATTAATAGGAATGATTTGATTGAAATTTATTCAAAAACCTCTGTGAAACTCAGTGATACAGATCCTTTCCCTTTCCTCCCCCAAAAACAAAAGGGCAACTTTTTCAAGCTGCCCCTTTCAAATCGGTTTATGAGAATTACGTATTAAACGTAAATTTCCGTGTTAAATAATGTAGTTCAAGACCTTCAATAAGTTAATGTAATATTAAGAACCGCAAGAAATACAGCCATCTTCCATAGTACACGTCATACCTTCAGATATTCCATCTGCCAACATTTCAGGTTGGGAAGTAGTTCTGTTAGACATGTTCAAATCCATTTCTACTTCGATCTCTTCAACGACAGATGCAACGATTGGTTTATCGACGTACTTCTGCTGATGTTGATCTCCTAGTGTAAACTTGATAGGGTCTACTGCTGCTTTGCTTCTTAAATAATACATACCAGTCTTCAGGCCCTTACTCCATGCATAGAAGTGCATTGATGAAAGTTTGCTGAAAGTCGGACTTTCTACAAATAAATTCAAACTTTGGCTTTGACAGATAAATGCACCACGATCAGCTGACTGATCGATGATCACTTTCTGACTTAATTCGTAAGCCGTCTTATATAGATCTTTGATGTGCTGAGGAATGTTATGGATCTGTTGAATAGATCCATTATGCATCATCAGTTGTTCTTTCATTTCATTGTTCCAAAGACCTAATCCTATCAGGTCATTCAAAAGGTGTTTATTGACTACGATGTATTGACCACTTAAAGTCCTTCTGGTATAGAAGTTACTATTGTATGGTTCGAAACATTCATTGTTGCCAAGAATCTGACTTGTACTTGCAGTTGGCATTGGAGCTAATAATAAACTGTTTCTGACACCATTTTTCTTGATCTCAGCTTTCAATCCTGCCCAATCCCAACGATCAGAAGGAATAGCTCCCCACATGTCATACTGAAGTATTCCTTTACTTACAGGGCTTCCTTCGTAACTTGAATAAGCACCATATTGCGCAGCCAATGCATTTGATTCAGTCAATGCTGCAAAATATATTGTTTCAAATATATCTTTGTTCATCGTTCTTGCCTCAGCACTATCAAACGGATATCTCATCAAAATGAATGCATCAGCCAATCCTTGCACGCCAATTCCTATAGGTCTATGACGCAAGTTGCTGTTAGCAGCTTCCGGAATAGGATAGTAGTTAATGTCTATGACCTTGTTCAGGTTACGAGTAACTACTCTTGTGATATCATATAATTTCTGGTAATCAAATGCGCCATTTTCTACAAATCTTGAAAGATTGATAGAGGCAAGATTACACACAGCTACTTCATCAGGAGAAGTATATTCCATGATTTCTGTACACAAGTTGCTGGACTTGATCGTACCAAGATTCATCTGGTTTGATTTTTTATTTGCAGCATCTTTATATAATAGGTAAGGTGTACCCGTTTCAATTTGTGATTCAAGTATGGTAAACCAAAGTTCCTGTGCTTTTATTTGCTTCCGTGCTTTTCCTTCAGCTTCATATTTATGGTACAATGCTTCGAATTCGCCACCATATACTTCATCAAGACCAGGTGCTTCGCTAGGATCAAACAACGACCACATAGCATCTGCCTTCACTCTTTCCATGAATAAGTCACAGATCCACATAGCATAGAAAAGATCTCTGGCGCGCATTTCTTCTTTACCGTGATTTTTCTTCAACTGTAAGAAGTCCTGGATGTCAGCATGCCATGGTTCAAGATAAACGGCAAAGGCACCTTTTCTCTTTCCACCCCCTTGGTCTACATAAGAAGCTGTATTGTTGAATACTCTCAACATAGGTACGATACCGTTGCTGGTTCCTCCTGTGCCTTTGATATAAGATCCTGTAGCTCTGATGTTATGGATGCTCAATCCGATACCGCCCGCAGATTGACTGATTTTAGCACATCTTGTCAATGTTTCATAAATGCCTGTGATACTATCTTCAGTCATTGAAAGCAAGAAACATGAGGATAATTGTGGTTTTGGTGTACCTGCATTGAAGAGGGTAGGAGTAGCATGAATAAACCATTTCTCCGACATTAGATTGTAAGTCTCTATCGCTGCATCCACATCTTGTTGGTGGATTCCGATTGCTGCTCTCATGAGCAAGTGCTGAGGCCGCTCTACCACTTCGCCATTTGCTCTCATTAAGTATGATTTCTCCAGTGTTTTGAAGCCGAAGTAATCGAATACAAAATCTCTGTCATAAATAATGGCAGAATCCAGTTTCTCTCTGTTGTCTCTTATAATAGCCATGATATCATCGGCGATCAAGGATGCTTTTTGGTTATTTTTTGGATCTATATAGTTATAAAGTATCTCCATCGTCGCACTGAACGACTTGTTGGTATTTTTGTGTAAGTTGGAGATAGCTATTCTTGCTGCAAGTAAAGAGTAGTCAGGGTGTGTGGCAGCCATAGTCGCTGCAGTTTCTGCTGCCAGATTATCCAGTTCGGTAGTAGATACTCCGTCATAGATACTTTTAATAACGTGTTTTGCGATTTCTACAGGTTCTACGAATTCCTGATTGATTCCGTAGCATAGTTTTTTTACACGTGCTGTGATTTTGTCAAAACTGACGGCTTCAGCGGAGCCATTTCTTTTTATAACCTTCATTGTGATGCGAAAAAAATGTTAATAAATAGTTTTCTTATTAAAATTCGGCGTCTATAGTAAAATTCTTAGACGAGCCGACTTGCTCTCCATTGGAAACTCCGCTTTTGGAGTAATCACCCACTTTTCTTTCAAAAAAGTTTGTTTTTCCTTGGAGGGAGAGCATCTCCATGAAAGGGAATGGATTCTTGGCATTGTAAACACGAGGGTTGCCAAGAGATACTAGTAATCTATCCGCTACAAACTCAATGTATTCACACATGAGATCAGCGTTCATGCCGATAAGGCCTACCGGCAAGGATTCTGTTACAAATTCTTTCTCGATCACTACTGCATCAGTAATGATCTTTTCAAGTATAGATTTGTCAAGTTTGTTGACGATGTGTTGATTGTATAACAAGCAAGCAAAGTCACAGTGCAATCCCTCATCGCGAGAGATCAATTCGTTGGAGAAGCTAAGGCCTTTCATGATCCCTCGTTTAGCCAACCAGAAAATAGAACAGAATGAGCCACTAAAGAAAATACCTTCTACAGCTGCGAATGCAATAAGTCTTTCTGCAAATGATCCATTATCTATCCATCGCAAAGCCCAGTCAGCCTTTTTCTTAACAGCCGGGATGTTGTCGATAGCGTTAAAGAGGTAATCTCTTTCTGCAGAGTCTTTAATATATGTATTGATCAACAGGGAGTAAGTTTCAGAATGGATATTCTCCATCATGATCTGGAAGCCGTAGAAAAATTTAGCTTCAGTATATTGTACTTCGCGAACGAAGTTTTCAGCAATGTTTTCATTGACTATACCATCACTTGCAGCAAAAAATGCAAGGACGTTTTTAATGAAATGGCGTTCATTGTCGGATAACTTCTCCCAATCTTGAAGGTCTTCAGTCAAATGTATTTCTTCGGCAGTCCAAAAAGTCGATTCGTGCTTTTTGTACATTTGCCAGATGTCATCATGCTGTATGGGAAAAATCACAAACCTTCCCGGGTTTTCTGTTAGTATTGGTTCCTGTTTGTTCATGGTCGGTTATAAAATAGATAATTAAGCTTTTTGGTCGGTTGGGGGCACAAAAGTAATCTGATTTCTCAGCCTTCCAAAAGTAATTATTGAAAAAAGTAATATATGTTTTTCTGTGTATACGTATTCATTGTTCTACTAAATACATATGAGATCAAAGGGCATGAAATATTTTTTACATTTCCAAAAAAAAGTGTTTTGGGACAAACAATTTTGTTATAAGGAAATATCTCTGCCTTTGATGGTGCTAAGATATTCACATTAAAGTTTTTTTCATATCAAATTTACCAACATATGTTAGTAACTTTGATAAAATGTTGATTACCACACATATAAAAATTTATTGTAATGTTAGCAATGAAATGCAGAATGTGTACAACTGTTTGTAACCTGTTTAAAAGTACGATATTTACTCACATTCAACGATTTTTAACATATATTTTTTAAAAAAATTTGTCCGTTATCCCCTGACAGGTTTTGACTTTGGGAATCCGCTTTCCAACACTATTAATATAGTCTCATTCCGATAAATGATGTTTCATAGGACAACTTTTCTTACTTTGGAGTAAAATAGAGCAATCGAATACCTCCTTTAATCATGAAATACATTTTCTTTCTGCTTTTAACATGGAATGCGTATCATCATGCACATGCCCAACAAGAGACCACTAAGATCTACCTCCTTAGACATGCAGAGAAAGACACTACAATAAAGCAAGACCCATCACTGACAAAAGAAGGCGTAGAAAGAAGTGAGCGATTATCTAATTTGCTAAAAGAAGTGCCGGTCGACAAGTTGTTTTCAACAAATGCCAGAAGGACAAAACAAACACTCTTACCGCTGAGCATATCAAAAGGGTTGGCTATTGATTTCTACGATTCTAAAGATTCGATGAGTATGGAAAAATTATATAGCCTGATAAAATATAAAACAACGGTCATCGCGGGACATAGCAATACCATACCTGACCTAGTGAATGCGCTTATTGGGCAGGAAGTATATCCTGAAATGGATGAATCGGAATTTGGAAAAATATGGGTACTGACATTCTATAAGATGCACCTTGTAGATTGCAGCGTTTTTAATTATTGATAACCAGAGATTTAGATTATATTAGCAAAATTTCAAGACTTTGTATATGAAATTATTTTTGAAATATTATATCCTCCTCTCGTGTTTGATCTCTTCCTCTTTTTGTTCAATCTCACGTATGAGTGCCCAGGTAAATGATACCATTCTATTGGACAAATACTGCAATTTGGCGGTCGATTATGGGAGTAACAACAGGGATAGCGCAATTATTTGTTCCAAAATTGCAATAGGTCTGGCAGAAAAATTGAACCAAAAATTTTACAAAGCAACCGCACTTTGCGATCTCGGATACAATTACATTTTAAATGTAGATTATAGTAATGCATTAGCGAATTTATTGATCGCTAAAAAAATGGCAGAGGATGTAAACATTGGTAAAAACATTGTTAAAACTACTTATTTAGAATACTACTTCACTCCAGGAGATCCCGAAAAAAACAGAAATCATTTACTCATTTACATCAAGAATAATATCGCGATAAGTTATGGTGGCATGGGAAATCATGATAAACAATTGTCAGAACTTAGAGAGAATCTTACTGTAGTGAACTCAATGAACAGTTTATCCCAGAAATATATAGTTACCAACAATATTGCTGTAGCATTTTTAGGCACGGATAAACTTGATTCAGCTCTTTATTATGAATTAAAAGCAAATGAATTAGAAATAAAATTAGGGGACAAATCCAATCTTGGCAAATCAAATTATTTACTTGGGGAGATTTATACAGGCATGAAAAATTACCAACTTGCTAAGAGAAATTACTTAAATGCCTTGCAAGAACAATTTAAGAGTAATAATATCAACGACCTAGCAGAAACCCAGATGAGCTTGGGCAAGCTATACAGAAATATGGACATGTTGGATTCAAGTCTTTATTATGTCAGGGAAAGTATGATCAATTTCAAATCAATGGGAATGGATGACGATGAGTTGGAAGAAGTTTTTCAGACACTTTCTCTGGTCTTCAAAGACAAAAACAACCTGGACAGTGCCTACTTTTATCTGCGGTTGGCAAAAGATGTAAGAGACTCTCTTTCTTTAAAAGAGCTAAATACTGTGACCAACTTTCATAATATGAATTTTGAAGAACAGGTCAGGACCACAGAAATGGAGACAGAAAAAATAAAAACTAAAAACAGAAATCAGATCCTATTGCTAATCCTGGGGCTGGTGTTTTTTTCCGTCATTGCTTTTATTTTATATAGAAGCAATACCAATAAAAAGAAAGCAAACGATTTACTAGCACAACAAAAACAAAAGATTGAAAAAACGCTAGATGAATTGAAGGCGACTCAAAATCAACTCATCCAATCTGAAAAAATGGCATCCCTAGGTGAACTTACTGCCGGTATAGCTCACGAGATCCAAAACCCACTCAACTTTGTCAATAATTTCAGTGAGTTAAGTAATGAGTTGATGGAAGAGATGGTAGTGGAACTAAACAATGGTGATATCACAGAAGCCATAGCAATTTCAGCAGACATTAGCCAAAATTTGGAAAAAATAAACCATCATGGCAAAAGAGCTGATGCCATTGTAAAAGGGATGTTGCAACACAGCCGCAGCAGCAGTGGTCAGAAAGAGCCAACGGATATCAATGCCTTGTGCGATGAATATCTGAGACTATCCTACCATGGCCTCAGAGCAAAGGATAAATCTTTCAATGCGACTTTAAAAACCGATTTTGACGAGCGTATTGTAAGTATCAACATTGTTCCACAAGATATTGGGAGGGTAGTCTTAAACCTCTTGACTAATGCATTTTATGCTGTTAATGAGCGCAAGGACGCATTGCATGCGTCCCAAGATGTCCATAATTATGAACCAACCGTATCCATTATCACCAAAAAGTTAGATGATAAAATTGAAATAAGCGTTAGCGACAACGGCAACGGCATGACTCAAAGCACTATAGACAAAATATTCCAGCCTTTCTTTACGACAAAACCTACCGGACAGGGCACCGGATTGGGTTTAAGTCTCAGTTATGATATAATAACCAAAGGCCATGCAGGTACTTTGGAGGTGGAATCCGAGGAAGGAGCAGGCTCAGTATTTACCATTAGAATATAATTAATAATTAGATATCTTTACAAATCAATGAAAGCAAAGTCGATAAAAGGTACTTCACACGACGATATTTATGCAGCGCTGCATAAAAGCATGGAGGATGGTTTTGCACCTACCCTCGCTATAGTATTTATTTCCATAAAAAAAGACAGAAACGTAATTGCTGAATTGTTGAGTCAAAATGACATTGATATATTTGGTGTTACTTCATCCGGAGAGTTCATTGATGGCCATCAGAGCGAAGGAGAAATCGCTATTTTATTACTCGATCTGTCGCGTGATTCATATTCTATTTTATATGAAGATATTGGTGGAAGAAGCATTGAAACTACTTCCAAACGGATAGCTGAAGATGCCTTGTCTTTATTTAGAAACCCAAAAATGATTGTTTGTAGTACGGGATGTAATATTAAAGGAGAATTTTTTGATGGTGTGACACTGGTAAATAGTATTGAGAAAGCAATCGGATCAGAAAGAGTATTTTTCGGCGGTATGGCCGGAGATGATATGACTCTAAGCGGAAGTTATGTATTTACACATCATAAAGAGACGGATCATGGAATAATTGGACTCGTTCTGGATGAGGATAAAGTCTCATTGCAAGGAATGGCCATTACAGGATGGAAACCGATGGGCATATCTAGAAAAGTCACTAAGAGTGTCGGTAATTTAGTCTATACGATAGATGACAAACCTGCAGTTGAGATGTATATGAAATATCTCGGTAAGGGTGAAAAAGCAAATGACGAGGATTTTAATTTACTACAAGAACTTTCCTTCCATTTTCCTTTTATTGTAGACAGAGATGAAGGTGAAACTGTAATAAAATCTCCGTTAAGTATTGACTATAAAGAAAACGCTTTGTTCATGGACATGGAAATGCCCGAAGGCTCAACATTTTGGTTTTCCACACCTCCCGAGTTCGATATTGTAGAAGAAATAATTGAGGAGGCTACAAAACTCAAAAATTCAACGCAAGCAGAGGCCGATGCATTACTGATATTTTCGTGCGCAGGAAGACATCCTGCATTAGGTCCGCTAGTAACTCAGGAAAATGATGGTTTGGCGGAAGTCTGGCAAGCCCCTATGGCAGGCTTTTTTACTTATGGAGAATTTGGGAGGGCCAAAAACGGAAAGCAAAATTTTCATTCTACTGCTTGCTGTTGGGTAGTGTTAAAAGAAAAGTAGAACTAATTATTAATGGTGAATTGTTAATGGTTAATGAGAAAAAATGAAGGAGAATGTAATCAAAACAAAAAGTTTTGCTTTTGCGCTTCTGGTAATTAAATTATATCAATACCTGCTGGTTGAAAAGAAAGAATATATCCTCAGCAAGCAATTGCTGAGAAGCGGAACATCTATTGGAGCAAATGTTAGAGAAGCTGATAAAAGCAGAAAGCAATCCGGATTTTATTCATAAATTAGCAATTGCACAAAAAGAAGCCAATGAAGCAGAATATTGGATTGAACTTTTATATCAATCAGAATATTTGGATAAACAACAGTACGAGTCTATTTTCCAGGATATAACAGAAATAAGGAAACTCCTAACATCTATTATAAAAACATCCAAACTAAAAAAAACATGACTATTCAAAAATTAACCATTTACAATTATCAATTAACAATTACCTAATTTGAAAGCAAAATCAATTAAAGGAAGATCATTAAATGAAATTAAAACAGGTCTTGAAAAAAGTATTTCCGATGGGTTCAAGCCAACGCTTGCATTTGTATTTTTATCTGTAAATCAAGACAGGCGATCCATAACTGCGCTTTTTGATGCAGAAAAAATAAGTATTTACGGAATTACAACTCATGGGGAGTTTATCGATGAAGAATCTGAAATGGGTACTATAGTCATTTTATTATTGGACTTAAACAAAAACTATTTTCATATTTACTTAGAAGAATATCCGGAGAAAAACTATCGTGAAGTAGCAAAACGTGTTGCACTTCAAGCAAAAGAAAAATTTCCAAGGCCGGCTTTTTTTATAGGAGGTTCAAATATCGAAACGGATGCTGAAGCACTGTTGTATGGATTCGAAGATGCAATAGGCAACGATGTCAATGTTTTTGGCGGCATGGCGGGTGACGATTTTTCTTTTTCTGAACAATTTGTATTTACCAATGGCAAAGAAAGCAACATTGGTTTGGTGTGTATTGCTTTCGATGAAGACAAGATCAGTATAAATGGAAAAGCTACCTGTGGCTGGAAACCGGTGGGCACAGAGCGTACTGTGACTAAAAGCATTGGCAACCATGTATATACAATAGATGGGATTCCGGCACTCGACATTACAGCAAAGTATGGTGGCATAGAAAACCTTTCGGAAGAAAATGAGGGTCTGGCAATGGAATTAGCTACACAATTTCCATTACAACTACAAAAAGATTTCGGAGATCCGGTCATGCGTCCTGCGCTAAAAATTGACTGGAGCGATCATTCTTACTACTGCAGCGGTTCTGTCCCTGAAGGAAGTAAGGTTCGCTTTTCACTTCCTCCCGATTTTGATGTGATGGATAAGGTTATTCAAAATACCATAGAAGTAAAAAAAACTGAAATGCCTGAAGTAGATGCCCTGATTATATTTAGTTGCGGCGGAAGATTTATAGCATTTGGGCCACTTATGAAAATGGAAATAGAAGGCATTCAAAATGTCTGGAATGCACCTATGGCAGGAATGTTTAGCATGGCTGAGCTCGGAAGGTCCACTGGTGGTAATTTGGAAATGCATAATATGACTACTTGTGTGGTCACATTGAAAGAAAAATAAATGTCTGTTTTTATTTATTTCTAATTTATAATTTCTGCAGATAATTTTCTGAATTAATGAATCAACACTTACAAAATATATTAAATTTAATTCAACAGGATGAACAGTTATCGGCTGAGCTAAAAGAAGCCATTTCCAAATCACTGAAAGAAGCCAATAAAGAATTAGAAATAACTTCTTTTAAACTTGACAGAACAGAAAAAGTAAAACGCACCACCGCTATACTGCTTGAAGAAACCATCGAAGAACTTGAGCAAAAAAGTAAAGTAATCGAGCAAAGTAACGTTGCTTTACAAAAGTCCCTGGAAGAACTGAAGGCTGCACAAACCCAACTCATCCAATCCGAAAAAATGGCCTCCCTTGGAGAGCTCACTGCCGGCATCGCCCATGAAATTCAAAACCCACTTAATTTCGTGAATAATTTCTCTGAATTAAGCAATGAATTGATTGATGAAATGAATATTGAATTAAATAAAGGTGATATTGAAGAAGCAAAAGCAATTGCAGCAGATGTAAAACAAAATTTAGAAAAAATCAACCATCACGGCAAGCGGGCAGATGCCATTGTAAAAGGCATGCTGCAACACAGCAGAAAAACTGAGGGACAAAAGGAGCCTACTGACATTAATGTTTTGTGTGATGAATATTTACGATTGAGTTATCACGGTCTTCGTGCCAAAGACAAATCGTTCAATGCAACTTTGATCACGGATTTTGATGAAAGCATTGGTAATGTCAATATCATCCCTCAGGATATTGGAAGAGTTATTTTGAATTTAATTAACAATGCATTCTATGCGGTGAATGAACATAGAGAAGCATTGTATGTATCTAATGATGCAAATGCATATGAACCAATTGTTTCCATCAGTACAAAAAAATTTGCTGATAAGGTAGAAATACGAGTTACAGATAATGGAAATGGAATTCCTGAATCAGTTAAAGAAAAGATATTTCAACCCTTCTTTACAACTAAGCCCACCGGGCAGGGAACTGGACTTGGGTTAAGTCTTAGTTATGATATAATAAGAGCGCACGGAGGAGAAATAAGGGTAGATTCAAAAGAAGAAAGAGGAACTGAATTTACGATTAAGATACCAATTGTCTGAATCACAGATTAATTGGATTATAGGATTGCACGGAATAGAATAAAGATGGTTGAATTAATATATAAAGATATAACCGAGATATTTATTGGAGCATTCTTTAAAGAGTATAAGTTATTAAAGGGCTGGTACTATTAGATTGAATCAGTGAAATCTACAAATCTTTTTAAATCCGTGATTCTGACTGGTTATGATATAGTGAAAGCGCATGGTTGAGAAATACAAGTAGAAACAAAAGAAAATGAAGGCACAGCGTTTATACTTGAATTACCTATTGTCTGATCGGCGCATATACTGTGATCTAGAAAAATGTAACTACAACTACTTTGATTTGATAAAATCGATTTAATTAAATGGTATGAGAAAATTATTCTTGCTTCTTTCTTTCCTTACAGTAACACTTCTTGCTACTGCGCAGAACTCTCAAATCGACAAGCTAAAAAAGAAGCTGGACAGCCACAAACAGCAGGATACGATTCGTGTAAAACTGCTGATCGAATTGGCCTATGAATTGCGGCCACAGCCTAACGAAAGAAAAAAATATGCAGCCGAAGCATTGGCTATTTCCCAAAAAATTAAGTACGTAAACGGGCAGGGTTTTACTTTTTCACTTTTAGCTGATGCTGCATTCAGTATGAAAAATGAGTCCGAAAGTAAAGTCATGTTCCATCTTGCAGATTCCATTGCTAAGCTAACCGGTAGCCCGGAATTAAAGGCAGATATACTTTATAGAAAAACTAATCTTGAAACTAATTTAGCAAAAAGATATATTCTTTTGCAGGAAGCTTATTCGCTCGCAAAAAAAACGAACTGGTTTAAATTACAAGCAGCCATTCTCCAAAATATGGCCTCAATTTCCACGGATGAATTGGATGCAAAAAGGCTTTTCATGCAAGCAGATTCATTATACCAAAAAGCAGGTGACATTGTACCTCAGGCAAGTGTTTCCGTTATAATTGCATTTACCACTAAAAATTTAAAGGAGCGAAAGACCTACATAAACAAAGCGATTTCCCTTGCAGAAAAAAGTGGTGACCTTATTTTTCTGGCAGATGTGTTACAATTTATTGGAAACCGAATGAGAGCAACCAGTGATAAAGAGGCACTAACCTACTATCTAAAGGCGGAAGAAACAGCCCTAAAATCCGGAGACAAAGTGAAGTTATCTAAGGTGCAAAATTCTATCGGGTATTATTTTTCGGCTATGCTCAGTGACTATGCCAGGGCAATGGAATATTACCTCAAAGAACTCAACTCGGCGGAAATCGCAAATGACACACTGAGCCTAATCACTAGTTGGATTGACCTGGGAACATTATACGCTTACCTGGGCGACCCGGGCAACGCAATCAGTTATTTTTAAAAGCAGAAAAAGCCAATAAAAAATTAGGCGATAAGCAAATTGAATTCAACCTGCAAACGTCACTTGGAGAGAACTACCGCCTTTCAGGAAAATATCCCGAAGCCATCAAAGCATACAATGACGCAAAAGAAGCATATAAATCACGTTTTGCATATATTAATGAAAGTAATATTGCCGATGTGTATACAAGAATGGGCAGTTTAGATTCAGCTTTTTACTATGCTTTCAAATCTCTGAAGGTCGAAAACGAAAATGGTGATATTGGTACGAAAGCATTTACTTATGACATACTCTCCCGTGCCTATCTCAAGAAAAATAGGGTGGACAGTGCCATTTATTATGGCAAGTTGGGCCTGGCAGCAGCAAAAGAAACCGGTACCATTGAGTTTATGCGAGACAACACGCTGGCACTCGCTGATGCTTATGCTGCGAAAAAGGATTTTGCAAATGCCTATGCAAACCAACTGCTCTACATGAACTATCGGGACAGCATGATGAATGAGGAAGTACGCAATAGAACAGCGGTGCAGCAATACACTTTTAATTTAGATAAAAAAGAGGCCCAAATAAGTGTGCTGAATGAGCAAAAGAAAGGTCAGCGCAACATGTTAATTGGAGCAGTGGCTTTATTGGCATTAATACTCGCTGTTGCTGGTTTGTTAATGCGCAATAACCACCAAAAGCAAAAAGCAAATACACTCTTAGAAAAACAAAAACAGGAGATCAATGAGAAAGCGCAGAATGTAGAATTGCTAAGTGATGTCGGCCGCAAGATTACCTCTTCCCTATCCATCGAAAAAATAATTGGTACTGTGTATAAAAATGTAAACACCTTAATGGATGCCAATGTTTTTGGAATTGGAATTTATAATGAAACTTTAAAAAGAATTGAATTTACTTCGACGTATGAAAATGGAGAACCGCTTCCATTTTATGCCAATGCCATTGATGATGAAAGCCGTTTTGGCGCTGTTTGTTTTAAAGAAGGCAAAGAGATCATTATCAATAATCTTGATGAACAATATAAAGATCATATACAAGAAGTAGCGACGCCTGATCAGGGCGGACAACCGGAGTCCATTATTTTTCTTCCCTTAATAAGTAAAGCAGGAAAATTAGGTGTGCTTACGGTGCAAAGTTTTCAAAAAAATGCGTATTCGGATTACCAACTTTTTATGCTTCGGAACATTGCCACCTACACTACCATTGCCATAGAAAACGCCGAAGCTTATGATGAATTAAACAATACACTCTCAACACTTAAATTAGCACAAACCCAACTCATCCAATCCGAAAAAATGGCCTCACTCGGAGAGCTCACTGCCGGCATCGCCCACGAGATCCAAAATCCTCTTAATTTCGTCAATAATTTCTCTGAATTAAGCAATGAATTAATCGATGAGATGAATGCTGAGCTTGATAAAGGCGATATTGAAGAAGCAAAAGCAATTGCAATAGATGTAAAACAAAATTTAGATAAAATAAACCATCACGGTAAACGAGCCGATGCTATTGTAAAAGGTATGCTGCAACACAGCAGAAAGACGGATGGGCAAAAGGAACCCACTGACATCAATGCCTTATGTGATGAATATTTGCGATTGAGCTATCATGGTCTAAGGGCAAAGGACAAATCTTTCAACGCAACTTTCAAGACAGATTTTGACGGGAGTATCGGCAATATAAATATCATTCCACAAGATATTGGTAGAGTTATTTTGAATTTAATAAACAATGCATTCTATGCGGTGAATGAGCATAGAGACGCATTGTATGCGTCTAATGATGCAAATGCATACGAACCAACTGTTTCAATTAGTACAAAGCAGATTGGAGATAAAGTCGAAATTAAAGTAACCGACAACGGCAACGGCATTCCTCAAAACATTGTTGATAAAATATTCCAACCGTTTTTTACGACTAAACCTACAGGACAAGGCACAGGATTGGGTTTGAGTTTGAGTTATGATATTATAAAGGCACATGGCGGGGACATAAAAGTCGAGAGTAAAGAGGGAGAAGGAAGTTCCTTTATCATTATATTACCAGCTTGACATGTATCGTGCCGCTGGCACTTATCGCGGGGTCTGGCGGGTACAACCCAGAATAAATTCTGGAGTTAAAAGATAAAATCAGGCCTATGGCCTTTCGCCTAGAAAAGCAGTCAGCTTCAATAGTGAACAAGAGGCATAGCCTCGACACCATTTTGTAAAAAAGGGTTTCAACCCTTTGTAAAAGAGCCATCGGCTCGTCACATATAAACTATAAAAAATGGCAAATACATACCACCAAATCTATCTCCAAACAGTCTTTGTAGTAAAGTACCGCAAAGCAGTGCTCCATCCATCCTGGCGATCAAAGGTACAGGGAGTGATAGGTAACCTTATCAATGAAACAGGTTGTAAAACCATCATAGTAAATGGAGTATAAGACCATATGCACTGTTTTCTGGGACTTAAACCATCAATATCTGTATCTGAGTTAATGAAAATAGTAAAAGCTAAATCCTCCAAGTATATCAATGACCATTCTTTAACCGCCAAAAGGTTTGAGTGGCAAAGAGGTTTTGGTGTTTTTTCTTATCGACAAAGGGATATTGATATGATCTTTAAGTATATTCAGAATTAGGAAGAACATCATAGGAAGCAAACATTCCGGGACGAATATCTGGAATTGTTAAAAGAATTTGAAATCGAATATGATGAGCAGTATATTTTTGAGGAGTTGATTTGATAATGATCGAAATTTAATTCTTTGTCTGCATGAGATGGGCCGTGCCTCCAGCACTCTTCTTTAGATCGTTGCAGAATACAACGGAATAAATTCCGGTGTTAAAAATAGAATCAAGCCTCTGGCCTTTTAGATAAATAGTGCGTTGTAATGTACCTAGATCAGAGGTATAGCCTCGACACTATACAGTAACATTTTGAAGTTAAACGATAAAATCTGGTCTCTTCCTTTCGCCTAGAAAAGTAGTCAGCTTCAATATGGAACAAGAGGCATAGCCTCGACCTATATTTAACTTAGGGTTTCAACCCTTTGTAGAAACCCGTAAGTAATAAAAGAGAGCCATCGGCTCGACACATATTATGTGCGGAACCTTGTGCTTCGCCATAAATATATGGACTTCATCCTGAGCAGCATTTCAGGCAGAGAATGAGCCAAAAATCAACTATTTCCTATTATTTTACCCTCTTCCTCATAATAATTTGTACAACATTAATATACACGGTAATTATTTTGTACTTTTATTTAACACACATTTAAAAGCTCCCCTATGTTTAAAATTATTCTATTAATTATCCTTGCCATATTTCTGGTTTCTTCAATCCTTTTTGTCATAAGATATTGGTACCTGAAAAGCAGGGCCGTTAAAAAAATTGCTTCGATCAATGTTGACGAAGTACAGGAATGGTCTGATGAATTTCTGCAGTCAAAACGAATGAGAACTGATGATCTTGCAGATGCTATCGTGAAACAGATCATGGCCACAAATGAATCTGAGAAGGTCAACCACTTGTTCCAATTAATTACAAAAAATAAATATAAATTATCGGATGATGTGCCCATTGAATTAAGAAATTATTTTACTGACACTGCGAAATTGCCGGATTGGGCTGATAAAGATTTGATAAATCTGGGTCAACAAATATACATTAGACACGGCATATGGATCAGCCTCTTATTGTCTTATAAATCGCTTCCTGAATGTTATGCCTGTGCCAAAGGCGCTGAGGTATTGCACATGACAGCAAGGTTAAATGAACGGCACGGCTCAAAAGATACTTTTTCACGTAGGATCGCTGAAACAGCCCAGTTTGTTTTATTTTGCATGGAGCCGGGTGGATTGGATGAGGATGGAAGGGGAGTAGAAGCTGCTCAAAAGTTGAGATTAATTCACGCGGTAATTCGCTATTATATCCACAAAAATAATTGGGACACAGAGACCTTTGATAAGCCTATTAATCAAGAAGATATGGCCGGCACTCTAATGTCATTTTCTTCATTGATATTTGAAGGTTTGAGCGTGCTCGGAATAGAGCTGGAGCCCTTTGAAAAAGAAGCATACATGCATTGCTGGAGGGTCGTCGGCCACCTGATAGGTCTTGATGAAGATCTAATCCCTAAAAATTCAGCAGATGCCGTCAAACTTGGCAATCGGATTTTAAAACATCAGATGGCAAATAGTCCACAGGGATCACAATTGATGAAATCTCTGCTTGATTACCAGAATACTACAAATAATAAGGCTACAGAACTGAAGAATATTGCGACCTTCAGATACATGATGGGACATGATTTATCTGATATGTTAGACATTCCACAAGCTGAACAAGTAGACATTAATAAAATTGCTGTAAAATTCCGCCGCACTACAAAGATTATGGAATGGCTGGATCATAGTTTAATTTTTGCAATGCTGATCCAAATAGTGAGCAAATTGGGAATAAATGTCGTAATTAGAAAGATGACAAAGTCCAACATCATTAACTTTTACCTCCCCAAATCATTGACGCTGGATTGGAATTTCACTAGAAAAAAATAAAATAATAGTATGAACCAGGTGCTAATTAATTTTAAAGAATATTCTACTATAGGATTAATTTTTAATGGGGTAGGTTGTTTATTTTGGGTTTTGGCTTACGCGGTACTTGTCAGAGAGATAAGAATTAAAAAGTTTGTTGAGATGCCTGCTTACGTGGCGGGAGCCAATATCGGTTGGGAGTTTGTATGGAGCTTTATATATCACCCAAACACCGGTTTATTGTATGCATTAAGTTATCAAGCAGCTTTCCTATTGGACTGTTTTATTTTCTATTCTATCTTCCGGTATGGAACAAAGCAACCAATGAATGATGATTCAAAAAAACATTTTAAATTATTTTGTATTATAAATTTCCTATTCTGGATTTGCTTTAGTTATTTTTACATGTCGGAGTCTTATGATACTGCCATTGGCGCCAATTCCGGTTACATTATCAATGTAATTCTTTCTCTGCAATGCGTTTTTATGCTGATGCAAACACAAGATACAAGTAGGTTCTCCATGCTATTGACATGGTCAAGGATGTTAGGAACCGGTTTGATCTCTGTATCCATGTTTATCTTTTATCCGGAAAGTCATTTTATTCAATTATTGGGTGTATCATGTTTAGTTTTAGACTTAAGCTTTATATATATATTATGGCAGCGACACGGTAAATTGATCTAATTTTCAATAAATTATTATGGTTAGAAAATTAATTAATTATTTTATTCCAGTAAAAATAAATAGTGATCATGCTGAACTAAGAGATAAGCGGATTTTTATTTCGGTTATTTTGATCTCTGCGCTTTTCAATTTATTGGGAATTAGAACTGCATGGGATCTTGAGATCTATCCGATAGTTTACATGTTATTATTCAATGCATTCTTTAGTATTGTTATCCTATATTTTTATAAAAATGGGTTGTCAAAAACAATAGCAGGAAATATATTTCTATTTCAATTTGAGGTTACTTTTATTGCTCAAGCGTGGCTTCAGGGAGGGGTTTTGTCGCCTGCATCAGCTGCCTTTTTTCTTTTGCCTGCCATAGCAATGCTCATCCTTGGCAAGAAGGAAGCTTTTTTTTGGATAGTGTTTACTTGCGTTACTTTAACCTTGCTTTACATTACCGAAAATTACATTGGTGCTCCCACCATAACCTATCCTTTAACTAGGCAAAAAGAGCTTTTCTTCTATTCAATTATTGCTACAAATCTTGCTATTTATTTTGTATTGCTGGTTTATGAAAATGGAAAAAACAAGGCGATCAAAGAACTTGCGGAACAGCATAAAAACTTGGTGTCAGCTCAGGATCAACTCATTCAACAAGAGAAATTAATTTCACTTGCTCAATTAACCGCAGGAATAGCACATGAAATTCAAAACCCTTTAAACTTTGTAAATAATTTCAGTGAATTAAATATCGAATTAATTAATGAATTAAATGAAGAATTAAAATTAAAAAATTACGATGAGGTTCAGATAATTCTAAAAAGCGTGCTTGAAAATCTGGAGAAGATCGGCCATCATGGTAAACGTGCGGATTCAATAGTCAAAGGCATGTTGATGCATTCCAGAACCAGTTCAGGCGCCATGGAACAGACTGACATCAATACATTGACGGATGAATATATTCGACTTTGTTATCATGGTTTGCGCGCAAAAGACAAAGCTTTTAATGCGACAATTAATACAGATTTCGACAATTCGATCGGTAAGATAAACGTGGTACCTCAGGATATCGGAAGAGTTATATTGAATCTCTTAACCAATGCATTTTATGCAGTGAATGAACATAAAGACGCATTGTATGCGTCTCATTATGCGAATACCTACGACCCAACCGTCTCCATCAGCACCAAAAAATTAGGTGATAAAATTGAAATCAGCGTGAGTGATAATGGAAATGGTATTCCTCAGTCCGTTATTGACAAAATCTTCCAGCCATTTTTTACTACCAAACCCACAGGGCAAGGCACAGGATTAGGTTTGAGTTTGAGTTATGATATTGTGAAATCTCATGGTGGTTCACTAACAGTCAAATCAAAGGAATCAGATGGAACAACTTTTACAATCATCCTACCAAATAATTTATAAATTATGTTTTCTGAAAAAAATAAATTGCTTTTAGATACTTACCAAAGATTTATTGATATAGTACTTGGCCTTTGCGAACCGGATACTTTAGAAAATATAATGTTGTCAGATGCAATGGGGTTTGGTACTACCACGGATGAAAAAATATTTGGTGTTGAAGCTTTTCTTAAAGTTTTAAAATTTCAAAATGAACAAAGTAAGGGTTTAGATTTCAAATGGAAGGTAGAGCCTGTTAGTCGATATATAAGTCTTTCAGAAGACTTAGCTGCTTTTGCAGACGATATTTATTTAAATTTTGAAGTTAATGGAGAAAAGATAGAAATGTATTTAAGAACATCTATCATATTGGAATACAGAGATGATAAGTGGCTCGTAATTCATTGGCATGGTTCAAAACCGGAAGAAGTTCAAAGCGAAGAAGACACATTTGGCATTGAAACCTGGAAACAAAAAGTAGAAACATTAGAAAAACAGGTAGCTGAAAGAACTGCGGACCTTGTGGAAAAAAATAAGGAACTTGAAGTTGAAGCTTCTTTAGAAAGAGTAAGATCAGTTGCTATGTCAATGCAAAAATCTACAGAATTGGCTGATACCGCATCCATTTTATTCCAACAAATAAAGGAGTTTGGTTTTGAAACCTGGAGTTGCGGATTTTGTATCTGGAAAGAAGATGACATTGTGGAAGTATGGATGGGCGCTGATTCCAGCGGTTTATTACCACCTATGAAAATCCCTTATATTGAGGAACCGACTCATCATGATATATACAATGCTTCGCTAACAGGTGCAGATTCACACGAAAAAATTTGGGAAGGAGGAGCGCTGGAAGAGCATTATAATTTCTTGCGTAAGGTTCCTTCAGTTGCAGTAGCAATCAAGCAATTGGATGAGGCAGGATTATCACTTCCTACAAAACAATGTTATTATGTTGGATTTTTTAAACAAGGTTATTTATTGTTGATTACGAAAGAACCCAATGCTGAAATTCGAGAAATTTGTAAAAAGTTTTCTAATGTTTTTGAACAGTCTTATACACGCTTCCTTGATTTACAAAAAGCAGAAAAGCAGGCAAGAGAAGCTGAGATTGAACTGGCATTGGAAAGAGTTCGCGCCAGAACGATGGCCATGCAGCATAGTGATGAACTGTTGGATGCAGCTACTTTATTATTTCAACAGATTGAATTTTTGGGAGCGCCAACATGGAATTGCTCATTTAATATTTGGGATAAGGATAGAAAACATGCAACCGCCTGGAATGGTACTAAAGAAGGATTCGGCCGTCCATTTAAATCGAATAGCTCGGAAAATGTATATCTGGATTTTTATAAGGGAGGACAGAATGGAGAAAAATTATTTATAAAGGAAATCGGAGGAAAAGTTCTGGAGAATCATTACAAATATATGTCCACAGTGCCAGGAGTGAGTGAAACATTAGCAGAATTAAAAGCAGCAGGAGTCCAATTGCCCACTTTTCAAATTTTTTATATCGCTTACTTTGACCAAGGCTATTTAATGTTTATAACCTACGAACCTGTCCCGGAATTTCAAGAAATTTTCAAACGTTTTGCAAAAGTATTTGAACAAACCTATACCCGTTTTCTCGACTTGCAAAAAGCAGAAGTACAAGCAAGAGAAGCCAAAATTGAAGCCGCCGTTGAAAGAGTACGGGCTGAAGCAATGGCGATGCATTCAACTTCCGACTTTGAAATAGTAGTTAAACAACTCCTGCAACAAATTCAACATTTAAACCTGGAAGGCTTTACCGGTGCTCAAATCATTTTAATTGATGAAAAAGAATTTTTAACTGTCTGGGATTGCTCATCCCCGGGCAATATGGGAGATCCTAAAAGTGCAACTATAAAGTATGAGGCAAAAAAATTTCCAATAATGGGCGTGGAAATTTTAAATAAATGGAAGGAAGGAAACCCGTATTTCGTAATGGACTTTGATTTGAAAAAACTGCGTGCTGCTGTAAAGGAATGGAAGAAAATAAATGAAACCATAGCAGGTATAATTACTGATGCAATTTCAGGAGGTCACCTTACCCACCAATGGGATGCCTGTGGCAGATTGAAAAATGGAATGATTGCTTTCGATATGATTAAACCTCCAGATGATGACGTTCGGAATATCACTATTAAAATGACACATGCTTTTGAGCAGGCCTACACCCGGTTTCTCGACCTGCAAAAAGCAGAAGCACAGGCAAGAGAAGCACAGATAGAAGCAGCACTCGAAAAAGTACGTTCAACATCGTTGGCAATGCATAAGAGTGATGAGCTTAAGGATGTAATACTTGAGGTACTTAAGAAGTTACAGGATTTGGGTATAGCCATGGAAAGCCGGGCAACGGCAATTTTTACTTATGAAAAAGAATCCAAAGACTATTATCAATGGGTTGCTTCACCTGAGTATAAAACAATCATTAACTTTCTCACACCTTACATTGATCACCCTGTTCAGAATGATATTTGGAAGGCCCGGCAAACCGGAACTGATTTCTATGCCAAATCCTATACTGTTCAGGAAAAGAACTCTCTGTTTAGATACTTCTTTGAGCTTCCGGCTTTAAAAAACATGCCACAAGCAGAAAAAGAAAAGGCCCTTGGATATAAATATTACGATGTTGCAATAGCTTTTGAGAAAAATTCAGCTGTTGTATTGGTCAGTCACTCCGGTAAGCAGTTGACAGAAAGTGAAAGTGCAATACTTAGAAGGTTTGCAAAAGTCTTTGAGCAATCCTATATCCGTTTCCTCGATCTACAAAAAGCAGAAGCACAGGCAAGAGAAGCAGAGATTGAACTGGCATTGGAAAGAGTTCGCGCCAGAACTATGGCCATGTTGCATAGTGATGAATTAGCTGATGCATCTTTTTTATTAGATCAGCAGGTAAGGGCATTAGGCATTAAAACATGGGGATGTGCATTTAATATTTATGGTGAAAATGATTCTACTGAATGGTTCAGTAATGAGATGGGCACCCTGCAAACTTATAAAACCCCGAGAGAAAAAATCTTTCTCGATTATTATGAAGCAGGGCAAAAAGGTGAAAAATTATTAATCAAGGAATTTGCAGGAAAAGATTGTGTTGACTGGTATAATTATTTATGTACTCTGCCAGTAATTGGTGATGGTTTATTGCAAATGAAAGCAGCAGGTGGCTCATTTCCGACTCGTCAAATAGATCATGTCGCGTTCTTCAAATATGGTTATCTATTATTTATCAGCTTTGAGCCTGTTTCTGAAACACATGAAATTTTTATTCGTTTTGCCCAAGTTTTCGAACAAACCTATACCCGTTTTCTCGATTTGCAAAAAGCAGAAGTACAAGCATTGAGAGCGGAGCAAGATGTTCTGGAAATAAAAGAAGCTCGAAAAAAGGCAGAACAAGCTTTGTCCATCTTGCAGGCGACACAAAAACAGTTGATCCAATCAGAAAAAATGGCCAGCCTTGGAGAACTTACTGCCGGCATTGCCCACGAAATTCAAAACCCATTGAACTTTGTCAATAATTTTAGTGAAGTGAGCAAAGAGTTGCTGGATGAAATGAAGACAGAATTGGATAATGGAAATACAGAAGATGCTAAAGAAATAGCAGATGATATAATTCAAAATTTAGAAAAAATAAATCATCACGGCAAACGTGCTGATGCCATTGTAAAAGGAATGTTGCAACATAGCAGAAGCAGCAACGGTGTAAAAGAACCTACAGATATCAATGCGCTGTGTGATGAATATTTACGATTAAGTTATCATGGCCTGCGGGCAAAAGACAAATCCTTCAATGCTTCGATGAAAACTGACTTTGATTCATCAATCGGAAATATCAATATCATTCCACAGGATATTGGAAGAGTGATATTGAATCTTTTGACCAATGCATTTTATGCGGTCAATGAAAAGAAAAAATCAGGATTGGAAAATTATGACCCTACGGTTTCTATTGCAACAAAAAAAGAAGATGATAAAACCATAATCTCCATTAAAGACAATGGCAATGGAATTCCACAATCCGCTCTAGACAAAATATTCCAGCCTTTCTTCACAACCAAGCCAACCGGTCAGGGAACTGGTTTGGGATTGAGTTTGGCGTATGACATTATTACGAAAGGACACGGTGGCGAACTTTATGTTGACACAAAAGAAACAGAAGGCACTTCATTCACTATAAAGATTTAATGATGAAAACATTAGTTTTTCTTTTTTGTATTTTTCTCTTTTGGCATTCTGCAGATGCCCAAAATGAAGCTCGAGTGAAACAGAAAGTTGACTCTATTTTTAAAATAATGTCTGTCGAGAAGGATCCGAATGCACGAATAAATTTGGTATTTAGAATTTTCAATTCCAATATTGAACAGTATCCACACCTGATCTCATACTGTCATGAGCAGTTGTACAAAATCGCTGTTAAAAAGAAAGATGCCATAGGTGAAGCACTTTCATGGAGTTTGGCGGGGCATGGATATCGCTTGTCCGGCAACTACATCAAAGGTTTGGAGTATCACCAAAAGGCAGTTGCTATGGCTGAGAAAACAAACAACCCAGCTGCGATTTCATACACCCAAACTATGCTTGCGCATCTTTACAAGGATCGGGAAGATTATCAAAAAGCACTGAAACTTTATCTCGAGGCGTATAAAATTGAACCAAAGGGCGATAATGAAAAACGGCTTATCTATTGGATTCAGGGGAATTTGGCGACGGTTTATTTAGCCATCGGAAAATTAGACTCCGCAATATTTTATGCACAGAAAAGACTCGATATGAAGCTCTCTAAAAATGTTGACATTCAGGCCTTGCAAAGTATTGCCGGGGCGTATAGCCAAATGGGAAGGGTCGCTGAAGCGGAAAAATTGTATCACGAATGCCTGCAAAGCATGGAAAAGAGGGAATCGAGTCGGATGTTGAACATGATCAATCTGGCGTTGGCCGAGCATTTTTATCGTCATAATAACCCGGATTCCGCGGCATTTTACGCGAGAAAATCAATGGAAGTAATTGCCAATAGCAGCTATGCGTATCTGGCTATGAAACCGGCCAAATTGCTGACAGATATATATCAGGAAACCAATGCCGACAGCACGATCAAATATCTGAAAATATTCCGTGCTGCCAATGACAGTCTTTATAGCACACAAGCAAACCAACAACTGCAAATGATGACTTATGAAGATGATATGCGAAAAAGAAATGCAGAAAGTGAAAAAAAAGAATACACAAATAAGATAAAGACAAACTTAATGATTGCCGGATTGGCTTTCTTTTGCTTAATTGCAATCGTCCTGTATTACAACAATAAGCGCAAACAAAAAGCAAACCTCATGTTGGAAGAGGCCTTATCCGAATTAAAATCGACACAGTCACAATTGATCCAATCAGAAAAAATGGCTTCCCTCGGAGAACTAACCGCTGGCATCGCTCATGAAATTCAGAACCCATTAAACTTCGTCAATAATTTTTCTGAACTAAGCAAGGAATTACTTGATGAGATGAAGATAGAATTGGATAATGGAAATCCTGAAGAAGCAAAAGAAATTGCGGATGATGTGATTCAAAATTTAGAAAAAATAAACCACCATGGCAAGCGCGCCGATGCCATTGTAAAAGGAATGTTGCAACACAGCCGCAGTAGCAACGGTGTAAAAGAACCCACCGACATCAATGCCCTGTGTGATGAATATTTGCGATTGAGTTATCATGGCTTAAGGGCAAAGGATAAGTCTTTTAATGCCACGATGAAAACAGATTATGATGAAACAATCGGCAATATCAACATCATACCTCAAGATATAGGAAGAGTCGTATTGAATTTATTGACCAATGCTTTTTATGCAGTGAATGAACATAGAGTCGCACTGCTTGCGTCTCATAATGGAAATGAATACGAACCAACAGTTTCTATCAGTACTAAGAAAATGGTTAACAAAGTTGAAATTACTGTTGGCGACAACGGTAATGGCATTCCTCAGACTATTGTTGATAAAATTTTTCAACCATTTTTTACAACTAAACCAACAGGGCAAGGCACCGGACTAGGACTTTCCATGAGCAACGACATCGTGGTAAAAAGTCACGGTGGCAAAATCATCGTTGAAACCGAAGAGGGCAAAGGCACAAAATTTATTATACATTTACCAATACAAAATACAAATACTATATGAAAATATTAGTTGTAGACGACGAAACAGATGTTAAAAGCCTTTTCGAACAGAGGTTTAGAAAAGAGATCAAGAATAAGGAATGTGAATTTGCATTTGCATTTTCCGGTGAAGAAGCACTTAGTTTTATGCAGGATCATGAACATGAAGCCGTACTGATTCTATCCGATATCAACATGCCCGGAATGAGTGGACTTGAATTATTGAGCAAAATCAAAAAACATTACGAAAAGCCACCTCCCATTGTGATGATGATCACCGCTTATGGTGATGATGAAAACTATAATGAAGCAATGAAACTTGGAGCAGATGATTTTATTACCAAACCTGTTGATTTTACTGCATTAAAGGAAAAGTTAAAAGAAAAATTATGATTACCAAAATTCTTGTAGCAGACGATGAAGTCGATTTGGAAATGCTAATTCGACAAAAATTTAGACAAAAAATCAGAGACCAGCATTACGAATTTTTTTT
This sequence comes from Candidatus Brachybacter algidus, assembly GCF_016707225.1. NCBI lineage: Bacteria > Pseudomonadati > Bacteroidota > Saprospiria > Saprospirales > Saprospiraceae > Candidatus Brachybacter > Candidatus Brachybacter algidus. The sequence continues at coordinate 882,060 of NZ_JADJID010000003.1, read as the reverse complement.
CGCGCATAATGGAAATGAAGCTTTAGTAAAATTGGTTGAAAATCCGGATATTGAGATCGTGCTCAGTGATATAAATATGCCTGAAATGGACGGCCTGACATTATTAACAAAAATGGGCGAATCAAATCCTTTGGTTAAAACAGTCATGGTTTCCGCTTACGGTGACATGGATAATATCAGAACAGCAATGAATAGGGGAGCATTTGACTTTATTACAAAACCTGTTAATTTTAATGACCTGGAACTTACAATGGAAAAAACCATCAAACAGGTAAGGCAGATCCGGGAAACACTTAAAGCGATCAAGGAAAACAATATACTGCGCATGTATGTGGACGAAAATGTACTGAGCTTTATGGGTTCTAAAGAATATGAAAATTCACTCACTGCAAACGAGACAATAGATGCTACAGTGGTTTTCATAGATATATGTGGTTTTACTTCGATCAGCGAGAAAGAACACCCGGATACGGTGGTACAGTTACTCAATAAATATTTCGATCTAATAGCAAAAGAAATAATAGTTCAGGATGGTATCATAGATAAATTTATAGGAGATTGCGTCATGGCAGTTTTTAAAGGTGCATACCACAGTGATCGTGCTATAGACGCTAGTTTGGCGATAAGAAATGCTATTGACAGCTTGCCGGAAGAACATGATTTTACGCCACATGTAGCTATAGGTATCAACTGTGGTGAAATGGTCTCAGGTAATATTGGTTCCACTACCATCCGCAGATTGGATTATACGGTGATCGGCGATACCGTCAACACTGCACAGCGCATACAATCTACAGCTAAAGGGAGTCAGATACTTATTTCAGAGAAATGTTTTGAAAAAGTAAAAATGTCTTTTCAATGTGAGAATATAGGAAGCTTTCAATTGAAAAACAAAACTGAAGAAGCTACGCTTTATTCAGTAATTAATTAATGGTTTAAAATTCTTTTATGCAATACGAACAGTTGTATTCATTTATAATGGATAAACTTAAGGCTGATTTACCTACTTATTTAACATATCATAATGCTCAACATACTGAAAATGTAATAAAGGCTTCTATTCACTTAGCAAGTATGGAAAATGTGGATGGAAAGGAGTTGATATTGTTAAAAACGGCCGCATTAATGCATGATACCGGGTTTCTGGAAAGTCACATCACTCATGAAATATTGTCCTGCAAATTTGCAAATCAATATCTTCCTGACTTCAACTACATTCAATCTGACATAGATTTAATCTGTCAAATGATTATGGCGACCAGATTGCCGCAGTTGCCGAAAGATCCATTGAGTCGTATATTGTGTGATGCAGATCTGTATTACCTCGGAACTGAAGTATATGAAGAATACGCAGAGAAACTGTTCAACGAATTTCTGAAATTGAAAGTCATAAAGAACAGAGCTGAGTGGAATCGCATGCAATTGGAATTCCTTTCATCTCATAAATATTTTACTCCTTCGGCAATAATTAATCTGGAGAAGCAAAAGCAGTCCAACCTCGATAGAGTGATTGGGCGCGATGATAAGACAAAACCTCAAGAAAATAAAAAACTTAGTTGGGCCGATATTCTGCAAGATGGGCTGATGATGGCTCTGGGTGTTACATTCTCTGGTATGGCACTAAAGTGTTTCTTAGTTCCAAATCATTTTTTTGACGGCGGTATTACCGGTATTTCTCTTTTAATTCATGAGATATATCACATCGACCTTACATTGCTCATCATACTTTTTAATTTACCATTGATAGCTGTGGGTTATTATTCGGTCAGTAAATCTTTTGCTTACCGGACATTGATCAGCGTGGTATTGCTTGGTCTCGCATTATATCTCATCCCTGAAGTTCCGCTGACACACGATAAGTTAATTATATCAGTATTTGGTGGGGCATTTCTTGGAATTGGTATTGGCTTGGTGATGCGTGCTGGAGCAGCGCTGGATGGAATTGAAGTCCTGGCACATTATACACTCAAAAGAACCTCCTTCACAATAACGGAAATTATTTTAGGGATAAATATCTTGATATTCTCTATCGCTGCACTGCAATTTGGGTTAGAAACTGCTCTCTATTCTATTCTGACTTATTTTACCGCTACCAGATGTATTGATTATGTGGTAGAAGGACTTCAAGCGAAAACCGGTGTGACCATTATCTCCGGAAAAAGTGAGATCATTAAATATCAATTGGTCAACCATTTAGGAAGAGGAATTACCGTTTACAAAGGAGAGCGCGGATTTCTACCCGGTAAATTTGAAGAAAGCGCAGATGTCGACATTATATTCACGGTGATCACCCGACTAGAATTAAGAAAACTCAAAAATCTAATTAAAGATGTTGATCCGAATGCTTTTGTATTTGCCAATACGATCAAGGATACGAGTGGAGGGATTTTGAATCGGAGGCACCAGCATTAGGTAATGGGTAATGAGTAATGGGTAATGAGATCGGTCAGGGGAGCTAGATTTGGATGGCAGGCATTCTAGCAAAGATTAAAACACAGGCGATAATTTTTCGATGAAAAATGAAGAATGAAAGATGAAAAATGAGAGCAAGAATTGTTGCTATTTCTGATCCAAAGGCTATTTACAAATATCCGAATAAGATAAATATGCTAATAATAAATTCAATTTTAATTTTAAAGAATCCATTCAATCTTCGCGTTCAACAGCCTTTGACTTTAGTCAGGAGAAAATAATGAATTTTTAGGCCTCAAAGGTCGTTTCTGCACAGAAAATTGCGATAGCTGTTTGCTCCCTTTTAAATCAAGAATATATCGCTTACACTAAAAATAACAATTAACAACTAACAATTACCCCCTATAGTGTTTATAAATCTTCACTGCCGACATCAATACAACTATAAAAGCAACTAATCCTAAAATCCCCCATACAAATGACAAACTTTGCTTGACAGATGCAAGAAAAACAATAGCAAATAGCAGAATTGTTGCCACTTCATTCCATATTCTAAGTTGATTCGAACTGTACTTAAAAATTCCTTTTTTCTGGTTGGCAACCAACTGGTGAATAGTAAAATGATAGATGTAAAGGAGTATTACAAAACCCAGCTTTACATGTAACCAGGTAAATTGTCCAAAATCAGTAAAATACCCGCCCATATACATGACTGTTGGCCCAAGAAACAGCGTCAATATCGCAGAAGGCCAGGTGATGATGTACCACAGTCGATAGATCATAATCGAATATTGCTTTTGCAGCACAGCTTTTGCTGTCTCTATTTCATCGTTTGCCTCCGTATTATAAATCAGTAGTCGCACGATATAAAACAACCCTGCGAACCATGTCACTATGAAGATTATGTGAAGCGCTTTTAGATAGAGAAACATGGAATATGATGATGAAACATGAAAGATAGACGGATGTCAGAAGTCAGATGTCAGATGTCGAAAATTAGAGGTTAGAAGTCAGAAATTAGAAATTAGAATGACCGGTGGAAACCGGATGTTTGGGATTATTGCTGATTACTTATCACCTGATCACCCATCACTTGATCACTTATTACCCATTACTCATTACTCATTACCACTGATTACCGATTACTGACCACTGACCACTGTCTACTGATTACTCATTACCTATATTGTCCTATTTCTTTTCAAGCAGGTTAATCTGATTAATCGCCATCATATTCTTAAGCGTACGCTCCATTCCCTCAGTGCTGCCATCGAGGAAGATGACGTTTCCTTTACCATTTTCAGCGATCTGCTTGATAGATTCTGTCCACATTGTAAATAGAATTACAGAGGTATCCAGGTTGGCATCATGCATTTCTTTGCTGGCTTGAGACATACCCCGTGCTACTTCTTCACGGAATGATGCAACCGCTTGTCCACGCATTCTGGAAGCTTCTCTTTCAGCTTCTGCAGCGATTTTGATCGCATTACCTTCAGCTTCCGCAGATTTGGTTTTTGTGATTAATAGAGCTTGACCTTCATTTTCAGCGGCAGCTTTTAAGTTGTTAGATGCTACGACTTTTGCCATTGAACGCATTACTTCTTCGTCGAATGAAATATCATTGATCTGAAGATCTATCAGGTGGTAACCCCATTCTTCTAACATGACATCCACATTTTCTTTAACCTGTTCAACGATTTCTCTTCTAAGAGTAAGTACTTCTGATTGTTTTTTAGTCGCAACATATGCACGGATACTACCTTCTACAACTCTGGACAGTGTCTGCATAAAAGCTCTTTCGTCAATAAATTTGAAGGCTACAGCCTTTATCGTTTCTTCATTATTACTTAGCACTGCATACAATAACATAGAAGTAAAGTGCACGTTCGCCTGATCGATTGTTGTCGCCTGAAAACCAAGTTCAATCGATCTATTTTGGATGGAGATCGTTTTAAAAACTTGCTCCAAAAATGGAATTTTAAAATTCAAACCAGGTAATAAAACCCGCTGATATTTTCCAAACATGGTGATTACGGCTACAGTACCTTGACGCACTGTCACTAATCCGGAGAAAACAAATAGTGCCGCAAGGACGACAAGAATTATTACTGGAATACTCATAGTATTTTAAATTTTGTTATTTAGGTTGTAAACATGGTGAAGATACACATTAGTTCTAAATGCTGAATATTTTAGACGAATTCAATTTTCCTACTGAACTGTGGCCAGCATCATCGTCATGAATGCTTCAAGCTTGTTATCTTCGATTAATAGTTGATGTGCATGATGTTGTAATTTTTCATTGTAGTCTTCTGCATCTAATATTGCTTTTATATTTTCTTCTTTGGCAAAAGCTATTAATTCCTCGGCTTCAGGCATTTTCTCTACGCTTGCCAATGCGCCAAGATCATTCGCAGTCAGGATCTTGCTTTTAATAAAATGCTCCGGCAACATATCAAAACCGATTGGAATTGGTTGAACCGGTTGGTGAATTGTGTAAACAGCATCTCCTGAAGCTCGAGCATAATAAAGCCTGCCCATTCTGCCCATGAGGTCAATTTTATCGGGATCGATCCGGTTTCTTTCATCTATGATCGATTCATCTACATGGATCTGCACCACTTCACATATTACCAGATTGCCTGCACCGCCGTCTTCACCAAGTGGAATGATCTGGGTTACTTTGCACTCTAGCTGAGCCAAACATTCTTTTACTCTTGGAGGTTTTACTATAGTGGATGCAATAGGTGTAAGACCAGATTTTTCAAACTCATTGACGCCATTTGGATAGTCCACACTGCATAATGCCATTTGTCTTACAATAGCGTAGGAGACTGCATTGATGACACATTCACCAGTCTCAATCACATTGGCCAAAGTATCTTTCGTGGTATTATCGGCTACTCTTCTATTGGCGCTGAAGACGACGATTGGAGGATTCGAGCTGAAGCAATTGAAGAAACTGAATGGTGCAAGATTTACGTTGCCTTTGGCATCCATACTGCTAACAAATGCGATGGGTCGTGGCGCTACTATGGCAAGTAAAAACTGGTGTAAGTCTTTGGTATTTATGGTTTTAGGATCGATGATCATAGCAGTATTTTATATTAAAGATTTAAATGTCTGAGTTGCTTATTAAATTGTTAATCAATAAATTAAATATTTAATATTTTAAAAATATAGATAACTAGATCGCTGTACTTTAAAAAGTGAGTTCTATATTTAAAGTTATATAAAAGGTTTCATTTGCTGTACTCAATCATCGAAGTTTCATTCTGACTTCTAATTTCTAATTTGCAATTTTAGATTGAGTAATAGCAATACTTTGTGAGTTGGTTTCTTGCATCGAAACTTCAGTTAATGAAGTACGGGTTTCGAAGCAACCGGTTCTAAGTTCCACCACGGTGGATCCCACCATTGGAAGTGTCAGTGGTTTAAGTTTTCGAATGGAGAGATCTATGCCGTTTATATTAGGCCAGACGTTGCTTATTTTTTGAATAATTTTTTGTGCTACGGTCTCCAAAAGATCTTCATCTGTAGAGAAAATTTCCCTTGTGATGGTCACCAGGTGCGCATAATCAATCGTTTCATTCATATCGGTGATGATCTTTTCGGTGATTGGAAAAGCTACTTTTAGAGACACATCGAAGTGATTTCCAAGAAGTTTCTCCTCAGGATATAAACCTGTTTTCGATCTGATCGATAGATTTTCAAAACCAACATTCATGGTCATGGTCAGTAATTTTTTGGCAAAATAATTCATTTGTAAGCTATAATCCTACTCTGACACTAAAAAATAAATTAATATTGCGGTCAAATGCTGAAATCTATTGGCTAAAAAAAGCACTATATCAAATTTTCTGGCGAATTGTATCGCTTACATCAGAGTAACTTTAAGTATACTTTGTCTTGTCATTCAAGTTCCGATTCTTCATATTGAAAGTATGATATTCGGTTATACACCCGAGCGTGGATTCAAGTATAGAAGGCGCTTTGCGGCTTATTATATCTTTATCTTGAATGTCAAAGTTTCCAAAAAAGGTAATTCAGAACTCAAGAATGCGCTATACGTCTGCAACCATCGGATGATGATCGACCCTCTTGTACTGCTTAGGCATTGCGATGCGTATATTGTTTCAAAGGCAGAAGTGGCGGATTATCCGGTACTTGGCAGTGGGGCCAAAAATACCGGAGTCATCTTTGTCCAACGGGATCACCGTGGTTCCCGGGCCGCAATTAAGGAGAAAATAGGGGAATTACTTGAAAGAGGGGACAGTGTTGCAATATTTCCGGAAGGCACAGTCAACCTTAAGGATACGACTTCCGACTTCTCCAAAGGATCATTTGATCAGGCTGCTTCTGTCGGCTGTGCTGTGGTGCCTGTGGCGCTTGACTTCGCTGACAGGTCTGTCTATTGGGGTGATGATATTTCCTTGATGGCACATTTTCTTGACGTATTCAGGAGGAGAAGACTAGTGTGTGATATAGTATTTGGTGAACCGATATATTCAAACGACCCAATCGAATTAATGGAAAAGTCCAGAACTTTTATTGATGATGAGTTGATTAAGATGCGTGTCAAATGGGACAATGATCCGAAATTGGCAAAGAAGGTCGCTGCAGTAGCCAGATAATACTTTTTTCGCCTGAGCTAAAACACGTTATTGTTATATTTATGACTTCGAAAGGTCACGAGTTGGAAACTCGCGCCAACCTGCAGAAACTCGCGCCAGAATTAGTTTAAAAACAGACTTATCTCTACATACAAAAAAATAATAATTAACAATTAACACCTAACAATTCATACATCTTCCTCCAATTCCTCATTCTCAAACAAAAACTTCTCCGGCAGTTCCTTTTTCGTCGAAATGCCTAGTTTTTTGAGCCTTTCTGCTTGTCCGATGAGATTGCCTTTTCCGGTGGAAAGTTTACCCATAGCCTGTTCGTATTTTTCAGAAGCTTTACCGAGACTATTTCCTAAATCTTCCATATCACCAATAAATCCGGCAAATTTTTCATAAAGTAATTGTCCCATCTTCGCAATGTTCATGGCGTTGGCATTCTGATGTTCACGTTTCCAGATGTCTGCAACCATCTTGAGGGCCGCGATTAGGTTGGTAGGACTGATGAGAAGAATCCTTTTTTTGTACGCATAATTCCATAATTGCTGATCGAAATGAATAGCCGTCATAAATGCAGGTTCGATGGGAACGAACAGCATTACGAAATCCAGCGACTTTTCAATACTATCATATTCTTTTTTACTAAGTTCATCAATATGAGTTTTAATGGAGCGGATGTGTTCGGCAAGGTATAATTTTTGAGCCTCCACATCTTCCTCATTGGCAAACCTTTCATACGCTGTCAGTGATACCTTGCTATCGACTATGAGGTGGCGATCGCCGGGATATTTGATGATGACATCGGGTTGCTTCTTCCTCCCATTTTCATCTGTGTATGATTCCTGCAGAAAATATTCGCGGTTTTTGACTAGACCAGAGTATTCAAGGATATTTTCAAGGATCATCTCGCCCCAATCTCCCTGAGTTTTGGCCTGACCTTTTAGGGCATTGGTCAAGTTATTGGCGTCTTTACTTATTTGATTATTTAGCGTGACGAGTTCTTTGATTCGTGCTTCCAGACTGAATCTTTCCTTGGATTCCCGATCATAAGTTTCTTCTACCTTTTTCTTAAAGTCTACAATATTTTCCTTTAGGGGATGCAGTATTTGTTCCATACTTTCCTTATTGGAAAGGGAAAATTTAGCTGTTTTTTCTTCAAGTAATTTATTTGCAACCGATTCGAATTCCAACAAGGATTTCTTGCGAATTTCTTCTACTTCTGATTTATTGGTTTCGAGTTTTTCATGCAGCCCATCATTATAAGCTTCCAACTTTGATATTTCTGATAATAATTTATTTAGTTGTTGTTGATTTTCTTCCAAAAGTTCTTGCTGCTTATGGATTGTTTGTGATTGTATTGATAAATTTTCAAGATTGGATTCCTGACGGGCGCTTAACTCCGAAATGCGGTTCTGTTGCTGCCTTGTGATTTGTTGTTCATTTGAAAATATTTCTGCCGCTTTTTGTAATTGGGCGCCTTGTTCTTCAATTCGAGTTTTCAAATTCAACTGCTCATTAGCGGAAAGTATTGATTTATCTCTTTCTGCATTGAAGTCAGCTCTTGGCACATGGCTTGCTTTCACCACAAAATATGTAATTAGGCCACCAAATAGTAGGAAGCTAAGACAAAGTAAGACGGTATTTTGGTCAATTATCATGTGGTGAAATTAATGATACTTTTGGAAATGGGGCTAAGGGGATTTTGCACCAACTAAAGTTAGAGGGAATTGAACGCGAAGAGGATGATTGTCAATAATATTAGAGAGATTTGCAAAGTTGGAATTTATTAATTTGACAATTTAAAGAAAAGATAATTAGAAATGGACATCAAATTCATGCGTTCAATAGCCCTTGATTTTAATCAGGGTAAAGAATATTTCAATGTTTTCCTCCAACTAAAGTTGGAGGCAATTGAACTCGAAGAGGATAGGTTGTCTAAAAAATTTGAGAGATTTTCATAATTTGGAATAATTTCATTACAAACTGCAATTTATTATTTACACACTGTCAAACAGCAAACTTCAAACCCCAAACATCTTATAAACAAATTTAAATAATGGACATTTCTATTTCAAATCAGTATTTAGGAGAATTTATTGTTTGTTCAATTTTCTTTTCGATTTGATCTTATACCACTCTATAATACTAATTCCCAGCAACAACCATAGCAAACCCAGCACATAACCTGCCAATACATCCGTCAGAAAATGAACCCCCAAATAAATTCGGCTGAAACCTATTAAAAGGATAAAAACTATACCGGCAACAAACCAAAATAGCCGATGTGATAAATTGTTCCGAATAATTAAATAAAAAATCATTCCGTAGAATGCAACTGCTGCCATAGAATGTCCACTCGGAAATGAATAGGAATACTCCTGATAATAACTGTAATCCACAGGGCGTATCCGTTCAAAATAATTTTTGCCGATTATTATTGTTGCTCCAGTGCCTATTAATGTAATTAATATCGAGATGATATAAATATTTTTTTTTAAATAAACGGCTATCGCTATGGCAATTAAAGCTAAAGAAATCACATATGGAAAAGAGGCTAACTTTGTAAAATAAAAGAAAAATATTGCCAGCCAATCTACTCGGACATCAAAAGCATATTTAGCCAGATTAGCGTCAAGCGTCAACATACTTTCACTGTTTTCAAACTGTTCCGCCAGCTCATTAAAAGTTAATATACTTGAAATAGAGATCAATACGATCATAGTAAGTGGAAATCCTAAAAAATCCCTTAGAGAAAGTCTGTCCGATATGACCTTATAGAGTTTGGGATGCCTTTCCGCAAACTTAAGTGCAAAGCGGTTTGTGAGCAGCCAATTTAAAATGTCAGATAAATATTTCATTCGCAATTAATATTGCTCGAAAGCTAATTACCTGTTTTCTTCATTTAATACTCCGGTATATTTCTTTAGATATTTTAGAATCAAATACATAACTCCAGTGGCTACACATGCGATCATTAGCGGGTAACTAAATGTGTTTGTCCCTTGAACATAATTGCCTGCATAATTAAATACAAAGAAAATAATGAAGAGTGCAGCCAAGCCATTTTTTTCTTTTTTCAATACTTTTTTCCAACTAAATGGCCATGTTGGTGCGACGAAATGCTTAAATGAAGGGAAGAAAGGCGGCACATCCTTGGACCAATCCAAATAAGCCTGTCCAAATTTTCCTCTCAAAAATTGTTCTTCTGCAAACATGATTCGCTCGTAATAAACCCAATAAAATAAACAAAATGCAATTACAAACCAAAGATTGCCGGTCAACATAGCCGGACCCAGCCACATCAGAAAATTACCCAAATACAATGGATGTCTTACAAGGGAATAAATGCCGGTTGTATTCAATGAATCCGCTACCTGTTCAGCGACATTTCTTCCGGAAGTATTGACCGGTGTGTGGCCGACAGTATAAATTCTGACGCCTAAACCTGCCAAACCAACAAGGAGGCATAATAATTCATACCAACCTTCGTATGGAGTGTTCTCAAGGAAAAACGTTTCAGGATTCATTTTCATGTGGATATACATTACAGCACCCAATCCTAGGATGATCAATGGCAATACGCCTCTGTATCTAAATAGCCAGAGTCCTTGTTTTTCAAATTCTTCCTGTAATGCCATGTTTAACGATTTTTTATTTTGTGAAGGGCACAAATATAGAGATTTATTCAAAAAACAGGAGGTAGATTAATTTGTGTGTGTGTATAACAAATTGCACTAGGCAGAAAAAGGAAAGACTTGTCGAGATTCCTCGCTTCGCTCGGAAAGACCTCATGTCGGTGAGATAGGGGTATAAAATGGGGTGGCGCCGCCACCCCATTTTATACCCCCCTAAGAACTAAGATTCTGTCATTCCGACTGAAGGGAGGAATCTACAAAATAAAAATCAACTACTTTATTCGTATCCATCTTTTTATAAGTTATATATTAATATCTATAAGTTGTTGTGCAATTAGTAATACACATTTAATTTGTCATTAATCCTCAGGATTCAAACTACGGTATTTTTTAATAATCAGTGATGCTTCATTTAAACTTCTTTGAATTTAACCCAACTTCCTGTTTAGATTTTATCTAAATTGAATAGTTGAACTTTTGCTTAACTATTCCGTTTCAAAAATTGGCATTTTGTGCCTACATTTGCCGAAATTATTAAAAGCAAAAACATGAATTGGTTTGGTACCTTTTTGACCTCAAAGATGGGACAGAAGATCGTCATGAGCCTTACGGGTTTATTTCTGACATCTTTTCTTCTGATCCATTTAGCCGGTAATCTTCAATTACTCAAAGACGATCAAGGGGAAGCTTTTAATCGCTATGCACACTTTATGGTGCACAATCCTGTTATCGAATTTGTTTCAATAGGTCTTTATATTTCAATCTTAATTCATGCCATTCAAGGCATATGGATTGCTATAGCAAATAGAAAAGCAAGGGGCGCTAAGTCATATGCCAAGACAAGTGGTGTATCCAGATCATGGGCATCCGGCAATATGGCTTTACTTGGTTCGCTTATTTTATTCTTCATCCTAATCCACATGGGAGATTTTTGGTTAAAGTACAAGTTTGGTTCTTCTCTGCCAATGATCGTGATAGATGGAGTAGAACAGAAGAATCTTTACTTCTCTGTTTCTCAAACATTCAGCGAGCTTTGGTTAGTATGCTTTTATGTCTTATCGACCCTGGTCTTATTTTTTCACCTAACGCATGGTATCAGTAGTGCATTCCAGACTCTTGGTATTAATAATAGGAAATACACTCCGGCTATCAAATTTGTTGGTAACTTATATGCATTTCTGATATGTTTAGGATTTGCATATATTCCAATTTATTTTTACTTATTTCTGACAAATTAATAATCATCCATTTGATTTTCAAACAACTATAAGTTATTTTATATGAGTTTAGATGCTAAAATACCGGAAGGCGCCATCGGCGAAAAATGGTCAAAATATAAATCATCAGTTTCGCTGATAAATCCTACCAATAAAAGGAGTCTCGAAATCATTGTAGTAGGTTCGGGTCTAGCAGGATCATCTGCTGCTGCTTCTCTTGCTGAAATGGGTTATAAGGTGAAAGTATTTTGCTTTCAGGATAGCCCCAGGAGAGCTCACAGCATTGCTGCCCAAGGAGGTATAAATGCTGCGAAGAATTATCAAAACGATGGTGATAGTGTATATCGCTTATTTTATGATACCATCAAAGGAGGAGATTACCGGTCCAGAGAAGGCAATGTACATAGACTCGCTGAAGTCAGTGGTAATATAATTGACCAATGTGTGGCTCAAGGCGTTCCATTCGCACGAGAATATGGTGGTCTATTGAGCAACAGGTCTTTCGGAGGAACACAAGTGCAACGTACATTTTATGCAGCTGGCCAGACGGGGCAACAACTATTATTGGGTGCCTATTCAGCGCTTGAGCGCCAGATTGGAATGGGAACAGTTGAGATGTATAGCAGACATGAGATGTTGGACATCGTCACAATAGATGGCAAAGCAAGAGGTATTATAGCAAGAAATCTGATTACAGGAGACCTTGAAAGGCATTTTGGACATGCCGTTTTACTATGCACGGGAGGATATGGAAATGTTTTCTACCTATCTACTAACGCCATGGGTAGCAATGTAACAGCTGCCTGGAAAGCACATAAAAAAGGAGCATATTTTGGCAATCCTTGTTTTACTCAGATACATCCAACATGCATTCCTGTGAGTGGAGATCATCAATCAAAACTGACCTTAATGTCAGAATCATTGAGAAATGATGGAAGAATATGGGTGCCTAAGAAAAAGGATGATAGCAGAGGCCCTAACGCAATACCGGAGGAAGAACGTGATTATTACCTTGAAAGAAGATATCCTGCTTTTGGTAATCTTGTGCCAAGAGATGTTGCTTCCAGAGCCGCTAAAGAAAGGTGTGATGAAGGATATGGCGTAGGAGGATCTAAAATGGCAGTTTACCTGGATTTCGGTGCAGCTATCATCAGATTCGGAACGACAGAAGCTACCAAACAAAGCCTCGATAATCCTTCAGCAGAAGAGATTGTAAAACTTGGGAAACTTATAATAAAGGAAAAATATGGTAACCTGTTTGATATGTACAAGCAGATCACTGGTGAAGATCCATATGAAGTGCCGATGAGAATCTATCCGGCAGTGCATTATACGATGGGTGGATTATGGGTGGACTATAATTTAATGACTACAGTGCCGGGCATGTATGCACTTGGAGAAGCTAACTTTTCAGATCATGGCGCCAACAGGCTGGGTGCTTCGGCTTTAATGCAAGGTCTTGCTGATGGATATTTTGTATTGCCATACACCATTGGTGCTTATCTTGCTAATGAGATCAGAACAAAGGCTATTCCTACTGATCATGAGGCGTTTGTAGCCGCTGAAAACAAAGTAAGAGGTGATATTGACAAATTGTTTAATATCAAAGGCAAACATTCCGTCGATCATTTCCACAAAAAACTTGGAAAAGTAATGTGGAATAAATGTGGTATGGCAAGAAATGCTGTGAGTTTGAGAGAAGCTATAGAAGAGATTAGAGAGATTCGTCGTGAATTTTGGTCTGATGTAAGAATTCCTGGTGATGCATATGAATTTAACCCAGAACTGGAAAAAGCAGGACGCGTGGCTGATTTTATTGAATTGGGAGAATTAATGTGTATCGATGCATTAAGCAGGGATGAATCTTGTGGAGGACATTTCAGAGAAGAATATCAGACAGCAGAAGGGGAAGCATTGAGAGATGATGAAAATTTCTCTTTCGTCTCAGCATGGGAATACAAAGGAGAAAGTGAGTTTGAATTGCACAAAGAACCACTTGTCTACGAAAATATTAAAATAGCAGCAAGAAGCTATAAATAGTTTTTTTAATAAAAAAAATATAAGTAGGGTGTAGCATTTGCACCACAAATATAAAAACAGGATCCGGTATGAAGTTAACGCTTAAAGTTTGGAGACAAAAAAATAACAAGGCTTCAGGAGCTTTACAATCTTATGAGGTAAATGATATTTCACCAGATATGTCATTTTTGGAGATGTTTGATGTTCTTAATGAACGTTTGATAGAAGAGGGGACAGAGCCAATAGCATTTGATCACGATTGTCGTGAAGGAATTTGTGGAAGTTGCAGCATGTACATCAATGGAAGACCTCACGGACCTAAAAGAGGAATCACTACCTGTCAGTTGCACATGAGATCATTCAATGATGGTGATACGATCATCGTAGAACCATGGAGAGCTAAAGCATTCCCTGTCATCAAAGACCTCGTGGTAGATCGTTCCGCTTTTGACAGGATCATTGCTTCAGGAGGATTTGTATCAGTCAATACCGGCAACGCTCAGGACGCGAACAATATTTTTATCGGTAAGGAGGTAGCAGACAGAGCTTTTGAAGCAGCAGCATGTATTGGTTGTGGTGCTTGTGTGGCAGCTTGTCCCAATTCCAGTTCGATGTTGTTTACTTCAGCTAAGGTCAACCAACTTAATCAACTTCCCCAAGGTCAGCCTGAGAGATATAAAAGGACTCAGGACATGATACATCAGATGGAAAAAGAAGGTTTTGGTGGTTGTTCTAATACCGGTGCCTGCGAATATGAATGTCCAAAAGAAATATCCATAGAAAATATTGCTGCCATGAATCGCGACTTTTTGAAAGCATCGCTGATTAAAGAATAGGTCGTTTTCCAGGTATCTTATTGCGATATTGGATAATAATCTCCTAATTTATTCATTTATTTTATACAGTGTAACGATTTATGGAATAATTTTGAGCTTTATTCAGTTATAAGCTCATGAAATATATTAATCAAACATTTATTATTTTATTCTTCCTGATAGGAGTTATGCTTACATTAAGCGTAGGATGTCAATTTGATAAGATAGACCTGGTAGGTGGTTCCGTTGATACAACTGACACTATCGTTATTGATACTACAGATACTACAACAATGTCAGATTGTGATCCGAATGTAGTATATTTTCAAAGAGATGTGTTGCCTATTATTGCCTCATCGTGCGCTAAAAGCGGATGTCACGATGTAATTACACATGAAGAAGGCATTGTTTTGGATAATTTCACCAATATAATCAAGACAGGTAAAATTAAAGGTGGCAATTTGAATAGTGGTGATTTTTATAAAGTAATAATTGAAACAAAAGCCAGTAAAAGGATGCCGCCCCCACCTAATGCAGCACTAACTGCTGAACAAATAGCCATTGTTAAAAAATGGATCGAACAAGGTGCTAAAGAACTAACCTGCAACGAAGGCAGTATATGTGATGATAGCAATGTGACCTATTCAAAAACTGTCGCTCCTATACTGGCCAAAAGTTGTAATGGTTGTCATAATCCCAATTTTATTTCAGGTGGAGTGATCCTAAGTACGTATAGTGGTGCTTCTGCTATAGCTGCAAACGGAATGTTGGCCGGAACTATTTCTCATGCTGTGGGTTTTAAACCGATGCCCAAAGCAGGTGCAAAGCTCAGCAGTTGTAATATCAAATTAATCAATAAATGGATCAGCGATGGCGCACCGAATAATTAAATCAACTTTCTTAGTTCTTTTTCTATCCCTATTCTTTTTTTCATGCTATTATAGCAACGAAGAGGATGTATATGGGAATGTGGTAACTTGTGATTTAACGAAAGCTAAATACAGTCAAAGAGTAAGTGAGATCATGTCTACAAATTGTACAAGTTGTCATGGAGCAGGATTGCAGGAGGCCGGCATAAGGGTAGATACTTATGAAAGTATGAAGAACTTAGCTGAAAGTGGTCTTTTACTCAAAGTACTCAGACATGAATCGGGTGTGGTACCAATGCCGTATGTGCTTCCCAAATTGTCTAATTGTAACATTTCCATCATAGAAGAATGGGTAAGCAATGGTGCATTAAATGACTGATATTTCAAAAGTTATGATCACTTTAGTTCCAGCTAAAAGGAAAAGTTTTAAAATAATAGGGGCATCATTAGGAAAAAATAATAAAATATGAAAAAAATAGCATTAACAGCTTTAGTAATTTTAATCGCTATGGCAGGTGTGGGTTACTGGATGTGGAATAAGCCACATGAAGATATTGCTGGTGCTAAAGCTGAAATGAGTATAGAGTCCAATCAACTATTGAAAGAATTTGAGACAAATGAACAAGCTGCAAATACTAAATTCGTTGGAAAATTAATTCAAGTAAGTGGAAAAATATTTCAGATAGATAATACTGCTGATGGGTCAGTTAATATTTTACTTGAATCAGAGAATCCAATGAGTAC
The DNA here is from genome assembly GCF_016707225.1 of Candidatus Brachybacter algidus. Classification (NCBI taxonomy): domain Bacteria; kingdom Pseudomonadati; phylum Bacteroidota; class Saprospiria; order Saprospirales; family Saprospiraceae; genus Candidatus Brachybacter; species Candidatus Brachybacter algidus. The sequence goes on along the minus strand of NZ_JADJID010000003.1, from coordinate 865,727 downwards.
TGTCTTATGTCAGCTTGATCCATTGCAAAAGCAGGACCATGCAGGTCTTGCTGTTGGCCAGGCAATAACCTTAAAAGGAAAGTGTTCGGGATTTACCACGGATGTAGTGCTGGACAGATGCCATATTGTTAAATAGTAACTTATTAATTATTAGAGATATCTACAATTTATCACGTAAATTAAATTTAAGAAAAATGAAAAAGTATTTTAATTCGAATGAATTATTGAAGATGGGTTTCTTCATGTTCATGCTCTCGGCGACTTTTAGTGTGTTTGGTCAGGGTAAATATTTTACCAGAGAAGGAAATGTCCAATTCAAATCTGAAGCGACTTTGGAAAAAATAGAGGCAAAAAATAATAAAGTGAGTTCTGCTGTAGATTCTAAAACAGGAAAAGTTGAATTCGCTGTTTTGATCAAATCATTTCATTTTGAAAAAGCATTGATGCAGGAGCATTTCAATGAAAATTATATGGAATCTGATAAATTTCCAAAAGCAACTTTCGCAGGTACCATTACGAATCTGAGTGATATTAACTTTGGAAAGGATGGTTCATATAAAGCAACCGTTAAGGGTAAGATGACGATACATGGTGTGACAAAGGATGTGAGCAGTACAGGAACCATTAAGGTATCGAAGGGTGCTATCAACGTTACTAACTCCTTCAAAATACTACTCGCCGATTATGGCATCGAAATACCATCTGTGGTGAAGGATAAAATATCAAAAGAAGTGGAAGTAGCAGTAAATTCTGATTACAAAGCAATGTAATAAGTATTTCTAGTTTCGGCAGTTGATAAACGATGGTAGATGGCTGATGTTAGAAGGTAGACGGTATTTAGTTAATTGATTAATATTTTTCCTCTTATTTGATTTATAAGATAAAAATTACCATTAATTGATGAAAAGCCATCTAAAATCTACCTTCTACCATCTAACATTTTATTAAGATATTAATTTTCCTTAAATTTACGCTAATTTGAATACCGAAACTTAAGTAAGTATTATATTTAATTTTACCAATCATTAATTATATAAGGCTATTGCATATCTTTATTATTGTACATTTAATAAAGAAATGCAATAGCCTATTTTTTTTAATTAACAGAATTAATTCCGAATGAGGTCCAGTTATACATTTTTAGTTTTTTTCGCTTGTCTGGTTATTTCTACTGCAATCTATGGTCAGGAAGACACAAGTTCTATGCTTTCCTTCATGGATGAAGAGGAGGCACCTACTATAAATTACGCCAAAGCGAGTTTTAAAACCAATAGGATTATCAATTTACATTCTATTGAAAACACTGCTCCAGGTGTTATGGATGTAAAAATATCTCACAGATTTGGAATTATTAATCAGGGTGTTTACGATATTTTTGGTTTGGATGTGGCGCAGATGAGGATCGGATATGATCTTGGTATTACAGACAGATTATGCATCGGAGGGGGACGTTCTACACTTGACAAAGCTTTTGACGGTTATATTAAGTATAAAGTATTGCGTCAGAGTTCGGGTAAGAGAAATATGCCCATTTCAGTTTCCTTAGTTGCGGGAATGGCATTGAAGACAATCAAATACTCAGAACCTGACAGAGTCAATTATTTCTGGTCAAGAGGTTATTATAATTTCCATTTGCTCCTAGCACGTAAGTTCTCAGAGGCATTTACACTGCAACTTACCCCTTCTATGGTGCATAGAAACCTTACTAAGACGAAAGCAGAAGTAAATGATGTTTTCGCTTTGGGAATCGGTGCTCGACAGAAAATAACAAAAAGACTGACTGTTAATTTAGAATATATTTATGTACTTCCTGATCAATTAGCAGAACAATATGTAAATTCACTTTCAGTAGGTTTCGATCTCGAAACAGGTGGACATGTTTTTCAAATGCATTTTACTAATTCACAAGGCATGAATGAAAATGCATTTATCACCGAAACGGTTAATAAGTGGGACAAATTTGAATTTAGATTTGGATTTAATTTATCCCGGGTTTTCACCTTGTGGGATCCGAAAAGAAGTTAAAATAGAAAAACCCATGGACAAAGGTCCTGGTAAACGTTTTTTATGAAGATTCTGATTGACTTCTAATTATCTACCTTGGTCATCAGAATCTTTTTTTGTTAACTTTTTGTCTGAATCACGGATGATACGGATTGCAGGGATGACACTGATTATTTATATGAACATTCCGTGGAATCCTTTAACCCTTTTAATCCCTGCCTTTGTTGGCAGGCAAGCGTGATTCTAAATTAATTTAGCAATTTTTTTTTCTTTTCTAATAACAACTTGGCGTCCTTCGCGCTTCTTTGCCTCTTTGCGTGAACCACTTTAATCACTCAGCGCATTCAGAAATGCCTCAAGATCCACTTTTTGCTCCTCAGTCAGGTTCAAAGGTTTCCTGAGACGCGCATCAGTATTGATAGAATTTGGAATAAAACTATCAGGATTATTATAATATTCAATGACTTCTCTGAGTGTCGAAAACATGCCATTGTGCATATATGGTGCAGTCTTAATGATGTTGCGAAGTCCCGGAACTTTAAACTTACCCATATCTTCAGCCTTACCCGTGATGCCTCCTAAACCTTTGTCATTGAGGTCTATTCCATTATAAATGCCGATATTGACCATTTCATCTACAGTAAAATCAGGACCGAAATGGCACTCAAAGCAATTAGCCTCCTCCATGAATATATCTCTACCCCTGATAGCTGAAGCACTGATAGCCTTATCATCACCTTCAGCATAACGATCCCATGCTGTGAAGGTGCTTTCTAAAGTCCTTTCATAGGAAGCAATGGCAGAAGCCAAAGTGGTTTTATCCGCTTTTTTACGGTATATTTTCTTAAAAGCTTTTTTATAAAAAGGATCCGCATTAAGTCTTTTATATGCCTCTAACAACGAAAGATTCATTTCATCGTGATTCTCAATAGGCATCAATGCTTGCTCTTCAAGTGTCGTGGCTCGTCCATCCCAGAAATATTTATTTCTAGCTAGCACATTTTTAACAGTTGGTGTATTACGTTTTGTTTTGATGGAGTCAATACCAAAGCTGAATGTTACATTATCAGCAAATCCGTATGCCTCTTTATGACATGTAGCACAACTGATTTTTTTGTTTTGAGATAGAATAGGGTCGAAGAATAACAATTTTCCTAGCTCTGCTTCAGAAACAGGCATAGGGTTTTTATCCTGAAATGAGCTCAGCCCAAGAATAGAAGCTAATATTGGAATAATTATTAAAGCGGAGTAATACGACTTCATCTACAAATTTACATTTCTCTGCGCAGACGTGCAACAGGAATATTCATTTTTTCACGATATTTAGAAATAGTTCTTCGGCTTAATGAAATGCCATTTTTATCCAATAGCTCCATTAGCGCTTCATCGCTAAGAGGGTTTGTCTTGTCTTCTTCATCAATGATGTTGGACAGCATTTTTTTGACTTCGACAGTTGTTACGTCATCTCCGTCATTATTCTGGACTTTATCACTGAAAAATTCTTTTAATAATTTCGTGCCAAATTCCGTCTGAACATACTTACTGTTAGCTACCCTGGAAACCGTAGAAATATCAACTTCGATTTTCTCAGCAATATCTTTGAGGATCATTGGTCTTAAATATCTGGTATCACCAGTGAGAAAGTAGTCGTATTGCATCATCATGATGGCATGCATCGTATTATACAAGGTACTTTGTCTCTTTAATATCGAATCAATGAATGTTTGTGCAGCTTCGATCTTTTGTTTGACGAACATAGCGGTTTCACGTTCTTCTTTCGATAATTTACCACTTTGCCTTTTTCTTTTCAGGTTGCGAACCATGTTTTTATAACCTTCACTAATGTGCAGATCAGGTGAATTACGACTATTAACAGACATTTCCAATTCACCATCTCGATTTGTAATAGTAAAATCAGGTTCAATATATTGCACCACCAGTGCATCGTTATCTACATAGCCTCCACCGGGTTTCGGATTTAATTTGAGGATTTCGTCATAGGCGGATTTAAGATCTTCCTCATCGACGTTAAGATTTTGGGCCAACTTGGAAAAATGTTTTTTTGCAAATTCATTGAAATAATCGCGAAGAATGATCTCGGCTATTTTCAAGTCCTTAATTCGGAATTCATCCAGCTTTTCAGGTTCTTTAAGTTTACCTTGGACTTGAAGGAGCAGTGCTTCCTGCAGGTTTCTAGCGCCTATTCCTTTTGGGTCGAATTGTTGGATAATAGCAAGTATTTTTAGCACTTGCTGCTCTTCGATCTGAAGATTCATGCTGAAGAGTAAGTCATCCGTGATGGAGATAGGTTCTCTTCTCAGATAGCCATCTTCATCTATGCTGCCGATGATTTGTTTGCCGATGATTCTATCCAAATCTGTCGGGAGGTCGACGAGATTTAATTGTCGCTCGAGGTAGTCCTGAAGGTTACTGTCATTAGAGGCTATTTGTCGGGTGGGTTTGTCTTCTTGCTGATAGCCGTCGGAGGCGGATCTGTAAGTTTGATCTTCTTCACCATACTCAGGAAAATAGTCTTCAAAATCAACGGAGTTGTCATCTTTCTCGTGATCGTCAGCTTCTTTGTATTCATTTTCCTCATTATTGGAATCGGTATTTCCTTCTTCCAGAGCCGGGTTGGATTCGATTTCCTCCTTAATTCTTTGTTCGAGTTCGAAGGTAGGAACCTGCAATAGCTTCATCAGTTGAATCTGTCGGGGCGACATTTTCTGTGAGAACTTTTGACTAAGCGATTGACTGATCATTAAATGATGTATTGTTTAAAAGAGGTGTAAAGTTATAAAAACATTAAACATTTTCATAATATATCTTTTTGAGAAGAAAAAGAATAATAGATTTTTGCTTTATGTTTTCCACCAACTGAAGTTGGAGGGAATTGAACGCGAAGAGGATGATTGTGTATAAAATTTAGAGATCTGCAAAATTGATGATATTTTGCTAAACGTAAAAACTAAGGAATTATAAAGTGTGTATAGCAAAATGCACAAAGCCGAAAAAGAAATGACTTAGCACATAAAGATTCCTCGCTTCGCTCGGAAAGACGTCGTATCGCTGGGATGGGGGTATAAAATGGGGTGGCACAGCCACACCATTTTATACCCCCTCAGGACAAGAATTCTGTCATTCCGACCTAAGGGAGGAATCTACAGAATAAAAGTCAACTACTATATTAGCATCCATCTTGAACATTGATCCATCTTTCGCAAACCCCAAACCCCAAATTCCATATAAATTTGATTTTTAGCCCCACCAACCTTTCCTTCGTCGAACTTTTTCAGCTTTCACTACCTTTTACAAAAATTCAATTTATATTTGAAGCATTATACCTTCTTTCTAATACCAAATCTTAAAGATCCATGAACACAAACGATAAACTGAAAGCAGTAAGAGCAGAAATGATGAAACAAGGCGTCGACGCCATCATAGTTCCTACCGGTGATCCACACCAAAATGAATACCTGCCGGAATTTTACAAGTCCAGAGCTTGGGTCTCAGGATTTTCTGGTTCAGCCGGGACAGTCGTCATCACAATGGATCATGCAGGGCTTTGGACGGATTCAAGATATTTTCTACAAGCTGAAATGCAATTGGCAGATTCAGAATTTGTGCTTCATAAATTGATCGTGCAGGGAGCTCCTGAATTTGCAGAGTGGCTCCAGAAAAATTTAGGGCATGGCAAAACTATAGGATTTGATTCCCGGGTCATGGCACTTGGCACCGCCTCAAATCTTATCGAAAGATTTGAAAAAGCAGGATTTAATGTAAATACTGAAGCTGATCCAATTGGAAATGCCTGGACTAACCGTCCAGCTATTTCTGCAGCAATGGTCTTTGAGCATGATCAATCATATGCAGGATTGAGCAGAATGCAGAAGATTTCTATGATTAGAAAAGAAATGCTAGGTTATGGTGCTGACTATTTCCTCGTCACTGCGCTTGACGATATTGGATGGCTTTTAAATCTTAGAGGCAGAGACATCGAATGCAATCCAGTATTCATATCTTATGTACTTATCAGCCCTGAAAAGGTGTATTTATTTGTTGATCCAAATAAAATAAGTCCGGAACTAGAGGCAACTTTGCTAGCGGACAATATTAAAATTAAAGATTATGGCAGTATTGATCATTATTTGGCAGAGATCCAATCATCCAGTTCTATTCTAATCAGTCCTAATTCTATCTCCTTCAATCTTTTTCAAAAAATAAATACGCACAACATTATCCAGAAGGACTCACCTGTTATGATTGCTAAATCTATCAAAAACGAGATAGAACAAGGTCATATCAGACGATCTATGGTCAAAGATGGCATCGCATTGACTCATTTTTTTATGTGGCTTGAAAAAGAACTCGCCGCTGGAAATGATCATACAGAATACGATCTTGCTCAGCAACTCATTCATTTCAGAAGTCAGCAAGAAGGATACTATGGCGAAAGTTTTGACGCCATCATAGGATATAATGGAAATGGCGCCATTATTCACTACAAACCTGAAAAGGAAACTGCAGCTGTCATTAAACCGAATGGTGTTTTATTGGTGGATTCAGGTGGACAATACCTGGATGGAACTACCGACATCACCAGGACTATTGCGCTCAGCGAACCGACGGCATTGATTAAAGACCATTACACAAGAGTCTTGAAAGGACACATCGGTATTGCTACAGCGATCTTTCCTAAAGGAACACGCGGAATACAATTAGACATTCTGGCACGCCAATTTCTTTGGGAAAAACTCATCACGTACAATCATGGCACCGGACATGGTGTTGGATTTTTTATGAATGTACACGAGCCACCTCAGGGCATTACAAATGCATTAGGTGAACGAGGAGTAACTCCGATCGCTGTCGGAACTTTTACCTCCAATGAACCTGGTTTTTACCTGGAAGGAAGTCATGGCATCCGCATTGAAAATCTTGTCCTTTGTCATCCTATGCCGCAAAACAATGATTTTTTGTATTTCGAAACAGTGACTTTATTTCCAATTGACAAGACCATGATTGATATGAGTATTATGACTCCGGGCGAGATCAATTGGCTGAATAATTATCATGCCAAAGTTTACAATGAATTCATCCCTTTCCTTGATGAAGAAAGTAAAAAATGGCTTCAAGAGAAATGTTCTCCGCTGTAATTAAGTCTTTCTTTTACGTGGCAACCGCATCACGATTAGGTTGAGTTCGTAACCAATGAATATCAGGAACATATTGGTCTGTAGCCAGATCATGAGGGCAATTATAGTACCGAGGGATCCGTATATTTTGTTGTAATTAGCAAAATTATTGACGAAATAACTGATCAGTAAAGAATCGATTATACACAGGAAGGTCGTCAAAAAGGTTCCAAATGAAAAGAAGGGAATTTTCTTTTTGATGGAAGGCCCCAGCCTATAGATTAGTGTCAATAGCCCATACATGAGTATAAATACAGGCAACCATCGAGCGGCGAGTATGAGACCTTTGGTAATATAATCTATGGTGACATACATTCCGACCAATTTCAAGATCTGATTGGCCAATACGAAGGCGATCACGGTCACCACTAGCAATAAGAACATCAGGAATGTTAAGAATATAGCTTTCATTCTTTTTTTGAACCAATGGATCTCATGGATTTTTGCCAATTCAGATTGGTCAAATGCTCTGATAAGGTTCATCACTCCATTTGAAGCAAAGAAAATAGCCACAATAAAACCCAATGATAATAATCCGCCGCGAGGCTTGATAGTATCTTCGATGAGGCTGAACAAGGTCATCTCTACACTAGTTGGTAATAAGTTGCCAATTGAGGCCTTAAGGAGATCTACGGCGTTATCAACGTGAAAAAATGGTAAAAGAGTTAACAGGAAGATGGTAAAAGGAAACGACGCAAGCATGAAGTTGAAGGAGATTGCATTTGCTCTTAACGGTATTTTTGACTTTTTCAAATGCACCATTAATTCACCTGCAACTCGAAATATACTTCTGCCTTTAAGTCCTACTATGGTGTGCCTTTTGGACCAGTCAACCAGTTCGTGATACACGGTATTTTGCTCTAAAAAGACTTCAAACCAGGTCTTTTGACGGCGGAATCTAAACATAGTATTCCTTCATTTTTTCGTGTAATTGCTCCGGTATTGATACCCTCTTTTTTGTGTCTATTTTGACAAAACATAAGGTGACTTTGGCTTGATTGACCAGTTTGTTTTTTTCGTTATAAGTGGAAGTTTCAAAAATTATTTCTCTGTCGGGCAACTCGGGAATAGTGGTAACTATGGTCAATAATTCATCATAGAAAGCAGGCCGTTTGAATTCCATCTCCATCTTCATTACGGGCATCATTACACCCCATTCTGCCTCCATTTTGGCATAACTTAATCCCAATGATCTCATTGCCTCGACTCTTCCGACTTCACAGTATTGCGCATAATTGCCATAGTACACATATGCCATCTGATCAGTCTCTGCATATCTTACTCTCAGTTGGTGCGTGTGTTCAAACATGTAATTCTATTAGTTTCTAAAGTTTTGTTTCTTTAAGAGGAAGGTGAGATTTCTCTTATAAAATTCAAGAAAAGATTTTGATGAAATTTAATGTATTAGTTCTAAACTAGCTTAAAAAATATAATTCTAATTCTGACAAACTTACATATTTACTATATACCATCTAAAATCTACCATCTAACATCAACCATTTTCATTCCGCTTACTTATATTTTCATTTAATAATATAAATATGCATTTCCTCTTGGATTAAAGCGGTGCTCTCTCCAATGGACAAGTCATACAATGAGAACCTCCTCTGGCTCTTGAAAGCTCATTAGATGGTAAAGTAATAATAGTATTTTCTATCGTGGAAGGATCTAACTTACCTGCTTTGAATTGTTCTAAAAAATCTGTTGCATGAATCACCTCATATCCGATATCTCTGAATGCCTGCTCAGTAATTGGGTTTCTATCATAGGTCAATGCTACTCCCGGTTTAATAGCTACCAGATTGCATCCATCTGTCCATTGTTCACGCTCTTGGTATGGAGATTCACCTCCTCCTGAAAAGATAAACTTCATATTTGGATTGATTTCTGCCAAAATAAAGTCCTTAAGTGAAGGATATGTCTTTTTACTACCATCATGTGAAAACATTTCTACATTGGAAGATATGCCGTCATAGATCATTGGTTTGAACGCTACGACATGATCATGATTTATCCTGGTAAATACGGTATCTATGTGCATGCAAGACCTGTCATAAGGAATGTTGACCTGAACAACATGTTTGACCAACCCTTTTTCCAATACCACCTTTGCCAATGATTTAATAGCATGCTCCGTGGTTCTTTCACTATGTCCAATTAATAAAAATTCATTTTCAAACATCATGGTGTCGCCCCCTTCAAGATTGACCCATTCTCCTTTCTTTGATGGAGGAAAGCTTTCAAGCCAATTGAGGTTAATCACCCGGCCTTCATCCTGCAATTCCTGGAATAAAGGATGTGCCCAAAATATAAATCTCGCAAGGAAATTTTCACGGAATCGAGCCTCCTTTGCTGCCTTTGTAATGATGACGTGATCTTTGACGACAACTGCTATATCTCTTGTGAAAATAAAGTTTGGAATAGGGTCAAAGAAGTAATGATCTTCCTCTTCATAATAACCTGTGATGAGGACTTCAGCCAGTTTTTTATTGTCAAGCCTGTGGAAAATATTTCCAAAAGAAGCCGGCAATTCTTCATAGTCTACGATCATGCGGATCAATTCTGCTTTTTTAATCTCATCCGCTGTGAGCGATTCTTCCAATAAATCAGCAATGAACAATACATTTTCATCTCCGATAAAAGCTTTGAGCACATCGGTAAAAATATCATGCTCTTTTTGCATTTGGGGAAGGAAGACTATGTCGTCAAATAATAGTTCTTCTGCGTCTTTTGGACTGATACGACTGATACCCATATCAGGGCGGTGTACAATCACTTTTTTAAGCAACCCGATCTCCGAGGTGCAAAATATCTTCGATAAACTCATAAAATATAGAAATCTTTGTGTGCAAATGTAATCAAATTTACTTTGAAGGCTAAAATGAAGGCACTAATTTATACACCTTTTGTTATTGTGTAGATTTTCTAATAATTTTATTATAAATGAACTGCTTAGCTTCATTAAATGTTCATCAATGTTATTAACTAATATCTTTATGAAATACCGTAGTTTATACCTTCTTTCTTTGTTGTTTTTAATCATTGGCAGTCAGGGATTTTCGCAAAAAGTGAAGATCTGGCAGCAGGATTTGACTACTGAAAGTAGAGTAACTAACTTTAGAACAGATGATATTTTCAATGGGTTGACGCTCATTTTTAAAGATGCATTTCCTGTTGGGCTATATTTTATCAGTGCTGATGGCAAAAAAATGGAAGTGACACAAGATGAGCACGTGGAAGATCGAATTCAATCCAATCTCATTTATCTTAATAAAGCAGTGAATGAATATACTCTTTTCTTTCCCACTTCTGTTTCAGCTATAACAGCTGTATATCAATACGTTCCACCTATTTCACTCAATAACTCACAGCGTGAGGGAGACCTTAATTGTGAAGAACCACCTTTTGTACCTCAAAGTGTCTGGCGTAAAGGGCTTGAACCACCTGTGCCAGGTAGGACATCAACTCCGACCAGACATTGCATTGTTCATCATTCTGCTTCCAATAATGGCGATACAAATTCCGTCAATCTCGTCCGGGCATTTTATATTCAGCACAAAGAAGTTAATGGTTGGGATGATATTGGGTATAATTTTTTAATAGGTCATGATGGAACAGTATTCGCCGGAAGAGATCCTGAGAAGCCCGGTATAGAGCAAGATAACGTTTTTGGTGCGCACTTCTGCGGAAAAAATAGCTACACCATGGGTATTTGTGTCATCGGCAGTTTTGAAGAAGAAGCTCCTGACGCTCGTGCAGTAAATGCTCTTGAGCGTTTATTGACCTGGAAAATGTTCAAAGATGAAATGAATCCTTTGGACTCTTTGCACCACCCGGATACTATCAACAGTGACTTATTGCCGGTATTGGCAGGTCATAGAAATGGTTGTGCTACAGAATGTCCCGGTCAATTACTTTTCGATCAACTCCCAATTTTAAGATTAAAAATAGCAGATAATTTGACCCAATGTGCGCCACTTTCGACAAAGGATCTTTCAGAAAATAATGTCATCCAAATTTTACCAAATCCATCTACTGGACAATTTCAAATTAGAATGGATGATAATATAACCTATAATTATCAACTAATTAATTCAACCGGTCAATTAATTAAAAGTGGTCAAATAGGCAATATGCAAATGATTAACATTGATGCCCAAAGAAGTGGTATTTATTTTTTAAAACTGTATGATAAGAAATTCCAAAAAGTTGTTAAATTAATTGTTAGTTATTAGTTGTTATTTGTGAATTACTGAAGTTCAGACGATAGAAATTAGAAGTTAGAAATTAGAAATTAGAATGAAACTCCGATGGTTGGGGGTATCAGATAAAGGCAATTAATTGTTAGTTGTTAATTGTTATTTTTTGTTCAACACTAGGACACCAGTTGAATTGACCCTAATTGCCCAGAAATACTTAGGCCTATGTGGTCTATATCCATATGTGTTTCCCTAAATCTTACCCCAAATAAACGAATCTGTGGTAGCAAAACGACACATTTTGTTTAATTGATAATTGTGAGTTGTTATTTGTGAATTACTAAAGTTGCGAGGATAGAAATTAGAAGTTAGGAGTTAGAAATTAGAATGAAACTCCGATGGTTAGTTGTACCAAATAAGGGCATTTAATTGTTAGTTATTAGTTATTAGTTATTAGTTATTAGTTATTAGTTGTTAGTTGTTAATTGTTATTTTTGACTTACTAATGTTCCAACATTTTAATTGAAATTGCTGAAAATGATTTAATGACTCAGTGTGAAATTAGAAGTTGTAAATCAATTCACAAAGAATACTTTGCTTCCAAAATGAAAAGAATATCCTAATGAGGCAAAATGTGAAAACATGAAAAGCAAATGATGTTGAGTAGATTTCGCCCTTTTGAGGCTAGGGTTTATACACATCTTTTTTTATTTTTCAAAGTAAACTTTGGTGACACAACGACGTAGGTTAACCTACGCCGAGCCTCACGATCTAAGCTTTAACTTTAAATATTGTACAGCATTCGCTATGAAGTGCTGAGTGTAGGTTAACCTACGTTCGGGTGTCTGCAAAATTCATTTTGCTTATAAGTATCTCAATAACAAACAATTATATTAATTTTCTAATTAAGCCTTTTATTGAAAAAATACTTATGTACAAACCCTAGCCTTTTGAGGGGGGTAGGGAGTCTTTGATTGTTTTGACAATTAATTGTAAGTTATTTCTCTTGTTAATTCAACATAGAAATTCCTATTACATCCACTGCGATAAAATCTTCCCAAAACCCCGGATGGGGTTGAACAACAATAGTCCCGGGTGCAACCCGGGTTAGGAAGCATCAAACTCCCAACCCCAGAGTGGGTTGAATAAATTCATCCATAAACGTCTTTTCTGATTTGAAAACACCAACTTAATTTTGATCAAACTTCAAATAACAAACCCCAAACATCTCTCAAAATTTCCTATGTTTGATTAAAATTTAGTCTATGCGAACTTTACGACTCTTGCTTTTTTTTGCTTTCATACTTTGCCTTAATCAATCATATGCTCAAAAAAATTATTGGCAGCAGAAAGTTGACAATGATATATCAGTGCGACTCGATGATATCAAACACCTATTGCATGGCAGCTTACATATACATTACCAGAACAATTCGCCAGACACTCTTACTTTTATTTATTTCCATTTGTACCCCAATGCCTACAAAAGTGATCAATCAGCATATGCTATTCAAGCGCTAGAAAACAGACAAACAACTTTTTTTTACGCGGACAAGAAATCAAAAGGATACATCGATAGCCTTGATTTCAAGGTAGAAACAAATGGAAAATATATCTCAGCTGAAATTCAGAAAACTAAAGAAATTGATATCATAAAAGTCATTCTACCAGAAAAATTATTTCCCGGAAAATCGATCAATCTTAGCACTGATTTTAGAGTAAAAATACCAATTGTCTTCTCAAGACTAGGTCACGATGGGCAAGATTACCAAATATCTCAATGGTTCCCTAAACCTGCCGTTTATGACGCCAAAGGTTGGCACCCCATTCCATATCTAGATCAGGGAGAATTTTACAGTGAATTTGGTGATTATAAAGTTAGCATAACACTCCCTGCTAATTACATAGTGATGGGAACAGGTGATATTCAGGAAGCATCTGAGAATAAATGGTTGGAAGATCTTGCAAAAATTCAACATGATTCAGCGAGTCTCGCTGCCATGAAGAAAGTACCTGTCTCTGATGCTATTTTTAAAACCATTACATTTAGAGAGCAGCAGATTCACGATTTTGCATGGTTCGCCAGTAAGAAGTGGGTCGTTAGAATGGATACTGTCCTAGCGCCCGGCACTGATCATGTGGTTACTGCTTATAGCTGTTTTCTGCCTTCAGATTGGGAGATCTGGAAGAACTCTGTAGATGACATTAAAACTACCATCCGGGGTTATGGAACGCTCGTCGGACCTTATCCTTACAGTACTGCTAAGGTTGTTGAAGGGAGTTTGAAAGCCGGGGGAGGTATGGAATACCCAACTGTCACAGTGATAGATGCGGTAGGCGATGTGGAAACATTGCACTCCGTCATCATTCATGAGGTGGGTCACAACTGGTTCTATGGAATATTGGGCAGCAATGAACGCTCATATCCATGGATGGACGAAGGGATTAATAGTTACTATGAAACAAAGATCTATCCACCACCACCTTCATATAAAAAAGCTGGTGGGGCAAGTGATAACTCTATAGGACTATCTGTTTTTGGTGCAGCTCATTCGTTATATCCCGCCACGACAGCGAGTCAGGATCTACCTTACATGAATTATGGTGTTGATATCTATTACAAGGTTCCTCAATATCTTGTTTATTTGGAAAAATACATGGGCACCGAGAATTTTGATAGTGCGATGCGTAAGTATTTTTCTACCTGGAAATTTAAGCATCCGCAACCGGAGGATTTTGAAAAGATCTTTCGCGAAAAAAGTCCAAAAGACATAAGTTGGTTTTTTGAATTAATGGCACGTCCGGAAGGAGTTGATTTTGCAATAAATAAAGTTGAAGTATTAAATGACTCACTGATGGTGAAAATTGAAAACAAAACGGGTATTATTCTTCCTGTTCTTGTTAATGTTATTAGCTCTGCAGGCGATACAATGAGTCAATGGTCCGCTCCATTTCTTAAAGAGCAAAATATCAGCTTTAAGAATGTAACTTCCTATAAATCGGTTTTCATAAGCAATGACATTCCTGATATCAACCTGAAAAACAATTTCAATAAAAAATATTACGGAGTAAATGCCTTTGGTGGAATTAATTATTCAAAACAAAAGACTATTTGGATCTCTCCATTCGCAGGACTTAACAGGTATGATGGAATCATGGTTGGTGCTATTTTGCATAATGTTTCAGTCCCTGAGAATCCATTCAAATTTATAATAGCTCCAATGTTTGGCACCAGAAGTAAGAACCTGGTTGGTCATGCGACATTTAATTATACGAAACATCTAACTAACAGCATCATCGAAAATATCGACTTCTTTCTTTATCTGAAATCCTACGGATTCTCTAGAAGTTATATTCCTGGTTTTGAGAAGACATCATTGAATTATCAAAAAGTCGCACCTGAGGTAGTCTTTAATTTTAGAAGACCTTCATATAGAAGTTCTGTTTCACATAGTATTTCACTGAAGGGTTACTATATTACAGAGCAGGATTTCAAATATGATTCTCTCTTCACTGTTCCTGAAGTCGGTAATAGAGAAAATAACATTTACGGAAAACTTTCATACAACATAAGAGATAGCCGCCTAATTAATCCATATAATGTCCGTTTTGAAGGTCAGTTGGGCAAAACTTTCGCCAAAATATCTGCTACTGCCAATTATAAATTTAATTATAGTTTAAAGGGAAAAGCTTTTTATGCCAGAGCTTATGCGGGTAAATTCTTTAAATTAAGTGATCAATATTTTGACTATTACAGATATCAATTAGCTAATACCTATTCTGGTTCGAATGATTATTTTTATGATGAAACCTTCATCGGTAGAAATGAAAATTCTGGACTTTGGTCAAGACAAATAAGTATTAATGAAGGTGGATTCAAGTCTCCATTACTTCAGAATTCTAATCAGGCGGGATTCAACGATGATTTCTTACTAAGTTTAAACTTGAAAACAGACTTACCTTTGGGAAAAATACCGATCAGATTATTCTTTGATATTTCCACATTTGGAGGAGATAATTTCATTTTTAAAGAAAAAAAGAAAATCTTGTATGAAGCTGGTATTGAATTGACTATCAAAGACTTCTTTACAGTTCACATACCTTTGGTGATGAGTGATGAATTTAAAGAATATAAAGAAACAGTATTAGGAGGTAAATTTTTGAAAACAATTACCTTCTCTCACAATTTAAATAAAATAAATTGGGTTAAAGCACCCAATATGTTACTAAGAATAGAATAACTCAGACACTAGATTCTGGACTCTAGACTCTAATGTCTAGTACCTGGCATTTTTCATTCATCACTATTAAATTAAATAAATGGATCAGAATATAATTAACGATTTTATAGAAAAAGGCCTTTATGAAGATACACATGGATTCGACCATACTAGTTTGGCTTGTATTCCCGCTGATGATACCAGTGTGGCAAAATTATTGGTCAAAGACAATGGGGTTATTTCCGGTGTTGAATTAGCATGTTTGATTTTACTTCATGTAGATCCAAAAGCAGAGATAGAGGTTCACATTAAAGATGGCAATGAAGTAGTCTACGGTGATATTATAATGACGGTCAAAGGCAACACGAGAGCACTGCTTATGGGAGAAAGACTCTTGCTCAATATGATGCAGCGCATGAGCGGTATCACTACACTAAGTAGGAGATTTGCTCAGGAAGTTATTGATCTTCCTGTTAAAATTCTTGATACCAGGAAGACGACACCTCTAATACGTTATTTTGAGAAATGGGCAGTTAGAATTGGTGGTTGCAATAATTACAGAGATGGATTGTATGATTGGATCATGATCAAAGACAATCACATTGATGCAGCAGGAAGCATCAAAGCAGCAATAGAAAGAACGCATGAATACTTAAAAGCTAATAATTTGGAGCTTGGTATCACTGTGGAAGTCCGCAATTTGGACGAGATTCAACAAGTTTTAGAAATAGGGGGCATCACAAGAATTATGTTTGATAATTTTGAAATTCCGACATTATCTGTTGCTGTGGCCCTTGTCGATGGAAGATTTGAGACAGAAGCATCAGGAGGTGTTAAGTTAAATACAGTGAGGAGCATAGCTTCCACGGGTGTTGACTTTGTTTCTGTTGGTTCGCTGACACATTCTTCCACCTCTTTGGATATAAGTTTTAAGATACAGAAGGGGAGCTAGGGACATCATTCTAATATTATTTTATTTAAAAAGCAATAAGGTTCAACTTTAATGGATTGCCTTTATATATTATCCAAAGTGTGAGGCTAACGTATGTCCACCTTCGGAGGGGGCCAAGGGGGTGGACACACTTATATTAATTTTATTTCTTTGTTAGGCGCAGTTTTAACTACGTCGTTTTAATTTCAATGCACTACTTTCTCTTTTACTTATTTATTAGATTTTCGAAGCAAAAGTTTTTTATTAGCTATTTTCTGATATTTATCAAAAGACTCCTATTTAGATATTCGGTTTTAAAGGCCTTTTCATTATTTCAAATTAACTTGTTGTGGCACCCAAGTCCACCCCCAACCCCCTCCAAAGCGGGACATCTTCCTAACATTATTTTATTTAAAAAGCAATAAGGTACATGTTTAACGAATTGCCTCTATTAATAAAACAATATATGATCGAAACGTATGTCCCCCTTTGGAGGGGGCCGAGGGGGTGGACGCACTTATATTAAAATTATCAACCATTTACTATTTCGTCATACCATCTAATCTTTTTGAATCTGTCCAATTTCACACTGACTTCTGACCTCTGACTTTTGATATCTAACTTTATTGTGTACTTTTTACGCATTATGTTTATTTTATTTATACCTTAGCTATACAGCAAAACAGCGTAATATTTATGGAGGATGAAATTGATCAAATAGGCTTTCTTTTTGATTTGGATGGTGTCATCGTTGACACTGCAGTTTTACATTATAAAGCATGGCGAAAACTGGCTAACAGCCTCGGTTTTGACTTTACTGAAACTCAGAATGAAGAACTTAAAGGCGTAGGCCGAATGGATTCACTTGATAGAATATTAGGATGGGGTGGCATGACACTTTCTCATAATGAAAAGCTAGAAGCAGCTGCCAGGAAAAATGCCTGGTACACTGAATTGACTTCAACGCTTACAGCAAACGATGCTCTCCCAGGAGCCATTGATTTTATCGAACGGGCCCAAGAGAAAGGAATAAAAATCGGTCTTGGCTCAGCATCAAAAAATGCACTGCCAGTCCTGAAACAATTGGGCATCACAGGTCTTTTTGATGTCATTGTGGATGGTCACGCACTGACTAATAACAAGCCGGACCCTGAAGTTTTCTTAAAGGGGGCTTCAGGATTGGATCTTTTACCTTCGAGCATTGCTGTATTCGAAGATGCAGGCGTTGGCATCGAAGCGGCACTATCTGGTGGTATGACAGCTATTGGTATTGGACCTGAAGGCGCATTGCCGGATGCTGCATTTGTTTATACCTCATTGGGTGAAGTGGATATGGAACTTGTAATTTCATTGATCCAAAAGAACAGGTCCTGATCAAAAAATAAATGACGAAAATCTTGAAATAAAGGAGCGTCCATGTAAAATATAAATTTCAAACTGAAAGAAAAGTAAAATGCTTTCGGTTTTATGAAATTCAAAAAATAGAAATTCACAATGAAGCAATACGTAGAAGCACACCCCTGGAAGATTATAGAAACTGATTTTAGTACAGGAGACAATATGGTCACCGAATCTTTACTTAGCATAGGCAATGGTAGAATGGGTCAGAGAGCTAATTTCGAAGAAACCTACAGCGGTGAGACCTTAGTCGGATCTTATCTGGCAGGCGTTTATTATCCTGATAAAACGAGAGTTGGTTGGTGGAAAAATGGCTATCCTGAATACTTTGCCAAGGTGCTCAATTCTGTCAATTGGCTCGGACTTCACATCCTTTTGGATGAAACGGTTCTTGATTTAGCCAAATTAACTCCCCTTGATTATTGTGGTGAATTGGACATGGAGAAAGGACTACTTTCAAGATCTTTTAAAATTCAATTGACCGATGATATTTTAGTCAGTGTGAATTCTGAAAGATTTTATTCAAAATCACATCCTGACTCAGCTCTTTTGAGATATAGATTAAAAGTAGAGGAAGGAGATGTTGACTTTACCATTACTTCAGGTATTGAAGCAAATGTCTTAAATCAGGATACAAACTATGGCGACAGCTTTTGGGAAAATTTCAATTCAGAAATAAGAGAATCAGCAGGTTTAGTGACTTCTACCACCAAAAAAACTTCTTTCAATATTGCGGCATCTTGCACGCATAATGTCAGAGTCAATGGCCAGCAAGTCAAAGGGGAATTTTCAAACCAAACTCCTAGTAATTTTTCTGCTCTTTATTCCACCTATTTATCCAATGGTGATGAGATAATGATCGAAAAATATGTTTCTATCTGCACCTCATTTTTCTATCCTGATGCTGATCTCAAAGCTAAATCCCTGGATAATCTTGATGAGATCATAAATCTAGGATATGATGAATTAAGCGATCTGCAAATAGCCTGGTGGAGAAAAAGTTGGGATCAGGCAGACATCAGTATCGAAGGGGATGTGAAGGCTCAACAAGGTATTCGCTTCAATATCTTTCAATTAAATCAAACTTATTCAGGTGATCACGAATTATTGAACATTGGTCCTAAAGGATTCACCGGTGAGAAATATGGTGGAAGTACTTATTGGGATACAGAGGCTTATTGTCTGCCATATTACATGGCTACAGCCGGCAGCCACATCGGAGAATATCTGCTCAAATACAGGTATAATCATCTGCAAAAAGCAATTGAAAACGCCGCTAAATTAGGATTTAATAATGGTGCTGCATTGTATCCGATGGTGACCATGAATGGTGAAGAATGTCACAATGAATGGGAGATCACCTTCGAGGAAATTCACAGGAATGGCGCTATTGCTTATGCCATTTACGATTACTCAAATTATACCGGCGACGAATCCTATGCACTGGAATATGGTATAGAAGTATTGATCGGTATCGCCAGATTCTGGAAACAAAGGGTCAACTGGTCAGAGGACAAAGGAAAATATGTAATGCTGGGTGTCACCGGACCTAATGAATATGAAAACAATGTCAACAATAACTGGTACACAAGTTACCTGGCATGTTGGTGTCTTGAATATACACTTGAAGTTATAGAGAAATTAAAGGCTAAAAATCCTGCTCACTATACTTCTATAGTATCTAAATTAACATTTTCTGAAAAAGAAACAGTTGATTGGCAGCATATTATAGACAATATGTATTATGCATACGATGAATCGCGGCAGATATTTTTACAACAAGATGGTTATCTTGACAAAGAGCAAATTCTAGTGAAGGATTTGGATCCATCCAACCTCCCGTTGAATCAAAAGTGGAGCTGGGATAGGATTCTACGTTCGTGTTATATAAAACAGGCGGATGTACTTCAGGGTATTTATTTCTTCGAAGCACGATTTGATACGGAAACGATCAGACGCAATTTTGAATTTTATGAACCACGCACTGTTCACGAATCTTCGCTTTCTCCATGTGTTCACTCCATCCTTGCTGCAAGAATCGGTGAATTCGACAAGGCATACGAGATGTACTTAAGGACTGCTAGACTTGACCTTGATAATTACAACAATGACACAGAGGACGGATTGCACATTACTTCTATGGCAGGCACGTGGTTGTCCATCGTCAAAGGTTTTGGGGGAATGCAGTTGAAAGGTGATAAACTTTCCTTTTACCCAATGCTTCCAAAGGAATGGGATTCTTATTCATTCAGGATCAATTTCCGGTCGAACACGATTGAAGTGAAAGTTGGAAAAGATGAGATCATTTTTAGTAATCTAAACGGAGATGACTTGAATGTGGAAGTTTATGGCGAGACAATACAATTGAAATCTCTTCAATCAACCAAATTTGTCAAAAGGTCTGTCATGGCCTGACCAAATTATTTGAATTATGAGTCATTTGTATAACTTATGTATCTGTAGAAGTCAGAAGGGATTAAGTCAATTTATTTATGCTTTTCATTTTATTGATGGAGTGCCATCTAAAATCTACCATCTACCTTCTAACATTTTTATAATTATTCAAGATTAATAAAAAAACAAAATAATTGACTACCTAAACATGATTGTAAATTAAAACTTGACTGGATGAAAACGACAACTTCTTTCTTTTTATTGACATTAATTAGTTTTTCTATTATCGCTCAAAAGAATCAAGATAAGATGAATTCTATTTCTAAAGCTGCACCATCCTGGTCACAGAATGCAAACATTTATGAAGTCAACATCCGACAATATACTCCTGAAGGCACGTTCAATGCCTTTGCAAAAAGTCTCCCCCGACTCAGAGAAATGGGTGTGGACATCCTTTGGTTGATGCCGGTATTTCCCATCGGAGAATTAAATCGAAAGGGTGGACTCGGTAGCTATTATTCTATTAGCGATTATAAATCTGTCAATCCGAATTTCGGAAATATGGCGGATCTGGACGCCATCATTGCCAAAGCACATCAATTGGGCATGAAAGTCATCCTCGACTGGGTAGCCAATCACACATCGTTCGACCATGTATGGACCAAAACTCATCCTGAATGGTATAACCGGGATGCTCAGGGCAATATCCTTGTTCCCGCTGATAATGATGGTAAACTTACGGACTGGACGGATGTAGCTGATCTGAATTATAACTACAAAGAAATGCGCCAGGAAATGATCAACGATATGTTGTTCTGGGTAAAGGATCACAAGGTTGATGGATTTAGATGTGATGTGGCAGGGTTTGTGCCACTTGATTTCTGGCAGGATGCTAAAAATCAATTGGATAAACAAGGGCAGTATTTCATGTTGGCGGAAGACGAAAGCCCACAATTTCATGACAATGCTTTTCACATGTCTTATGCATGGTCAATCCACCACAAGATGATTGAAGTGGCGAAAGATAAAGCCCCCGCATCAGCAATCACAAAGTTAATTCTCGAAGATCAAAAGAAATTTCCTAAAGATGCATACCGCATGCTTTTCATCGACAATCACGATGAGAATAGCTGGCATGGAACCATTAGATCCAGATTCGGCAAAGGTTACATGACTTTTGCCGTGTTGACTTATACCTTGCCGGGAATGCCTTTGATATATTCGGGACAGGAAGCCACATTGAATAAGACTTTGCGCTTTTTCGAAAAAGACACGATCGATTTTAAGAATTATCCGATGCAGGACTTTTATACCAAATTAAATGCATTGAAACATGACAATGTAGCATTGGGTAATGGCAGTTCAGGAGGTAAATTTTTAGTCATAAACAATAGCAAACCGAATGATGTCCTGACGTTCGTTCGAAAAAATGGTGAAAACGAAATTTTTGTTGCAACTAATCTTTCTTCAAAATCTTCCAAAGTGAAATTTTCCGGAAAAAATGTCTTCACAGGAGGAACCTACATCGACTACTTCACCGGCAAAAAACTAATTTTCCACACTTCAAGTGAATTGTCACTTGGACCTTGGGATTACAAAATTTACATCAAAGAAAATTAATTATGTCTAATTTCTAACTTCTGACTTCTGATTTCTGACTTCTGATTTCTAATTTTCAACTTCTAACTTCTAACTTTATCAAGCATGTCTACCAATAAACCAAAACTTTCCTTTTCGCAGATCTTCAACATGAGCTTTGGTTTCCTGGGCATACAGTTTGGATTTGCATTACAGAACGCCAACGTGAGTAGGATTTTTGAATCTCTCGGTGCCAAAGAAAGTGACATAGCAGGTTTGTGGCTGGCAGCACCCATCACAGGGCTCTTGATGCAACCTATCATTGGCTACATGAGCGATCGTACATGGCATCCAACATTTGGCAGGAGGAGGCCTTATTTCTTGTTTGGGGCGATCTTTGCATCGATTGCACTTATTTTGATGCCCAATTCTTCCACTTTATGGATGGCAGCAGGATTGTTGTGGGTATTAGATGCTTCTATCAATATTTCTATGGAACCTTTTCGTGCATTTGTCGGGGATAAATTACCTCCTGAGCAAAGAACGATGGGCTTTGCAATGCAAAGTTTGTTTATTGGGTTGGGTGCTGTAATAGCCTCTGCCCTCCCTTGGTTGCTCATTCATGTTTTTAAAATAGACTTAACCGGTGATACAGGAACTGTTCCTTATAATGTAAAACTTTCATTTTATATCGGTGCCGGTGCTTTTCTTGTTGCTGTTTTATGGACTGTTTTTACGTCCAAAGAATATCCTTTAACTGAAGAGGAAGCACATGAAAAATTAGAACGGGTGCCTAAAGTGATTAAATATGGTCCTGCCTTGTACCAACGTCGTGGTTTGATACTTACCGGAATTGGAGTTATTTCTGCTGTGATATTTTATACTTTAATGCTATCACCAGACTCTCCTTTTCACAGAGAATTATATGTTTTGTCTTTTATATTCTGTCTTTTTGGATTGGCCTATTTTGGGGCTTCCATTTTTATGTTTAAAAAGAGATATGATAATTCTTTCGTGCAAATAGTGAGAGATTTTCAGAATATGCCTAAGACCATGATGCAATTAGCCAATGTGCAATTTTTTACCTGGTTTGCTTTGTTTTCTATGTGGATATACATGACGCCTGCAGTTTCATCCCATATTTACAATGCACTGCCGAATACGCCGGAGTATAACGAAGCGGGAGATTGGGTAGGCATTTGTTTCGCAGTATATAATGTAGTGGCATTTTTATTCGCATTACTGTTGCCGGTACTTTCTGATAAATTTAGCAGAAAAATGACGCATCTTATATGCCTGACATTAGGAGGATTGGGTTTAATTTCTGTGTTTTTTATTACAGACA
Source organism: Candidatus Brachybacter algidus (assembly GCF_016707225.1). Lineage (NCBI taxonomy): Bacteria > Pseudomonadati > Bacteroidota > Saprospiria > Saprospirales > Saprospiraceae > Candidatus Brachybacter > Candidatus Brachybacter algidus. The sequence goes on along the minus strand of NZ_JADJID010000003.1, from coordinate 842,463 downwards.
AAAACATGCTCTTACTCTCCATGGTAGGCGTGGGCATAGCCTGGACGAGCATTCTATCTATTCCTTACGCCATGTTGACCGGAAGTTTACCTACGAATAAGATCGGTTATTATATGGGTATATTTAATTTCTTCATTGTCATTCCACAGATTGTAGCGGCGTCTATTCTTGGTCTTCTTGTGAGTACTTTATTTAAAGGTCACAGTGTATATGCCTTGGTACTTGGGGGTGTTTGCCTTATCATAGCCGGTTTATTTACGCTAAGAGTTCAAGATGATGATAAGGTGTATCTTCCATTGAAAAATGTGTGATAATGCGATTTCAATTCTATGCGGAAATTAACTGACATACAAATTTTAAGCATAAAATACACAGTAAGTATTTATATCGTACTTAAATCTTATTATGGATTATAGGTAATTGGGTGCACTGCTTTTTTATGCTACTTGTTTATACTAGTGCGCTCCTTTTTCCCGCAATTAATTAAGTAGCATTTTTTTTTTTTAAAATTTATAAAAAAAAAAAAAAAAAAAAAAAGAAAAAAAAAAAGAAATGGGGTGTTTGCCTTGCCCCCCCCAAGAACAAAAAAAAATTTTTCCCCCCCCCCCCCCCCCCCTTCCCCCCCCCCTTTTTTGTAAAAATCCCCACAAAAAAAATAAAAAAATTAAAAAATTTTTTAAAAAAAAAATCTTTAAAAAAAAAAAATGCTTCATCCATTTGGGTACCTAACACTTTTTAATATCAAAACTACTATCTTTGCAATCTTTCTGTTAACCAAAAATAAGGGTGAGATATGGTATTTTTAGAATTTGAAAAACCCATAGCGGATTTATACGATCAACTGAATAAACTCAAAGCAATGGACAGCGAGGGCACTGTAGACCTCGACGCTACTGTAGCTGCACTTGAAAAAAGGATCGAGACTGAGCGTGAAGATCTATATAAAAACCTCACTTCCTGGCAACGAGTTCAACTATCAAGACATCCTGAACGCCCTTATACACTCGACTACGTTAAAAGGATCTTTACTGACTTCATTGAGCTTCATGGTGACAGAAATGTACACGATGATAAAGCCATTGTAGGCGGTATGGGCAAGTTGGATGGCAAACCTGTCATGGTCATTGGTCATCAGAAAGGTCATAATACAAAGGAAAGGCAGTTTCGTAACTTCGGAATGGCCAATCCTGAAGGTTACAGAAAAGCGCTACGACTCATGCGTTTGGCTGAGAAATTCAATATACCGGTAGTTTGTCTAATTGATACTCCGGGTGCTTATCCGGGCCTTGAAGCAGAAGATCGTGGTCAGGCGGAAGCCATCGCAAGGAACATATTCGAAATGTCTAAGTTGAAGACCAATATCCTGTGCTACATCATAGGTGAAGGAGCTTCAGGTGGCGCCTTGGGCATCGGTGTCGGTGACAGGGTCTTCATGTTGGAAAATACTTGGTACACAGTAATTTCACCTGAAAATTGTTCCACAATTCTTTGGCATAGCTGGGACTATAAGATCAAAGCAGCTGATGAGCTGAAACTGACTCCTGAACATATGTTTAATTTTAAGTTAGTGGATGGCATTGTCATGGAACCAATGGGTGGCGCGCATGCGGATCATGATGAAATGGCAGAGATCTTGAAAAAACATATTGCGACAAACCTAAAGGAACTGGCAAAGGAGGGTCAGAAGAATATGATCAAACGCCGCATCACTAAATACCGTAATATGGGTAAGTTTAAGGTGAAAGATTCATAAAATATTGACTGGTAGCATCGTCCGCTTTTAATTGATTGTTTGGAGTTTGGGGTTTGAAGTTTGTTGTTTGTTGTTTGTTGTTTGTTGTTTGTTGTTTGTTGTTTGTTGTTTGTGGGTGTAGATTCATTTGATTAAAGTATTCATAATACTTCCGATATTTTGAGCATTAAAAACCTATTAAGTTCTTATCTTTTAAAAAAGAAAGCAAGACAAAATCTTTCTGATCTTAAGCATAGTTCGGTTTCCTATTCTGAAATGCAAAGCATTATTTTTGTGCTTCCACAAAGTGAAAAAGCTGAGTTACAAAAGACTAAATTAAACCAACTCGCTTCGAAGCATTTTCGAAAGGTTTCATTCCTCATCATTGACCAGATTTCTTCAAAAGTGCCTTCAGCAGGATCTGATATTAATCCGCATCAAATTGATTTTCGAGGTAATCTCAAGAAAACGGCACAAGTTGACCTAAAACTTAATTTCAATTCAGACATACTTATGGATTTTATGGCAGAAGTGTCCCCGGTAATTGATTTATTTATTAGCAATTTTGATGCACCACTCAAAATAAGTTTTGACCACAATAGCAAATTTTTTTATAATTTTATCGTGCCAACTGAAAATGCAGATGTCGCTGTTCGTTTTGAACAATTTTTAAAAATTTATCAAACATTGAAGAAGTGAGCTATAATGAAAGGTTTAGAGGGACTGGTGTAGCGGTGGTTACGCCATTTCGGGATGGGAAAATTGACTTTCCTGCCCTGACCACTGTGCTGAATCACGTCATCAATGGCCGGGTAGAACATATAGTATGCCTTGGTACCACTGGTGAGGCTACTTCTCTCGACCAAAAAGAAATAAATTCAGTTCTCGATCATACGATCAAAATAGTGGATGGCAGAGTCCCTATTATTTTCGGACCTTTTGGATGCAACAATACGGCTGAGCTCGTTGAGAAGATTAAAGCTACTGATCTAAGTGGCGTGGATGCCATTATGGCCAGCAGTCCTGCTTATGTGCGTCCTACACAGGAAGGAATCTACCAGCATTATATGAATATCGCTGATGCCAGTTCTAAGCCTGTATTGATATACAATGTGCCGAGTCGCACTGCCATGAAGGTTTCTCACGAAACCATAATTAGACTGGGGGAAACACACACTAATTTCGTTGGAGTTAAAGAAGCTACCGCTGATTTTTTCGCTTTGAGCAAACTCATTAAACATCGGCCTAAAGATTTCCTTGTATTATCCGGAGATGACTATACAGCATTTCCCACAATGGCATTGGGAGCGGATGGTGGAATTTCTGTTATCGCAAATGCCTTTCCATTTGAGTTTTCTGAAATGATCCGTTGTGCTATGTATGGAGATTACGATATGGGCATGAAATACCACATGCAGCTATTGGACATTCATCCATGGCTATATCTGGAAGGAAATCCAACAGGGGTCAAAGGAGCATTGGAAGATCTTGGCTTTTGTTCCAGAGAAGTGAGGCTTCCACTAACTCCCTTGAGTGAAGGAGCAAATGAATCACTTTTAGAAGCTATTGAAAAGGCACTTTTGACGGTTAAATAACACTTGACTATCTAACATTCATTTTAACACACTATACATCTTCAAAATTTTAAAACTGTTTTATTTTATTGATTAGTATTATTTTATGGAGATAGTTGAGGTTGTTGATTTGACATCAGAGGAGAAAATATTTGTATTTAACCTTTGGAATGCTGAATACCCTGCAAAGATTGCTTATGATAAAGTTTCTGACCTTGATGGTTTTTTAGGAGATTTATCAGAAGTACAGCATTACTTTATTAAAGAAGATGAAAACATGTTCGGCTGGGCAATGACATTTCTGAGAGATAAAGAATTATCATTTGGAATCACTTTAGATTCTAATTTTCATCGGAGAGGATATGGAAGCAAGTTGCTGGATTATTTGAAAGTGAAAAATGGAAGTCTTTGCGGATGGGCTATTGATCATGATACTGATGTGCGCTTGAATGGTCTAAACTACAAGTCACCTCTAGGGTTTTATATCCGCAATGGCTTCGAAGTTTTTGAAAATATTCGGATGTATAATGGTAAGATCAACGCAGTCAAAATTTGCTTTCGACGCGAATAGTACAACTTATTAAGCTACTCGTTGATTTATTTAAAAAACTAACAAACATATATGAACATGCGCTCACTGATATTTTTACTTTTTTTACCTCTTTTCGCAGCAGCGCAAATTCAGCGCCCAATTGGTACTAATCTGGCAGGAGTTGTTGATTACTCTACAGAGCTAGTATTTACTGACGCATTTAAGCAATGTCGCGAATGGACTACTTTTAATGCTGACGATAGTGGGCCTTGGGATACGCAGGTATATGTACCAATGAGGGCTGATGGATATCCGCTGCAAGTGCCAATCGTGTCTGACGCACATGTTGATCAGAAAGTGAGGGCATTGATTTTGTGGGATATTCCGAATGCGATCCCTCTTGGTAAATACAGATTAATAGCTGAAGGAAAAGGTGAGATCAGGCTTGATTTCGGAGCTAAAGGAACTTATATTTCTCCAGTTGATACCCTTGTTGAAGTGAATGGAGGGGTGGCACTCCAAATCGCTATTTCTGATGAAAAAGATCCTGTCCACAGTATTAAATTTATTTATCCTGAATATGTTGATACTTATAAGGATAAAACTTTCACGGATGAATTTATGGATTTTATAAAAGACTTTCAGAATTTAAGATTCATGGATTGGCAGCGGACAAATAATTCTGATGTTGTTTCATGGAATGAAATAAGTAAGTATGATTATTACACACAAACCTTAAATTCAGGTGTAGCTTACGAATACATTGTTGAATTGTCCAATTTGATGAAAAAAGATCCATGGATCTGTATTCCCCATTTAGCAGATGATGAATATATAATTCAATTGGCAAAATACTTAAACGCTAATCTCGACCCATCTTTAAAGTTGCACTTAGAATATAGTAACGAAGTATGGAATGGTGGTTTTCAACAGCATCATGAAGCTGCTGATATGGCTGCGCAAGCCGGTTATACAGGGCAAGAGTGGGAAAGAGCATGGAAGTGGACAGCGAAACGTTCGGCTGATATCTTCAGAATATTTGAAACAGAATTTGGAGGACACGATCGACTTTACAGGATCATTCCTTCCCAAGCGGCTAATAGCTGGTTATCAAATCAAATAATTACATTTTTCGAAGATCCTACTTATAATCCAACACAGGTCGGAGCTGATGCCCTTGCAATAGCGCCATATTTTGGTGGCGAAGTTCCTCAGGAAATAGTCGCTGAAGGTAGTGTGAGTTCGATTACTGTTGAGGAGATCGTAGCACGCATGAAAGAAAGTTTGCCGGTGGCATTTGCGTGGATGGATGAAAATAAGATCGTTGCAGATGCGCATAATCTTGAATTGATCAACTATGAAGGAGGCCAACATACTGTCGGAACCGGGGGTAATGAAAATATACAGGAATTGACAGATAAATTGACAGCCGCAAACAGGCATCCGGATCTCCATGAAGCATATTGTGAATATTTTAATTATTGGTATGAAAATTTTGGAGGTCTCTTCGCACACTTTTCTTCACATGGCAATTATTCCAAGTGGGGTAGTTGGGGAGTTAAAGAAACACTGGGTGATATAAATAACCCAAAATATCTCGCCTTGAAAGATTGCGTGTTTAGTTTTAATGATACACCATCAAGTACTAATCAAAATAATAATAAATCATTATGGAAAGTATTCCCTAATCCTTCTCAGGGAATCATCAATATTTCCGGAAAGTTTACAATACCGCAAATTAAAGTCTTAGATAGATTTGGTCATGAAATACCATTTACTGTACAGAATAATTCGAATTACCTGCTTACAATTAAAATTAACCAGGTAGGAGTTTTTCTAATAATGATAAATGACGCTAGTACAAGTCAAAGTTTTCAGGTCGTCGTCATAAAATAATTATTTAGATAATAAATAGCTATTTGTAAATATGGATTTTTAAATTTTTGTATTTTAAATAGTTTCATTTGCTAGTCTCAATCATCGAAGTTTCTTTCTAATTTCTAACTTCTAACTTCTATTAAGTAATTCGAAACTTTAAGTATTACCTATCACTTCTGAGAATACATATTTAGTCCGAAATACCTTTTCTTCTTCGGGCTCCAAATAGATTAAACCTATTTTATTATTAAATGCATCAGGCGCAGCACTCAGATTTTCTATTGCGATACTTTGCCTGTCATCAGGCGTATATATTTGTAAGTAAGGGTAACTATCGTCCGGATAAATCTCCAATTTTATCCCTTGTACTTCGTCAGCAAATACGCATGCGGGCCCTTCCATAGCAGGATCCAACACAAAACAATTATCCAGAACAGTATTATTAATTAATTCCGCATCCTGAAATTTAGAATAAATTATTACCTGTCCGGTTGGAATTAACTCCGCATCGAATTCGAGTAAAGTATTACTTTTTATTTTTAATGTACAATCATTTATTAATGATCCTAAAGTAAAGTATGGATGCCATCCATCAGATATTGGAATGGCCTCTGTATGGTGGTTAGTTAATTTCGTTTCAATAATTAATTGATTGTGAGATTGTAATTTATATTTTATTTCAATTGAATATTTGTATGGATATCCAATATCATTTCCTTTGTAATGATGGACCAAGCTTGCGAGAGCTTCTGTATTATTGGAATGAGTTGAAGTATTTTCAAAAACTGAATTATAAATGAGACCATGGATATTATGATGGTCAAATCCAAATTTTCCAATCGTATGTTCTAGTTCATTGATTTTGTATTTTCCATCTTTTATTCTGCATACATATGGGCTTAGTTTGCAGCCTCTGAAACCTTTTTTTTCGCAATTATTATCGAAATCTAATTGATCATCATAGCCGGAAACTATATTCTTCCACGCTCCTTCCACCATGATCTGCCAAGCATTCATGATACCACCACAGGACGGAAGGATCTCTATTCTATTTGATCGATCGGACAAAACAATTATATGTAATCCATCTTTTTCTAATAATTCTGCTTTAAACATACAATTCTTTATTTATTCTTAAATCCATCAAGTATTACCAGATGAACGTTTAACAAATTAAACAGTAAATCAATTCATTTATATAAGATCACAAAAATATATAGATTTTTCCTTAAAATTCTGACTTCTGACTTCTGACTTCTGACCACTAACCACTGACCACTAACTACTTATCACTGATACTTTATTTGATAATCCTAAACCTTACACCAAAAAATCCCCTGATTCCTTGATTTGGACCATAAATATAAGTTGGATCAAAGCTTAGAGCGTATGGATTTTCTGAGGTAGCCAAGATTTGTCCATTCGCATCATAGTTGACTTTTTTGTCGAATGGATCATGTGCACGCGCTATGATAAAAGGATTACCTTTATTTGGTGTCCAGTTAAGTAGATTCTTTATACCAAAATAAAATTCTACTTTTTTCAAACCGGTATAAGTCAATTGAATATTTTGAATGCTCCACCATGGTGATGAAGGTGATCGTGGATCGGTCGAACTTAACAGAGGCAGGCGCATTGGACTATAAACATTGCCTGTATAATCAATTGAAATATTGGATTTTGGATATGTATAAGATACGGCCCATGTTCCTGTAAATTTCTCAGTCAGTAATTGTTGGGTCCTGACACCATTTTGATTAAGGGTATTTTCCATCCATGTTCCACCCGCTATAATTTGAAGGCCAAAAGGGAATGAAATATCCATATTTAAATTAATTCCCTTACTGAGTGCGTAACCTTGAAGATTATCATATATAATTTTATTCGGATCTTGTTCCAAATCAGCTACGATCCTATTATTGAAATAGGTGTAGAATGTTGATAGATCAAAAGCAAGGTAAGTGCCATCTTTGATGAAAAATTTTCTAATATAATTTAAATTGACGTTATAAGACCTCTCCGGATTAAGTTCATTTGCCACTATTACTTCTCTGGCTCCGGTTAGTGCAGCATGGTCCTCTCTAAATAAGTTAACAACTCTATACCCGGTTCCTGCGTTCAGCCTTATCATATTTTCAGGATCAATAGCCCATTTATACGCAAATCTTGGAGTTAATATATTGCCATGATACGAATTGTAATCATATCTAATGCCTAGCAGTATTTTATGCTTCTTTGACAGCGCAATCTCATCTTGTGCAAAGATGCCGGGCAGCCAGGTGATGTGTGGTGCATTTTTATTTTTTAGCATGTCAGCATTTTGAGTAGTCGGTGTGTTATCGTCATAGTATGTATATCTCAATGCAATGCCAAATAATAGGTCATGATTGCCGGCATTCTTATCCCAAGTCAACTGTGTGAATCCAATTTTTTGGGAAGCAATATATGAAGTCTTTCCATATCTACTATCTTGTTCGTGCTCGTTATAGGAAAATGATAGCATCATTTTTTCAGTAAAAGGAAGTTCGTAATTACCTAGTAACTCCCACCTATTTGTATAAATACTTTCACCATAAATACTGTCGCCTCCCCTAAAAGAGCTATCGTATCTCAAATCACCTCCCCATCTATCCTCATACATATACCTCCCTGCTAAAGAAAATTGACGATTATTTTTTCGTTTAATATCCCATTTTTGAAACAATGAAATCCGGTTCTGGAGCGTCATATCGGTGAAGTTGTCATGATTCTTATCTATTATATTCTGAAAATTAAAATAATTGATACCCGTCAGTATAGAGGCCTTGTCTGCTGCGTTGACTTTGAAACTCACATCTGCATTATATTCCTTAGATGTAGTGAAGAAAATGTCTGTAGAAAGCATTGGAGCTTTATTTGGATCTTTGGTAATAATGTTGATCAATCCTCCCACTGCCTCACTACCATATAGTGAGGATGCAGGACCTTTTACTACTTCTATACGTTCGACCAATGCATTTGGAATCCCGGATAATCCATAGACAGTAGATAGTGCACTAACTATCGGCATACCATCTAGTAGGACCATCGTATATGGTCCTTCAAGTCCATTGATATGAATATCGCCGGTATTACAAACATTACAATTCAATTGTGGGCGAACTCCATTGACATTTTGGAGAGCTTCATATATATTTGGTGTTGGATTCTTTTTAAAGAAAGAAGGCGTGTATACTTCCACATTTACCGGGCTATCAGTTCTTCTTACTGCTTTTAATGTCCCTGTGACCACCACATCATTAAGGGTATTGTTTCCTTTGGTGAGGAGGAAATTTAATATAGAGGATGCATCTTTCGCCACGACAACCTTTTTCGTGAGTGTTTCAAAGCCGACGCCTGTGATTTGTAAATCATAAGTACCTTCAGGAATATTAGATAATTTATAATATCCCGCAGTATCTGTCATGGTACTGAAGGAAGAATTAAGATTACTGATGTTCACAAATCTGGCAGGGCCTTCCTCTGAACTGATAAAGCCTGAAATTTTTGAGCCTTGCCCCATTAAATGCTGGAACCCAATAATCGATAAAGCTAATATAGTAATATAAATTCTGAATTTCATTGAATAGTATCTTAAGTTATGGTTGCAAAAGTAATAAAGTTAGACTAATCTAACATAATTTGTTTCACTTTATTTTATATCTTTGAAAAGTTTTATTCAAATAGTTAATCTATGCTACTTACTTATACTGAAGAAAATTACCTAAAAACCTTATTAAAGCTCACTTTGGAGAGTAAACGCGCGGAAGCCGGCACTAATGAATTGGCGACACATCTGATGGTAAAGCCTGCCACAGTTAGCGACATGCTTAAGAAATTAAAAGAAAAGCAACTTGTTGATTATGAAAAGTACGGTAAGATCACTTTGACAGAGGAGGGTAAGAAGATAGGCATCGAAATCATCAGGAGACATAGACTATGGGAGACATTCCTCTACGAAAAACTCGAATTTACCTGGGATGAAGTACATGAGGTTGCTGAACAACTGGAGCACATACATTCTGCTAAACTAGTCGATAAATTAGATAAATTCTTAAACTATCCGGCTTTTGATCCGCATGGCGACCCAATACCAAATGTTCATGGAGAGTTGAACATTCAGTTTAAGAAAACTTTATTCGAAGTGGGTATTGGAGAGAGCTGTAAGATGGTTTCCGTAAAAGATAATTCTTCAACTTTTCTTCAATATGTTGTAAAACTAGGTTTGGGGCTCCATCAAAATATTCAAGTCATCAGTAAACTCGATTATGACTCGAGCATGGTTATAGAAGTTGATGGGATACAATCTGCAGTAAGTCAGAAATTTGCAGAAAATGTTTTTGTTGTTTGAGGGCAGAAGTCAGTGGTCAGAGGTCAGTAGTCAGTAGTCAGCAGGCAGTGACCTAATGATCTAAACTTATGAAAGAATGTCAATCGGTGCGCAGATTGTAATCGAAGATTAAAATTACTCCGAGAACTCTCAAAAATAATAGATTAAAAAGCAGCTATCTGTGTAAGGATTATAAAAAAGGAAAAATAATACCGAATGGAAATTCGTAATAGTCCAAATAAATTTGGTCAAACGACTTTCAGCTCGGTATTATACGGCATATTTTTGGTCAATTTTATTTTTCCGTTTCGTATAAAATCCTGTTCTCAAATCAATCTGAAATTTTCTTAGTGCTAGTCAGTTTTTAGGTACCTATTATTTTGAAGCAAATATACTCTGTGATAATAAAAGCGAAATGGGTAATCACAAAAACACATCAGAGGTCAGAAATTAGAATTACATCCAAACATTACTATTAATCTTTGTGAAACTTTGGTTTTCTTTGAGAAACTTTGTGAAATAGCTTAAAAGTAAAAGAGCAAACTTCAGAGGTCAGATTGACAATAATACCTAAAAATTTAGCTGCTAATCTTCTTACCCTTTTTAATCACCACTTTTGAGCCATCAGCCACGAATACCGAATCAGGTTGCAGATCATTTAAAAATTCAAAATCTGCACCATAGACCTTCCCAAAATCTACTTTTATAGAATGGTTTAATAACTTATACACCGACCAACGTGGATGTTCTACCCCATATTCTGTGCTCACGTTTTCATTGACCTTATTGTATCCCCAATAATGCTCTGTGATAAATTCTTCCTCACTTTCGGCTGCGATTGCCGTTAATTGTTTTGAAAAATTTACTTTTATAGAATTCCATTCCTCTTTAAACCACTCATAAGAAACTGATACAACCCCATCTTCTTCTGTTAGACTTTCTTTCATAGGCATCCGCTCATATTTTTCATTGTAAAGAGTATTAGCTATTAAGGCAAGCATATGCTTTGAAACGATTTCTTTGATAAATACTACACCTCGTTTTATTGTGCCATTGTCACTGTATTTTACATAAAATCTAAGGTTGACTTCTTCAAAATTTGTATGAAAGGGAAATTTAATACCTATTAGTTTAGTATCCAAAAACATAAATCCCACAAGACTTACATAGCATTTCCCTTCAAATAAATCTAATTCTGTCCCATAAGGCAGATAAGGCAATAAAACCTTAGGATCTATGACATAATTTGCCATAAAAAGATTATTCCAGGAAGCTTTGAGTAGGGTAGTAGCCATAATTTATGATTTTGTTCTTTTTACTAATACCGAATAAATATCAGCACTGATCTTCATATCTCCGAAAGCGGTATATATAAATTGATTATCATAACTATTGATGATGCCTGAATGAATCGCCTCAGAACGATTGATTCTTATAAAGTTCGGTTTAATTTGAGCTGGAACGAGCGAATCTAAACAATTTGACAAAGAAGTCCTGATCAGAAAAGTGCCGGTGTATTCAAAAGATTTTATCTCGACATAATTTTTTACAGCTTTGATTAAATACACATCTTTCCAAAGAACTTTATAGTTTTTAGAACCTATTTTTGTGAAGAAGTAATCAGTTTCCGACACTTTATCTTCAGGTTTATTTGCAGCTTCGTTTTCATTGTAGTTTTGAAAGGCGACCTGGATGGTGCTAAACATTGTTTTGTCATTAACTGGTTTCACTAGATAAGCAGATGGTCTTAGTCTTGATGCATTTGTTATAGTGTCCAGATCACTATATGCCGTAATAAAAATGAATGGCACATCTTTGATTTTTTTAAGTTCAGTAGCAAGATCTAAGCCCGTTCTTCCTTGATTATCTTCAAGGTTAATATCCATTATTGCAAGATCGAATACCTCATGTTCTATAGCATATCTTGCTTCTTCGAAGTTATTACTCACATTCACCACTTCATATCCAAGATCGTTCAAACTTTGCCTCATATTTTCAGCTATGATGACTTCATCTTCTACTACGATCAGTTTAAGGGGTGTCATGTTTTATTTATTTTTATAGTGTAGTGATACGGTTGATTAGGATTATTTTCGATGGAAGCGTTTAACTGTTTACTCAATAACTGTATAATTTGCGAGCCTAGTCCATAAATTCTTTGAGCCTTTGAATCGACGAATCCATTGTCAGAATATTTAATTAATATATGATCATTTTTATCAATGATATCTATAAACAACTCCAAAGTTAGATTATTTGTTTCAGCGTGTTTTATAGAATTAGAGATCCATTCATTGATAATCAGCGCCAACGAAAAACTTTGTTTTTGAGGAACTTGTGTATTATCAATATTCAAGTGGGTAATGATGCGTCTTTCAAATGAAAAACATTCTGTAATGGACGATACAAGTCTGTGCAGAAACCTTTTGAAATCAACAAAGTCTTCCTGTAGCATCATTTCTTCATGCATTACAGCTATACTTTCTATTCTTAATCTTGCTGCTTTTAAGTTTTCAATGGTTGTAGGATTATCTGATTTTCGCTCCTGCATCTGTAGCAGACTGAAAATCATATGTAAATTGTTTTTAATACGATGATGCAGTTCTTTGTATAATAGCGTTGTTTTTTGGTTTGATATTTCCAACTCTTTCCAGATCCTAAAATATTTATTACTACTCCTTCTGAATACTATACTCATAAAAACAGAACCGATTGCCAGGATCCCTAGACCGATAAACGTAATGATCCAGATTTGATTGAGTCGCTTAAGGATTATAGATTTTTGCTTTTTAGTCTTGGCCTCCATATTAGCCAATCTATTACTTATGGTATCGAATTCAACTTTATTGTTGACATAGGCATAGTTGAGTACATTTTGTTTGAGATAGGTGTATGAATTAGGAATGTCTCCCAAAGCTTCATACAGCTGAAATAATTGTTCACTATAGTAAAGACTATCATAAGAATTTGGTGCGTTAGCAAAAGTGTTCTCCAATGAGTCCAGGTATCTGAAAGGTCTCTCTTGCTTGCCGAGCACTTCCAGTCTGCTTCTAGTCAGGAAATAATGATCCCTGTAATTGTTGGTCCCTGGTTCATTACGGACTTTTTTTTCATCCACAAGTTCATCAAGGATCTTTTCGGCTAAAGGGTAGTTTCCAACTTCCGTGCTGATGAGTGCCATTTCTGGAATAAACTTCATAGTCATTCTTTCTTTTACAGAATGAGTCTTTATTTCGGCATATAAATCATTTAATACTCTAATGCAATTTAAACTGTCTTTTATCTTGCCATATGAATGAGCCAGTAATTGCTTGATATAAAGCTGAGTCATTCTCATACTGTCGATCCTGCCATACATTTCTGATGCTTTTTCGTAATACTCTATGGTTTTTATGGGTTCCTTATTCCAGGCATCATAGATCTTACCTTTTGCGAAAATACTTCTGGCAATAAGGATGGAATCGTTAAGTTCATTGGCGATCACGGCCGCTGTATCAAAAAATAGCTGACTTGCAACAATTGCCGGGAGACCGGCTTTTTTTGAATATTCCTCGTTTCCCTTACTGATGTAATATTCAAATTTTTCCTTTGTTAAAAATACCTGTTCCAGCTCTGCAGGACTATTGTCACAACTTATAATTGTTGAAATCAAGCAAAGTAGAAATAGGATAATTTTAAGAAAGTCCTTCATTTTGTGAATATATAAACGCGAAGGTAACGCATTATGAGAAAGGAAAACTTCATTCAACCTCAAAAATATATCAGTTCAGGCTCAAAGCCTTAGCAATATTCTTTTTATCGAATGTACCGGCTGTATATTTGATTCAAGTTAGCGATATAGAATTACTAACTTTAAATTATAAGACCACCAATCCTCCTTTGTTACTGGAAGAGTAGCAAAAAACAAACTGATAAGAGGTAGTATTTTTATAGGATACGTGCACCACCCTGGTGCGCGTATTTTTTCTTTGTTTTGTTTTGGATAAATGAAACAACCCGATTTGATTAAAGATGAATTTGTATAAAGTGTTAGTTGCGTCCTCCATTTTTGGAGGACGTTCTTTTTTATACCATGCCTGTTCCCTTTATTTATTATCCAAATAAATTTCTTTAATTTCATTTAATCACCTAAAGGCTTGCATTGTGCTGCATTCGAATTTTTATTCTAATTTATAACTTCTAATTTATTCTATATAACTAAATTTAATTCGCTGTTAATCGAATTATTGTAATTTGAAAAAATAAATAGAACTCTGAAATATCTACAAATTCTAAACGCTTAATTCTTTAGCCACGAATTGCACGAATGATGCTTTGCATCTAACACGAATTTATTCGTGCAAATTCGTGCAATTATCTGCGAAGCTGCTGCACGGTAGTGGCTAACAATATTTATTTTTGTGCGCATGCCCAAAAGAACTTCTTAAATTTATGCTGAATAAATCAAATTTAAACCTTAGCTTTTCGAAGAGTGATTTGTGCTATAAAGTATTTTATATCATAATTAATCATAATTAATCTACGTCATCTGCGTTCCTTTTTTCTTCTCCTGTTATCTTTTTGATTTTGGAAGCAAATTGTTACAGGTGAACTGACTTCTAACTTCTAATTTCTGACTTCTAACTTCTGCCTTCTAATTTTAAAATCTGAAAATGATGCCTCATAATATGCATGACAGCGTGTTCCAGTAGACCTTCCATGTCACAGATGCCCCATCCGGTTTTAATGATAATATCGCCAAGTTCATAATCATTCAGGTGCCATTTGTTTTCCAGTGCTTCCAAAGTGTATCGATACATCTGATCCAGCAACTCGTTGACTTCTCCAACATGATTAATCGAAATGGTCGGAATAAAATAGTTTTCCCCAAATCGCTTTCTAATTTGATTGGCATATGAATACCCTGATCTGATCACATGGGTCATAATATTCCGAACTGATTGAAAGTCGCTTTCAGAATTAGGATTGATTTCGAGCAAAAAGTATTCATCATGCAAACGATCCATCAAAAATTTGATTTTTTCGATCTCCATAAGGTAGAGGTCAGCGAGGACGCCAACTGGCCCTTTTCTGTATTTTTTTAATTGCATCATCTTAAATAATTTTTAAAATTAGCTAATGAGACTGAAAGAATCTTAGGTATTTAGAATTAGCCAAATGATAGAAGCCAATGAAGTTTTGAATCACCGCTGCCATTTTCCTCAAACTTATTCCTTTGCAATATTCTGGATGAGGCAATATTTGTTTCATCAGTAGAAGCTACAATATTTTTTATTTCGGCTTGCCCTTTCGCCCAGCTTATGATGCCTCCCACCCCTTCTATCATATATCCTTGTCCTCGAAATTCTTCGTAAGTACCATAACCGATTTCAATGTTTCCACCTTCATCCGGTTCGCCACAGAAACAGATATCACCTACCATGATGTTATCTTTTTTAGAAACTAATGTCCAGAGTGTTGAATAAAGGTAGTTTTTAGTTTTGTCAGCTACATTCGGTAGGAAAGTCTCTTCTAATGCTTCTTTCAATTCGGGTGAGATAGTTCTGCTACTATTCCTCAATCCCAATTCTTCTTCCAAAGAATTGTTGGCCGCCATATATTTAATTAGTTGATCGTAATTTAAGGGTTTAATTAAAAGTCTTTCTGTTTCTAACATATTTAATTTTTGATTTCCCCAAACTTGTAAGAATAAAGGAGATTTATTACTAATTTTATTTGGCAATGGTAAAGCTAAAGTTCACTATTTGATCTTTTTAAATCTCATAATGCAGCCTTCGATGCATGGGTAATATATATCCATTGTATCCGACGCTATGAAAAGCACATGAAGATTAATACCCGGACAATTGATTGGGTTCAAGATAATATCAGAGTTTTTAATAGATTGGGTGGCTTCCGTCGGGACATCTGTGTCTGGATCAAAATTACATAAATTACCATTGGATCGCACTTTACCGGATTTTAGAAACTCTATATTCTTATTGCTATTCAAAGCAATAAAGTCACCACTTCCATCTCCGGGAAAATTGTATTTGGCAATCAGATTCCATCGTGTAATTACGTCATCTTCAATTACTGAATCAGTCTCTTTTCTGCATCCTAAATTAACGGATAAAATAAATATTATTAAAAGTAAATTTTTCATGATGATCGCGTTTTTCAATCCATAAATATAATAAGAATATTCATATAAAAACGCTCGAAAATAATAAAGCCACACAAGTGAACAAACTTCTGTGGCTTTTTTAATTGCTTAAATTTTAATTATCACACTTCCAACTTCCCTTCATTCATCGTCTCCTGTTGTTCTCCTGTTATAGCTCCGACGACCATTTTTGCCAATGAAACAAGTTTGTTCGATTTCGGATCCCAATAATTGACGTCCTGAGGTACGATGTGTATGGCAACAATATTTGGATCGTCCGGACCGTCAAACCAGGCATCATCAGTTTTGACATACAATTCCTTGATTTTGGCGCGCTCATCATGCAAATGTGCTTTCCCAAAAACATTCAAAAACTTGAATGATCCCGGATCAGAATACATTAAATATGTATGTCCATCTTTTTCAATGTTTTTTGTATGCTCACTGCTCTTGCCTGATAAAAACCAGATCTTTCCTTCACTATCCACCTGCTTGGTGCTCATTACTACCGAATGAAATGGCTTTTTATCGATGTCTGTTGACATCATGCACATATCAATGGATTCAGCCATTTCTTTGATTTTCTCTCTGGCTTCCTCATTATACAAATTCTTAATACTCATTTTTTATATTTTATTTGATACAAACAATAAACCCAATTTATAAAATTTGAGTTTCAGAAAAATTAAAATTTCAATTGATTTTCATAGAAATAGCGGTTTACCACTAGTTAAATTTTAAATGATGAGGGTATAAATATGCTGAAGTATAAAGCTAATCTTTCGTAGGAAAATCTTTTTGAAAATATTTATTTATTCAATTAAGAAAGTACAATTTGTGTTATTATAATGCCATTTGTCTTAAAAATTAAATTAAAATTTAGTGACATGAATGATGCTGCGCATTCAAAAATTCTACGAATTTTTGAATTTAATCGCCTGAAGGATTTTGTTTATATCAATTAAGCTTTTTTAAATAGTCCACCCTAATTTATTAGAGAAAGGACAAACATCAAACAATTAATAAATAGCTGTTATTCTTTCTCCAATTGGCATTAATGTTGACCTTATCGCATTGGTTAAAAAATTTAACATTTGGTTTGGATAATAATTTCTATATGTGATTAATTATTAAGGAAAGGATTTTTATCCTATGCTGCAAATACTACCGAGACTTATAACAAAATATGACCTGTGACTTGAGCAATTACGCTGGAGTCTTAATCTTGAACTTTATTGACAATAGAGGAAAACTGATAAATTCAACAAGACAAGTAATATTAAAATAATTTTTAATTGGGCTGGGTGATACACCCGGCCCTTTAATTTGATACCATGAGGTTAATTATTGTACCACTTATATTAATTTATAATTTAAATCTTGCTTCTGGCCAGAATTTTATCGATCAAAAATATGATCGACAACGAATCATTATGGATTACTTCGCATCAGGTTGCACTAATCTTGATCCAAATGATACCGTTATTAAAGTCGGCACCATATTTGACTTTCGAAATGATACTTTAGAAATGCGAGTTGCTGACACAATTAACGTACCCAATCAGGAAGTAAAGTATTTTACATTAGGAAATGTTTCTCAAATATGTAATGAAGAAGGAGAACTTCTAGCATATTTTAATGGAGCAGAATTGTGGGATCGGTTTGGCAAAAAACAAATATTGAATATTTTTTATGATGAAGAGTCAAAAGAATATGGGTCAGTCTTTGGCGATGCAAATAGTGTAATTTGCCCTTTCCAGGGATAGAGAAGCAGTATATCCTTATTAACGCCAACGATTTTAATTATGATCCAATATCCGGAGTAACAATGGCTGAGGATTTTAGTGCTGTAATTTTTAATGAAAAAAATAATGGAAGTCTCGACATTTTTGAAACAATTCCTAAAATACATAAAGGTAAATATGTTTCGGCGTTATATGCATGCAGGCTGGAAGGGCGGGAGGTGGTGGTATGTCGAGAAGGAGATCAGTTTTTACTTGATCCATCAGGTATCAAATTTCATCATTCACAAATAGTAAGTTCAAATATTTTATATTCCTCCTATGCTCCGACTTTCTCACCTGATGGAAGATGGTATACCCGAACAGAATCAAAAAATGCAGGGAATGGCAAAAGAATTGATTATGGTCAAATATTTGAATTCGATAGGTGTAGTGGAATTTTTACTGAACCATATGAATATACTTTTCCAGCAGAAGATACAACCAGTCTTGGGCAAATAATATTTGACAAAACAAGTCAATATTTTATTTCTTGGGACTTTTATAGGTTAAATAAACCTGACAGGATCTTGAAAAAGTAGGAGCTTAATTCTAAATTGTTTTAGTGGATAATTTAATGGCCTGTTAGCCCCTACAAGTCTTTCGGAAAGGCATTATTTTTTAAAAACCCTGTGCCTAAACCTTTTATATAATAATATTAACACTGATGCCAATAGTAATAATGCCCAAAACTGGGCAATAAATAAGATCAGTGTTTCAAGTAGCATCCAGCCTCCCATTAAAGTAGTTAGAAATTTTGAGCCAAAACCTGGTTTGTATTCTTCAATAATTTTTCGGCTGCCAATTATCTCATTTTTAACATCTTGTCTTTGATAAAGGACAAGGTTTATTGTACTGAAGTTAATTTGATCTTTTAACCTTAAATTAGAAATACGTGCTGCGTCCCGTTTTTCCTGCTTACTCTCCAGATTATCTTCCGCGTTGGTTATATCATTCAGCCTTCCACTTTTATTGTCAATGGCCTTTCTCAGTCTGTCTTCATTGCTTATATTTCTTTCCTGAGTAAGATCATTTGTCATTAGGTTTAACGCTACATCGTCCGCTTTGATAATGCGGTAGTCGAGAAAATCGATGTTGCGGGCAATTTCCTTCAGTACAGTGTCTAATTTGTAATTAGGTACCCTTAATTTCATGGTGTTATTCACAGTGTAAAAGGTACTTTTGCTTATTGAATCTTCCTTTATTTGTGTAGATTTAGTATAGTTAATAGTGCTCGCCAGATTCGTATATGTCACGAATCCACCTTGCTTCACTATAATGTTTTCAATGTCGTAAGTTGATCTAATGGCGTCTTTTACTTTAAATTTTAAATCAGCGGTACGTATAAATTTCCTGGTGGAATCCTTATTGTTTTCGACTGCTGCCGTGGATGAAACAAATGTTTCAGGAGCTGCAGCATCCATTGCCATATTTTCGGAATGATTGCTTTCGTTTTTGCACCCTGTGTATAAAGCGGTGACAACAAAAAAGAAGAGGATCTTTTTCAACATGATATTGAATGTTTTACTAGTGAAAGGATGTGAATATAAGGAAGTTAATCTAATATGCCCTTCAATTACATGATTTGTGTGTATAACAAATTGCAAAACAACTTATATATTATAATAAATAATTTATAAAAAGATGGATACGAATATAGTAGTTGATTTTTATTTGGCAGATTCCTCCCTTCAGTCGGAATGACAGAATCTTTGTTCTGAGGGGGTATAAAATTGTGTGGCGCAGCCACCCAATTTTATACCTCCATCCATCGAATTAACGTCATTCCGAGCGAAGTGAGGAATCTTTATTCGCTAAGACTTTTCCTTTTCGGCTTTTTGCAATTTATTATACACACACATTATTTTGCCACGCCAAATTAACCAATAATAGCACTTCGTACTTTGATGCATTCCATCTGATCCTGATCATATAAGCTCACATAGATAAGAAAACCAGACGCTATTAAAGAAATGATGCCAAATATAGCACCGATAACAAATGTCAATAAAGGATACACATTATTTTCAAATACCGCATGTGGATTGGATGTAAAGATGGCTATGAAAAAAAATGTGGAAATAAAAGCATTGATTACGCCAAAACTTAAAGTGATCCAATTCTTATTTAATGCATAAGGAAGAATAGTAATAACCACAAAAATCACATCTATCATCCTAAACTTTCCATCAATTAAGTTAACTGAGAGATTAGCTGTGGCAAGAATAATAAAAAATACAAAGCCAAATTGTTTTGTCCTTGTGATCTTTAAAGTCACTTTATCCATAAATACATTTTGATTATTATGAATAAAACGAGGTTATACTGCTTTTATTATTATTAACTCAAATTTCGGCAGTTAAGAAACAAAGGTAGATGGTTGATGTTAGATGTTAGATGGATCTTAGTCAATTGATTCATATTTCTTCTTTAATAGGTTTATTAGAAAAAATATCAATTTGATTGATGGAAAGCCATCTAAAATCTACCTTCTAACATCTAACATTTTATTAAAATTTAAATTATTTCTTCAAAAATGAAAATTTGACTACCTAAACTTAAGTTATTAAGAAAAATTGATACAAGATACAATGGTGAATTATTCTTTTTGGTACCAGAGGTTTTGATTGGGATTTCTAAACATTGAGATTCTTGGTTTCATATGGATCAGTCTATAGTATTGAGTTATTACCGTAAAGATCTATCAGTGATTTGAGACATTGGATTGCCTTTTCCACTTTGAATATGATAACCACAGATTGCTAACTTTAACCAAAAAATTTAGAAGAGTTCACGAAGGAATTTTAATCGAAGATTAAAATTTGTGCATGTATGAAAATCTAAGCTTTAATTAAATTTTAAGATAGTAATTGTAATGACAGGTCGCGACCTGTCATTACAGTTACCATCTTAAAATTTCCGTGCAGATGGAACTCTACATATAATATTAGACTTTTTGATTACTGATTACTGATTACTGATTACTGATTACTGATTAAAAAAAGGCAAAGAGAATAGCACTGCTCCACCAAGAAAGATGACCGTCAAAAGGTGTACATATCTATTATTGACTCTCAGAAATATAAACTGTTCAATAGTTCTGCCCAACCAGAATAGAGACATGCCAATCATAAATGCTTTACCCAATGGCGTATTTAATAAATCCTCAGTAAAATAGAAACATAAAAAACCGACAAAAAAGGAAAGGTAAATCATCCTCAAGTTCAGGATCTGCATGATTGCCCGGTTAGAAAAGTGTAATTTTATCAACTCTTTTTTCCAGCGAAATATCTTCCAAAATAAAATGTGGAATAGCCCAAAAGCGATCGAGTAAATTCCGCAAATTATGATGATCGTTTTCATTCTACTATAAGTGCTCCATTAGTAATTTTCCTGTGGGAGTTAAGTCGTAACCTGGATCAAGGCTCACTGTTAGTCCAATGTTTTTGAGTTTACGGATACTTTGTGTAAGCCATTCTTTGGTCTTACCTGTCTTTAGTGACAACTGTGTTGCGCTTAATTTAGGATTATCCTTGATGGAAGTAAGTATGTCTTTAGTCCAGAATCCATTGCGGGCATATTTGTCCATCTGCAATAACTTTGCCTTGTAACTATCAATTTCAGACTGAGATAAACTAATTTTTTCTTTAATTTTTTTTGCTTGAGTTTCCTTAAGAAATCTTACATGAATCTTATATATTTTGCCAATTTCAGCAGAATATATGGATTTCATAAGGCTTTCGAGATTTATAAAACCAGCCTTTTGAGCATCTATCTCGTTGATATGTGGCTCATTGATGATGGCGATATCCGTTATTTCTACAATGCCAACATCAGTCTTTAATAAGCTGCCCCGCTTCAGTTGAGTACTTTTCCACTTTCTGAAAGCAAGTGTGACAGTACCGGCTTTAATCCCCTCTAAATGTTTTTGTTTGAAAAGCATAAAACTAATTCGTTTGACAGATAATACTATTTTGAATTCTAATAGACTGTCAAAGGTAACAATAATATTGCTTCCGGTTTTATGCCTTACAATTCGGCTAAAAAAAGTTTAATCGCTTCAGCAACCTGCATTGGTTGCTCTTCCTGCGGAAAATGTCCGGCGGTTTCAATTTCAACTGTTTTGGAATTTGGAAAACCTTCTGAAAACTTTTCTAAGTATGAGGGGCCCAAGACCGGATCTTTCATTCCCCAAACAAATAATATTGGGATTTGCGATAATGAAGATCTTTTGTTCCACAATTTTTCAAACCATTCTTGGTCATCGAGCAGTGAATGAGCAAATGCCAATGTGCCATTCCGTTGTTTTCTATTCTCGAAAGGACGTGTGAATTGTGCTTTCATTTTTGTGGATAATTTACTGTCACCAAAACTTGACGGCAGAATGTATTTGGCGGAAAAGTTTAGATATTTATAAAGAAAGGGTAGGAGAGGGCTCTTTAAAATCCTTTTTAATTTTAAATACTTCGGATCCCCTTCACTGCTCCACAACCATGAGTTGAGCACTGTAATACGTTTTATTAATTTAGGATTACGGATGGCAAAATCCAACCCAATTGGTCCTCCAAAATCATGCAGAACTAAAGTTATATTTTTCAGCCCAAGCTCTAACACAAATTTTTCTAATGTCCAGCTATGATTTTGCGTCGAATAATCATAAAATTCAGGTTTATCTGAAAGCCCAAATCCTACATGATCAATAGCGATACATCGATAATTTTTACTTAAAGATTTAATGACATTTCTAAAATCGAAGCTCCATGAAGGGGTGCCGTGAATAAATAGAATTGTTTCTCCTTGACCCTCATCAATATAATGCATTTGATGGCCATTGACATTAAAATAGTTTGAATTAAAAGGATACTCTTTTTTGTCCAACCAGCAGTTCATATTCGTCTATCTTTTGTTGATGCAAAGGTCATTGCAAAAAAAGATATCAGTATTGGTCTAAACCAACATCAAATTTTTACTTTATTGAATAGTTTACTAAAATTTGTTGCATCAATTCCCAAGTAAGATGCAAGATATTTATGTGGGACTGGATGAAGTAGGTGCGGGCTTCTTTTACAAAAAGTTAAAAATCTTTCTTCCATTGATTGTGAATGAAGTTCAATGTGTCGATTGATTAGTCCGGCCAAAACAGCTTCAGTCATCTTTCTAATTAATCTTTCAAAAGAATGAGATTTTTTAAGAAGTAGCTGCATATCTTCATAAGATAAATATTCCATCACACTATCTTCAAGACAGGTTAAATAATATTTGGAAGGTGTCTGCGATGAGAAAGATTCAGGTATTGCACAAAGGCCAGGGTGATAAGTAAATGCAATTACATGTTTTTTATCATCAGTCTCGAAATAGGACATTTGAACTCCTGATTTCACAAAATATAATTCTTTCTGAATTTGTCCGGGAACGACAATTAAATCACCTTTTTTAAAGGTTTTAATTCTTAAAAGATCAGTAATTAATGAAACATCATCTTCGGATATATCATCAATTAAATTAAAAAATTCCTTCCAGGTCATACAGGTCTAATTGTTAATTATTATTTTTTAATTATTACTCGGTCTGAGGTCTGAGGTCTGAAATTAGAAATTAGAAGTTAGAAGGGGGCTCCAAAACTACGTATTACTTATCGCCCGATCTCCCATCACCCATTCTCACTCATCTTATATTCAATCCATTCATCATAGCTCATCTCAAACTTTATTTCCGATTCACTGCGGCTTACTTCTGTCCAACCATGCATTTTATAAAAGTTTTCAGCTCTTGTATTCGAACCAGTTGTTAACCAAAGCTTCTCCCTACTTTCTGAAAAATACCAATCCAACATGGCTTGGTGAAGTTGTCTCCCATATCCACGTCCTTCATATTCCGGAAGTAAAAAAAGTGCCCAAATACTATGCCCTATGAGGTCAGCAATTGCGAATCCAATAATTTTGCCATCAACAAAGGTGACCCACCCTTTACCCCGACTCAGTAGGTATTCCTCTACATCTGCGTCTTTTATCCTATTCGGGCTGGATAATTTATTTTCCTTGACAGAATTTCTTACGATCTGTAATTCAGGAATGTCAGATATTGTTGCAATTCGGATCAAATCAGCCTAATTTTTATTATTAAATTTTAAATTACACTCGCATAGATGGAAATAACTTTCTTTGGATTACACCAAGCTAATAAAAAATGAAATTAAGATGTTGTGGTTATGAAATTTAAAAACAAGATTGAATTTTATTAAATATTTTCAATTACAAATATACAATATTGATTTTATTTTAAACTAGTATTTTGATGATTTGATATGTACACAATTGGTTTGATTTTTTGCTTTAATTTGGATGAAATGATTGCAGTGTGTTTTAAGATACTTTACTAATTTTGCAACACAATTATTTTTTGGAAACTAAGCATAGTTCACAAGTACTAATAAACAATTGGATGATATGTCAATAACTACAGATGCAGAAATGGCTGGTATGAAACAAATTAGTGAGGCAGTAGCTTCAACTCTTAAAGCTATGAGGGAATATTGTCAAGTTGGCATGTCCACAATTGAAGTGGATGAATTCGGCGGCAAAATGCTTCATTAGATGGGAGCTAAATCAGCTCCTAAACTAACTTATGGCTTTCCCGGATTTACATGTATTAGTGTTAACAATGAGGTGGCGCATGGCATTCCGACTGAGGATAAGATACTTCAGGAAGGAGATTTAATAAATATAGATGTATCTGCTGAAATGGGCGGATTCTGGTCAGATAATGGCGGTTCATTTGTCTTGGGAGAAGACTTTCATGGGCATTTAAAGTTGGTGGATGCATCGAAATCTATTTTGCGCAAAGCTATCTATAGCATTAAAGGTGGGATGCGAATCGCTGACCTTGGTGCGCTTATCGAATCTGAAGCCAAGAAATCAGGCTATAAGGTTATTAAAAACCTGACTGGTCACGGTATAGGAAGAAGTCTTCACGAAGAACCTCGTGAGATCGCAAATTACAGAGACGGATTTAACTTCCAACGTTTTAAGAAGAATTCAGTAGTTGCTATTGAAACATTTATTTCCACAAATTCTACCATTGCCAATACACAAGAAGACGGGTGGACACTTATCGGTAATAAAGGTGGATATGTAGCTCAGCATGAACATACCATCGTTATCACTGACGGACAACCTATCATTCTTACTGCGTTGAATGGAATATGGAATTGATCTCAAGGAACAATTTTAAATTTATTACAGTTACATATTGAATAAGTCCAAGCATAATAGCTTTGACCATTTGATAACCTTTAATCAAAATTAAATATTATGGATATGATTTTGGATAAATATGATACCTTGATGGTAGCTGTTGATGATCTAACTGCCAAAGGATATACAGATACTTTCAAGGCCAGAAAACAAGTAGTAGAGGCATTATACGCCAAGCAGGAGTTTGATCCGGAAGACTTACGTATCGTTAAAACATACCGTTTCGATGGTATGACTAACCCATCGGACGATGTGGAATTGTTTGCAATAATGGCAAATGACGGAACCATGGGTACTCTGGTGCATTCATACGGAGCAGAAGAGGATCAAAATGCAGACATGATCAAAAAAATTAAATTCGCATAATGGAGTTTATTGATTATTACAAAGTACTGGGTGTTGAAAAAACTGCTACAGCCAAAGAAATAAAGTCCGCTTACAGAAAGCTCGCTAGAAAATATCATCCTGATGTCAATTCCGGTGATAAAAGTTCAGATGCAAAATTTAAAGAGATCAATGAAGCCAACGAAGTCTTAAGCAATGAAGAAAATCGTAAAAAATACGATCAACATGGTAAAGATTGGAAGCACGCAGATGAGATAGAAAAAATGCGTCGTCAACAAGGAGGCCGTCAAGGTTCCCAAGGACAGGGTTTTGGGAGTCAATTTGGAGGTGGACAAAGTGATTTTGGCGGATTTGGAGGCGATGGTGAAGGCGCAGACTTTTCAGATTTTTTCCAAAATATGTTTGGTAGAGGTAATGGGGGACAAAGCAGAACTTCAGGAAAATTTAAGGGGCAGGATTACAATGCTGAATTGCAATTAAACTTGACTGATGTTTTTAAAACACACCAGCAGGTACTTACGGTAAATAATAGCAAAATACGGCTTACTATACCTGCTGGTGTGGAAGATGGGCAGACCATAAAAATAAACGGTAAAGGTGCGCCTGGAGTCAATGGTGGTCCACATGGTGATCTTTACATCCGTTTTTCTATAAATAACAATACCTCATTCAAACGAGATGCTTCCAATTTATACAGTAATATTGATCTCGATCTTTATACTGCCCTGTTAGGAGGCGAAGCCCAGATCAAGACTTTTGACGGCGAAGTGAAATTAAAAGTCAGTCCCGGAATTCAAACCGGAACAAAAGTTAAATTGAAAGGAAAAGGATTTCCCGTATATAAAAAAGATGGCGAATTTGGCGATTTGATTGTAACCTACAATATCAAAAATCCTGTAAATCTGACAGAAAGGGAAAAGGAATTATTTGAAGAACTTAAAAAACTTCGATCATGAAAGGCGACGGATTAATTTTGGTTAAAACCATTTGTATTCAATATGAAGTAGAATATTCATTTATTGAAGAACTTCAAAATTATGGCCTGATTGTAATCCATGATGAGGAAAATGACAAGTATCTGGAAGCGGAACGTTTGACTGATCTCGAAAAGATGATTCGACTTCATCAGGAACTCAACATTAATCTTGAGGGCA
The DNA here is from genome assembly GCF_016707225.1 of Candidatus Brachybacter algidus. NCBI lineage: Bacteria > Pseudomonadati > Bacteroidota > Saprospiria > Saprospirales > Saprospiraceae > Candidatus Brachybacter > Candidatus Brachybacter algidus. The sequence continues at coordinate 815,721 of NZ_JADJID010000003.1, read as the reverse complement.
TAGATGTTATTTTAAACTTGATGGAAAAGATCGATCATTTGAAGTATGAATTAAGTGCAGTAAAGAACAGACTCTTGCTATTGGAAGATTAAGACGAATTAATTTATATTACTACCTCAATAGAGTCTTTATTTTGGCAGTTTGATTTACATCTCAATAATATAACACTACTATTTTATTCTGCAAGGCTTCCTTTTTTTTATTTTACATTTCAAGCCAAAATGGTAAGATTCATAATTTATCAATAGATTTACTTTGCAAACAAAATTTCCAATGAAATATTTATTCCTGACAATTGTTATTCTTTTTAACTTAAATGCCATTGGTCAAAATAAAGACTGGGCAAACCTTAGTAAATACTCCTCAGAGAATAAAACACTAATGCCGCTCTCAATGAAGGAAAAAAGAATCGTTTTCATGGGAAATTCTATCACGGAAGGATGGAAAAATACAGATCCCGGATTTTTTGAAGGTAGGTTGTATATCGATCGGGGCATTAGTGGACAGACTACGCCACAAATGCTTATCAGATTCAGACCTGATGTTATCGACCTCAAGCCGGCTATTGTAATCATTTTGGCAGGAATCAATGATATTGCCGAGAATACTGGACCAATGACCTTGGAAGAAACAGCCGGTAATATCTTTTCTATGGCGCAATTGGCCAAAGCAGCTAATATAAAAGTCATCATTTCTTCCGTTCTTCCTGCCAATACCTTCCCTTGGCGACCTGAGATAAAACCAGCAGAAAAAGTGATAGAATTAAACATATTACTCAAGCAGTATTGCGAGGAGAATAGGATTACTTACCTTGACTATTATAGCCATATGGTAGATGACAAAAAAGGCTTGGATTCTAGATACGGAGATGACGGCGTCCACCCCAATCTGGCCGGATATAAAGTGATGGAAGGCCTAGTTGAAAACGCTATAAAATCAGCACTAGAGAAAAATGGCAAATAAAACCTCTCAGCACATTCTCTCTACTTCAGCCAATCTTCTAGGGTTCTGCTTATTTATTATTACTTCTCTCCACTTGACAAATAGATCTGAAAATAGCCTCATCGATGAATTTACTTCCATCGTTGCTTTATCACTTACCATATCCTCTGCATTATCTTTTTTTTCAATCAGGACTGAGAATCATATCTTAGAAATTAAGTTAGAAAAAATTGCTGATTATTTCTTTATGGCTTCGCTACTTGGTATTTTTGTTATTATTGTATTTATAACATTTAAATTTTGGTTAAAGTAATATGGAAAGAGATGCAGATGTTCTGATGGCAAATGAAAAGGAGCAATTAACTAAATTGCAAAAAATAGTCCAAAAATCCATCGAGGATGAAAATTTGATTGTTGAAAATCTCTTGCACCCGCCTATAGAAACAATGACTGTTGGCCAAAAAGTATCTGATAAAGTAGCGAGATTTGGTGGCAGCTGGTCCTTTATAATTACCTTTATGGTAATACTTATTGTTTGGATTGCTTTCAATGCAACTCTTCCAAAGGCAGACCAATTCGATCCTTTCCCTTTTATACTAATGAATTTGATATTATCCTGTATTGCTGCACTCCAAGCGCCAATTATTATGATGAGTCAAAATAGGCAAGAAGAGAAAGATCGCAAACAAAATGTAAATGATTATATGATCAATATGAAAGCAGAAATGGAGATCAAAGCATTGCATCAGAAGATAGATCTGCTCCTCGAAGACGAGATCAGAGTTTTATTTGACAGTCAAGCCAAACAGCTTGAAATGCTGAAAAGGATTGAAGAAAAAATAAATAAAATCTAGATTATGAGGAAGATGTTTTTCCTGTTGATTTTTATCTTTTTTTATAATTTTTGCTATGCTGGACAATGGATCATCGGCCACGGTCAAACTTACAAAATGCCCAGTGAGATCGTTAATTTAATTCACGATGGCGATACGATATATATTGCTCCCGGCGTATATGAACAAGATGCTTGTAAATGGAAGAACAAGAATTTAGTTTTCTATGGTATGGGCACCGGCCAATGGAAAACTACTTTTAAATATACTGGCAATATACCAAACGGAAAAGGTATTTGGGTGTTTGAAAATCCGGGGCAAAATGATAATATATACATTGAAAATATTGATTTCGATGGAGCCCAAGTATCTGACAATGATGGAGGGAATGGCGCGGCTATCAGATTTCAGGCAAAAAACTTAGAAGTCCTTTTTTGTGGGTTCAAAAACTGTCAGAATGGAATACTGGAAGGCCATAATGCCGTAGCCGGAAGCAATGTAAAATTGCATTATTGCTACTTTTTTAATAATGGCTACCAGGAAGAAAACAACCCGAATCATTCAGGATACGAACACAACATATACATAAGTGCCAGTACTGATACATTGCACGTGGAAAATTGTCTATTTCATCACCCAAGAGGGCAGGCCAATTCTTTGAAAACACGAGCTTTAAATTCTTTTATTCTCTACAACATGTTTGATGAAGAAGATGGAAATGGAAGCTATGAGATTAACATAGCTCAAGGTGGCAACAATATAATCATGGGTAATGTCATCATCCAGGGAACATCCGGAGCCAATCACAGTATAATAGGCTTTGATGAAGCTATCAATCCGGTCAACGAATTGTACTTTGTGAATAATACAGTGATTAATAAATTTCCTGGAAACAATCGATATTTTAATATATCACCTTCATCTGGAATTACTGCCTTTAAAATTTATAATAATATTTTTGCCTCAATCCCAGCTGCCAACAATACGTTTATTTCAGGAAATATTCCGGCTGCTATGGATTCATCTCATAATTATTACGCGGAGAATTATCTTGAAACCGGCTTTGTCTCACCTGAAGTAAATGATTTTTCAATACCAAAGGAAGCAACAAACCTTATAGACCAAGGGACCGATGCGGGCTTTACTAATTCAGGATTTTCTTTGCTGCCTCAATTTAGTCATAATAATTACTATAACCTGCTGTTAGAAAGACCGCTTTATGGTAATGCAATCGATATTGGCGCATATGAATACAGCTTCGTCTCGAAAGGCAACAGGCAAAAGGAAATTGACATTAAGATATATCCAAATCCTTCAAGCGGATCATTCAATATTGAATATCCTGACATAAATAGTTACAAGATAAAAATTACAGACATTTCGGGAAATGAAGTCAATTATTCCAAGAATATTGCAGGGAAAAATGTTTCTAAAATTGAATTGAATAATCCAACAAATGGAATATTAATACTTACAATATATTCAGACAATCAATTGTTGTCTGCAAAGATAATTGCACTATAAAAGGTTTACATGTCAGGATACAAAAATGAAGATGAAATATCTAAACTTCATCCAAGAAATAAACACTTAGGATTATACGATTTTAAATCCTTAACCACTGTTTATCCTGAACTTTCAAGCTTTGTCAAACTCAATACTTTTGGCAATGAATCTATCAGTTTCTTCGATCCAAAGGCTGTAAAATCTTTAAACAGTGCATTGTTAAAACTTTATTACAGAATCGATAATTGGGATATTCCCGAAGGATACTTATGTCCTCCAATTCCCGGAAGGGCCGATTATATTCATAACCTTGCAGACCTTATTAATCATAATGAAATTTCGCAAATTACAACTCAAATAAAGATTCTCGACATTGGTGTTGGAGCGAATTGCATTTATCCAATTATTGGTAGTCACGAATATGGCTGGAAGTTTACTGGAGTTGAAATCGATGAAGTAGCTTACAATTCAGCACAAAATATAATTACAGCAAATCAAATTCTGAAGGATAATGTAGAGCTCAGATATCAAAATAATGCTGAGCTAATATTTTTTGATGTCATCAAGAAAGATGAGTATTTTGAAGCAAGTATGTGCAATCCTCCCTTTCATAGTTCTGCAGAAGAAGCAATGAAGGGAAGTTTACGCAAGACCAAAGGAATTCAAAAGCACAAGAATATAAAAGAAATCAAACCAATATTAAATTTTGGTGGACAAGCACATGAACTATGGTGTGCCGGTGGAGAAGCAGCTTTTATTCACAACATGATCATTGAAAGTGTAGATTTTGCAAGACAAGTAAACTGGTTCACTACGCTGGTCTCCAAAGAAACAAACTTGCCCAAAATTTACAAATTATTAGAGAAAGTCAATGCAAAAAAGGTGCAAACTATTAACATGTCGCAGGGAAACAAAACTAGTCGAATAGTCGCATGGACATACAATTGAGGAGTATTATTTTCATTTTAGTGAACTAACATTTTTAGAACTGCGTTATAAAATAAAATTCAAAAGAGTTATTTCAGCTTATCCTTTCTATTTATCAATAAAAAATTAAAGATGAAAAAATTAATTGGTGTAATTGTTATGTCTCTTGCATTGAGCATGTCTTGGATAGCTTGTAGTAATGAATCAAAGCAGCATGCAGAAGATGCTAAAACTAATATGAATGAAGCTAGTCAGGATATGAAAGAATCTGCAAACGCAGCTGCCTCTGATGCAAAAACAAAAGCTGAAGCGGATTGGATAGCATTTAAATCTGAGACTGAACAGAAATTAAATGAAATTGAGGCGGATATAAACGAAAGAGAGGCAAAAATTTCTAAAGAAGGAAAAGCAACCAAAGAACAATTGAGGGTTGAGCTTGAAAAGGATAAAAATAATTTGAAAGAAATGAAGGAAAAGTTAAATAAGAAAAATGATGAATTTCAAGAAGATATGAAAAACTTTAATGATGATGTATCTATTAAATCTGAGGAGTTTAAAAAGGAATTTAAATCTGACATGGACAGATTAGGCGATGCAATAAAAGATGTATTCAAAAAAAACGATAAGTAATTTTATTATTACCCATTACTCATTATAAATTAAATACGACATGAACGAAGATAATAGTAAAGATAACAATGTAGATCAAGACAAAAACAATCAAGGCTATCCACTTTATCCACCAAGTGAAGATATCTATAGTCAAGCTGACGAATTGAGTGAAATCGATCCAAATGATATAACTAAGAAAAAGTCTAAAAATGTGGATGCTGATGCTCCAAGCGAAAAAAGTTTCTATGATGATGTCTCCGGAGGTGACCTTGATATTCCCGGCTCAGAATTGGATGATGCTCAGGAGGAGATAGGCTCAGAAGATGAGGAGAACAACGGTTATAGCATGGCGCAGGACTAGATAATGAATATTTAAAAATGAATAATTAGAGCTGGCTTTTTAGATTTAAATTTAATTAAGGTCTAAATTATATCTTCTCTTTCATTTTTAGTAAGAGTATTTTGTTAAAATTATTTGATCTGAATACGGTCTTTTAACTTCAAGTTAATTAGGTGTAGGCAACTACGCCTTTTTTATTTTTCCCCCTTCATGAGATGAATATTTATTATTAATTTTACAGATGATATATACCATAAATATTCTTTTAATTCTTGTCATTTCATTATCAAATCTATCTATTACAAATGTCTTAGAAGACCCTTGTAGTAACAAGTATGAAAAAACTGAACTTCAAAGTGATTTCAAGTATTTTAGAAAAAAACTTGAAACAAGTCATCCAAACCTATACTTGTATACATCAAAAAAAGATTTTGATGCTTTACTTGACTCTATCTACGATAGTATAGGAAATAATACTCAAATTGAATTTTTCAATAAAATCTGCCGTCTGAATTCAAGTATAAAAGATGGGCATACTTATTTTCTTTTATCCAAGGAATATAGAAATTATGCAGATCGTGAAAAATTCTTTCTTCCATTGGATGTTTATATCAAGGGTAACAGGCTTTTTATTTTACATAACTATTCAGAAGATCAGAGCAATATGGCAGGAGCTGAGATCATTTCATTAAATGGTAAAAAGGCAGAAACGATCATCAAACAATTAATGGATCAGCAGATTAGAGATGGTTATAGCTTAAATTATCCTCGGTGGATCCTAAATAATTATTTCAGAAGTTATTATAGCTATTCTTTTGGAACGCCTGAAATATTCATGATGGAAATAAAATTAAATAATGAAATAATTACCAAACATATTAAAGCGTTACCAAGAAAAACGATTGCTGAACATAGGATTCAGAGCTTGGGTTCTATTTCAATGAAAGATCAAGGCATCGTATTGGAATTAGATAAGCAAAATAATCAAGCAAAATTAACTGTCAAATCTTTTGACAATAATCTTCTAAAAAATACTTATAATCAGCAATTCAAAAGTTCTATAAAAGAAGCGTTTGATAAAATAATTGGAAGTAACATTCAGAATTTGACCATAGACTTGAAGGACAATCAAGGAGGTGATATTAGCAATGCAAGTTTTCTCTGTTCATATTTAATTGATCAACCATTCAAACTGGTACTGAAAGGACCTAAGTCGAAATGGACTAAGCCTCAGAAAGGAATGTATCATAATAAAATATTTGTACTCATCAATGGAGGTTCATTCTCTGCTACCGGAATGACAGCTTCAGCATTGAGAATGCATAAAAAAGGTGTTTTTATAGGGGAGGAAACCGGTGGCAACAAAGTAATTCTATCAGGTAATGCATGGGCATATAAACTTCCAAATACTAAAATTGAATGCTATATCTCCCATAGAACTTATCTCTTAAATGAGGGCCAAAATGATGGCCACGGAATAATCCCTGACCATTTAGTAGAGTATAGTATAGAGAATATATTATTAAAAAGAGATTTGGAAAACATAGTAATCAGTAATTTATTAATTAAGCAGATATAACCGCAATTAATAAGTCTAGCGTAGGGTACAAACAACTCATTTTGGAATTTATTTTAAAGCATATTATAAATACAATTTGTCATAAAGACGTTTTTTTGACATTTTCACCGAATTTCCATTCAACATCTCAGTCTCAATCAGCTAACTTCATCTTATTATACTTATTCCGATATTCAATGGGTGTTAAACCTGTAATCTTTTTAAATGTATTCCTAAATGATTTGGTGTCCGTATATCCTACATCAAACATTACCTCAGTAATATTTTTACGGCTTGATTCAAAACTCCGTTTTGCCGCCTCTATTTTGATGCGATGAATATATTCTAATGCAGAATTATTGGTGGCTATTTTGAATCTTCGTTCAAAACTTCTTCTTCCAACCGAAACCAATTCAGCCAGTTCATCTACGCTGATCTTATCCTGATTATTTGTTTCAATATATTCCTGAGCTTTAAGTATCTCTGTATCATTATGATTTTTTTGCCCCTTAAACATGGCGAAAGTAGTCTGTGTATCGCGATCAATGTCAATCGCAAAATACTTTGAAGCCAATATAGCTATCTCTCTGCCTGAATATTTTTCTAAAAGGTGCAAAAGTAGGTTCCAATATGAGTTAGCACCACCACTGGAATACAATCTTTTTTCTTCAGTTATTATGCTTCCATCTACTAGTTCAACATTTGGAAACATTTCACGAAATTCATTCTGAAATCCCCAATGTGTCGAACACTTTCCACCATCCAAAAGCCCGGTAGAAGCTAACAGGAAAGCCCCTACACAAAGCGAAGCGACATCAGCGCCATCTTCGTATTGTTGGATGATCCATTCTTTAGTTTCATAGTTGGCTTCCAAGGCATTTTGAATATTGCCGAATAAGGCAGGTATGACGACCAAATCCGTTTGCTTTACATCTTTTAAAAGGAAGTCAGTTTTGATAGAGAACATACCGTTATTAACCTGGACATTTTCCTTTAGTCCGACCAGTTGAACATTGAACAAAGCTGCTCTACCTCCGGCAAGCAGAAATTGATTAGCTGCTGAAAAAAGGTACTGTGGATCAGCGATAGCTTGCATGACAGCTGATTCAGGAACTAGGATAGAGATATTAATCATAAATTAAAGGTAGTAAATATTATGTCGCGAAACACCCTTTCTTTGTCTTTTTTGCATGAGGTTAATAATATTATTCTTTCGCATCTTTGTAATATCATATGAAATAATTAAGTATTTGGAATTGTCCTTTCCAAATCCAAATCGAACTTTTTAAACAACTATAATATATCAATTAAAAACTAATGAAATTTAATATTAATATCAAAGCATCTCCCAAAAAGGTTTGGCAGGTTTTGTTTAGTGATGATACTTACAGACAATGGACACGTCCTTTCTTTGAAGGTTCATATGCAAAAGGTTCATGGGAGGAAGGTTCGCACATACACTTTCTAGGACCTGATGGCTCAGGGATGTATGGAATCATTGAAAATAACACTCCAAATGAATACATGGCGATCAAACAAATTGGTGAATTAAAAGACTTCAAAGAATTACCTGTAGATAATAAAGCTGCCAAATGGTCAGGTAGCATGGAAACTTATAAATTGATACCAAATGACAATGGGACGGATCTGGAAATAGAGATGGGAGGTTCAGATAGTGAAGCAGCCATGGAAATGTCTCAAGCATTCTATCCCGGTATGGAAATCATCAAAAAACTATCAGAAAATCCTATTTTAATTACTATCCAAGTTTTTGTTCGCAGCCCGATAGAACATGTCTGGAAGCATTGGACATTGCCTGAGCATATAATACAATGGAATAATGCTTCTCCAGATTGGCATACGACAAGTGCAAAGAATGACCTAAAGGATGGTGGAAAATTTAATTATAGGATGGAAGCAAAAGATGGAAGTTTTGGGTTTGACTTTAGCGGAGTTTATTCTTATGTGGCTTATGAAAAAGCTATCAATTACACTATGGATGATGGAAGGACATGCGAAATTGACTTTCAATCCAATGGAGAAGGCATTTTAATCACTCAGAGATTTGAGGCTGAAGAAGAAAATACACTTGAATTACAAAAATTTGGTTGGCAGGCTATCATGGACAATTTTAAAAATTATTCAGAATCTAGTCAATAGATGAAGGCCTTTCTCAATAAATCGTCTTTCTGACAACTGAATATAGATTTTTTGCCACAAAGGCTATTCTTTTCTTATTTATCCACATCTATAAGTTGATCGGCAATACAAAGATTTAGTGATGATTTGAGACATTAAATTTTGAGCACAGTTGGAACCTTTCCCATAATAATTGACTTTTCGATTACTGATTACTGATTACTGATTACTGATTACTGATTACTGATTACTGATTTTTAATTTAACAACATGAACAATAATATTCATTCTTGCTGGTGGTTTGACGGCAATGCCAAAGAAGCTGCAGACTTTTATTGCAGCATTTTTCCAGAATCGAAAATCACAATAGATACTCCAATGGTCGTTAATTTCGAACTTTGGGGACAAAAATTCATGGCCTTAAATGGGGGTCCAATCTTTACTAAAAATCCTTCCATATCTCATTTTGTGGTATTCGATACTATTGAAGAAGTAGATAATGCTTGGACAAGTCTATCGGAAGGTGGAAAAGTTATGATGCCTCTTGACACCTACCCATGGAGCAAAAAATATGGCTGGATTCAGGATAAATTTGGCGTTTCATGGCAGCTATCTGCCGGAGAATTAAATGACACTGGACAGCATATATCCACTAGTTTAATGTTTGTAAGAGATAAAGTCGGCAAAGCGCAATCTGCAATAAATCTCTATACTACCTTATTCGATAATAGTTCAGTGACAGGGATTCATCATTACGGAGAAGGTGAAGGTGACAGGCCAGATCTGATTAAACACGCCCAATTTACTTTAGATGGAAAGACATTTTTGGCGATGGACAGTTCAGGGCCACATGAATTTGACTTTAATGAAGGAATATCAATTGTAGTTGAATGCAAAACTCAAGATGAAATAGACAAATACTGGGATGCCCTGACAGAAAGAGGCGAAGAAAGCATGTGCGGTTGGTTAAAAGATGAGTTCGGTGTTTCGTGGCAAATCATCCCTGCAGATCTTGGAAAATGGATGAGCGATCCGGAAAAAAGAGACCGGGTAATGCAGAAAGTCATGAGTTCAAAAAAATTCAACATTGAAGAATTAAAGAACTCATAGGTTTTATGTCTCAAATTAATTCATATCTCACCTTCGATGGCAATTGTCGGGAGGCAATGACTTTCTATCAGAAATGTTTCGGAGGTAAGTTGTTTTTTCAAACTGTTGGTGAATCTTCTATTGCCAAGGAAATGAGTGCAGAGATGAAAAACTCTATTCTTCATGGTTCATTAGTTATAGGTGAATTGAAACTATTGGCTTCTGATATGACTCCTAATGTGGGTCTTACTCGTGGTAATACACTATCAATATTTTTGGAATGCCGTTCAGCAGAGGAGATCGAAGAATATTATGAAAAATTATCGAGCGGTGGAAAAAAGGAATTTCCTTTAGAAAAAACATTTTGGGGAGCACTATTTGGAGTAATAACTGATAAATTCGGTTTTCACTGGATGCTGAATTATGATGAGGAGGTGAAGAAGTGAGAAGGTGAGAAAGTGAGAAGGTGAAGAGGTGAGAAGCGAACGGCGAACAGAACGGTAGAGCAGACTGAAGCTCACTGATTAGGCTAAAGGCGATTATTGTTGAATTGAAATTGATAAAATTGATAAGTAGGAAGGTGATTTTAAGATGCTTACAGCCTACAGTTTATATCCGAGAAAGTGAAGGGATGAGGAGGTGAAGAAAGCGAACGGCGAACAGCGAACAGAGAGTGGTAAATAGGGCATAACTTTAATTAACGGTATTTCTTCTGATTAATAATTGCCGATTACTGATTACTGACCACTGACCACTGATTACTATTTTTATAAATAATTAATTACATGAAAACAACTAAAATTTTATTCTGGACGACGACGATCATCATTTTTCTATTTGAAGGGGTAATGCCTGCTTTGACTTCACAAACAGAACTGGCAAAGGAAGGGATAAGACATCTTGGATATCCTGCATACTTCGGAATGGCACTTGTGGTATTTAAAGTAGTTGGAACGATAATCCTGATCTTACCTCAAGTATCAGCTAGAATTAAAGAATGGGCTTATGCCGGATTTGGATTCGACTTTATATTTGCGAGTATCAGTCATTTCGCTGTGGATGGCATGGATTTTCAGTCATTTTTTCCATTGATAATCTTTGGAATATTAATCGTTTCTTATGTTAATTATCACAAATTAAGGGGAGCAGGAGTATTTAAAAATTAATTATGAAAGACTCCAAAAAGGTAGAAAATATAGATGATTACATCTCAGATTTTTCAGTAGAAACCCAAAAATATCTCAATGAAATGCGGGAATTGATCAGAAAACTGGCACCTGACAGTGTGGAATCTATCAGTTATGCGATACCTACATTTTCATTAAATGGAAAGTATCTTGTGTACTTTGCAGGGTTTAAAAACCATATTGGCCTTTACCCAACTCCTGTTGGCATAGAAGCTTTCAAAGAAGAACTTTTGAACTATAAAAAAGGGAAGGGTTCTGTTCAATTTCCGTTGAACAAACCACTACCTATAGCACTGATCACTAAAATCGTGAAATATCAGATTGAGCAGAATGAAATTAAGACCAAAAAGTAATTTTCTTATTCAATTACTGAAGGAGATTATAGATTAAATAGTTTGAGGTTTGATGTTTGTCGTTTGAAACACCAAACACCAAACTTCAAACATCAAACATCAAACAATCTTAATTCGATACTAAATGGTAGAAATATTCAAAACCAATGTGAAGAAAAAGAAACGAAGTGAAAAGGTTGTTTCGCTACTTTCTATGAAATACCCCGATCTAAAGATCAATTTTGATCTGGAAGATTGTGATAAGATATTGCGCATTGAAGGTGAAAGTTTCTGTCCAACTAGAATTACAAAAAAAATGAACAAGTTGGGACACAAGTGTTTGGTTTTGGAATAGGATTAGGAGATGGGTAATGGGTAATTAAAGTCCAATATTTGAGGAAGAGTTTCATCCGTGCCCAAATTTTAATCGGAGATTAAAATCTCTTTGTGCTCTCTCTAAAAAATAAAGTGGAATATTGTTCAAATTCGTTGTTCCATTCATTATGAAAAGGAAAATCCAATATCTCAATTCAGTCTTAAATCTTTGGAGTACCGGACTAAAATAGATAATTTGAAGCATGGACCTCGTGATATAAAAAGGTAACGTAGGGTGGGTAACTAGTCGAATCGAATGAAATTCCAATTTTATTGAAAATGTTCCATGTGTGCCGAATTGATCAAAAATAAAAATACTGATTATTCTGTGTTAAAGAACCTCTGTGGTATAAAATTTCGGTAATCGGCACGGGCAATCTTCCAAATATAATTACCTACTTTTACAAAAAAAACAATGGACGAAGCAACACTCCAGATGATCGCCGCACAACTCCGACATCCTCACGGCAAAGAAGGTATTGAAACTGCTGAAAGAATGAACATCGGCAATAAGAACATTAACCTATACACCATTGAAGCTTTAAACATCCAACCGGAAGAAAGCCTCCTGGAAATAGGTATGGGCAATGGTTTTTTTGTAAGAAATATTCTTGAAATTGATGATACTGTTTCCTACACCGGACTTGATTTTTCTGTAGATATGATCTCAGAATCGACAAGACTTAATGAAGAATTTATTGAAAATGGCAGAGCACAATTCCAATTGGGAGAAGCTTCGAATATTCCATTTCCAGACAATTCATTCGATAAGATATTTACAATAAATACGATTTATTTCTGGGAAGATCCCGAAAAGGTGCTATCTGAATTCAAAAGAGTAATTAAACCAACCGGAAGGATTTATATTTCCGTCAGGCCCAAATCAACAATGCAAAATTATCCATTCGTAAAATATGGCTTTAATATGTTTTCCAAAGAGGATCTAAAATTATTACTTGAAAATAATAATTTCATAGTTTTGGAAACAATTGAAAGAGAAGAACCTTTAATGGATAAATATGGTCAATTCTTGATTCCGGAAACTTTGATAATAATTGCAACATTATGAAATTTAACACCACAATGCCTTTAAAGTTAAAAACTTATTTTGACATTGAAATTCAGTCGTATTTTCTGGATTGCCGTAATGGTAATCTTCTTGAAGCTTGGTCACATCTGGAACGTGCTCACGTTATTGGTCAGGCATATCCATTTGAACATACTTTAGTTCATTGGAAAATGCTTAAATTTGGGTTCAGGATTAAAAATATTGAAGAAATAATTGGTCAAATACCGAGATTGATTGTCGGTGGAGTAAAATCATTTGTTGGCAAAATACCAGTCGGAAATACCGGAGGAGCGAATGTTCCGGCGCTTAAGCCGATGCCGATAGAAGAAGATATAATGAGGATGTTTGAGAAATAGTTAACTAGTTAATAGTTAACCAGTGGATAGTTAACCAGTACATCAGTAGATAGTTAAGCGGTGAAACTAAGATACTGTTCATGCTGTCATACTCTAATACTCTCACACTCTAATACTCTAATACTCTAATACTCTAATACTCTAATACTTTTGGGTAATTTCAAAGTCCAACATTTGAGAAAGAGCTTCATCTGTGCAAAAATTTTAATCGAAGATTAAAATCCCTTCGTGAGCTCCTTAAAATAATAGTGTAAATATTAACTTTTTGTGGTCATCTAATTCAATACGCATTCCTCAATCCCAACTCTCAAATAAGTCTTTAATCTGTGCCGTATTGATTAAATATAGATACTAATTATTTTAAGCCAAATTGCCTATGTGATAAAAAATTCGGCAATGGGCAATGGGTAATGTTAATAAGGTTTTTAATTGTTGACATTTTACTTGTAGAGACTTGCTTTTATCAAAGTTGTATAGCCTTCATATTTGAAATAGTTAACAAATCATTCCATTTTCGACAAACTTTTAAAGATATTTAATTTATATTTACCCTTTAATTTATTACTCTCCCCAGATTTTCCATTCTTAATGCTGTTTTGATGAAATTACTGTACTTTATATTCTGTCTATTCATTTCAATTACATTCAATTCCGCCCAAAAATCAGTCTACATACCTCTCTACCTTCAAAATCCAAATGATGTCAATGGAGCTCAATATTCAGTGGATAAAACAGCAGAAAGTGAAAACTTTATATTAATATGGGGAAATACTGTCGGTACAGATCCTACCAACTATCCTGATACTGATATTCGCTTCAACCCCCAGCAGATTCTTTCCAACATGGAGGATATTTATATAGACTTCAAAGCATTGGACTTTCTGGATGATTCACCCGGTACAAACCTTAGTCTATACAAGATTCCAATCATCATTTATGCAACCTGGGGAGATAATGGCCAACAAGGTTTTGCAAATGGTGGAGATGCTGATGGCATCATCGGGGCTTTCTGGGCACATCCCAATGCACTAAGAACAGGTGAAGTGGCAGCGCACGAATTTGCCCATAGCATGCAGGCTCAGACCATTATCGATTACAGAAAGAAAAATGGACTAGGTCCTGTTTGGTTGAATTCTGGCATTTTCTGGGAGAGCCATGGCAACTTTATGCGCAATCTCTTGTACCCAAAAGATGTCACCGCCTGGGGTATGGACGTTTATCACACGGAAACACTCGGTGATTGGAAAAACACCTATGAAAATTATGAATACCTCTTTGCCATCATGGAGGATGAAGGCATCAGCATGATCGGCGACTTGTGGAGAAAATCTCTGAGTAATGAATATCCGCTTCAAGCTTACAAAAGGATAGCCGGATATGACCAAACCACCTTTAATGATAAAATGTATAAATACGCCAGAAGGATGGCCACTCATGATTTTCCCACGAACAATATCGGAGGCTTCCTGAGACAATACAGAAAAGATGACCTCAGAAATTATCTACCATCCACCCAGGCAGCATATACAATCCTTAAGCAAATCGAAGGTTCAGAAACAAGATTTGAAGTCCCTGTTCATATCGCTCCGGAAGAATATGCTTATAGTCTAATTCCACTTCACATTACTGATGATAGTTGTTCAGTGATTGTTAAATTCAAAGGACAAACTGCAATCAATGACCATGCAGGTTGGAGATATGGGTTCGTCACTGCACATCCGGACGGCACTATCAGTAGATATAGCGACATCTACAGCGATATTGTAAAAGAAATATTTTTTGATTTGGAAGGAGATGAAGATCAATTGTTTTTAGTCGTCATGGGCGCTCCAAAAGACAATATCCAAACTAATAAAAACAATGATACCTGGAAAGGATATCCTAAACATTTTAGATATCCATATGAATTGAACATCATAGGGGCGGTCCCGGAGGGGTTCCAGGAAGCCGCAAAGTTCAGAGCTCAACTCAAGCAAAATGGCGCCTTGCATGCCAATGGTGGTGGCTGGGTAGCTAATGGCTCGAATGTCGCATCTACTGTATATGTCGGGCCTCATGCCATGGTGTTGGGCAATTCAAATATCAGCGGAAATGTCCGTTTAGAAAACACTGCTTTGGTGCGTAATGTCCAGATAAGCGGCGATGTGATCGTGAAGGACAATGCATTTATAGACAGGGGTATTTACACTGAAAATGCAATCATTAAAGATCAGGCATTCTCTGAGGACAATGTCATTTCAGGGAATGCTGTCATGGATATGCGCGCTAAAGTTTCCTTTTACCAGCTATCTGGCGATATTGAGGTCGGTGGTGATGTGGTGGTCTATAATGATGAAGGTGACTGTGACAATGGTGTTTATTACAGAATGACTAATTATTATGAGAATAATTTACTGGAATGCGATAACAGAACTGCTGATCATCCGCAGAATAAAGATGTCAATGGTTCATATTCGCAATTCACTCAAGAAGATATGGCGATGAAGTGTAATTGTGAGAATCTTCCTGATTGCCTGCCAGTAAGTAAAACTAATGAAGTATTGGTATCAGCATCAACATTAATTTCATTTCCAAATCCATTTAACTCAACCATAAATTTTAAGTCGCTGACTAACATTGAAAAAATTGAATCCATAATAATCTATAATACTCTTGGACAGGAGGTTTATAAGGAAAATTTTAACGCAACTTCATCCATTACAATCGATTTAACCCAAATTTCAGAAGGATTATATTATTCGAAAATTAGTTATACTGATAAAAAAATTCACATAGTGAAAATCACGAAAATTTAAATCATCAATTATAATTTTTTAGAAAAATTATATGTAAAAGCTTAGTGCTCATAGCTGTAAAAAAGATGTGAAAATATTTAATAATAATTTCATCTTAAAAGTCCAACTCAAAGTTTTATTTGTCTAATATTGGCCCCCGATTCTATTAGAACTGATAGTGATCATGAACAATAATTTATACTTTACAACCATATTCGCACTAACAGCTATGTTGCTACAAACTAAGGTTCTTTCCGCTCAGGAAACCATCTACGGCACCAACAACTACATCGAGTATCAGGTGGGTAATCTCCCGATAGTACTCTCTGTACCTCATGGCGGCAGGTTGGCTCCATCGACTATACCCGATCGTACATGCAACAATGCGGAGACGGTAACTGATATAAATACCATAGAACTAGCTAAAAGCATCAGCAATGCGCTGTATGAATTGACAGGCTGTTACCCATCTATTGTAATATGCAATCTAAGAAGATCTAAAATTGACTGCAACAGGAATATTGAAGATGGTGCCTGTGGCAACGAAGAGGCTATCACCGCATGGAAAGAGTTTAATAGTTTTATTGAACAAGCACAAACAAAGGCTCAAGAGAATTTTAAAGGCAATATTTTTTTTGTTGATCTGCATGGTCACGCCCATGCTATTCCACGAATAGAACTGGGTTATTTGTTGTACGGATCAGAGTTGAGGCTTCCTGATGACACATTAAATAAGACAAAATATATTAATTACAGTAGTATTAAGGATCTTGCTAAAAAGAATCAAAACAATCTGAGCCATGCTGAACTATTACGTGGTGAACTTTCTTTAGGCACCCTGTTAGGAGAGATGGATTACCCAACTGTTCCAAGTCAGCAAATTCCATATCCGGAGATAGGTGAAGGGTATTTCAATGGTGGATATAATGTCGCCAATCACACCAGTTATCTATCTGGCAATAAAGTAAATGGAGTCCAGATGGAATGTTATTATGCAGGCATTAGGGATACGGAGGCTAACAGGAATAAGTTCGGCGTGGCATTTGCGGAGATTCTTATTGAATATTTAAGCATTCACAGAAACGTAGATGTCTCCAACTGCAATACTTTAAGTAAAAAAGAAATAGCGCAAGAACCAATAAATATTTATCCAAATCCCGTAAAACGAGCAGAAAGAAATTTATTTATTTCAGGCATTGAAAACTTGCAAAGTAGTTATTTCCTTTATACAGTAGCAGGAAAGATAATTGAGTTTGGTGAAATTGATAATAATTTAATTCATTTCAAAAATGAATTAAATGAACATTTGTATACTCTATCGATTCAGAATCCAAATGCTTCAACTTCATTTAAATTAATCGTGGAATAATATATCTTTGGCGTTCATTGCATCATCAAATCGACATTATGAACTTTTATCGAACGCTCACTTATTTTATCCTTCTTAGTATTTTAATCTCAGGGCCAAAATATTTGGAGGCTCAGAAAAGATTTTCAATTTCGCTTTTGGGCAATCTCGAAGCTAGTTTCATGAATATCGGACACTCCAATGCCGAAGTATACAATTCTGGGATTTATGAAAAGGGTGGAATCGGTCTTGGATATGCATTCGGCATACAACCTCAATTGCTAATCTCAAAACGGGTTTTTGTGCGAAGTGGATTAAATTTGGAACATTCAACATACAAATCTCTCATGAAAGGGCTGAGATTTATTGATGGCAATGATTCAAAAATAGTACTTAAAAATACATCTTATACAATAGGAATACCGTTAGAATTAGGTAGAAATTCATCTATCAAAAATGATAAATTGTCCTTGAATTATGGTATTGGATTTATTTATAATTATTTCATTTCCAAAAAAGCCAGTGGAAAAATCAAGGGCTCAAGTGGAGAAAACTCTAATCTTAAACAAACAAAAAACATTGCCGATTTATCAATTTTTTCAGCCTACATTTTTTATGGTTTTTTAAAAAACGTAAGTAATAAATTTGATCTTGGAATAGAATCATATTTAAAGTATACCCCAAATAAATTCACCACAGCTATATATGAATCAACTGCAAAAACGTTATTTGAGTCGGGCATCAATTTTCGATTAAAGTTAAAATGATATTGAATGAAAATATGTGTTGCACAAACAAGGCCTGTCAAAGGAGATATTCACCATAATCTCGATGTCCATTATAAGTTGATCCAACTTGCCTTGGCGCATGATACGGAAGTTATTGTCTTCCCCGAACTTTCATTGACAGGTTACGAACCTGAACTTGCAGCTTCACTTGCTGTCGATGAAAATGCAGATATATTTGACCATCTGCAGGAATTGAGTGACAAATTTGGGATAACTATTGGTGTTGGCATGCCGAAAAAATTAAATGTAGGTGTATCTATCAGTACCATAATCTTTCAGCCGCAGCATATAAGACAAGTCTATTCAAAGAAATACCTTCATAAAAGCGAAACGCAGCATTTTACGACAAATGAAAGCTTCAATGGACTCATCGGGCCGCTGAAAGACATCGCCTTAGGGATTTGTTATGAAATGTCTATTCCGGAGCATTTTGAAGATATAGCTGCGACCACCGCTTCTTTTTACATAAATAGCTCCGTCAAGGATCATGAGTCACTTGGAAGGTCTTATGGCAAAATGGCTGATGCAGCTAGGGGTTTAAAGTTAACAACGTTATTGGCTAATTGTGTTGGCACAACCGGAGGATACGACTGCCCGGGTGGTTCTGCAATTTGGGATAACAATGGTGAATTATTGCATCATTTGGATAGTGAGCATGAAGGAATATTGATTTATGACACTGTGTCTAAAGAGATATTTGAGAAATATCTGGAGAGTTGAGCATGATCTACGAAGTTTAAGGTACTTTACGGAAGACAGCATTTAGAATCTCCAAAATAAATTAGAATTTAATATTGCACTATTCTCTTATTGCAATATAATATATTTTTTATAAACTTTCATAGGCTTCTTTTCTTTTAATAATTTTGAAATACTTATATTTACTAATTGATCACAATATAGATTTACAAAATGATCAGCAGCATACCTTTTTCTCCGGCGCTTACTAATGAAGGTTCTCTTAAGACACTTGTAGAGAACAGAACTATCTACAATCTTGAAAATTGTGAACTTAACATATTTGAAACATATGAGCGATGTGAACGGATCCCTCTGCAATTCAATGACCTCATCGTAACAAGCATGCTCAAGGGAAAAAAAGTTATGCATCTGCTGGACAAAGATGAGTTCGATTATTTGCCAGGGGAATCTGTAATTATTCCTTCAAACATGTCGATGGAGATCGACTTTCCTGAAGCGTCATTTGAAAATCCTACCCAATGCCTGGCACTTGCTATTGATAATAAAAAAATCTCTGATACGCTGAACTTCCTGAATGATAAATATCCTAAAGAGGGTAAGAATAATTTCTGGCAGTTGGATGATAATAATTTCTTTTTCAAGAATAATGAAGAAATGGCTAATATTATCAATAAAATAATCAATATCTGCCAAAGCGATTCTATTTTTAAAGATACTTTGGCTGATCTTTCACTTCAGGAATTATTAGTAAAAATAGTTCAGTCTCAGACATTTAAAGGAGCTACAGACGGGATTAATAAGAAATTAAATCCATATTTAAATGACTCAATTTTGTTGATTCGAAATAATATTTCTAATAAAATTGACTTGAAGTCTATTGCAAAGCAAATAGGCCTTAGTCCTTCCTCCCTATATCGATTATTTAAAAATGAGATGGGTATTAGCCCTGTTGAGTTTATTATCCTCGAAAAAATAAAACTCGCAAAACAGTACCTCAATGACAAAAATGTTTATATCAAAAACGTGTCTTACGAAGCTGGATTTGAAGACAGCAATTACTTTATCCGAGTCTTTAAGCATTATGAGGGGATTACGCCAAAGCAATATCAACAACTTTTGCATAAGTCGTAAGAAGTCAGAAGTCAGAAGTCAGTTCACCTGTATTACTTTGCTTCCAAAATCAATAAGATAACTTAAATAGAGTTGAAGGCAGATGCCGTTGATATTTATGATATAAAAAGTCGTTGAGTCCAATATCCCCTTCTGCAAGAGGGGGCCAAGGGGGAGTTATCGATATGTATAATTTTTATTATTTGCATATTGTTGATTAACAATATTTTGCAATGAGTTATATAAGAGAAGTCAGATGTCAGAAGTCAGAAATAAATTGGTGGCCGAACTTTATCCTAGCATCTAAAATATGTTAATTGGAAAAATATTTCTGTGTAATCTGAGTAATCCATTAAATCCCAGCCTTTTATGGTAGGCATGCGTAATCCAAAAAATAATTATAAAGTATGTACTATGCTTAGGGCCACTACTTCGTAAAAATAAAAAGACCGACAAAGCCTTTTTCTTTGCCGGTCAAAAAATTGATTCACACTTACTTAATCAATCAATTTTAAAGAACCCAACTTCAGAAATAAAAAAGTTGAGCATATATTTTGTTTATTGGCATTCTGCCTACAATATTATTCAAAATTAAGGACCAATAGAGGACCTCATTATACATAGAAAAGGTGCGTGAGCCGGCTAAGGCATGATAAAAATTTGAACAGACATATTTTGCGTGTATGGCGCAGACAACCTGGCACAATCTATTAGCATTCCTTGTCCAAACTCCCGCTCCCAGCCCATAAAATAGATTTTAGCTATAGCTATCTCCTCTTCTGTGGATTTAAAGGTAGTCGCACAGACAACCGGGCCAAATTTTTTTCTGAAAGACCCACATCCTTACATGTACCTTCAATAGTTTTATCTTTCGTGAAAATATTCATTGTTGACATGAGGGACAAACATGCTAACAATGAAATTTTGAACTATTCTTTAAAACCGGTTTGTTAGTTTAAATCTCTATTTCAACATAACACTGCAAACATAATCAATTGTCATAGCCATTAAATAGCACTAATCATTCAAAACATAGCATTTCAAATGGGATTTGTCGGGTAAAGTCATTATCATGAAGAAATGATCAATGAGGTTTAAAGAAATTCTTAGTAATGAGGTCATGCATTCTTAATATTACTTTATCTAATTTTCATTAAACGAATAAATTAGATAACTTTGGCTGGCGTGAAGCAAATATAAAATAACGAATGGATACATCGATAGTAATAATAATCATAGGTCTTTTCATCTTCTGGGGCCATTACTTAGCAGGCCTGTTTGAAAGAAAAGGAATACCCGATGTATTAGGGCTGATGCTGATAGGCATGTTGATCGGACCAATATTCCATTTAATCCATCCTGCATCATTTGGCAAGTTTGGTTCACTTTTTAGTAATCTCGTTTTGATATTTATCCTATTTGAAAGTGGAACTGACTTAAAGATAGATGAGGTAAAAGCTTCATTCAGAGATTCTGCCGCGATCACCACTTTTGGATTCCTTACTACATGGGTGGCTACAGTTCTATTGTGTACCTTTTTTCTAGATCTGCCATTACTCCCTTCCTTATTTATAGGGGCTACTTTAGGTGGCACTTCTTCTGCTGTTGTAGTAGGTCTTGTTAAAAAAATAGGCGTGCAACCCAGGACCAGCACAACACTCATCATCGAATCGGCAGAGTCAGACATTTTTACACTTGCTATACCCCTGAGTATTCTTACACTTATGATTACGGGTGAATTAGCGGCCTATTCTGTAGTATCGCAATTTATTTCATCAATCATTATTTCACTAATCATGGGCATCGGGGGGGCGTTTCTTTGGTCTTTTATCATCAATAAG
This sequence comes from Candidatus Brachybacter algidus, assembly GCF_016707225.1. Classification (NCBI taxonomy): domain Bacteria; kingdom Pseudomonadati; phylum Bacteroidota; class Saprospiria; order Saprospirales; family Saprospiraceae; genus Candidatus Brachybacter; species Candidatus Brachybacter algidus. The sequence goes on along the minus strand of NZ_JADJID010000003.1, from coordinate 793,893 downwards.
ATCCCTGCGCTTAAAAAAACAAAGTTTTCGACTCCGGCCTTCTTGTTAGTAATTTATGGGATAACAGAATATTTGCATTTTAGCGGTCCTTTAACAGCATTATCTTTTGGAATTGCTATAGGTAATCTGGAATACTTTGAACCAAAATTGCTTGAGAAGTATGTGCCTAATCAAAGGATAATATTGCCAAAGGCGGAGAGAAGTTTCTTTGGACAGCTTGTATTTCTTCTAAGAACGTTCTTTTTTGTTTTCATCGGCATAAGTATTAAAATAGATCGTTTGGACTGGCTTATTTGGGGAGCAGCTATCACTGCAGTACTCTTCCTAGTGAGGATAGTACTCGTCAAATTTGTCATTAGGAAAAATACACCGTTATTGGATAAGGCGGTGATGTCCATGATGATACCAAAAGGTTTGGGAGCTGCGGTCATCGCTACGCTTCCATTGCAACAAGGAAACCCTTACGGTGAGATCATTCAGGCTATATGTTTCTCTGTGATCTTGTTTAGTACTTTATACTGTGTGGTATTATTCTTCCTGGTCAATCAGAAGCTTACCTTGCCCATATATGGATTGATATATGGAAAAGATAGACCAATAGATAAAGAAGTTAATTAGGCTCGTAAAGTATGTTTTAATCATTTGATTAAAACATTTGGTTAATCTCAAAATTTTATTTTATCTTTGTATCATGGATAAGATTTTGATTGAAAAAACTCGGCAATCACAAGAGGGAAAAGACAATAACACGGAAGCTCGAATCAAGGAAGCCGCAAGAATCGTATTTCTCAATAAGGGTTTTGCAGCTACCCGCACAAGAGACATTGCTGAAGAAGCTGATATAAACCTAGCCTTACTTAACTATTATTTCAGGAGCAAGCAGAAATTGTTTAACCTCATCATGCTGGATGCTCTTAAGATCTTTTTAAGTTCCATCTATGACGTGATTAATGATACTCAATTGACTTTCGAAGAAAAATTGGTATCGATCTCCTCCAGTTATATTGACACCTTGTTGGTTAATCCTGAGATTCCATTATTTATATTAAGTGAATTGCGCAACGACCCTGCACACCTCATCGAAAATGTTGGAATTAGGGATTTGGTATTGCAATCAGATCTTATTAAACAATTATTAGAAAAGGTTCAATCTGGTGAATTTAAGCCAGTTAATCCGTTGAATTTCATAATGAATATTATTGGAATGACCGTATTTCCATTTTTAGCCAGCCCTATCTTAAAAATATTGGGGAATATGGACCAAAAAGAATTTAATACGTTGATCGAATCTAGAAAAGAACAAATACCTAAGTGGGTACTAGCAACATTAAAAGCATAAAAAATTTTGCATGAAATTTAATCAAATGTTTAAATCAAAATAGTAATAATTATGATTAATGATATAAAGATCTGGACATTACTGTTAGTGATCATCTTTGTTCCAATGCTAAAAGCACAAGACAGTATAACTCTGGAAAATTGTTATGTCCTTTCCAGACAAAATTATCCACTTTTAAAGCAACAGAGAATACTTGAAACAATCAAGGACTACACCATAGAAAATTTATCCAAGGGATATCTACCAAACTTATCTATTAATGGTCAGGCTAGTTATCAGTCAGATGTGACAGAATTACCTTTTAAGCTGCCAAATCTATCTGTTCCAGCCCTTAATAAAGATCAATACAAGTTATATCTGGAGGCTTATCAGCCAATTTTGGATGGTAAAATGGTCAAAAGACAGCAGAATTTAGTAAATGCTGCTACTCAAGTCGAAATTGAAAAAGTTGAGGTTGAATTGTACAAATTAAAAGAGCGCATTGATCAAATATTTTTTGGCATCTTGCTTATGGATGCCCAAAAAGTTCAAACCCAAAATCTGATCAAGGAGGTACAGAATACACTTAAAAAGACAAATGCAGCAATCACAAATGGAACGGCTTTGCCAAGCAGTGCCTCCCTCATTAATGCAGAAATTCTTAAAATAAACCAGAGAGAAATAGAGCTAAATGCAAACAGAAGGGCATTTATAAATGTGCTCAGTATGCTCACCAAGACTGCCCTTAGTGAAGCAAGCATTTTTGTAAAACCTGAATATATTACATCAAATGAAGTATCCGGTCGACCAGAATTAAGGCTATATCAGGCACAAAAGTCATCCTTCGTAGCTCAGGACCAATTAATCTCTGCTAAAAACAGTTTAAAATTAGGTTTATTTGGCCAAGCCGGATATGGAAGACCTGCTTTCAATTTCTTTAACAACCAATTTGATTTTTACTATATCGGCGGGTTAAAATTAACTATGAACCTTTCGAACCTTTACACTGCCAAGGCTGAACGTGCTATACTTATAACTAATCAGAATTCTATTGATATCCAACAAGAAAGTTTTGAACTTAATAATAGTTTAATCCTGACACAACAGGAAGTCGAGATCAATAAATTCAAAGAACTAATATTGACAGATAAAGAAATAATTGACTTAAGGTTGAAAGTGATATCTGTAGCTGAAAGTCAACTAAACAACGGAACACTTTCAACAACTGATTATATCACCAATCTAAATGCACTTGATCAAGCCGAGCAGAATCAGGCTTTACACATTCTTCAATTACTTCAGGCACAAATCAATCAACAAACCACAAAAGGAAAATAACCACCATGTCTAAGTTCATAAATATATTCGCGGCCTTCGCATTATTATTAATGTTATCCTCTTGCAAAAAAGAGAAAGCCTTTGACGCTTCAGGATCTTTCGAAGCTGTTGAAATAATAATTTCGGCCGAGGCAAGCGGTGTCATCAAACAACTGAATATTCAGGAAGGCCAGATAATCAATGCCGGAGATACAATTGGTTATATTGATAGTGTGCAAATATTCCTGAAGAAAAAACAACTACTTGCTCAATTAAAGGCAACGGGCAAAAGAATGCCGAACATAACTAATCAGACTGCATTCTATAATGCCCAGGAATCTGTATCAAAAAGTCGACTTCAAAATCTGGGAAAAGAAAAGAAGCGAATTGAAAACTTACTTAAAGCAGAAGCGGCTACTCCAAAACAATTAGATGACATCAATGCACAAATCGATGAAATACAAAAGCAACTTCTGGTAATCAATGATCAAAAAAAGGCACAAATATCTGCATTACAAACTCAAACATCAGCGCTGGGAGGAGAAATGCTGCCTGTATATGTTCAAATCGAACAACTTGCGGATCAGTTAAATAAATGTGTAATTATAAATCCTGTCAATGGAACCGTCATGACTAAATATACCGAAAAGGAGGAGATGACAGCTATTGGCAAACCATTGTATAAAATAGCTGACTTAAGCAATATGTCTTTGAGAGCCTATATCTCGGGAGATCAATTACCCATTTTAAAATTGAATCAGAATGTAAAAGTTCTGACAGATGATGGCAAGGGAGGTTATCAGACTTCAGCAGGAACGGTTACTTGGATCAACGATAAAGCTGAATTTACACCCAAAACCATACAAACTAAAAATGAACGAGCAAACCTAGTATATGCTATTAAGATAAGTGTCAAAAATGATGGAAGATATAAGATAGGAATGTATGGGGAAGTGGTTTTTTAACTGGCTATTAGCTTTTGGCTATTAGCTCGAATCGTTACAATGAAAATAATTTATTCTAAGTGTTTAAATATAATGACGATGAATAGAAAAAGTAATCTCGTTTCCACAACAGAGCTATCGGCTATCAGCTATTGGCTATTGGCTATTGGCTCGAATCGTTACAATGAAAATAATTTATTCTAATTGTTTAAATATAATGAAGATGAATAGAAAAAGTAATCTCGTTTCCACAACAGAGCTATCAGCTATTGGCTATTAGCTATTGGCCTCATGCTTTACAAAGCATATAATGTACACTTATAGTTAAACATAAATAAAATAACTTATCTGGTTTCCACTGCAAAGCTATCAGCCATCAGCCATCAGCCATCAGCTATTAGCTCCAATACTTACGAAAAGTAAATTCTACTTTAATGATTTAAACAAAAAGATAATGAATAAAAAAATAACACTTTTTCCATTACAAAGCCATCAGCTATCAGCAAGTGGCCATTAGCTAAATACCCATGCTCGATATAACAATCAATAATCTTACAAAATCCTATCCTGGATTAGATCGTCCGGCGATAAAAGATATAACTTTCTCCGTGAATAAAGGGGAATTGTTTGGTTTAATTGGCCCAGATGGAGCAGGAAAGACAACTTTGCTCAGAGTGCTGACAACGCTGTTATTACCGGATGAAGGAGTGGCAACAGTGAATGATTTGGATATAATAAAGGATTTTAAGGAAATTCGAAAAAAGGTAGGTTATATGCCTGGAAAGTTTTCACTTTACCAGGACCTTACTGTTCTTGAGAATTTGACATTTTTTGCGACTATTTTTAATACCACTATCGAAGAGAATTATGATCTTATAAAGGAAATCTATATCCAAATCGAGCCATTCAAAGATCGCAGAGCAGGAAAATTGTCGGGAGGAATGAAGCAAAAATTAGCTTTATGTTGCGCGCTTATCCACCGCCCTTCAGTGCTTTTCCTTGACGAACCCACTACCGGAGTAGATGTAGTGTCTCGCAAAGAATTTTGGGAAATGCTCAAAAGATTGAAAGAACAAGGCATCACTATTCTTGTATCGACACCTTATATGGACGAGGCATCCTTGTGTGAAAGAATCGCCTTGATACAAGATGGAGAGATCATGTCTATAGATACTCCGGATAATATCACCAAACAATTTCCAGATAAATTATTTGCGATAAGGTCAGATGACATGAGTAAATTATTGAAAGACCTTAGGCATGATACGTTGATCAAAAGTAGTTATTCATTTGGAGATAGTATTCATATTACCTTCATAGATGTTGATGAACTTACAATATCAGAATTACAAAATAAATTAAATCAACTTGAACACAAATCAATTGAAATAGAAATTATTTCTCCCACTATTGAAGATTGTTTCATCCGTTTAATGAATAAGACCGCATGAAAGATATTGTAATTAAAACAGATAAACTAACAAAGAAATTTGGTGATTTTATTGCGGCAAATGAGATCACTTTTGAAGTTTATGCCGGGGAGATATTTGGATTCCTGGGGGCAAATGGGGCAGGTAAGACAACTGCTATAAAAATGCTTTGCGGTCTTTCCATTCCTTCCTCAGGAAGCGCGACCATCGCAGGATTTGACATTTATAAACAAACGGAAGAAATTAAGAAGAACATTGGATACATGAGTCAAAAGTTCTCCTTATACGAAGATCTTACAGTAATAGAGAACATTAATTTTTTTGGCGGAATTTATGGTCTTTCAGACAAAGAAATAAAATATAAAAGCAGTCAATTGATAGACCAACTCGGACTTTCAAATGAGTCAAAAAAACTAGTTGGTAGTTTGCCCCTTGGATGGAAGCAAAAATTAGCATTTTCAGTAGCCATATTACATGATCCAAAAATAGTTTTTCTAGATGAACCCACTGGAGGCGTTGATCCTGTCACCAGAAGACAATTCTGGGACTTGATATATGAAGCCGCAGATCGTGGCATGTCGATATTCGTTACAACCCATTACATGGATGAAGCTGAATATTGCAATCGAATATCTATGATGGTAGATGGTGAAATGAAAGCGTGCGATACGCCTGCTAATCTGAAAAAGCAATTTGGTGTTGGCACTATGGATGAGGTTTTTTATGAGATGGCGAGAGGGGCTACGAGAGGGGAGAATTGAAAATGGCTATTGGCTGTTGGCTATTAGCTATTGGCTCCAAGCGATACAAAGAATAATATTTACTCTAAATGTTTAACCAAAAATACGATGAATAGAAAAAATAATCTCATTTCCACAACGAAGCCATCAGCTATTGGCTATTGGCTCCATACTTTTCGTAGAATAAAATGTACTTTATTTTTAAATCAAAATTACGATGAATAGAAAAACTGATCTCATTTCCACAACAAAGCCATCAGCTATAACAATTAGCCATTTGCTTAATCTATCATAATTATGCTTGAAAAGCTCCTCTTATTACAAATAAACTTAATAACAATCACCAATTCTACAAAATATTAAAAAAAAATCTAATGAAGAATTTCAAAGAATTAAATGTATGGAAACAAGGAATCGAAATAGTGAAAATGACATACCAATTATCAAAACTTTTCCCACAAGAAGAAAAATTTTCTATTACATCTCAGATTAACAGAGCAGCGGTTTCTATACCAGCTAACATTGCTGAGGGCAGCAGTCGTAATAGTGATAAGGATTACGCCAGATTTTTGCAAATAGCATTAGGATCTGCTTTTGAGTTGCAAACATATTTAATAATAATAAGAGAGTTTAAGTGGACTCCTGAAGAAAAATTAAGTAAACTTGAAGAATTAATTGAGCTGGAAATTAAAATGATTCAGGCATTTATAAAACAATTACTCATAATTCGTAAATAGTTGGTTGGCTATTGGCCTCAATCGTTACAAAGAATAAAATGTACTTTAATACTTAAAACATAAATAACATGAACAAAAAAACTGATCTCATTTCCACAACAAAGCCATCAGCTATTGGCTATTGGTCTAATCTTTAAAAGGATATTATGAGCTTTAAGAGTTAAATAAAAATACGATGAATAAAATAAACTATCTCGTTTCCACAACATAGCCATCAGCCATCAGCTTATGGCCATAGGCTATTACCTATTGGCCATAAGCCTTAAGTAATCAGAGTAAATATTTCCCAAAATATATTAATCAATTTTCAATTATAAAAGATGAGCTCCGCACTATCCGCCTTCGTTAAAAAAGAATTCCTCCATGTCTTCCGTGATAAAAAGACTTTATTAATGTTATTTGGAATGCCTGTGACATTGATATTGCTATTTGGATTTGCACTAACAAATGAGATCAAAAATTCCAAAATTGTGGTGTGTGACTATGCAAAAGATGAAACCTCAAGAAGGATCACCAACCAACTGGAAGCAGGAAATACTTTTCAAATTGTCCGTTCACTTATGAGTCACAAGGATATTGAAACTGCATTTAAATCTGGCACTATTAAGGCTGCTGTGATATTCCCTGCTCAAATGGCGGATGATCTTGCGCATCTTGGAAGTGCACAGATTCAAATCATCGCAGATGCTTCTGATCCAAATACTGCAACCGCACTCACATTTTATATCAATTCAATAATTTCATCCTATCAGAAAGAAATCTCGGTAACTCAAAAAATGCCCTACCAAATCGTACCTGAGATCAGAATGCTTTACAACCCAGAGCTTAAAGGTTCAACAAATTTTGTACCGGGAGTAATGGCACTTGTGTTGTTATTGGTTTGTGTCCTGATGACATCAGTATCTATCGTTAAAGAAAAGGAAAGTGGGACGATGGAAGTACTATTAGTATCTCCGTTTAATCCATTCCTCGTCATCATTGCCAAGGCCATTCCTTACTTCTTTTTGTCGTTGATTAATTTAGTTGTGATACTCGCCTTGAGCGTTACACTGCTTGATATGCCCATCAATGGGAGCATCATGTTGCTATTTGGGGAAAGTAGTTTGTTGATCTTGACATCACTATCATTAGGTTTGCTGATCTCCAATATTTCAAACTCTCAGCAATCAGCCATGCTCATTTCGTTAATTGGAATGATGATCCCGACACTACTTCTGACCGGATTTTTATTCCCTATAGAGAATATGCCTATACCTCTCCAGGTCGTTTCTAAAATATTTCCATCCAGTTGGTACTATACTATAGTTAAATCTATTATGATAAAAGGACTAGGCATTGCAGCTATATGGAAAGAAACGATGGTACTCCTTGGAATGACTGTATTTCTATTATTCATCAGTTTCAAAAAATTCAAAATAAGATTGTCTTAATGAAATCTCAATTCAACTTTCCACTTTTAATTATCAATTAAGGATATGAGGACGCTAAAGTTTTTACTGATCAAAGAATTCAAACAAATATTTAGGAATAAAGCATTATTACCTATGATATTTGCTGCACCGATCATACAATTGATGATAATGCCACTGGCAGCAGATTATGAAATAAAAAATATAAATATTGCCATAGTGGATCACGATCACTCGTCCTTCTCACAGCAAATGATATCTAAAATAACAGGTTCAGGTTACTTTATCTTGTCCCAATACAGTAATTCATATAAGGAAGCAACACTCCAGATAGAGCAAGATAAAGCTGACCTAATACTAGAAATTCCAGCCAATTTTGAAAGAAACCTAATAAAAGAAGATCATGGTCAGGTTTTCATAGCAGTAAATGCCATCAATGGCGTAAAGGCTAACCTGGGAGGGGCATACCTGAGCAATATTTTATCAAATTTCAACAATGACATCAGATTGCAATTCCAGCCTTTATCGAAGGTGAATTTAAATTCGGTTATCTATGCCACTTCCTCATATTGGTTTAATCCACAGATGAATTACAAATGGTTTATGGTTCCGGGTATCCTTGTTACATTAGTTACCATGATCGGTGCGTATATGTGTGCTTTGAATATTGTCAAAGAAAAAGAAGTAGGTACCATAGAGCAAATCAATGTTACACCAATTAAAAAAACGTACTTTATACTTGGTAAATTAATTCCATTCTGGGCCATAGGAGTGTTTGTTTTTTCAGTTGGATTATTTGGAGTCGGCATGGTGATCTATGGTATTAAGCCATTAGGAAGTATATTCCTATTGTATTCCTATCTATTTTTATTTCTGATAGCTGTATTGGGAATAGGATTGTTAATTTCCACCTATTCTGAGACCCAGCAACAAGCAATGTCAGTAGCCTTCTTCTTCATGATGATATTTATGCTCATGAGTGGACTCTTTACTTCTATTGATTCCATGCCAGGTTGGGCTAAGGTAATCGCGAATCTAAATCCGGTAACCCATTTCATTGAGGTAATGCGGATGGTGGTTTTGAAAGGGAGTACATTTGGTGATATAAAATATAAATTTTTGATCATGACAGGATTTGCTTTATTCTTTAATGCTTGGGCGGTGATAAATTATAAGAAAACGGTATGATTAATCCTAGGATGGGAATCCGTCAGAGAACATGGTTTTGCGCATATTTTTTATTTTAAAAGCAAAATCAAAACTCCGATTTAATTTCAACTAATTTGTTAGAACCAATTAGTTTTAAATTTTAATTGTATTTTTATTCCTTCAAATAAAATTAATACAAAAAATGAATTCAAATAAATATATATATCTGCTATTTATCTTATCATTTATCGTCTCATGCAAACAAAATCCCAAGCAGGAGGAGCAAAATGTAGATGTACCCAAAGAGATAGTTCGTTCTATTGATTGTTTCAAATATTTGCACAAAAAAGATACAGTATATATGAAGACAATTACTCAGGATAGTGTGGTGACCGGTACTTTGACATATAGTTTTGATGGCAAAGATAAAAATACCGGAGAAATAGAAGGTAGAATGGTGGCTGATATCTTGTTACTTGACTATAAATTCATGTCAGAAGGCAAAGAAAGCATACGGGAAGTTGCCTTCAAGAAAGTTGGTGATTCTTATATAGAAGGTTATGGAGAAAGCGCAGAAGAAGATGGGAAGATGGTTTTTAAAAATATATATGATCTGGATTTTAGTGGCAAAATGTCCCTAGACCTAGTGAATTGTGAATAGAATAATGTGTTGAAAAACTCAAAGTTCAATCCATTGCATTAACAGATCTTAAAATTTACTGAATTGAAATATTTACTGAATCGATTTGTGATTGCAAGCATAATTATTTTTCGGAATCAACAATTTTGGAATACAATTCTCACCTTCTCACCTCCTCACCTTCAAAAACTAACAACTGCTTCGATATTGAATCCGCTAAATTTTGCTCCTTCAAAACGACCATCCCAACCAGCTCCTTTATATTCCTGATTCACATATTCTGCTTTGGCAAGGATATTTTTAGAAATGTACCATCCGCCGCCAACATTATATCTGAGGATCTCAAGTTCTACGCGGTCGCCTTCAAATCTTTTACCATTAACGGTATTATACCTGCCGCCCAGGTAGAACTTTTCCTGCTTTCCAAATCGAATGAGCATTTCGGCGCCGATCTGTGTGAAACTACCTTCTTTTTTTCCGTCAATTACATTGTCTCCAATCACCATTTCATAGATACCAAATAACTCCAATCCTTTGAATTTGAAAAAAGGATTTATTTGAAGTGCAGTCATTTGTGTAAATCCTGCATTGAATCTTCCATCAAAATCTGTCCCTTCTGAATTTCCATTTGCATCTTTTAATGTGTGAAGGACACTGTAATATCTGGAACCTGCACGATCCCCGCCATAAAGCCATTTGCCGGTAGTAGCGCCTTTATTATAATAGGCCGATCCCGTAAGTCTGATTCTGAGATTTTTAGTAAACTGTTTGTCAAAACCAAGTTTCCCATAAATAGAAGGCTTGTCGTCAGTAGTATCAGCGACTACGACACTTTGATTTATTTTACCATTAGTTACGCCCAAAACTACGAGGAGTCCATTGTTTTGAATTGTTAATTCACCGAATGCTTCAGTGGAGAAAGCATCCATAATGTAATTTCCTACGAATGGGTTGTAAATAGCTCTGGCATTATCTGAACGTCTGTAATGAGCGTCTCCGTAATTGAATTCATCCAGACCTAATGTCAACGTTGCATGGTTCATGAACCCTTTTAGAAAACCGGGTTTGATAAAATCAAGTTTATCTATGGTCAAATGCCCTCCTTTAATCCACGATTCATTGTGATGGCGGGAAGAAAGGTAGGTTCTGAGATGCATTCTTACACCATCCAATAATTGGACATCAAGATTTAAGTTGGCAGTTGGAAGATTTAAATTATTTCCAAGTTCAACCAGATTGTTCAGATTGTTAGATTGATTTAATCCTTGAAACTGTAAGGCGAAATCACCACCTAGTTTAACTTTTAGTCCGCTATATGGAGTAGAATCCATTTTGCTTTCCTCAAAAATATTTAAACCATTTTGGTCATTTGGTCGCATGTATTGTATGTGTGAAAATTGTGCAGACAGCATAGTTGACATTGTACACAGCAATAGAATAATTGTTCGTTTCATATTTTTATTAATCCTTGAATTAGGCTGGAAAATTAAACAATTTGATGAAATTGTATCGAAAATCTATGAAAGTTAATTTTGGATGATTCAGCCTAATGGATAAAGAAAGATATTTATTAGCCCTTGCTTCCATAAAGAGATTACGTTTGCTAATCGTAGTTTGAGTTATTATAATTTGAAGTAGAATATTTAGAATGTTTTTTTGCACTACCGCGCAAGCAACATCGAGTATAATGCATGAATAAATTCGTGTTTGATGCAAAGCATCATTCGTGAAATTAGTGGCTAATAATATTTGTTTTTTGGCAAATTTAAAAAATAGAATCTAAATATTAAAACTGAATAATTTATCTATAAACTCTAGCTATCAACAAAGTAGAAATATCCTCAACTGCTTTTTACTTTTTCCAATTTATATTTACCTCACCAGGTTATCTTTAATTTAGAAGCAAAGAATTACCTGTGAATTTACTTTAGAAAATCTCCATCTATAATAAATAGTAAAACGCCTTCTTTTGAATAAGATCTATGACTACTTAAGCCATCCGAAACCACATATGATTGATCTTTAGTTAAGTATATTTCTTCCCCAGTACTTAATTCACTTACAAATGAACCTTCCAGGCAATGCACAATATGTCCTTTCTGACACCAATGATCTGCAATGTATCCCGGTTGGTATGCTACTTTCCTAATTCTTAAACCTCCGATTTGAATAGTTTGCCAGAATGAAGTGCCTTCCTGGCCCTTGTGTTCAATCTTTTCGATTGAAGCCCAATCAATTGTTTGAAATGGAATTGCTGCTCTATTGTTTTCAAGTTCATTCATAATTGTCCGATTTATATCTTTTTAATAAAGAGTACATTGCAATAAATTTGACCATTTTTAATTTTGGAATATAATGGTTCAACAATAAGTTCGCCGTTTCTATTTGAATGAATATATAAACTTACCTGGGTGGTTTCTATTTCTGAATCAATAGATTTTTCTATATCAGCTGCTGTATAATAAGCTGTCATTGAGTGAACGCCAATTAATTGTTTCATGGATTCATAGTAAATGCCATTTAGTCTAAAGGGCATTATTTTACTTAGATTATTTGCAGAAATGATTTTGCCACCATCGTCATTTGTTGGCCCATCCAGATTTTTAATTAATAAATTTATATCATTTAAATCTGGCAGTTTCCACCCTTTAGGAATGAATTTGTCTAGCTTTTCTTTTTTTATGAAGAAAGTATTTCCAATTTGCAAGGTATCTTCAATTTCAAATTGTCTCAACTTCAGATCCGGTGCCATCCATGTTTGATCAATGACATTGAACATATAATCTTGGGTATAAGCATATTTTGAACCTGACAATATGATCAACATTAATATGGTCTGTTGTAATTTCATTAATTATTAGAGGATTTTTTATTAATTATTTAGACCTGGTATACCTGTATTCTATGGATTTTTGCTCTGGACCGTCACTGAATTTGTCAAAATTTTCCACCAGAAAATGATCTTTGTCCAAAAAACTAATTACTTGTCTAACATCTATTAGTGCATTGTTTTCAGGATTAACCATCTGTCCTTTGAGATCGATTGATTTTCCTTCTTCAACCCATTTTCCTATTAACGTCAAGGTTCCTGTACCCATATTGGTGATGTTAGTAAATGTAAATTCTTTGCTAATGGTGTTATAACCAAGTATTGATGATGCCTGATAATCCATACCCATCATGTCTCCTGATTGACTCATTTCAAGAAACCGTTCGCCTAAGGTCATTTTATTTGTAGACTTTGCAGTGACAATCATTGGTTCTTTTGATGTTTCCATCCACATTTTTACTTCAATATCAAATTTTCCGATATAGTCTGAAAGTTGCTTGTGCACTTCAGATGGAGTCATGTAAACAGACCATTGATCATTCTGCGAATAAATAACCGTCGGTATTAAAAATAAAATATATTTAATAAAATTCATGCTTAGTTAATCTTTAGTCCATTTGGGTAACAGGTAAAGATAGTTTATTTAAACTTTTCGTAGGTCTCAGGAGATTGTTTTAACATTCCTTTTACCATCTAGAATTCTGTGGTAGCCCATGATTGCATCTTCGCATTTTTCACAGTATAGGCCCTCTTCAAGTCCGGATCGAGGGTCATCATTGCTGGTAGCTACGACAAAATCAGGAAGTTTTAACCTGGTTATTATGTTTTCAGTTTTCAGATAGCAATCATAATAAACCCATTCCCTGCAATTGGTGACCATGCTTCTCCACGAGAGTTTTCCTTGATGTCAATTAATTTAAGTTCATTTTCGAGTTCTATAAGATGCTCACACATGGGAGGAATTGTTAATTGTTAATTGTTATTTGGTGTAACTATTTAAGTAACTAATTGCTGTTTTAAAAAAAAATTAGAAGTAAGAAATTAGAAATTAGAATGAATCTCCGGAACTACACTTACCAATTTCCGCTTTGAGTACTGACCACTGATTACTGACCACTGATTACTGATTACTAATTACTAATTACTGATTACTGATTACTGATTACTGATTACTGACCACTGACCACTGACTACCTCTCTTCTCCCACCCCTTCAAAAGTCATCTTAACTTCCTTAATTGTGCCGTCCTCATTAAAGTAGAGCCAATCAACGCAGGTCACACGATGGTCTCTTCCCTCATTGGGAATTGGTCTCCTGTGATAGACGATGTAGTAGTCATCTGAATTTGGAGATTTTATCACCGAATTATGCCCGGCACCAGTTGCTACTTCGGCATCAGATTCAAGAATGGTGCCGATCTTGGTATATGGACCGGTGATCTTGTCTGAAATGGCATAAGCTACTTTATAGGTATCATTGCCCCAGCCACCTTCTGACCACATGAAGTAATACTTATTATTGCGTAAAAAAATAAATGGCCCTTCGACATAGCCTTCAGGAGTGATCTCATGGAATAACTTTCCATCAGGCCATTCAACAAATCCTGTAAAATCGTCTTTTAATTTTCCAATGTTGCAATGACTCCAACCGCCATAGATAATGTACCACTGACCATCGGTATCTTTGAATACAAATTGATCGATGGGCTGCGCATCATTATAAAAATCACTCAATAATGGTTTTCCTAAATAATCTTTGTAAGGTCCTGCAGGATTGGAGGCTACAGCTATGCCTATGCCTCCACTGTGATTGATCGGATTATTTTCATCCCAGCCTTCCCGTTCCGGACGTTGAATATCATTGGCCGAGAAAAAGAAATAATACTTATCTTTATTTTGAACTACCGATGGCGCCCACATGGCCTGCTTTGCCCATTTGATCGCAGAGGTATCCAGGATATTTGAATGTTTTTGCCAGTAAATCATGTCTATAGATGAAAAGGCATCAAAGAAAGTTTGCTCTTCATATTTTGCCGAGTAAGTAGGAAAGATCCAATACTGATCTCCCAAAACTGTGCCTTCAGGATCGGCATACCATCCTTCGCTTATAGGGTTGCCGGGATTTTGGGTAAATACTTCCTGGAAATAAATTAATTGAAATATTATTAGGAGAATTATGAATCTTAGATTAAATACAAGCATTTGATAGGGAATTTTTTGATCACAATGAATTGAAATAGGCTGTCATTGGTTCAAAATAATTATCAATCCAACCTTGTTTATAAGTCATACCGTGAGGAGGCAATTTACTATGAAATATAGTCAATATTGTATATTCATCTTCAGAAAAAAAAGAAATCTCCAGTCTGGAATCCTCCTCGTCATCTGAAAAATCTGAAGTTCGCCATGATTGAACGATTTTATCAAAGGGAATAAGTTCAATATTTTTCCCCCAGATATAACCATCATAAGCTAAGAATTTTTCTCCAACCATATCTGAATATTCAGCCTGGTCATTTGTCATATCGCCATGTCCGCTTGAACTAAGCCATGTGTCATATAATAATTTCTTCGATACAGAAAATGTTGCGGAAACAGTAAATTCAACAGCCATATTGCAATTATTATAATTCAAATATACAATTTCATTGTTGTTTTGAAAAATGATTCAATTCGGTATACCGATAAGTTATGTTTTATCGAATTACGTCTTTTCTTTCACTAGACAAATATTAAAAGTATGGGCTGATTTTTTTAAGTATCCGTGACTTAATAGAAAAGAATTTAATTAGATTTTAGAGTTATTTCATGCTTTCAAATGTTGATTGAGACTCATTTTCAACAATTTTGTATAAATTGGTCAATAATAGCTAATAAGATAAAAACGGACCATAAATTAATTCTAATGAACAAGCGTATTATAGTACCAGGATTATTGAATATTCTCTTCTTAATGACTATTCATATAATGGCGGCAAGTGCCTGTAGCAAGGAAAAATTAACATTCATCCCGTTAAAGAATGATTCTTTGATCACAATACTTTTCGTTGGGAATAGCCTGACTTATGTCAATGACCTGCCCGGTCTAGTGTCAGATAAAGGAAAAATATATGGTATAAATATAAAAACTGAAATGCTGGCATTACCCAATTATGCCATCTCAGATCATTGGGATGATGGCAAAGTTCAACAATTGATTTCATACAATAAATACGATTTTGTGGTGATTCAACAAGGTCCATCATCGCAAGCGGAGGGGAGGGAAATATTATTGGAATATGGTCCTAAATACAATGATCTTTGCAAACAAAGTGGTTCAAGACTCGCATATTTTATGGTGTGGCCTGCATTGGCAAATTATGAAAATTTCAATGGTGTGATAAATAATTACACGGATGCTGCCAATTCAACTAATTCAATTTTATGTCCTGTTGGTAAAATTTGGAAGGAATATTGTGATAAAACAAATGATTACTCCTATTATGGTCCGGATCAATTCCATCCTTCTTTGAAAGGAAGTGAAATAGCAGCAGAAGTCATTGTGAAAAGTTTATTAAATCTTTAAATAAATTAGGTGATAGGAATTCCTCCCACAGAAATCACTTTCCAATGGCCGTAGAAAAGTTTCCAGACTCTTATATACCTGTATCTTGCATTGATTACATTGTCATAATAATGGCCGCTAAATTCAACATTCATTGATACGACAGCATTATCACCGATAAAGTGCATCAAAAGGTCACTAGTGGTGATGGAACTCATGTACATATCTCCACCACGATAATTATCGAGGACTTGAGACTTATTAAGCGTTTGTCCATTAGGAATGACGAACATGACATCTTCATGAAACAGTTCATCCAGACTGGATATGTCCCTTTGTTGAAATGCATCCATCAACCTTTTTTCGCAATCAATTATTCTATTATGGTCTGCCGTGTTCATCTTCCTATTTTTAATTCGTAGATTTTGAAAGATAAAGATAAAAAATGTCTTGCAGACTATTAATTGAAAACTAAATATTTAGATTCGTTTGATTTAATTATAGAGTACTTATCTTGATAATGCACCTCTGGCGCCGGTACTGTAAAGGTTATCTATAAGGACATTGAAAGATGCTAACCAAAAAAGCTTACCTTTGCGCCTTAAAATTGAATAAATATGAATAATTTATCAACTGAACTTATACAAAGATCCGGCTCAAAATGCGAGATGTGCGGTGCTGCAGGAACTATATTTCCGTATGTAGTAGCTCCAAAAACGGGTAATTCGGTGGATGAACAAGTTGCTCTTTGCAAAACTTGTCATTCTCAGATTGAAGATCCAACAACAAGAGATAGTGCACATTGGCGTATATTGGGAGAAACTATCTGGAGTGATATCACGGCAGTTCAAGTGCTTTCTTACAGGATTCTAAGGGATTTCGGGGATGCAGCTTGGGCACAGGATATTCTTGGCATGGTCTTTCTGGATGATGAGACTCAAGAATGGGCAGATGCTGACATCGATGGCGGAATCATTCATCGTGACAGCAATGGTGTCGTCCTTAAACAAGGTGACAATGTCATTGTTATTAAGGATCTTGATGTGAAAGGCGCTAATATTGTTGCCAAACGAGGGCTGACAGTAAGAAGAATTACTTTGGTAAAGGACAATGCAGAACAAATCGAAGGTAGGGTCAATGATCAGCATATCGTACTTCTGACTCAGTTTGTCAAGAAAGTATAGAACTCAAGTTTCGGTAGTTAAGAAACAAAGGTAGATGGCTGATGTTAGATGTTAGATGGAGTTTAGTCAATTGATTCATATTTTTTCTTTAATAGGTTTAATAGAAAAAATATTCATTTGATTGATGAAGGGCCATCTAAAATCTACCTTCTAACATCTAACATTTTATTAAAATTTAAAATTATTCTTCAAAAAAGAAGATTTGATTACCGAAACTTAAGTATAGAATATTTTAAAGGAAGCGGAGATCAGCACGTTTATAAATCTTCGCCTCCTTCAATTGTCGTTTTTCTTTCCAACATATAATAACGTCTTTTAACACTTTATCTGGATTATCAGCAAGGAAGTCATGCACATAAGTGTTAAATTCAAATTGAGGTGCGATCTTTAATTTTGCGTTTTTACCGTTTTTTTGCTCATGAATATTTCTCCAAGCTGGAATAGCATCCCTTAAAGTCTTGCCGGCATTTTCTTTGAACCAACTCATGAAAGTAATATTGAAGCTGAAGTGGTTGCCGATTTCTTTGAGGAAAAACCTACGGACGTTTTGAGTATTTTTGTAACTGTCTGTAATAATTGTATCTAAACTTAAAGGTTCGCTATGCCAATCGAATTTGGAATTTATGGTTTTAGCTTTCTTGATCTCAGGTTGAAGTACTTGACCGGTTTGCAGGTAAAAGTTTATTATTTTGACGATTGTAATTTTACCTCCTGTAGAGGGCAGTTTTTCCTTTTTGCAAAATTCAATTAACTCCGACCTCAGCCAATAATGCGTGTTAAAGTCTTCAAGTGAAATTTGTTTATTAAGTTGAGGTCTCATGGTTGTAAGGAGTTAACGAGTTTTTATCGCAAAGGTACTTTTTTTCAAAATAATCAGCTTTTTGTATTTAGTCAATGATTCATAAGATTTATTACTGATTACTGATTACTGATTACTGATTTGCGCTGCAATCCTTCAGAAACATAGTCAGGCCCATTGTCATAGGGAAAAATTTCATAAATTTTATTTCCTTTATTGTCTATGAGAAAAAAGCCATCCAGTGATACCATTTCATAATTAGCCGATGTGTCTTTAAGTATATCTTGGTCATCTGTTATTTTGATAGAATCAGCGGAGGCGCATTATTATTTGGCTTGGAATCAGAGCCTGATGATTGACATGAATAGGTAAATGAGATGCTTATAATTAAAAAGGCATACATTAATTTATTGATTTTCTTCATATCATATAATTATTGAAATAATATGGAAGCTAAGAATCTAAGTTGCCTAGATGTTTTTGTCTGAGTAAAAACTCCTTCCTAATAAATGTGGATAAATGCCATTTTAAATAAAGCTAATAAATGAGCACAATCTAACTTGCCGCCGGCTTTAGCCGACGGATCACAAAAGAAAAGTGAATGGACTTTAGTCCTAATAATTATTTCTAAACCATGGAATAATGGAATATACTCGAATGAAATTCAATTATAAAGTAAGTCAAGAGTTGTATCAACTGCCAATCTCCTCAATTTAATTTAAAAGTGAACTTAATCATTAGTTTTTTAATTTATAACGATCAACTTACCTGATTTTATCATTTTACCTTTCTCATCATGAATAGTATATAACACCAGTCCGGTGTATGAATTATCGAACTGAAGTACATTTTTCCCTGGATTTATATTTTTCTTCAATATTAAGTGACCCGTGAGGTCAAATGCTTGAAATATTGACTCTTTAACATAGACGTTTAAATCTACAAAAACCTGTCCTGATGTAGGATTAGGATAGATATTCGCTATATTTCCATTTTCCTCCGGAGATATGAAGGTGCTAAGGGTTTCCGTTGAAATATTAGTTTTACATAGTGGATCTATACATCCGTCAGGAAGTATTTTAACAAGCCAACCTTGTTCAGCTTCAGGGCCAGGTGTGTGATGAAAAAAGTTGCCACAACCAATGATGTTGCCTCCAGGTAACATATCACAACTATTTATTCTTCTATAATATGCAGTAGAATCCTGTATGGGTGTATTTTTATATTTATGCCTCCACATAACTTCACCGTCTTGTTTTATACGAATGGCCATTCCTTCTCCAAGTAATTTACCAACAATTGTGAAGCTTCCATCTCTATTCCTTTCCATATCATATAAAAAACTATTATTGAACATTCCTTCAGCAAATCTCTTTTCCCATATGACTTTCCCTACACTATCTATTCGAGTTATTCTGGTTTCTGTAGTGTAAATATCAGGTGCGTTTGGAAAATCATGAGAAACATAAATATAACCCCCATCTCCTATAGTATCTAAACTGTAACATGCACCTTCATTTATTTTTTCTGATTTCACTTCCTTAATAATATTTCCTGAGGTATCTATGGTCAAAATAGAAAGTCCGGAACCTATAATTCTTTTTTTAGAAAGAGTCAAAGTTATCTCGTTACTTTTATACTTTTTAATTTGATGAAGTATTGCTGTCGAGTCAGAATATATATTGTTCCAAACTAAATTCCCCAAATTGTCAGTTTTTAACAATCCAACAAATGCGTCATTTTCTGGTGTACTTACAATGCTAGCTGAATAATAATGATTAAGTATTTCAATAGATTCAATGCTCAAAGTTGTCGAATTGCCTATATTGTATATTTTAGAAAATTCGATATTAAAGTTTTTATCCAACTTGTATAATACTTCATGGCTCCAGACATCAAATGCAGAAATGAAAATTAAGTAGCCGCCATCTGAAGTTGTAGAAATTTTCGCAAATTCATAAGGTATCACGGATTCCTTGTCGTCCGGGTGGTATAATATTTTTATCCGGGCTAGATTGCCTAGCGTGTCGAAACGTGCGATAAAAGCATTCTGATTCCACCTTATAGTATCATCATTTATTTGACCAAATACCGTCAAGGAATCATTCTCATATAGAACATCCTGAAATCGAGTAAATCTATCAGTACTTGAAAATGGGTAATATTGACTTAGGTATGTTTCTTGTGCTCTTAGAGATATAGCAAATATTATAAAATAAAATAAAATATATAATTTCATGATAGCAGAATTAAAGGATAGAATAATGTAACTATTCACCTGAATTAAAACATTGGTTATTAATCATTTATATTATTTACACAAAATATATTATATTAATGTGTATATGTATAGTGCTCATATTCAAGAGGCAATTTATTCGTGCAAGAATAGTCCAACATAATTAATTTTATATATATTTAATAATCAACATATTACATGGAACAATTGAGATGAATAGTTACAGAATAATAAATAGGCTCGGGCAATAAACCCGAGCCTATTAGACTTATTTGATAATAATGAGTTTACCTGATTTTATCATTTTACCTTTCTCATCATGAATAGTATATAACACCAGTCCGGTGTATGAATTATCGAACTGAAGTACATTTTTCCCTGGATTTATATTTTTCTTCAATATTAAGTGACCCGTGAGGTCAAATGCTTGAAATATTGACTCTTTAACATAGACGTTTAAATCTACAAAAACCTGTCCTGATGTAGGATTAGGATAGATATTCGCTATATTTCCATTTTCCTCCGGAGATATGAAGGTGCTAAGGGTTTCCGTTGAAATATTAGTTTTACATAGTGGGTCTATACAGCCATCAGGAAGTATTTTGGCTAGCCAACCTTGTTCAGCACCTGGCCCTGGAGTATGATTAAAAAAACTACCGCAGCCAATGATGTTACCTCCAAGTAACATTGCTGAAGCTTTTAACACTTGAAAATAACCTGTAGAACCTTGAATTGAATTATTAACATATTTATGCCTCCATTGGATTTCACCATCTTGATTTATTCTAATTGCCAGCCCTTTCCCATATAATTCTCCTATAATTGTAAAACTGCCATCATTATTTTTCTCCATATCATATAGTAAACTATTATTTTTTTCACCTTCTGCAAATCTCCTTTCCCAAACTACTTTACCGACACTATCTATTCGAGTTATTCTAGTTTCCGTAGTGTATATATCAGGAGGATTTGGAAAATCATGAGAAACATAAATATAACCCCCATCTCCTATAGTATCTAAACTGTAACATGCACCTTCATTTATTTTTTCTGATTTCACTTCTTTAATAATATTTCCTGAGGTATCTATGGTCAAAATAGAAAGTCCGGAACCTATAATTCTTTTTTTAGAAAGAGTCAAAGTTATCTCGTTACTTTTATACTTTTTAATTTGATGAAGTATTGCTGTCGAGTCAGAATATATATTGTTCCAAACTAAATTCCCCAAATTGTCAGTTTTTAACAATCCAACAAATGCGTCATTTTCTGGTGTACTTACAATGCTAGCTGAATAATAATGATTAAGTATTTCAATAGATTCAATGCTCAAAGTTGTCGAATTGCCTATATTGTATATTTTAGAAAATTCGATATTAAAGTTTTTATCCAACTTGATAATACTTCATGGCTCCAGACATCAAATGCAGAAATGAAAATTAAGTAGCCGCCATCTGAAGTTGTAGAAATTTTCGCAAATTCATAAGGTATCACGGATTCCTTGTCGTCCGGGTGGTATAATATTTTTATCCGGGCTAGATTGCCTAGCGTGTCGAAACGTGCGATAAAAGCATTCTGATTCCACCTTATAGTATCATCATTTATTTGACCAAATACCGTCAAGGAATCATTCTCATATAGAACATCCTGAAATCGAGTAAATCTATCAGTACTTGAAAAAGGGTAATATTGGCTTAGGTATGTTTCTTGTGCATTTAGAGATATAGCAAATATTGTAAAATAAAATAAAATATATAATTTCATGATAGTAGAATTAAAGGATAAAATAATAAATAGGCTCGGGCGATACACCCGAGCCTATTTGGCTTACTTGATTGTAATGAGTTTGCCTGATTTTATCATTTTACCTTGCTCATTAAATATATTATAAATAACGATTCCGGTATTTGATTTGTCTATATTTATTAAGTTTTTTCCAATATTTAATTTCTGTCGTAGTAATTGATTGCCAAACATATCATAAATCCAAATTGTTGAATGCTCATTTTCTTTTTCAACTATCAGGTTTACAACCCCTGATGTCGGATTTGGATAAAGCTTTATATCCTTATAATTATTTTCAACTTTAGATTTCCGTGGTAAGATCGTATCACCGACGAAGAAATATGGTAAATCATAGAATTCTCCTTTTATTCCTAGTATTGTTCTTGCAACCCCACTCGTGAGTGGTCCATGAAATATAAGACTTCGTAAACCATTAATATTTATTGAAGAAATAGAATCCGGATTGTTATATTCTGGAAGGTCATAAATATCTTTTAACTCTAAAATATCATCCTCCTCTTCAGTGGTTAAGTCATATCCAATTAATATATCATCAAGTTTGTCTTTTGCATCTGTAATCAGACCCGCATCTGCTAAACGCTCAGCAATCATCAGATCCGCTCCCAAAAGGTCAATTCTATCCAACCAATGAATTATCGTATCCAATGGAGCCTGATTGGAGTCAAGGACTTCAATTAAATCTGCACCTGATGTTTGCAACACAAAACTGTAATATGCTGCATTTTTTTGCAAGCTATCAATTATTAAAGAATCTGTTTCTGATTCAAGTGCAATTCCAATTAGATCGAGTTCATATTTTGCTGTGTTTATTTCGTTAGAAAGTTCAGAATATGATTTATTAAAAAAAGAGGAAGTTGGACATGCCTTTGTCTGATTAATTTCAATTTTTTCGACACCAACAGGAGTGAAAAAATAAGGCTCATATCTTGTTCCAGATTCAGTTTTAAAATAATACTTTATTGGCTTATCAACGTTTTTATTGTCAAAATCATGTCGATTCATATCAAAACCTGAATAGCTAAATATATTTTGAGCACCATAATGATATGGTGTAGTTACTAACAATCCAGGATTAGATTGAATCGGATTCATTCCATACAAACCATTATTGGGGTATTTAATATAAAAATCATAGTCTGTTATATCGGCGAATTCATTACAAGTATAAGTTAATCCGGATACATATTTTTCAATAAGTTCTCCATTTTTGCCATAGGTTTCTGTACCCATGTCAAGTCCGGTAAAAGTGTTTTCATTGATCCTATTGTAATAAGACCCTGTATATCCTGCTAAAACTCCAATCGAATATCTTGAATATTCATTACTTCGGACAAAAGCATTCTGCTCTATCGTTTGGCCTAATATGGAAGAATATAAGTAAATTCCTACTTGAGGAGCCGGACTTTGTGTCGGAATATCATCATCCATTTCAAATCTGTTATCATTAATAAAAACACTTGCTCTACCTAAATTAACGATGCCGTTCAGACATGAAGTAAAGGTCGACCCAATTATAGAAGCATTATATGTTTTAGAACCATTGATACCAAAATATACACCATAATTTAAACCAGTAAATGAGCAACCCTTTACCTCCATACCACTAGCTATGGAAAAAATGCCTGCACCATAATTTGTACTGCCGTTGACAGTCTTATTTGATTTCAATAATACACTATTTTCAAAACTACAATTCTCAAATGATACACCTCTTCCATAAACTAACCTGACATCATAAACCATATTTTCGCTAAGTTTATAGTCCCCATCTGTTTCAAAATTACATAATTCGAATGAAGAGATATCATTAAATGCTTTATAATTTGCAACAACTACACCAATCCTATTATTATGAAAAGTAGATCCGTAACAATTAATGATTCCACCTGCTCTGGCAGCAGTGGCGCCTGCATAAATACCAACTCCAGCATTTTCAATGATTGAAGTTATACTTGCATCAACAACGCCATGAGTAGTAGGATTTTGAACTGAATTTGGCAAACCATCTACTTCTATTCCTTTCCACCCTTCATCAGTTAATGAAGTCAACTTCCCATCTAACTCTAATTTTGCCCCCGCTTCTACTAATAGTCTTGCTCCAGGGCAAAATTTAACAACCGTTCCAGACTCGATCGTTAATGTTGCGCCATCCTCCACTGTCACGTTTTTAACCACTCCACCATTAGGCACCGACATTGCATCCCAAGTGGTATTAGAACTGATTATAATGTCAGCGCTAGCTCCTCCTACGACATTAAATGTCCCTGCAAAAGGATCATTTACGAAATCATCAGGATCAGCAGGACCTTGTAGTGTCCAATATTCACTCGCATTGAAATATGATTCGAGAAAATACTCATATGTATGTGTACCAGCCTCGAGATCATCCAAACAAAATTCTGTATCTTCGTATATATTCTTCTCAAATTGTTTATTTCCATCAACATATAATATCATCTTGTTGTTATATTCCCCACCATCAGCTTTTCCTGAAGGGAATAAATGACATGATTCGTCAAAGTCAAACCTAAAGCAAACAATATTATTTGCACAATTATAATCGACAGAGATATTGACAGGTTTACATATTGAAAGTTCATCGATCACAGTCAAATTGTCTGAAGAGCTTGCTGGATCTGTTCTTTCAACGATTTCTTCTATAGCAGGTGAAGAACCTGAATTATACATAAATACTAAGTATTTAAATTCGTCTAAACTTTCTTCATATAAATGATCCTTCCCGTTTCGGCCTAAAAACATTTCGTAATTATTACAAAAGGTGGAAGTAATCTTCTTTGTAGATTCCCCAATCCAAGAAGTTGGATTTAAATCTTCAAAAGCAGTTTCGCTTCCGCTTATTTGAAGGAATAATGGTACTGCATTTATGTGTATCTGTTTATAAAACCCATTAAATTTAATCACATATTCTTCTTCCTTAATTTCAGTGCCATAAAATGGATTTCTAGTAGCTACGGCCGACCCAAATTGAATTGGTTGATGAATATCCAGAGTGTTTCGATAAAATTTCAAACCATAATCGCCTTGACAAACTCCAGATCGATTACCTGTGCAATCATAGTCATAAACAAAACGATATCCAGTGAAATTTGAATTGTGAGGTAAATAATTCCACCAGCCAACTATGCAACCCAATCCTTCATCACAATCATCACAGGCTTCTGAAGAAAATGATTCCTCGAACCCAGGATTAAGAAATTCTTGGCCATAACTTTGTAGATAAAATGTTAAGTTTAGAGTGAAAATAATCATTAAAGTTAAAATGAATGACATATTAATGCCATTATATAGATGTATTTTAGAGATATTTTTCATTTGTAGAAAATTTTATTAAAAGTTAAAAAAAATTAAGATAGGCGCATCACAGTAGTAAGCACATTATGACATGTACAATGATGAGGTATTGTTAGATTTTAATCAGTGCAATGCTCTATTCATTTATTTCAATGAATAAACTAGTAAGAATTAAGTTGTGTGTTAAAAAGGTAATTAAAAAATTTGTTAGGTAGTATTTAAAAAATATTTGGGTTTAAGGTGGTTAAAAAAATGGTTAATTGTAATGCTATTTTCGGCTTTGCTTAATTGCCTATCTTAATATAAATGTAATATCTGAAAAATATTTCTTTTCAAATGTTAAATTATTTGTACAAATAAATGAAAAATGAAAAATGAAAAATGAAAAATGAAAAATGATGATATTATTAAAAATTTAATTTTTTTGAGAATATCGTATAAAATAATTTTCTTTTATAAGAATAATTTAATCTTTCCTAGCTTAAAAAGGAAATTCAAGAATATACACATTGTAAATAATTATATATGTTAATGTTTGTTAATGAGTTTTGAGTTCTATTGAGACCTTAATGAAAAGTAGATTTTTTGATTGATTTAAATCAGATGCAAATCGAACAATAGAATCACTCATCCAAGATTAAATTTAATAATATTAGAATAAATAAATTGCTGCTGGCTTTATCCGACGGATTAATTATTCAATGTTGATTAATTTAAATATCGAAGTTATAGGAATTTACCGATTTTATTGAGTTTAATTGAAATGGTTTGTGATTTTATTCAAGGTTATTAAATAAGCAATTTTATTTGATATTTTCCACCAACTGAAGTTGGAGGGAATTGAACGCTCAGATGATGGATTGTATAAAGGTTTTTAAAGCACTGAAATATTGAAATTAATTTTCAAGATATTTCTGAAGTGATTCATTAATAATACTGTCCCATCCTTCTTCAAAATTGTGTCTTGCGAAGTCGGCATTTTCATTAGGGAATGATTCAAGTCCTTCATGTGTAAGTTTCAATTTAGTATTTTCTCCATCCGGAAATAATTCAAAACTAACAAAGGAAATGCCCGCATATCCTTTATACTTCCAGCTGTATGTTAGTTTTTGTTCCGGTATTACTTCAGTTACCTCGCACAGATGCAGATATTGTTTGTCTGGGCTAGGTCCCCCACTGAATTGAAATTGAAATCCGACCTCTGCTCTAAAGTCTTCTAGGTTGAAGTACCAATGCTTCATTTCCTTATTGTCCGTCAATGCATTCCATAATTTGGAAGGGGTTGTCTTGAAAGTTCTTTCGATAATAATAGGTTTGTGTTCCATTTTAGTTGAGTTTTGATTTATTTATTTTGAAAGATGTTGATCAAGAGCATCTAGTTTGTCATTCCAAAATTGTTTGTGACTTTCGATCCAATCTTTCACAATGTCCAGGCGATTCTGTTGAAGAATGCAAAAGCGTTCTCTTCCTTTTTGCTCAATTGTTATTAGTCCACATTCTGTAAGTATTTTGATATGCTTAGAGATGGCAGGCCTACTGATTTCAAATTTATCAGATATGGCATTTAGATTAAGCGATTCATATGCCAGCATGCCTATGATGTCGCGTCTGGTTGGGTCTGCTATTGCTTGGTAAACATCTCGTCTCATGATATATTTATTTGTAACTATTCGGTTACAAATATAAGTGTAACTATTTGGTTACGCAAGTTAATTGAGAAATATTTTCTATGTGGAGGAATTTATTTTAGGAGTGAACTGATTTTAGGGGAAGATTTTTTACCACAAAGGTCATTTATTTCATAATATAAGTTTCCAGGTTGATCAGTAGTGCGAAGATGAAAGAGTACTAAAAATGAATTGAATTACTGATTACTTTTTTGTCAGAATCACGGATTAAACGGATTAAAAGATTACATGGATTTTAAAATCAGCAAAGATGGAGTTAAAGTAAATAGACATCTTTGCGCTATTACCCATTACCCATTACATATTACTCATCTGTCAGAATCACGGATTAAACGGATTAAAAGATTACACGGATTTTATAAGCAGCAGAGATGGAGTTAAAAGTAATTTGACAACTTGGCGATTACCCATTACCCATTACCCATTACCCATTACCCATTACTCATTACTCATCCCCATCACCCTCCACGGAGGATTCTTCCTGTTCTCACCTGCATAGTACAAGATGAGTTGATTTCCATCCGGATCTTTGAGCCGTGCTTCACGCCACAGCCACGATTTATCCTCCGGCATCTCATCGAATTGAATTCCAAGGTTAATTAATTCAGCTACTTTTTGATCGAGTTGGTCGACTTCAAAATATACCCAGATGTCATTATTAGGATTTATTTGATCGACTTGATGCAAAGAAAATGTACTTTCTCCATCCGGACATTCGAATCGGGCATAGTGGGGGAGGGCTTTAACGATGAGATTCAGGCCTAATTTTTCGTAAAATGGTATGGCAATTTCCAAATCATGACTAGGAACTGTTACCTGATTTAAATTCATACTTTTTGTTATTCGATGATAGAAATCACTTTAAGAATGGTTGTATAGATGGCCTTATTCATGAATTTCATCATATTTTCTATACGCCCATAGTGCTGTCGGATCGATCCATTCTTTCATCGCTTTAAATAAAAAGCCGTGACTCAATCCGGTATTGATGGCAATATCTTGATATCGGCTTATCTTTAATTTTGACGTTTCTTTTCTTTTAATCCCCGAAACAAAGGAGGTGTCAGAAAGGTCATAAATATTCAAAATATTTCCGCAGAAATTGATCTCCGGAAATGTATTTTCATCTCCTTTCATCACACTGGCGATGAACACGAAATTAACTTCAGGATTGGCAAGATAGGTGGAGACATACTGAGCAATATAGCCGCCTTTGGATGTTCCCACGACAGTAATGTGATCAGGGGATACTCCTGAACTGATCAGATTTTCAATCTCAAGTTTTATTTTTTGAGCGTATACTTTTGGGTCGGTATTTGTAGGACGTATTTCATTGTGAACTTCGAATCCATTGGCTTTAAATGCTGTGATGATCTCGTTGTATTCCATTTTGCCATAGACATCATGTGGTCTATTTAGGTCATTTGATTCCAGATATCTATTATGCAAGAAGAAAAGATGATCTGAATCTGCCGGTGATGGATGGAAGCTTATTATCCAACAATGTATAATAAATACAAGCATGATGCTATGGTTTTTAGTGTAATGAAGTAACTAATTAATCCTCGACTTTATTGCCATTCTTATCAATATACATCCATTCCTTACTTTCCCAGATTGAATGTTCGCCATCAGTAATCGTTGTGCAATCTATACTTACGTTGGCTCGGCCATTCTCAAAGGGATAGGCACATGAATATATTGGTTGTATTATTACCTTTCCCAAAATAGGGTCTCCATATCCGATTTTTCCATCTTTAATGATGCGCTGCAATCCTTCGGAGACATAATCAGGTCCATTGTCATAGGGAAAAATTTCATATATTTTCTTGCCTGAATTGTCCATGAGGAAGAATCCGTCGTCGCTCACCATGCTATATTTAGAAACCGTATCTGTTTGAATATTTTGATCATCTTTCATTTCAAAAGAATCAGCCGGAGAAGCAACATCATTTTCAATGTAAGCCTTAGAATGTTTTAACTGGCAGGAAATGAGCACTGAGATACTTACTAGTAAACATCCTTGCAATATTTTAATGATAGTATTCATATGCTAAAATTAGGTAAAAAACTGAAAACATAAAGATAAATAACGTTGCGCTTTTTTTGGGTCTGAGTTATAACAAAAGGCAATTGAAGGTGGAGAGGATTCACTTATATTGGGTTTATTAATTGTGTACTGAATAGATTGCCGCTGGATTTCGTCGATGCAGTGAAAATGTGAACTAAATGGACTTTAGTCGTATTCTTAATGCTTATATTCGAAATAATGAAATTACTTTATTTGCTATTTACTTGGATCCATAGGTAAAAAAAAGTTTATAGCTTCGAAAGGTCACGAGTTAAAAACTCGCACCAACCGAAAAAAATTTGCGTATTTAATTCATAAATCTAACCTAAAAAGAAATATAACTTTTTAATTCTCAATAGGGTTGTCCATTTTCTGTGACCTTACATTCTCCGGAAGTTTTACACGATTTTCCTCCTTCGTAATGCTAAACATTGAATTCAATGTATTCCCTGATATTGTCAATACATCGGAGTAAGTATCTGTTTTGGCTAAGTTTTTATTTTGGAGCATGTCGCCCAAATTGAAGGCAGCAATAGATTCCGGAACTTTATTTATTGACATCAGTTCGTTTGCTAATTCGTTGATTTTCTCCTCTTCATCATTGTATTTAGAGTTTATATAGTCTGTTTTCAACCATTCTTGCTTTGTCTTTCTTAAAGTTTCGGTTATATCGCTTGATTTTCTGAGATTTTCACAATAAATATAAGCCAATGGACTTGAAGGGACCTGATGTGGTTGATCATGGACTATATTTGATATCCCCTTGGCCAGTGCGTAATTGGGGCAAGTAGTGCTATTGGAAAGAATTATAATGTTTAGACCTGAATTTTCATGCCACAAAATATTTTTAGCGCCACCAGTATTTCCAGTCTGATAGGTAACTTCTTCCTTGTTGTAAATCATCTTTTCCCAACCCATTGCAAAGTCGCGAAATTCACTTTTCTTATTGTAAAATCCTGACCACGTCAGCGTCATTCCTCCTATCATTGATATGGCAGCGAGCGCTAAGAATCCTTTTTTCGACGGTCGGTGCAACAAACAAAAACCTAATAAAATAAGACTAATTCCTCCGTAAATGGAGCGATTAGCTCTGATGAAATTGTCGGAGGTAGTCGCCTCTTTGACCATTTCATTAGATATTAATTTTCCTGAGAAATAATTATTCGTAAAATTTAATAAATCATTACAATTTGAATAAATATTGGCATCAGCAGGCTCTAAAAAAGTATTCGAATAAGGCGTGAATTGTTCTGTAAAATAGGAATATCGATATCCGATAGCCTTATTGGTAAAAGTGTCTACATTATTAACATAAGTATTGTCCATAGCACATGGAGTAAGAATATTCTTGTGTACATAATTTTTGAAAGTTTCTCCTGATGCTTTTTCAACAATTTGAGCAAGCATGAGATAATTATCGTTGAGGTATTTTTCCTTACTGCAATTATAATTGGTAAAATCACATTTGTTGTCTAACAGTGTTCCCTCGCCATTATATGCATCATTCCGGGCTTTGTAATTGCTGAGATTGCCTGCAGAATTCCCGGAGCATCTAAGTTGTACTTCATTATTATTTCCTTCATTCTGTTGAAGAAAAGACTTTATAGTTACTCCATCAAAAGGGTAATCCGGAATAAATTTTCGCATTTCATCACCGAGATTTAATTTGCCTTGATCAGCCAACTTTAGCACGCAACTGGTAGTAAGAGTCCTTGTTAACGAAGAAAGATTAAAAGAGGTCTTTTGATCTATAACTCTTGAAGATTCAGCATTCGCTAAGCCATAGGTTTTTTGGTAGATTACTTTATTATTCTTAGTGACAAGTACAGAACCGGAAAACATCTTCTTCTCTATAGAGTGATTGATGAGAGAATCGATCATAGGTATATTGTCTGCACCTTTACAATACGAGTTAGTGCCAAATCCTAAACACAAAAGTAGAATAATATGTCTCATAGCGAACGTTTATGAACAATTGTCAATTATTTTATTCAAAGTTTCTTTCAAACTCATTAACTTATCCTCGTCGATGCCATCCAATGCTTTTCTCCTATTGGCATTAATGACCTTTTGAATAGAACGCATCAAGTCTTCTGCTTCGCTGGTCATTCTTAAAATAAATCTTCTCTTGTCAGTATGTGCCACTCTTTGGAGGTAGTTTTTCTTAACAAGCAATTCGATAATGCGTGTCACAGAAGCATAATCCTTAAAAACGTTTATTCCAATTTGTTGCTGCGTCAGGCCAGAATTTTCTTTGATGGACTTCAAAATCAGCCATTGGTCAATAGTAATGTCAAAGTTATTCATTATCAATTGCTTCTGAGCATATTGACGATAAGATTTAATAGATTTTTCTAACGTGTAAAATATAATATCATTTAAGCCTTTCTTTCCCAACTTGTTTTTGGTACGAATATAATTGATATATCAATAAAAGTGACAATTTTTTTTAATTAAGGAATAGTGTTGGGACGATAAGTTTCACAAAGATAAGGAGGAGGTGAGAAGGTCAGGAGGTTAGAAAAGATATCACGGAGTTTCACTGAGAAGACTCAGAGTTTCACAGAGGTATATTTTTCGATTTACAGTTACTCTGAAATTGGTGCAGTATTTGATGTAAGTCAAATTTCTTTGTGTACCTTAAAAAAAGTAAAAGGGGTGAAATGCAATCATAATTTAAAGGAATTGTCATTTAGAGTTGTGCTCAAAACCTTCGTGTAACTTTGTGTTACTCTTTCTTCATTAGGTTAAGCGACTTGCTATATCACAAAGTTTCACAAAGTCGACTTAAAGTTTCACAAAGATTGAGTGAAAAGTATCACGGAGTTTCACTGAGAAGACTCAGAGATTCACAGAGGTATGTTTTTTCGGGTTAAAGTTACTCTGAAATCGGTGCAGTATTTGATGTAAGTCAAATTTCTTTGTGCAACTTAAAATATGTTAGAGGATGAAATGCAATCATAATTTAAAGGAATTGTAATTTTGAAATGTGCTCAAAACCTTTGTGTAACTTTGTGTTACTCTTTCTTCATTAGGGTAAGCGACTTGTTATATCAGAAAGTTTCACAAAGTCGACTCAAAGTTTTATAAAGATTTAGTGAAAAGTATCACAGAGTTGAACGGAGAAGACTCAGAGTTTCATTGAGGGTTTTTGAATTGTAATTTGGGTAGTTTTTGATTAATTTTTAAGATTACTTTACCAATTGATGGTTTTTGAGGATACGGAGGGATTTGTCTGAGGACAAATTTGGTTCCGATCGGTCATTGGTTGTAATAGTTAAAGCCGAATTATAATGCATAATTTAATGTAGATTCGACGAATAATTTTCTTCATATTGCCTCATTATTTGTTGCTTTGGTAACGTTTTGCTAATATATTGTTAGCATATAAATTTTTAAGTGAAAATTAATTATGACTTTATTTCAAGAAAACGATCTTAGAAGATTTACCGGTGAACCAATGAAATTGCATGATTTTATGTCAGAGTTTGTGGTTCATTGCCCAAAATGCGATGGAATAGCCATCATCAAAGTACCCGGACCATATGACAATAACAATGCCATACTGCGATGTAATGATTGTCATTTTTCTGAAAAAATTTCAGAAAGAACACGTTTTAAAACTACAGGAAAGGCAGTTTGTCATGAGTGCAGAACACCTTTGGATCCTGATATCAAAGACAGAAAGGAGATTCCACCCTTTGTGAAAGTGACTTGCCCTAATTGTAAGACCATCAATAAAATTGCAGAAAATTGGGAGTCATATATGATGAAGTATAATGATTCCGGAATCATTGATCCAGCGTTTGGTCTTCCACTTTGGTATCAGGATGAAGTAAGGGGACATGTTCTTTGGGCATTCAATCATGCGCACTTGAATGAGATCAGAAATTATGTTGCTGCACAATTACGTGAAAGACCCCTCGGCAAACTTAAAATGACGATGGTAGACAAGCTTCCTGAATTTATTAAGAGTGCGAAAAATAGGAGTGAAGTGATTGATGCACTAGATCGAATGGAGAAGAAAAAAGTTTGAATAGTGCATTGGAAGAAAGTTAACGGGTGTGCAGTGCACCAGTTAACCAGTTGACCAGTTGAGAGTGCACTAGTGTCAACAGAATAAATTATTTTACGTAAATAACTAAAGTGCCAACTCGCGCCTAAAGACCAAATTGAAACAACCCAAAGACCAAAGCTGAGCGACCTATCTTCTGTAATACGTAATATAATCCTCCGTGATTTCATAATAACAACTACTCGCCTGGTCACGATTTGCACTGATGGCGATAAATTCGAGTACATTATCTCTTTCAGAAATTGGAATACCAGTGGCACCTTCCCATCGTTCTTTGTTTGGAAGGAAGACATAAAATAGGCAATTTCCCCCACCCATCTCTGTGTCGAATTTTACTCTTTTATCATTTTCGACATAAATAATAATTCCGGATCTCAAGTTTCCTTCGTATTCGACCTTTCTAGTGAATTTTCCAGCAAGTTCATTCAGAATTTTTTCCCGCA
The DNA here is from genome assembly GCF_016707225.1 of Candidatus Brachybacter algidus. Taxonomy (NCBI): domain Bacteria; kingdom Pseudomonadati; phylum Bacteroidota; class Saprospiria; order Saprospirales; family Saprospiraceae; genus Candidatus Brachybacter; species Candidatus Brachybacter algidus. The sequence goes on along the minus strand of NZ_JADJID010000003.1, from coordinate 760,222 downwards.
TTTCTAAGTCGACATTTGGGATGATTTTTCCGATGCCGTCCCGGTAAATAATTGCTTCTTTTTCTTCCTTTTCAATTTGGTTAAGGATGGTTTCAAGTTCATTAGTAGAAGTATTTTCAACAGCTTTGACTGAAGGAATATAATCATCTGTATGCTTAATAAATTCAATTATATGCTTGTCGCTTGAATTATTGAGGATAATTATTTCATAAGTCCCGGGTGGGATGAAAAGACTGTCTATTATGAACTGAATGCTTCCGCTGATAATTTGATCAATTTTATTATCAAAAATAACTTTTTCAGTGCTCTTCTCTTTGATAATTATTGAATTATAATTACTGTAATATTCGGGAAGCCAAAGTATTATTTGCTGACAATCAGGATAGTGCACTATTTTAATACTATTTTCCTTCATGATTTGCATTTCATTTGCTTCCTTTCTATGCACGGAAGGATTGTTATGAATATCAATGATACTGATATTTCCAAACCAATTATCTATTTTATTTTCAGGCATTAGATGAATTAAGATTGCAATGATGTTATCAAATTTGTCAATTAAAAAGAGGAATTTAACTATCGTAATATTCTTCTGCTATTGATACCTGAATGCCAGTTAATCCGGATATTTTTTTAACATATTCGTCGAAAATATGACACTTGCCACTAAATATATTTGTGTAAGAATTATCTGATAAATTGATCTGCAAATATCCTCCTCCGCTGCCCTTGGCCGGTAATACATTCTGGATCGAGAAACTTTTTATTTGGCTTCTTTTAAATACCTGATAATATTTTTTGTAAGCAAATCCAATACTGTCGTTTTTAATGTCCATCCAAATTATTGGTTTATTGATCATGTTGGCATTCAACTTTGAAAATTTCTGTTTTATCCTTGGATTAAATTTATAATTTGAAGAGGTTTCAATTTCCTCATCTATATAAAGATAATCATCTATTTGACCTTTTTTTTCGTATTCTGAGTCGATCAATAATTCAGGATATTCTCTTTTGTTTTTTATTTCTATAGACGTATAACCTCCTTCAAATCCATATTCACTATCATATGTATAAACGATTGAAATGGTCATTCCTTCAGCGTTAAAAGAGTAACATTTTTGGTCATCTCTTTCATAACCCAAATAGCTTTCTTTATCCCCAAAGTCTTGTATTAATTGATCTCTGAGCTCGAAATAACTTTTATCTGAGCTGTCATCATTGTAGCATTGAGTGTAAAAATGTAAAATTGGGACATCATCCCGCTTATTTTCAAAGGCAGTAAGTTCATTTAAAATTACATTACCAATTCTCACAGGATAATTAAATTTAGTAATTGTCTGGTCATATGGCGATTGTTCATAATGTATGCCTTCTATGTTTTTGTATGATTTAGCAATAGTATCCCAATCAATAAAGGTAATGTTATCAGATTGAATCTCTATTCCTTTGGTATAGTCATGATTAACTTTATCCGAAATTAATTGATAGTTTGAAGAAATTAGTTTCCGCCAGATTAATTTTTTTAACTTCTCCTTTTTAAAAATATTTTGAAATAAGATCACTTCATTTATTACAAGTAAATTTGACAAATCTTCATACATTTTTCTAAAACCTGTAAAATCAGTTGGTATCCAATGTTGATAATGATCAAAAAAGAAGAGCAGGGAACGTCCATCTCGGTCGACTACTATATAAATGTATAAAAGCTGATGGATATCAATTTCAGATTCATAAAGTGAATTATTACTTTTAGTAATTATTAAATTTCCAATTAAAGAGACGTGTCCTTCAGTTGTTTCTTTGGGAAATATTCTATTATAATTACTCAATTTAATACTTGATTCTTGCTAAATAATTGTATGTAACAAAAGGAAATGGAAATGTCAACTTTGAAATTAAATTTCATTTGTTGTTTGAAGTTTGCTGCCTGATGGATTATTTTTCAAAACAAAACCTTATCGACATTTCAATCCTATATCCGTTGAGCATGACATTTTTAGAAGAAATTAAAGATCCACCAAGTTATTTACCAAATTTGAAGACTTTGGAAATGCAGAAACTATGTAGTGCCTAGGTAGAAACCAGCTTATTTGCTGCAATCTGAAATTAAGATCTTCATTAGTTCCAAAATCTTCAGGATGGACATTAAACGCTAATTGCTGATAAGACTGACCATCCCTCTTTTGGATGAACATCATGATCTTTGGATTGGCAACTCCGGTATAGATAAGAAATGATTTCAAAATATCACGAGTGACTCTAGGCAAATATTCTTCGGATGGCTGAGCCACAAGTATTTGGTCATCTTTCTCTATTTTCTCTGTTCCATATTCCGGCAATTTATTTTCATTAGTTAGAAATTCGCCTCTCAGATATAAATTGAGAATATCCCCGTAAGAAAAAACCCAGTCGACATCACCTTCTACCGGATTAATAACTACACCAAGACCATTTTGAATCAAATACTCAGTCAAGTTACTGATGCAGAAAGAGGTAAATGGTTGATTTGGCTCTGGCGTATTTAACACAAAGTAAGGAAATCTGTCAGGTCCGGTGGTAGTTTGAGGCGTTACACTAGCGAAACTTGCTGTTTTGACAGCATCATGAAACCTTTGGATCCATTCCTCTCCTCTTTTTTCTCTTGGTATTTGAAAAAGGTTTAAAACTTCTTGTGTTTTATTGATGTCGCATTCCGGTTGCTGATTTTCTGCCATATTGTTTGATTATTGACTGTTATGATTTGATGGTAATGAGGATGCGAAGTTAGTAAATAATTGAAAAATCGCATATGATTCATTTTAGCTAAATGATTAGTTGTTACAGTGTCAAATTCCATCTTTTTTCAATACAAGACACTTTTTTGCGGATTGAATTCTATAAAAAAAGGCCACCGTCTCTCAACGATAGCCTGTAAAAACCTACTTACCTAAAAAATTTTATTTATGAATGATCATTACTTTTTTCATAAGTGGTTCATGTCCTGATTTCAAGATATTGACAAGGTAAATCCCTTCAGCCTGGTCATGCAAGTTGATCTCAATACCCTTGTAAGGCATTTCTTTCAATACTTCTGATTTAATTATTTTTCCCAAAATATCGATTACCTGCACGACGACATATTCACCTGTATAGGATTCTGCTGTTACTTGAAAAACATCTATTGCCGGATTAGGAAAAATTGAAATAGTGGCATTCAAAGTTGTCTTATTCGCAGTTACTGATTGAATTATTTCATGTCCATTGATTAAGTCTCCTACGACATCGTTCCCTTCTACGCAGTCAAAAGAAGCAGTACAATATGAAACGCAACCTTTAGCATCTGTAACCTTCAATGAGATATTGACAACAGTATAGCCATTTACAACTTTAATATTATCTGTGCCTTGTCCACCTGAAATATATCCGTCGCAATTAACCAACTCCCATTCATATGTAAATGGACCCTGTCCGCCAGTAATTGTAGAGGTAATTATGTTGTCAATACTTGCACAACTAATAGGACCTTCCGGCAGATTAATATTACAACTATGACCTGAACCTTTAATGGTAATTATTTGTATTGCGGTGGAAGTATTTCCACACAAATCGGTTGCTGTCCAAATACGGTTATATGCAGTACTGTTGTCCACGGTTTGAACTAGAATTTGTTGCTTCGTCATATTATCAAGATAGCAATCTGTAGCGTTGATTGTTTTAAATTCCGGCATCACATCATTGCAGTACAGCGTAATGTCCTGAGGAATATTTTCAAATACAGGCGCTGTATTGTCAATAAATTTGCCGGTTAATTCAAATGTACTTTCATTGCCGCACGGATCTATTGCAGTCCAGATGTATAAGTATTTAGCTATATATCCATCTGCTTTGCAATTACCTTCATCAAGTAATTTTGTCTCAAGTTTCAGATCAACATATCCACCACAATTGTCACTCGCTGACACGGCATTGACTCCATAATAAGCCAACATATTCGGAATTTTTTCAACATCGCAAGCCAATTCGAATGTTCCTCCATTTTGCAACTTAATTAGATCTGGATTCGTAACCTTGATCACAGGAGCTATAAGATCTCTGTTGAATATTCTTTGAGCGTCAATAGAAATATTTCCACAATTATCGGTTGCTGTCCATGTGCGAATTATGACTTTTCCGCAGTCAGTATTACCTTCAGTCTCAGTAAAAGTGACAGGATAATCCAATCCTGAACATGCATCTCTGGCAGTTACAACAGGTGGAATTGTTGCGCTCCCACAATCATCCTTAGGAATCCCCGTCAAGACTGGACCTTGGTCATCAACTATCGTTACTATCTGCATGAAATTTGAGGTATTGCCACAATTATCACTTGCAGTCCACATTCTTTCAAAAGGTGATTCATTTATGCAAAGTGTGATTATTGGTTTTTTATCTACAAAACTTACAGTTAATGCCCCATTGGAATTATCAGTTACTTGCGGATATGGAACGCTTTCACCACATTTCATTTTGACGAATGCTGGTGCATCAATTGAAGGTGGTGTGGTATCTGTCATCTTGACAAAATAGGTCAATGTTGCTGAATTCCCACATATGTCTGTAACGGTAATTGTTAACTGAACTTCATACATATATCCATCAACTATGCAATCACCTGAATTTATTAATTTGGTTTCTATTTCGACCTTATTTTCATCCAGGCAACTATTACTTATTATTATATTTTCTGCGGTAATATTTGGCATTCCCGATTCGTGACCTATAATAGATTCAAAAAAGATCTCACTGCTATCAGGCTTGTCTTTAAATTCAATGATATTCACTATAAAAGATAAATTTGATGTAGAGCCTTTGATTATAATTAATTGTGAATCTCTTGCGATATTGCCACAATCATCAGTCGCTGTCCATGTTCTTTGTACAAGTAAATTATTTTCACACATTACAGGAAGCGTCTCATTAAAAGCTATTTTAACGCTACCGCAATTATCCGTTGCAATAATATTTGTTGGTATAGAAGGTATTTGTGATGCGCAAATATTGGCAGGTATATTCGACAGTTGGGGAGGTGTATGGTCACTTACTTTGTAATTAAGAACGAATTCGCCAACATTGCCACAATCATCTTTTGCGGTCCAAACGGCTCTGACATTATATAGAAATCCACTTGAAGCGCAATTTTCAGCATAATTATAATTCATATCAAACTGTGCTAATGCTGTACTGCAAAAGTCTGAAACAGTGACATTAGCGGCATTTAATTGCAATGCAGATAAATATTCACAGTCAATATCTACTGTATCTCCATTTTGGTAATTATTTCCGGGATAATTATTAAAAGAAATTACAGGTGGTGTATTGTCAATTACGTGGATAATTTGGGTAAAATAGTTTTTGTAATCACAATCTCCCGTGCTCGCTTTATACGTTCTCTCAATCGTGTAATTTCCAGTGCAGTCACCCTGAATTATCTTTTCTGACATGGTCACAAATGCATCTCCGCACTCATCTGTTGCTGTAATTATTGATGCTGCCGGGATATTGCTACAGTCAACTGACATCGTAGCCATTGGCAATGAATCAAATACCGGAGGTGTTACGTCTACTATATTTAATGTGACAGTAAATACACCAGCATTGCCGCAATCATCTGTTGCAGTCCAAGTTAATAACCATTTACTAATGAAATCATCTACTCCACATTCACCTGTTGCTAATAACTCTTTTTTATAACTAACAGAAACGTTACTACAAACATCTACTGCTGATACATCAGCTACTGTATAAGGGAATGGATTCCAGTTTGGATTAGAATTCTGACAATTTACATTGGTGGTACCAGAAATTAAATTAGGATTAATAGGTGTTATGATAGGGGGTTTTGTATCAGGCAATACCTGGAAAGTTCTTGTTGCAGTTGTGATATTTCCACATTCATCGAATGCAGTCCATCTATAAGTAATTGGATATCCTTGACATGCATTTACTATATATGGGTCAATAGATGGGGTAACAGTTGCTCCACTGCAATTATCCGTCGCTGTGAGCACTACTTGAACAGGAAGTGGATCACCACATGAAATATTTGCTATAGCAGGCGGAATAGAAATCACCGGCCCATCATTGTCAAATACGTTGATGATCTGGGTGCAGTTGCTGCTATTACCACATACATCTGTCGCGGTATAAGTTCTACTGATCTGATATCTATTGACACATCCTAGACTTGTGATGACGTCCGGTGCAACAGTAATCGTTAAAGCAGATCCGCAATTGTCTGTAGCTACAATGCTATTTACATTGGCTGGAGGAACGTTCAAAGCGCAAGAAACTGTAACAGTGGCAGGGCAAGTAATTAAGGGTGCTATGTTGTCCGATACAGTAATTGTCTGATCGCAGCTAACACTGTATCCAGTAACATCCGTAGCAGTATAGGTTCTGGTGATCGTATAATTATTTTGGCAAGTTAAATTTGAAATTACATCAGAGGCTACTGTAACTGTGATATTTCCGCCACAACTTGCATTTATCGTAACGCTATTTATGTCCGGACTTGGAACTTCTGAAGCACAGCTAACAGCAAGTGCGCCAGGGCATGTGATCGTAAATTGTCCACCTCCTGATACCACTATGTATTGTATGCAGGTAGCTATATTGCCACATACATCTGTGGCTTGATAAGTCCTTAACACTGTATAATGATTGGCATCAACATAATCTGTAATAGCGTCTTGGCCAACTGTCACCACTACCGCACCATCACAATTGTCAGTGGCAATTATTGAATAGACATCAGCGTCAGGAATTTCCGATGGACAGGCAACCGTGATGTCGTCCGGACATGTGATCTCAGGATCTATATCGTCAAAAACGGTAATAGATTGTGTACAAGAAACTGAGTTGCCTTGTCCATCCGTGGCGGTATATGTTCTGACAATGCCAAAAGCATTTGCGCAATTACCTGGCGTAATGACATCGACTCCTACGGTCACAGCATATGATCCGCCACAAGAGGTAGTTACTACAACTGATTCAATATCCTGATCCGGAACTTCTGATGCACAACTAACAGTGATTGCATCAGGGCAAGAGATAGCAAAAGTGACATCGCTGCTGACAGTAATAGTTTGTGTGCAATCAGATGTATTTCCGCCGGAATCAGTAGCATGATATGTTCTTAATATGGTATAGTTATCAATATCAATGACATCAGTAATCACATCTGCATCAACTGTAACTGTGACTGTTCCACCGCAATTATCTTCAGTAGAAATGGAGCCTGTATCCGCATCCGGGACATCGGCACTGCATCCCACTGTGACATCCTCAGGGCAAGTTATTGTCGGAGCATCCTCGTCTGAAATGGTAATTGTCTGATCACAACTCACTGAATTGCCGGTTGCATCAGTCGCGGTATAGGTTCTGGTGATGGTATAACTATTGGCACAAGTTTGATTACTAATTACGTCCGGTGAGAAAGTAATTGTAACACTTCCACCGCATCCTGCACTAGCAGTTACTTCTTCTGAGTTTGCCGGATTTACATCTCCTGCACAAGCGTATGAAATGTTGTCAGGACAAGAAATAGATAACCCACCCGTGCTATTCACAGTTATAACTTGAGTACAGTAACTGATATTACCACAAGCGTCTGTGGCAGCATATTTTCTATAAATATTATAGTTGTTTGGATCAGTGATTGTCCCCGTGGAATCTGCGCTAACTGTGACTACTGGGATACCTCCGCAATTGTCCGAAGCAGTTACTGATTCAACATCTGAGGATGGTAAGTGTCCTATACAAGCTATGGATATATTATTAGGGCAGGTAATGGTAGGGGCGATGCTGTCATTGACATATATGCTTTGGGTGCAAGTCGCAGCATTTCCACAAACATCAGATGCATTGTAAGTTCTTATGATAGAGAATTGGTTTGAACAGTCTCCATTGGTAATAACATCGGAAACAAAAATAACGTTTGCATCACCACCACATAATTCTGTGGCAACAACTTCATCCGGGTCGGCTTCAGGTACATCTCCTGCACATGCAAAGCTCAGACTAGGCGGGCATGTGACGATAGGTGGTTTGGTGTGCGCACATACTGTTACTGATTCTGTGGAAACTGCACCTGCTGTGGAAAGGGCTCTTCCTTCCAGATTACTATTCGTATGTAGGCTTATAGCACCATTTATAAGGGCATTTCCTTTGAATACTGAATTATCCAAAAGGGCAAATGCTCCATTGATCTGCCAGTAAATATTACAAGCTTTGGCGCCATTGATTAAAGTAATGGTAGAATTGACGGTATTAGCGAAAGCTCCATTTACTTGAAATATGAAAATAGATGATTCGTCATCTGCGCCATCTAGCGTTAGATTGCCATTTAGCGTAGAAGCAGCTCCAGTGCAATAAACGCCGGGAAACAATATTTGATCATTGCCCAATGTGACTCCTATTACATTGTTACATGTTCTTGTTGCAAGATCAGCATATGCCACACCGAGATCAGCGGCAGCTTGCACCGTAACAGGGTCAATAGTATGTATGCTACCGACAACTATTCCCGGAGGAAAGCCATCTAATACACCGACATTTGTTCCGATATCTCCTGTAATGGTGGAGGTCCCTAAATTATGGAAATCTCCTGCGGAAGTGAAAATAGCAAAGTTATAAGCGGTACCCATTGGAGGTGCCTGGGCGTAGTTTGAAAAAGGGCATAGCAATGCCAGCGCAATAAATGCGCAATAGTTTTTAAAAAATTTCATGTAGTAGGTTTAAAAAATAGTTAAATACTAAAGATTAAATCTACACCAAATTATATTTGATGCTGTTACACAAAGAAATTTATTAGTTACACAATTAACAGATGTGGTTAATTCGTATATCTTATTGATAATAAGAATGTTACTGTGAATCGCTTTTGAGATACAATAATGATAGACGAAATTATTTAAAATTTCGATAAATTGGCAAAAATCATAAAATGCAATAGTATATATTGCCAAACGAACAAATAAAGAATTTAAATATCTTCTAAATTTCCGTTGCGTTTTTGTTTTAGTTGCTTGAAAAAGCTGGGAGAAAGGCCGGTAACTTTTTTGAATTGATTTGAAAGATGGGCGACGCTGCTGTAATTTAATTTATACGAAATTTCTGTTAAACTCAGCTCATTATATAATAATAACTCTTTAACCCTGTCTATTTTGTTAAGGATGATAAATTGCTGAATGGTGATTCCTTTTACCTCCATAAATAAGTTAGAAAGATAGGTGTAATTGTAGTTGAGCTTTTCACTTATATATTCTGAATAATTTACTTTTGGAACTTCGTCAGAATAATGGATCATCTCTGTGATGGCGTTAATTATCTTCTCATTTAGAATACTTCGGTTGTCATCTAAAAGTTCAAGTCCCGACATCAATAGATTCTTACCTAGTTCCGCTCTTTGGCTTTCAGTAATGTCTTCCAGCACTTCAACTACACCAAGTTCTACACAGACATATTTCAGACCTAGCTTGTGAAGTTCTTCCTTCACCATCATCTTGCATCTCAGGCTCACCATGTACTTGATGTACAGCTTCATTTAATGGTTATTTTAAGAATAATGTTTACACAAAAAAAAATAAGAAGAGAAGGCACTAAAGGAATATTTAGGTTTTTAAAACCTCCATATTGTAATTAGACTCATTTGGATAAAGTCTGGAAAGTAAAACTAAGTGTATTTAGTTGGGAAATAATGACCGGTTTTTTAATATAATATTATTGAAGTCATAGGAATTTGTCTGAAAGTGAGGCAGGGCGTTATAAAATAGTTTGCAATTGGTTATAGGGTTCATAAAGAACTTTGGTCTGGAATTGGTGGAGGTTTAATAGGATAGGTTGGAAGTTCACTGTTTTTTGGTTCATACTAATAATCTTCTTTTAATTTTTGGTATTTGATTGTTATTGTTGTTTTGGGTTCACAGGATTTGACGGAGCAAGGTTACAGACTAAAGAGTAGAAGCCGAAAAGGACGCGAAGAGATGTTTATAAAATTCAAACAGAACATTATTCGTGCATTCTCAAAACATTTAATTTGCTGAGCGCCTGTCCTCTGCGCATTTTTAGGATTGTGTCTTAGACCCCTTCCTGACATGGACCTAATTGAGATTTTTAGAGATTTACAGATTATAATCATAAATAAAGGCATTTTTTATATATAAAAGTCTTATCAAGTGTTAATCTAAGTTGATTTAATTTGAACCTAACATTATTCATGCAAGATAACTTCTACTTATTAAGTTTATGTTTGTGAAAAGAATTGCACCTGGTCAAATAAAGTCTCAACTGATTTTAATCCAATCAAGACTTTGTCTTTCTATTATATAGAATCTACTTTATTTATCTGACAAGTTCTCATTATAATGTCTATTGCAAATCAAAGCGATTTGGGGTTCTTGGAATTCCCCTTAACCCATTTCTTTAAAAAGCAAGTTTTCAATTAAATCATAAGCTTTAATTTTGACGTTTTTAATTTAGATGATTCTAAAAACCGGACCAATTGGTTTTGTGGTAATGCTTTTTCAATTCCAATTAACGCTAATTTAATTTCATTTTCATTCATGATAGTGTGATTTGAAGCACCCTCACAGCTTAAAGTTAAATTAATTATGATTTATATAAATAGTGTGACCCTTAAAAAAAACATATTCCATTTTGAAATAGATTTGGCCAATTAATTCTATATTAATGAGGATGTCGCCCCACTTAGTTTTTCAGTTAGGAGCAGCAAATAGAATAATTTTTCTAACCAAGTTATTGGCATTCTGTATATAGTTTCCCGTTACTTATTTCAAGTCTTGGTTTAAATGTCTCTTGGAATTGAACTCCATTGATTATTTAGTATTTTGTGATTTACAATTCCTTCACCATCACTTCCTTATACCATACCATATTTCCATGGTCCTGAATACAAATGTGACCTTTCTTGAATGCCCCAAAACCTGGCCATTGCTTGAATTTACTATTGGCGATCAATTCTATCCAGGCATCGTCCCACATAGTAGTTTGAACTACAGCTGTGCCATTGAGTTTGAAAGTAAGCGAACCATGATCACAGATGATCTCGGCATGATTCCATTCGCCAACAGGTTTAACTGTCTTTGTGGAGCAAGGGATCAGGTCGTATAAGTCACCGGCATGATGTTTGAATATCTTACCATCGGGATGGCCGTCATTGTCCAATACTTGCATTTCAGGACCTGTTTCATATGAAGCCTTATATTTCACAGAGTCATCTTGAACATAAAACATGACGCCACTATTGCCATTTTTTGAGATCTTCCAGTCATATTTTAAATGAAAGTTTTCATACTCCTTATCAGTTACTATGTCACCACCTTCCTTGATCTTCCAATCTGCTTTAGCCAAAGTATCCAAATATAACTCACCATCTTTGACTTTCCAGGCAGAGCCAACAGCGCCACCTCCATATTTATGCCAGCCTGCGGTAGTCTTACCGTCAAAAAGTTTAGTCCAGCCTTTTTCATTTTCTTGCATAGAGCAACTTATTAATGTGATGAGTAAGAGGGTGGAGAAGAGGATAGTTAGTTTGTTATGCATGTTATCTGGTTTTTTTAATTATAGTTTGTTTGAAAAAGACTCCCCCTAGCCCCCTCTGAGAGAGGGGGAAAGTCACCGCGGCTCGGGTAGAGTTAATCTAAGCCAAGGATTTTTCTATTCATTTTTTCGTCAGTACCCGAAGAAGCAAAGTCGTCGAATGCCTTGTCAGTGACAGGAATTATGTGATTTTTAATAAATTCAGCGCCTTCTTTCGCGCCTACTTCCGGATGTTTGATGCAACACTCCCATTCCATAATCGCCCACCCGGCAAAATCGTATTGTGTTAGTTTGCTGAAGATCGTTTTGAAATCTACCTGGCCATCACCCGGTGATCTGTATCTTCCTGCCCTGTTTAGCCAACTTTGATAGCCTCCGAAAGTGCCTTGCTTTCCTGTTGGATTAAATTCTGCATCCTTCACATGAAATGCCTTTATTCTTTCGTGATAGAAATCTATGTACTGAATATAATCCAATTGCTGAAGTACAAAGTGTGAAGGGTCATATAATAAGCAAGCTCTTGGATGATCATTAACTTCTTTGAGAAACATCTCATAGGTGATGCCATCAAATAGGTCTTCACCCGGATGGATCTCATAACAAACATCTATACCATGGTCCTCATAATAGTCCAGAATCGGTTTCCATCGTTTACCCAATTCCTTAAATCCTTCTTCTACTAACCCTGCAGGCCTTTGCGGCCAGGGGTGGAAGGTATGCCAAAGAAGAGATCCACTAAAAGTAGGTACAGCATTCAGACCTAAATTCTGAGAAGCTTTGGCTGCATATTTCAATTGTTGGACGGCCCACGCTTGTCTTTCTATAGGTTTATTTTTTAATTCTGTCGGAGCAAATCCTTCGAATAAAGCATCATAAGCAGGATGAACCGCCACGAGTTGACCTTGAAGATGGGTTGAAAGTTCAGAGATTTCCAAATTGAATTCGCCAACAATTTCTTTGATTTCATCGGCATAATCTTTGCTTTTGGCAGCTTTTTCAAGATCAATTAAACGAATATCCCATGTTGGAATCTGTACCGCTTTAAAACCTAATGATTCTGACCATTGACAAATGGATCTCAAATCATTGAACGGTGGCGCATCACTCATGAATTGAGCAAGGAAAATTCCGGGACCTTTAATGGTACGCATATGCAAATGATGAATGGTAAATTATAAATTATAATAATAAATGAAGATAGGAAAGAATTGGTAATTGAAAATGAATAATTGACTGGAAAAATTATGAACTTCATACTTATTGATAGCTACTACTGATAGTTCGGTTAAGATAAAAGTAGAGAAACCTAATGCGTAATTACTGATTCTATTCTATGTGAAGAGTTGGTTGAAATCTATCTCAACTTAGCCAAATAATCTGGTTTAGTAATCTTATAAACTAGACTTTCAGCTTGACCTTCCACATCATTAAGTTTATCAAAAAGGACCATTTCGCACTTTTCCAATACTTTAATTGATGCTAAGTGACCTGGCCTTACAATGGCAAATATTTCTTCTGTATTAAGCTGATCAAATCCAAATTCTATTGCCGCAAATGATAATTCAGTAGCATATCCTTTTCCCCAGGATTTTGCATCAAATCTATACCCAAGATTTAACTTAACTTCTTCACCATAAGATCTATCAGAAAGTCCGCCAACTCCCATGACTTGATCCGGATTACCTATCTCCCTGATAATCCATGCACTATAACCTGGATCCTTCCATTGATTTATTATTTCCTCAAATACTTTTTTTGCTTTCGCAAGGTCCATCGGGCCGGCCGGATTAAATAAATTAGTCTGAGGATCTGATTGTATCTCATAGAATCTATTGAAATCGGATTCAGTTGGTTTATCTAAAATTAATCTTTTGGTTCTCAGCATTTAATATTGTTATAATATTTAAAATTATAAGAAAATATCAAACTACAAGATATTTTTTGAAACTTCGGTGCAATTAAATTTATATTAATCAATTGATATCGCTCAACTTAAAGCTAGAAATCAGAAGTTTGTCCATAGATTGAAGCGAAGGTGCGAGAATTCTGATAATTGAGAATCTAAGGATTATTATCTGGGATAGAACCATTTTTTTCTGCCTGCACCGTAGATTTTCGTATTCCAGTTCTATGAATCTCGTTGATATATTGATCTTTTAAGTGATCGTAAAAGGAATGCCTGCTTGATGAGGAAGCGATTAAATTGGAAATTAATGCTGTCAACATAATGTAAAAAATCACGTTATGGCTGCTGGTCATTTCAAGGACCAAGATGGAAGACGTGAATGGACTTCGTGTGATACTGGTCAAAAAGCCGGTCATTCCACATAGGATTAGCAGATTTGTTTCGGTGCTTGTTACATTAAAAAATTCTGCAAAAACAGCACCTATGCTTGCTCCTGCACTGAGTGAAGGTGCGAATATACCACCGGCTGCACCAGTAGAAAAAGAAATTATAGGACCTAAAATTCTTAAAATTGGCAAGTACCATGATACATGTTTGTCATCAGTAAAAAGTGTATTTACCATTATTTCTTTACCGGAACCAAGTGTATATTTATCTAAAAAGGAGGCGAGTGAAGCAATTATTAGACCACAAATCGAAACATACAGAATTTTATGAAAATTGGTTTTAAGTACATTTTTCTTTTTTGATATATATAAAACAGCGCTGCCCATGCCGGTTCCAGCTACACCTGTTATAATTGCAATGGGGAGAATCAATAGGATGATCCAAGAAGAAATATTGCTTAGGTCAGGATAGCCTAAATACAGATAAGGTCCTAAGAAATTTAGTGCGGTGAGTCCAGCGATAATCACGCCAGTTAATAAAGCAGATTTAAAAAAACTAAAATGAATTTTGGTAAGTTCCTCGATAGCAAAAACTATACCACCTAAAGGTGTATTAAAGGCGGCTGCAAGACCTGCGGCAGCTCCTGTAACAATCATATTTCTCTTCGAAATCTTTGGATACCATGCGGGTAGAAAGTCATTGATTTTTTTGAAAATTGTTGCAGAGATTTGGATAGTAGGACCTTCTCTCCCAATGACACCTCCTCCAAAAACCATAATTAGGCTGGAAAGTATCTTGATGAAGATGACTTTAAGGCTGAGTAGCACATTTACTCTGTAAGAGTTAATTGGATTGGATAATTCTATTGCTGCGGTTACTTGAGGAATACCGCTTCCCCTTGCATATGGTGCATATCTCTGAACGATCCACCATGCCAATACAAAACAGATAGGAGTAATTATAAATAAAGCCCAACTTATGTTTTCGAAAATCAGATGCGTTCCGTATTCTGCCCATGAAAATAATTTTGCGTAAAGGACTGCGATAGAGCCGGATATAAATGCACCAATCCAAAAAGGCAAGGCGTTAAGTAGATTTTTCTTGAGCCTTTTGTTTGTTATTAAATCGAACTTGGATTTTAAGAATAGCCTTACTTTGTATAATAAATTCATGTGCAAAGATAATGTATAATAACAAAAGGATTGGATTTGCTTGTTAAAGAGAATGTTAAACGGCCGGGCCCCATAATAAGATTTCTCTTAGAAGTTGTAGAATGTTATTATTAAAATGGCTTTTGAATTGTGTCAACGGAATAGCTGGTAAAAAAAAGTCTTTAATCCACTTAAATTATTAACACATAAAGCGGTTGAAATGGCAGTAATTTTATATTATTGGTTCTAATTTACCTCTGGGTGTATGGGATTTAAACATAAAACATGAAGTATATTTTGTTCAGATTTAAAGGAATGCTTCTTTTGCTTCTTTGTACTTGGATTTCCATTTCCTTATCATATGGGCAAATCCATACCGCACTTTTTACCTCTTCCGACAAAGAAATAGAGGGCGCTTTTGAATGGGCCAAGGGTATGGCAATGAGCTACAAAGGGGAAGAAAATGATCATGTAGGGCCTTGGTATGAAGCAGCGCTCCCATCAAGATTTGCATTCTGCATGAGAGATGCTTCTCATCAATGTATTGGTGCCGAGATTTTGGGTTGGAGTGAACAAAATTTGAATATATTCTCGTTGTTTGCCAAGAATATTTCAGTCTCGAAAGATTGGTGCTCTTATTGGGAAATAAATAAATGGAATAAACCGGCTCCTGAAGACTACAGAAACGACAAAGAATTTTGGTATAATTTACCGGCTAATTTTGATCTTCTTTATGCAACATGGCGATTGTATCAATGGACAGGTAATAAGTCTTATATTGAAGAGCCCAATTTTATCTATTTTCAAGAAAAAACAGTTGATGATTACATTGATAAATGGGTATTATCGGCAGACTCATTGTTCTTTAGGCCAAGTCATGTAAATGTGCCGATTCCGTATAATGAGAAGGATTATTTTCATAGTTGCCGTGGGTTGCCATCTTATACAGAAGGGATTCCTGGTATGAAAATGGGAGCAGATCTTGTCGCAGCATTATACCGTGGTCTCATTACTTATTCTGATATTTTAAAGACAAAAGGTCAAACTGGGAAGGCCGACATATATGCTAGAAAGGCGGAACAGTATAGGAATTCCTTGGAAACGGAATGGTGGAGCAATGAAAATTCTCAATACTACTCATATTATTGTGATGATGGGAAGTTTAGGAATGATGAGCCGGGTACTTACTTACTTTGGTTTGATGCACTTAAGGATATCAAAAGGAAAAATCATACGGTAGAACAAATTATTACATCAAAAAGTAATGTGGAAAATATGTCATATTGGCCATATTTATTATACACTAATGGGAATTGGACAGAGGCAAGAAATATTATTCTTCGACTTTCAGACTCAACTACAGCTAGAAGGGAGTATCCGGAGGTCTCGTTTGGTGTACTGGAAGGTGTTGTTAAAGGCGCAATGGGTATTGATCCTGATGCGGAAGAGTATTCAATTAGTACTTTATCTAGGATCAATGGTGGCAACTCTGCGACTATATTAGATTTGCCAATCTTACAGACATTTGTGGATCTTAGTCATAGAAGTGATCATCAATCAGAAATGACTAATAAAGGGAAGAAGTCTTTTATTTGGAAAGCTAAATTTTCCGGAATTTATGCTTCGATAACAGTAGATAAATCTTCCGCCCCAGTAAATAAGGAGTTTGACAGTCAAGGCAAACCAATAACTTTTGTGATGGTGCCAAT
This sequence comes from Candidatus Brachybacter algidus, assembly GCF_016707225.1. Classification (NCBI taxonomy): domain Bacteria; kingdom Pseudomonadati; phylum Bacteroidota; class Saprospiria; order Saprospirales; family Saprospiraceae; genus Candidatus Brachybacter; species Candidatus Brachybacter algidus. Next base: position 743,492 of record NZ_JADJID010000003.1, on the reverse strand, counting down.
GGACCCTGGAAAACATGCATCAGTTGAGGCATTCAAATGAGATGGTAATTTTTTTATTTTTATAGGTTACTTCCATCTCTTTTTTTCAATTTTTCATTGTTTATTTAATCAAATTAAATCGGTCGTCACATCAACTGCAAAATGGCTCTATGAAATCTTCTAATTCTTTCATTTTTATAGGGGGTAATTTATTGTAAATTTCACGACCATTTTGTACTTGAGTTAAAATTTTGCTATCGATCATAATTTGCAAATGCCTTGAAATTGTCTGTCTTGATAATTTGATATTTACTAAAATAGCTGTTGGAGTAATAGCCTGAAGTGCAATCGAGGCAATATTTGCTCGTCGACTTGGGTCCGCCAGTGCCTGAAATGCATATCCTCTTATTTCCATAATACAGCAACTTGACCTCATAAAATAATTTATAGACTTTTTAACCAATAAATTTATAAATATGCCTGGTGTATTAATCTATGTGCTTAAAGCAGCAAAAAGAAAAATTTTGAGTTGTGCCGAAAGGTGTCACATGATCATGAGTTTTGCATTGAATTGATGTAAATGCTTCGATGAAGCATTTGGATAATTGGTCTGTACTATAATTCTTGATATCCAGTCCACTGCATTTCTGTGGGCCGTTTTCTGAGAAAGTCCCTAAAATCAAATATCCATTGACATATTTATTCACAGTATCAAGGTATTTTTTTATTTCTAACTCGTTGGTTAAGAAATGAAAGGCGGCTCGATCGTGCCAGAGATCAAAATTTGAATGTGGTATATATTCATTAATGTCGCTGACGATCCAGTTAATTTTTTCAGCTCGGCTTCCCAGCCTCTTTTTTGCTCTTTCTATAGCTGTTGAAGAAATATCTAATATCGTGATATTTATAAAACCCTTGTCCAATAAATAATCGACAAAATTACTGTCACCACCACCAATGTCTATAATGCTTGCATTCTTGCTCAGACCTATTGAATGTATGAATTCAAGGGATATTTCTGGAATTACTTGTGTCCAACTTACTTGATCGGGTGTTTTAGTTTCATAGATTTTTTCCCAGTGTAATTTATTTGATATGCTCATAGATCGCAGTATTACTAGAGTTTGAGTAAGAATATTGGTGGTTCTTAAGCTTTAATTAGCATTTTAAGTATAATTCTGTTTCACAAATTTAGTTCAGAATACCTACACAATATAATTTGTCGTATGTTTGCACGGGCAATATAGCCTAAATCATTTAATTTAATTAGTAATGTACAGCGGAGTTGTAAAATTTTTCAATTCAGAGAAAGGCTTTGGTTTTATCGTAGATAGTAGTTCCAAAGAAGAATTCTTTGTTCATGTTTCAGGCCTTATTGACGATGTCGCAGAAGGAGATTCAGTAACTTTTGATACTGAAAAGGGAAGAAAAGGTATGAATGCAATCAATGTAAAGTTAGCGTAAGCCTTTAATTTTGCCCGTATCAGTTTGGGTTGTTTTGGTCGATTGACTTAACTTCCCAAACTGATTTTTTTTTTTGGAGTATTTTATAAAATAGCTTCAAATTTGTAATTGTTGGTCCTTCAAATCTTTTCATAGAGTATTTTCGAGATAGATTTTACCGTGTTTGGGAGCAAATTTCATTGTAACTCAGACTGGCTTTTCTTGTTTGGTCTAATGCCTTCAATTACTTGAATCACTTAAAGAATATTAAATCTTTGTAAACTCATTGCTTATTCAGTCTTTTAACCGAATAAATATCTGTCCGACGGTCTTTCAAATTACGGACGCTTCCAAACTGATTTAATTCTCTCAATAGATCTAAATCAACATCAGCGATAAGGATCATTTCACTATTTGGTGTTGCTTCAGCTTTGATACCATTCGTTGGGAATGAAAAGTCACAAGGGGTGAATACCATCGATTGAGCATATTGAATGTCCATATTGTGCACCTTTGGAAGATTGCCGACGCTGCCGGCAATAGCCACATAACATTCATTTTCTATTGCTCTGGCTTGCGCGCAATTTCTTACTCTGGAATATCCACTTTGAGTATCTGTTAAGAAAGGAACAAACAAAATATCAATACCATCTTCCGCTAAAATCCTACCCAATTCAGGAAATTCTACATCATAACAAATTAATATTCCAATCCTTCCACAATCAGTATCATAAGTCTGAATCGATTGTCCACCCTGCATACCCCATACTTTGGCTTCATCAGGTGTGACATGTAATTTTTCATAACGTTCTACTCCACCATCCCTCTTGCATAGGTATCCTGCATTATACAAGTTATTATTCACGATTTCAGGCATGCTGCCTGTTATGATGTTTATGTTGTATGAAATAGCCAACTCTGCGAATCGCTTAGTTATAGCTTCTGTGTAAGTAGCCAATTGACGTATAGCATCCGGTTCTGAGAGGTGATTATATTCAGACATTAAAGGAGCATTAAAAAACTCAGGGAATAATGCAAAATCTGCTCTGTAGCCTGACACAGCGTCAATAAAGTATTCCGCCTGCTGCATTAATTCTTCAAAGTTCTTATAAAGCCTCATTTGCCACTGGATCAAACCAAGTCTGATTACCGTCTTCTTGATATTGGCGGAATTAGTTTTTTTCTCATAATAAACATTATCCCATTCCAGCAAAACTGCATATTCTTTGGATTCTTTATCTCCTTCGAGATATCCTTTCAAAACCCGCATCGGGTGAAAATCATTTGACATCTGAAAGTCCAAAACTGGATCGTGGATTTCCTTGTTTCTTACATTATCAATGTATTGGCGTGGAGTCATCGTAGCGGAATATTGATGATAATTCGGAATACGTCCACCGAAAACTATTCCTTTCAGATTCAGTTTTTCACATAGTTCTTTCCGGTAATCATACAGTCTTCTACCTAATCTCAAACCACGAAATTTAGGACTCACGAAGACATCTATACCATAAAGTTTATCTCCAAGAGCAGTATGAGTATTAAATGAATATGCTCCAGTGATCTCGCTGTATGTATGCTTATCATCATATTTGGAATAATCCACTATAATTGATAAGGCACAAGCTGCCAGCTGATTATCTATTTTAATGCCTACCTGACCTTCAGGGAATTTTTCTATGAGAGATTTGATGTGATGTTCTTTCCAATAAGCATTAGGCATGTGAGAGTAAACTTCCTTCATCACATCTCTAATCTCATCATAGTCCTCCATTTTTAGAAAAACAAGTTCAATATTATCGATTGAATGAGTATCATTTTTATTGTCCATGATATATTTTATTTGTTTTGAGTTACGCTCGTAAAAAGTGAGATTCCAAATTTTACAAGTAATTACAACAACTCATACATTTAGATTGAATGATGATGCAAAGGTACAAAATATTAAGTGAGAAGGTGAGAAGAGGTGAGGAGGTGAGGAGGTGAGAAGGTGAGAAGGTGAGGGGGTGAGAGGGAAAGAACACTAACGTGAGTTCAAAGATTGGAGGCGATTATTGTTGATTGTGGTGAGAGGGGGGGGAGGGGAAAAGAGAGGTAGAATAAAGTATTTTCTGAAAACGCTATTACTCATTATCCATTACTCATTGATAATTGGAGTTAAAATGTAAGTGTGATAGAATAAATGTCAAAATTATTCAACCAAGTAGCGTTCATTTTCTAAGTCTACCCATTACTCTGATTTGGTTAGGTTATTCATAAATAGGTTCATTTCCTTCAGCCATTTTCCTCACATTTTCCAACACTCGTTTCATATAAGTTTTCCAGAAGGTGTTTGTAAAAAGCCAGTTGAGCGGATAGAAAAGCGGATTTCCTGAATGCATTGTGTAAGTGTAATCGATTTGAATCTTATTGGGTTCAAGTTCAGTAGTCTGCCATTCTCCAGTAAATTTTGTAAAACCGAGCATCCAGGCTTGAAAATTGCTCACTTCGATCTTCCAATATTTATTTTCGATGCGTTCCAGGACAGTATCATTCGATGCCCAACCACCTTTTTGAGTCAGCGACTTTGCCGCATATACTTTTTTTGAAAAACCGATTTTTCCCCAATTTTCATCATCTGTAGTATGGGTGACGGCAGGCATGATTCCATAACCAGTGTGGACTTTCGCGACATCACAAAGCATTGGTGTCTTAAAGGCTCGTTCGAGGGAACAATGGTAGATAGTTGAAACGGAGATTTGGAATGTCAAATTATTTGCTTTTGATATCGTAAATTTAAAAAATTACTTAATGTATAAATATTAGGAAGATTAGTTTCAAATTTAGTTTGAAAGAAAAAATACTCATGGAAAAGATTTACTTTAGAAAAATCTTTTCAATGAGTATTTTTTATCTTTATTCTTGATGTCAAATATTACATACTTAAAGCACTATTGCTGCGATGTAGTCTTCTTATGATCTTTGTCATTTTCGTGTGTATTTTTTCTAATCGGCACTGGCAAAACTCCAGCCATTTCACTGATTATGTTGATCAATTCACTTCCGGATGGAACTACAATTTTTGCATTTGACATTAAAGAATTTTCAACAGCTTCCAATTTTCTTAATAATTGAGCATTTCCTGTAAAAAATTCATCAGCAGCAACGTTCACCAACTTTATAGCCTCAGCTTCTCCTTCTGCGTGCAATACTTTTGCTCTTTTATAACCTTCAGCTTCTTTTATTTTAGCTCTCTTTACCCCATCAGCAACAGTCTCTGCGGCAGTTGCATAATCTATAGCAGCAATCTTTTCATTTTCAGCCTTAACTACTTTCCCCGCGGCTGAACGTAAAGTTAGCGTGCCAATAATATTCCTAAGAGTAGTACGAGCAAGATTCACGATCTGTAATCTGTAGTTATTTACATTGTACAAAGAGCTTTTTACATTTTCTTCACCTTCTATTACTCTGAAGTAAATCTGTGCATCTACACTGGCATTAAGGTTATCGTTCGTGATAATTTCCTGAGGTTGTGCATCTACCATCTGCTCTGTAATATTCACAATGTACATCTTGTCGATAAATGGTATAATCCAATGAAAGCCTGGATTGGCAAACTTCGAGTATTTACCCAACCGTTCGATCAACCCTCTATGAGTTGGGCGAACGATCTTGACACCTGCAAAAAATAATAGTATCAGTGCCGCTAAATAAATTGGTATTTGTTCCTGGAAATAGGGGGCGGCGTCTTTTAATCTCTTTGTTTCGATTTAATAGTTATTTATTAAAGCGAATTTATTAATAAGTAAATCGAACAGATAATTCAAATTTGTTGCTTTATTAGATAAAAATGAATTTGAAAAAATGTGTTCGTATAAACTGGCAATATAAATTTGTTTAATGCAGGCTGAAATAAGAATAGTTGATCATGTTTGGAAATTATGATATCTAAATTTAACCTATTAATCTTTATTTTTGTGGCATTATTTTAATCTATTCTATTTTATCTATATCTAATTTATTTTATAAATTTTTCTCTTTTTTTTTTATTCTCCCCCCCCGTGTTTTAATGAAAAAAATTAATTTTAGAAAGGTTTAGATAAATCTGATATTAAATCTATGGGGGTAATAGAGTGCTGAGTGACCTCAGAACAGCAATTAAAAATTTTGGAATGCATTATTTGTTGATTATCTGGTTTTTAAAAATGATGGTGTTTAATATAATTTAGTGCTTCTAGTAATTCACCGCTAAACCCACTCCAAATCCCATATCACTATCGTAATGTGTCCGAATACCAATGTTTTTATTTACAATATAGCCTAGATCCACCATATATTCCTTATCAGTATTAACCATAAATCCAAATCGTAATCTTTTAGAAATGGGTATGTCTTCTCTCATTATTTGTAAGCGGACATCTCCGTTGTGATAAACTTCCGTCTGAAAAATTAGAAGCATGGGCAGTGTATAATCAAAGCCAGCGCTAAATAGCTTGCGATTGTCCTTATAAACGCCATTCTGTCCCAATACTCCAGCGACGCCTGAAACCATACCACATATCCGAAGATTAACGGAAATTGATTGCTTTCTTTTTGTAATTTTAACATCGAGTACAAAATGTGGCAATGAAAAAACCAATCACCATCAATGTTAGCTGCAAATTCAATAGTATCTGTTTCCATTGGCATGATGCCCAGCGTTTTAGTGGGCATATGCACCTGACCATTTAACAAAAATCATGACCATGCAGGTGCAAAGGTGTCTCATAGATTATTGTAAAGACTATACGAACCGTTTCACCTTTTTTAATGAAATTTGTCGCATGTCCATACTCCCGAACGTTTCTGTTTCCGTTAAATCAAATCGCATTTCATTAATAGGTGCAGTTGGCGCCAAGGTCTTTAGTTTGCATTAGGCCATGAGAATGGTACCAATGCGTCCCATTTTAATAATTGGAAACGATAAGTAAAGGTTTCTCCGGTTTGATAGGCATGTGTAAGATAAGGCACTCCATCTCCTTGTTGGGTACATTGTTTTTTTTTTTTTTTTTTTTCCCCAATTTTCCCCCCCAACCCGTAAGTGGGGCCGGTGGCCCCCCCGCCGTTTTTTTCCCGAAACCCCCGTTATTTTTTAAAAAAAAAACAGCCCCAGTACTTTTTTCCAAGATACTAACAATAAAGCTATTACGTGGCAGATTTTCTTACTCATTTTCCAATCGATTTATCATTTTTTAATTTCTTCAATTTCTTTCTTTGGGCAGCAATGATCTCACCAGCCAATTTTTTGACCTCAGGATCTTTTATATCAGCCCGCTCGCTGGTAAGAATGGCAATTGAATGATGAGGGATCATGCCTTTCATATAAAGGACGTCACCATTACGGGTTTTTTTTGCCCCCCCACCGGGCCCAGGGCCCCCCCCAGAACCCCCGGGCCAATGAGAATTGCCATATTTTTTTCTATCAATATACATTCCTTTCATTATAAGCAGCATAATCACACCCATTACAGAGATACCCAAACAAGCCATGTAAAATCGTGTCATGCTAAAATAAACATGGTCCAAAGCATATGTATTCAAGTACATTGTAACATACATAGCCATAAAAGATAGTGCTAACATAATAAAGAATTTGGTATAGCTATTTCCGCTTTTCTTTTTTATCGATTCCATTATTTTTGTTTTTAAAGGTTAGATTGTATTTAATGGCAAGACTTTTTTATTAATAGTTAGTTGAAAATACGTTGAGAAGTTAAATTTATAATTTAATATTTTTCAATCGCAAAGAATTAGCAATTACTGAAACTGAACTGAAACTCATCGCTGCGGCTGCTATCATTGGGGAAAGAAGTAAACCGAAAAATGGATACAATATACCAGCTGCAATTGGTATACATAATGCATTGTAGCCAAAAGCAAAAAGCAGGTTTTGTTTAATGTTTAGCATGACTTTATGACTAAGGTTTTTTGCTTTTGCAATGCCCATCAAATCACCTTTTAACAAAGTAATTTTTGCACTTTCGATTGCCACGTCTGTTCCTGTACCCATCGCTATGCCAATGTCTGCCTGCGCAAGTGCAGGTGCGTCGTTGATACCATCGCCTGCCATTGCCACGATTTTACCCTGAGCTTGAAGTTTCTTAATTTCCTCCATTTTATCCTGAGGTAAACACTCTGCTTTAAAATGAGTTAGGTTCAAATCAACGGCAACAGCTTTCGCCGTATTGTGATTATCGCCCGTGAGCATGATTACTTCCACCCCATCATCCAGTAATTTTTGGATAGCATTTTTACTACTTGCTTTTATTGCGTCAGAAATGACTAAAAAACCCTCTAATTTCCCATCAATTGCAAAATAAGAAACGGTTTTTCCTTTTTTCTGCTCGTTTACGATTTGTTGCTTTTGATCTTCTCCAACGGCTACATTTTTATCTTGCATCAGTTTTTCGTTACCAATAACAATGCTTTTACCTTCTAGCATCCCCATAACACCTTTTCCCGATATAGCTTCAAATTCGGATATGGTTTTAATTGCCAACTCTTTGTCCTTTGCCTTTTTTACAATGGCTTCTGCTAATGGGTGTTCACTTTGTGCATTGATTGATGCTGCCAATATCAAGAGTTCATCCTCAGAAAAAAGCTGAAAAGAATGAATTATCTCCAATGACGGTTTGCCTTCAGTAATCGTTCCGGTTTTGTCGGTAATCAACACATCTACTTTATCCATTTTTTCCAGAGCTTCTGCATCTTTAATCAATACACCATTTTGGGCACCTTTACCTACGCCTACCATTACACTCATGGGAGTTGCCAAGCCCAGAGCGCAAGGACAAGCTATAATTAATACTGCCAAGGCATTTACAAAAGCATATACATATGAAGGTTCAGGTCCTAAAAATTTCCAAATTAAGAATGTACTTAAGGAAATTAACATTACTATCGGAACGAAATATTTTGAAATGGTGTCTGCCAACTTTTGGATAGGGGCTTTGCTTCGACTGGCATCATTCACCATTTTAATAATCTGGGCAAGCAGGGTTTCATCGCCAACTTTTTCGGCCTTAAAGATAAAAGATCTATTGCCGTTTATAGTGCCCGAACTTACCTTGTCATTTACAGTTTTTTCAACAGGAATTGGTTCACCAGTAATCATGGATTCATCTATGTTGCTGCTACCATCAGTTATACTGCCATCCACAGGGATTTTATCTCCCGGCTTCACGCGCAACAAATCTCCAACCTTAATATCGTGAATTGAAATAGTTTTTTCAACGCCATTTTCAACCAAAATAGCCTGTGTAGGTGATAATTTTAATAATGCTTTTATAGCTCCATTCGTTTGGCTATGCGCCCTTGCCTCTAGTACTTGACCCAATAATACCAAGGTAAGAATCACAGTTACTGCTTCGAAATAAAGATAAACACTGCCATCATGATTTTTGAACTGGTCCGGAAATATACTGGGGAAAAGTAATGCCACCACACTAAAAATAAATGCGGCTCCTGCACCAACTCCAATGAGGCTGAACATATTTAGATTCCATGTTTTGAAGGAATTCCATGCTCTTTCGAAAAACATCCAACATGCATAAAAAACTACGGGTAGAGACAACGCAAATTGGAGCCAATTTTTAAAATTTACGCTAAGCCAACTATTTAAAGGATTGTTTGGTATCATTTCTCCCATTACTAGTATGAAAATGGGTAAGGTAAATGCTACAGCAATTTTAAATTTTCTAACAAGTTTTTGATATGTTTTATTTTCTGCATCCTCAGGGATCAAAGGCACGAGATCCATTCCACAGATTGAACAATTTCCGGGGCCATCTTCCATTATTTCGGGGTGCATAGGACAGGTGTATTGTGTGCTTTTGACCACACTTGCTTGTTGCAACAGATCCATTCCACAGACGGGACAGTCTCCTGCTTTAGCGTACATTTTATTACCTTCACAGTGCATTGGGCAATAATATTTCCCGTCATTATTGGGTTTTGGAATATGCTTTTCTAATGGTTTTTCTTCCATTGTTTCGTGCATCGACCCAATACTATATTTTCCACCATCATTTTCCAAAGCGTCTTTAAAAGCGGCTAGAGGAATATGTCTATCCATTTCTATAGTAGCCGATTTCTCTTCAAGACTTACTTCTATTTTGGTTACACCCTCAACTTCGCTGAGCGTTTTTAGGACATGATTGCGACAGCCGTTGCAGCTCATTCCTGATATTTGGTATGTATGTGTCATTATTTTTTTTTGAAAATTAATTAAAATGGACTAGAGTATCTTAAATCAGAAGTCAACTCGTTTTAATTGATTGTGTTATTTTTTTACCATGCTGTGACAATAAACTAATTAAGTATAAAATAGTTAGCTGTAAATAGATTGTACAGGTTGTTATTCTTGTGAAATTGTTGTTATTCTTTCATAATTTAACCCTATAATAATTTTTCAACCTCTGAATTCCGCGTTACATTCAGGACTTCCATATAAATACCTAAGGCGCTTATGGGTTGCATGGACTGATAGCACGAAAATTCCTAATTCTACTACTTTACCTTCACCACCGGATAAACATTAGCCCATGGCTCCCCATACTTAGAGCGCTCATATATAAAATTCAATTGGCCAAAAGCATTGGTTTTAAGTGCTGGGTCAGCCTCGATGGCCTTATCGAGTGCTGTGCGGAGGGAAGGATCCTTTTTAAGTAATTCGGCAGCTTCATCTTCAAAAACATAATCTGAAAATCCTTCTTTTCTATTTAATATACCATCAAAGAAATTCCAATTGAAATATGAGTCGGTGGCTTGAGGTTCCAGCGTTTCTACGATGTATCTTTTGGCTCGTTGATCTGTTGGAATAATGTAATCCCCTTTCAAAAATTGTTTTGTGACTTCAATCGGCTCCACTTGTGTATTGTAATGTCCAAAATGACTTTCGTAAGGATTTTTAATGCTCTCTGTTTTTATAATTTTGTAAGCCTGACCTTTTATCACAGTGTCCTGACCGATTTTAACCATTTTTACACCATTCATCTTCATTCTTTCTACTACCTTATAATAGGCTTGCGGTAAAATATAAGAAGTCGGCACATCGACCATTGTTGTTGCATTGGCATACCCATAATATGGCACCTTCCATGTAACAGGTTTATCTCTGAAATATTTTAAGCGAGGCAGACCTGAAACTTCACTGTTGACATAAGCATAGTCATAACCTTTGAAATTGAAAGTATCATTTTTGGTCTTGTCCATTTCCCATGCGACAGGCATTTTTTGTGCCACTTTCATGTCGCGTATTGCTTTAGCACGTTCTATTTTAATTGAAACATAATTTTCAGCATTGTATTCGATCATCGACATCATGAATGCATAAGTTGCCTTAACACGTTGATCATAAAGTTTCAACATATGTGTTTCGGGTACAAAACAAAATGATTGAAACAAACTGCCGTAACCTGAAGCATAGCGGGGACTATCAATGAATCCCGGTAGTCCTTTGTCGGGTGTTGTCCCCCAAACATTGACATATGGGCACATCGGAAACGATTTTATATCCATCCTTTTATAAAGATCAGTCAGCATTTGTGTTCGTAGAAATGCTGCTTGTCCATAACCCAGTTTGTCAGGATGGCTCGCCAGCATTGTCATAGTATATGTATAGTCTGCGCCATTGGAGACATGATTATCAATAAAGATCTCAGGATCCCATTTGGTGTAGAGTTCTGAGAAACTCATGGCATTTTTTGTATCACATTTGATAAAGTCGCGATTGAGGTCGAGGTTCTGACCATTGCCACGGAATCCGTATTCCGCAGGGCCATTCTGACTCGCTCTAAGTGAAGAATTTCTGACCAAAGCTCCATCGATGTTGTATACAGGAATGATGACAAGCACCAGCCTTTCTAATAAAGCTGCTTTTTTGGGGTCAGTGAGAATATCCTGAACTAACCAAAGCGTGGCATCGATACCATCCGGTTCGCCGGGATGTATGCCATTGTTTATAAAAAGGACGTTTTTCTTTCTTCTACGCGCATCTCCCGGATTAAAATCGCTATTGATATCTACGATTACTTCATGAAGTGGAATTCCGACATCCGTCATGCCGACTTCATTTACCTGGATCCTTTTGTCTTTTGCCGCCATAGCTTTATATAATTCAATGGCTTTGGCATAAGTAACGGAGCGATTTGCTTCGACTTCTTTCTTGAAAGGGTAGGGGGTAAAGGACTCCTGAGCTGAAAGAATATTAAATGTCAAAAAAGTAGCAATAATTATAGCAGAAAACTTGTTCATGGAAGCGTATTTAGATTTAGGTGCAAGTTAGAAAAATATGAAAAGTTTTAAGGTTAAAAAGTGAGGAGGTGAGAAGGTGATAGGGTGATAGGGTGATAGGGTGATAGGGCAGTATTGATAAATTTGTTCTTGACTAAATATTAATCTAGACAGCTAAAGGAGATTTCGAAGTCATAATTACGAATTATAAAATAATTAAGAAACTATAACCCAGCTGAAGTTCCGAGATTGATTATCACGACTGCAGGGATTAGATAATCTTACTAGAATTAGAATATGACTTGGAAACTTCACTATTCTTCAAAAGCATTGGATTACCGGATGCCGACTTTTTTACCACACAGGCTATTTGCTTCAAAACTAGCACCCAAAAGAAAAAATCATTAATCCAATGATGTTCATACTGAGTTGAAATATATTAATACCCATATTCTATAAAAGTTAATACCCACGATAATTTGTCTTACATTCAATGATTTAAGAAAACAAAGGGAATTTAACCTTTGATTAAATTTTGTGCGCTGATGGAACCATGTATTTAATAATTGAATTTTAGATTACTGATTACTGATTACTGATTACTGATTACTGATAACTGACCACTGATTACTGATAACATCTCCAACATTCTTATATTTGTCCCAAATAGAAAATATCAAAATGCAAAATATACAAAACTTTATCGCCGGACAGTGGATTAGTGGGGATGGCCCAGGTCAACCATTGATGCACGCCATCACAGGTGAACAATTTGCGACGGTGTCTTCTAAAGGGCTGGATTTTCAAGGCATGTTCGACTTTGCGAGAGATAAAGGCAATAAGTCTTTAAGAAAAATGACTTTTCAAGAGAGAGCTTTAATGCTAAAGGCACTTGCTTTGTACCTCATGGATCGAAAAGAAAAATATTACGAGGTAAGTTATAAAACCGGCGCTACCAGAGTAGATAGCTGGGTGGACATCGAAGGCGGAATAGGTAATTTATTTGCCAATGCAAGTCTGCGAAGAAAATTGCCGAACCAACCATTCTGCATTGATGGTGAATATGCCCCACTCTCAAAAGAAGGGAGTTTCATCGGTCAGCATATTCTTGTGCCAAAACTAGGTGTCGCCTTGCACATCAATGCCTTCAATTTCCCTGTTTGGGGCATGCTCGAAAAAGTAGCAGTCAATCTACTAGCAGGAATGCCCGCTATTGTTAAGCCGGCTGCCATTACTTCCTACTTAACTGAAGTAGTTTTTAGAGACATCATCGAGAGTGGATTGCTCCCAGCAGGTGCCTTGCAACTTGTCACTGGTTCCGCACACAATTTAATTGATTTTGTCAATGAGCAGGATGTGGTCACATTTACAGGATCCGCTGATACAGGACGTTTGTTGAAGAGACATGAGAATATTATTGAACATGCAGTTCCTTTTAATATGGAGGCCGATTCATTGAATTGTTGCATTCTCGGCAGTGATGCAGTATTTGGAACTCCTGAATTCGACTTATTTATCAAAGAAGTCAAACGAGAGGTTACCACGAAAGCAGGTCAAAAATGCACTGCAATCAGAAGGATCATTGTTCCTGAAAACATGGTAGAAGACGTTAGTTACCATCTCACAGAAGCGTTGTCGCAGGTGATGATCGGAGATACAAAGCATAAAAATGTGAGGATGGGTGCATTGGTCGGTAAAGGTCAGGTCGAGGAAGTAAAAGGTAAAGTCGTTCAGTTATTAAAAGACTCAGAACTTGTCTATGGTCTGGATGAATTAATATTAGTAGGAGATAATACCCAAAATGGTTCATTCATGGGACCTGTTCTGCTAAGGGCTACTAATACCGAAGCAGATAGTCGCGTACACGATATAGAAGCATTTGGCCCGGTATCGACAATCATTGGTTATAAGGACATTGATCATGCAATTGAATTGGCCAATAGGGGTAAAGGCTCACTTGTTAGTAGCATTGTAACTTATGATGATGCCATAGCAACACAATATACACTTGGAGCGGCTCCTTATCATGGAAGGATTATGGTTCTCAACAGAGATTGTGCAAAGGAGAGTACAGGTCATGGAAGTCCGATGCCTTTGCTAACACATGGAGGTCCTGGTAGGGCAGGAGGTGGTGAGGAAATGGGTGGATTGAGAGGTATCAAACATTACATGCAGCGCTGTGCTGTGCAAGGTTCACCTACGACTTTAACTGAAATAACTCAGGTATACCAGCCCGGCGGGAAATATAAAGATCCGGGCAAACATCCATTCAGATTGCATTTTGAAGAATTGACTGTGGGAGATACGTTAATTACACACAAAAGAACGATCACTGAGACAGATATTGTCAATTTTGCCAATGTGAGTTGGGATCATTTCTATGCTCATACTGATGTGACAAGTCTTGACGGAACCATATTTACTGAAAGAGTAGCACATGGATATTTTGTATTATCTGCTGCGGCAGGCTTGTTTGTAGATCCGGGAAAAGGCCCTGTATTATTGAACTATGGTCTTGAAGAATGTCGCTTCTTAAAGCCGGTCTATGCGGGAATGACCATAGGCGTAAAACTCACAGTCAAAGAAAAAATCGACCAGGAGAAAAAGACGGACGATGATATTGCAAAAGGCATTGTAAAATATTATGTGGATATTTATGATGAATTGGACGAGAAAGTCGCTGTGGCGACAATATTGACGATGGTTAAGAAAATAGATAATTGATTAAGGAGTTTGGCGTTTGTTGTTTGTGGTTTGAAGCTTTATTTTCAAATTCAATAAACCTGAAAGCTTGCCGGACTGAGTAGACAGGGTTGATATTATGAAATGAAATAATATGTAAAGCTCTTTAAGAGCGTTTCCCTCCAGCGAATTGCGAAAGCTGTTCGATATGTAAAAAACAAATTGCGAAAGCAATTTCCATTTTTAAAAAAATAAAATATCCATGAGCGATAATCAAGCATACGTTAGATCCCAAATAAAATCAGACAGAGTCGAAATAGAATTTTATCACCCTGCAGGGAATTCACTTCCGGGCTCATTATTAGCACAATTGGTACGTGCGATAAATGATGCAGGTAATGAAAAACCAAATGTCATCCTACTAAAAAGCCATGGAGAAAGAACGTTCTGTGCAGGAGCTAGCTTCGACGAATTGTCGTCAATCGGAGATGAGGCAACAGGGCTAAAGTTTTTCTCAGGATTTGCAAATGTCATCAATGCCATACGTAAGAGTTCAAAAATCGTCCTCACTCGAGTTCAAGGGAAAGCAGTAGGCGGAGGAGTGGGCATCATGGCTGCATCCGATTATGTCATAGCCAGCAAATACGCTTCCGTAAGATTAAGTGAATTGGCTGTTGGTATTGGCCCTTTCGTCATTGGCCCTGCTGTGGAGCGGAAGATCGGACTGTCTGCATTTGCGAAGATGGCCTTGACACCGGATGAATGGCAGACTGCTGAGTGGGCACTACAAAGAGATCTTGTTCAGGAGGTTTTTGAAGACGTGAAACAGGTCGATGAATACATAGATTTTCTGATCGCAAAATGGAATACTTATAGCCCTGATGCTATGGATGAGCTCAAGAAAGTTCTGTGGAAGGGCACAGAAGATTGGGATAACCTGCTGGCTGAAAGAGCAGCTATCTCTGGTAGATTAGTGTTAAGTGAATTTACAAAAAATGCTATTAATTCGTTTAAAAGTAAATCATAAAAGATGGGTACGAAAATTAAAGAAGTTGATATAATAATCGACAAAGCTGCACCATTCGCCCAACCCATCATGCGTCATTATAGGAATCTCATTCATGATAATTGCCCAAATGTGGAAGAAAAGATAAAATGGGGCATGGCCTTTTTTGACTATAAAGGTCCCATGACTCATATAGCAGCCTTCAAAGCTCATTGTGCAATTGGGTTTTGGAAAGCACCATTACTAGAAGAATTTAGCAATACCTTACAACTCGAAGAGCGCACCGCAATGGGACATTTTGGCAAAATTGGAGGAATGGATGAAATGCCATCCGATGAAATTCTGATACCGATTATCATGGAAGCCTGGAGGCTAAATGACGAAAATGTCAAACTCCCTGCTAAAAATAAAGTTGTCAAAGAAATAGATGACTCAGTTCCTGAAGAATTGAAAATTGCTTTGTCAAAGGCACCTCAAGCTCAATTCAACTTTGAAAAATTTAGCCCTTCACACAAAAGAGAATACAGCAACTGGATCAGAGAAGCAAAAACAGAGGCGACTAAATTAAAAAGGATTAACACTGCCATCGAGCAATTAAATGAAGGTAAGAGTAAGGATTGGAAGTATCAAAAATAGGTGAGAGGGTGAGAGGGTGATAAGGTGATCAGGTGATGAGTGATCAGGTTATCGAGTGATGTGTGATGTGTGATAAGTGAGAAGGTGAGGAGGTGAAGCGTATGACTTGGCCGTGACTATTCTAATTTCTAACTTCTAATTTCTAATTTTTATAATAATGTCTGAACAAAATTACATAGATATAAATCGCCAATCCTGGAATAACCGGGTTGACAGCCATTATGATTCTGATTTCTATGATGTGAAGGGATTTATCGAAGGAAAAACGTCGATTAATAATGAGGAGATGGTCTTGCTCGGAGATGTCAATGGAAAATCCATACTTCATCTTCAATGTCATTTCGGTCAAGACACACTCTCGTTGGCAAGATTAGGAGCAAATGTAACTGGAGTAGATCTCTCAGATAAGGCCATTGACAGAGCAAATGAATTGTCAAACGAGATCGGGGTAGATGCAAGATTTATTTGTTGCGATATTTACGATCTACCTCTTCATCTTGATGAGCAATTTGACATAGTTTTTACATCATACGGCACAATCGGATGGTTTCCTGATTTGGATAAATGGGCCGGATTAATATCCCGATATTTAAAACATAGCGGCAAATTTGTATTCATTGACTTTCATCCGGTACTTTGGATGATGGACAATGATTTTATAAAATTTGAATACAATTATTTTAAATCAGATCCTATTATAGAGTCTCAAACCGGGACATATGCTGAAAAAGAATCTGATATTCAGGTAACTGATGTCTCCTGGAATCACTCACTTAGTGAGGTGATGAATTGCCTCATGGATCAACATTTGAGAATGACACATTTTAAGGAATATAATTATTCTTTGTATAATTGCTTCAGTCATATGGAAGAATTTGAAAAGGGAAAGTACCGAATAAAACATTTGGGAGAGAAGCTACCGATGATGTATTCGTTAGTTTTTGAAAAATAACCAGATGATATGAAGGCAAATTTTAGCTGGAAATAAGAAAAGTATAAAAATTCAATTGAATGCAATATCAAAAAATAATTTCGGGAACTACAGTAATCGAATTTCATAACAGCCTTTGGGGTGAAGAAACGATCAAGGTCAATGGGCAGGAAGTTTCCAAAGCGAAGTCAATAATGGGAGCCGAGCACTTTTTTACAGTCGTAGAAAATAATGAAGAGGCGAGATATGTTCTTGTTACAAAAGTTGATTCTCAGATGCAACCTTTACTAGACTTATTCAGAAATGGTATACCCATTAAGCACAATTTAGTCATCAATTACGGAAAGCCGCCGCAGAATGAATATAAAAAGAAAGGAATTTTGTTCCTTAATAAGTACAAACTTGAAGAAGCAGAGGCTCAGTTTTTAAAGGCAATGGATATAGATAGTTTTGATGCTGAGTTATATCTGTATTTAGCTTGTATTTATTCTTTAAGAGAAAATAGTTTGAAAGGTTATGAATATTTGCTGAAGGCTAAACAGAAAAATTTGTGTGATCTCTCTGTCTTTGAAACAAACGACATGCTTGCTTTTCTTAGAATTCAGGAAGCATTTGAAGGATTTAAGTCAAGTGGGTATAATTCGTACGATGTCAGTTTGATGCCGACCATATCTAAAGGTGATTCAGGGCAGGAGGTCAAATAAATATAAAAGCAAATAAAGTTCAAGTTTTTATAAATAAAAGTTAGGTGTATCTAACATTTATTTATATTTGTCTTTGTAAAATAGTCAGGCTGTTGCTTGAACAGGATATTTTTGCTAAGCTGAATTAAAAACAATGAATAAAGGCGATGATCGATCCTTATCGGAAATCAATTCCTCTATTGAGGTGGTAACTAAAAAGGGTTTTTGGAAAAAGTTGTTTTCTTTTATGGGTCCAGCATATTTGGTCAGTGTTGGATATATGGACCCGGGAAATTGGGCTACTGATCTTGCAGGTGGAAGCCAATTTGGTTATAAATTAATTTGGGTGCTTTTGATGTCAAATCTGATGGCCTTACTACTTCAAAGCCTCAGTGCCAGACTTGGCTTAGTCCAAAAGTTAGACCTTGCCCAAGCTTCTCGCGCTAATTATCCCAGATTCGTAAATTTTTGCCTTTGGATACTTGCTGAAATCGCTATTGCTGCTACAGATCTCGCTGAAGTACTTGGTATGGCTATAGGTTTGCAGTTACTGTTTGGCATACCTTTGTTATGGGGTGTGAGTTTGACAGTGGCAGATACCTTCCTTTTTTTGTTATTACAAAATTATGGTGTGCGAAAGATGGAAGCATTCATCATCTGTCTCATTGCTATTATAGGAGGATCTTTTTTAGTTGAAATGATACTCGCCAAACCAGACATGAGTGAGTTGGCAGCCGGATTTATTCCTTCTATACCAAATAGTACTGCACTTTATATTGCAATAGGTATTATAGGTGCTACTATCATGCCTCACAATTTATATTTGCACTCAGCATTGGTGCAAACCCGGCGTTTCGATTCAGATGAAAAAAGCGTAAAAAGTGCCATAAAATTTAATATTATCGATTCGGCAATTGCGTTGAACCTTGCGTTTTTTGTCAATGCTGCAATTTTGGTATTAGCTGCATCGACCTTTTTTAATAATGGAATGTTTGAAGTCGCGGAGATTCAAGATGCACACAAGTTTTTAGAACCCTTATTAGGGAGTAAATGGGCGCCTATATTATTTGCTGTAGCATTGATAGCGGCTGGGCAAAGTAGCACTATTACTGGCACTCTAGCTGGGCAGATTGTGATGGAAGGATATCTTAATCTACGCATACAACCATGGCTAAGACGACTCATCACCCGTTTGATAGCCATCATTCCTGCATTACTGGTTATATTGATCTCAGGTGAATCCAAGACTGGAGAATTGCTGATTTTTAGTCAGGTCATTCTTAGTCTGCAGCTAGGTTTTGCAATCATACCTTTAATTCATTTCGTATCCAATAGGGAGAAAATGGGTGTATTTGCTATTGGTAAATTAACAAAATTTACGGCGTGGCTCATTGCTTTAATTATCGTATCTCTGAATGTTAATTTGGTATTTAATGAATTGTTAGGTTGGCTTGAAAGTGCAGGAGACGAAGCTTATGTGCTATGGCTGACAGTCGTCCCGGTAATGATCGCAGCAGTCTTCCTTTTATTATATCTAGTATTTAATCCGCTTTTCAGAAAACATAAAAAAGAAAAATTAATTTCTCCTCACGGCCTTTTACAGCCTCTGGTTATTAATACGGATATAAAATTTAGACGTATTGCAATCGCCCTGGATTTTTCAGATACAGATGCAAAGGCTGTTAATGGAGCACTCGCACAAGGTGGAAAAAATTCTAAATACGTACTCATACATATTGTGGAATCAGTCAGTGCATATATTATGGGTGGCGAGACAAGTGATCATGAATCCTCTTCAGATCTTAAGTATCTTGAGGACTATACAGCTCAATTAAATGCCTTAGGCTATGATGTTGGATACAAATTGGAGTTTGGAAGTCCCAAGAAAAAGATACCACAAATTGTGAAGGATTTTGATGCCGATCTACTTGTGATGGCAGCACATGGACATCAGTGGTTTAAAGACATACTCTTTGGGACTACAGTGGATAGTGTGCGACATAAGATCGATATACAAATGTTGGTAGTGAAATGAGACGACTTTCTCTATTTATTTTTTGAAAACATCGACTTATTCGCAACAATTTGTTAATTAAATTGTAATATTCAAATTGCATTAATATTAAACAATTGTTTGTTTTTTGTGATTATTTCATATAATACATCAACTTTATTCACTTTGCTTAATTATTTTGTAATATTGAATATCTCACCATTACCTATTTTGTTAATTTTTTTATTAAATAAATAACCACTTTATATGAATAAAGCTAGCTTCATTAAAGACTTATTGGCAGGACTTACTGTTAGTTTTGCAGCTTTGTCTTTAGGTGCTGCTTTTGGAGCAATGTCAGGCAGAGGAGCCTTCGCCGGTATGATCGGAGCGGCAGTAATCCCTATTATTACTTCTATATTTGGTGGTACAAGACTTCAAGCTTCCGGTCCAACTGCACCAATGACTGCTGTAACGGCACTGATTGTTGCACATGCCTATGATGTATTTCCGGAAAAGATATTTGCAGAGCAATTTATTACATTGATATTTATGATGTTTGGAGTCACCATTATACTCGCAGGTGTGCTCAGAGCAGGAAGATTAATTCAACTCGTTCCGAATACCGTTGTTTTAGGTTTCATGAATGGGATTGCTGTGCTAATTTGGTATGATCAGATTGCAAAACTATTTGGTATACTTGGCAAAAAGATGATTGAAGGCAGTCTCTGGCTTAACTTAACCATTGCTTTAGCCACCATTTGCTTAATATTTTTAATTCCTTACCTCATTAAGAAATCAGGGATCAAAGCGCAATACCACTCCTTTTTTTCGGGACTTTTATTTGCTATATTGATCATGACCATACTTGCCAATCTGATGGGATTAGATGTCCAGAAAGTTGAATTAGGTAATACCATAGAATCATTTAGCGAATACTTTGCCATTATTTCAAGTTATTTTCCCTCTTCACAGATAGTTACACAGCAGAATTTAATTCTGGCTTTACCTTATGCCCTTGAGTTAACGATGCTATGTTATCTCGACAGCTTGCTTACAGCATTGGTAGTCGACAAGATGACAGGAGAGAAGACTAATCAAAACAAAGAATTGATGGCTCAGGGTCTGGCCAATGGAATCAGCGGAATTCTACAGGGTATACCTGGTGCACAAGCCACCATTCGTTCAGTGCTGCTCATCAAAGAGAATGCGCAGACAAGATTGGCTGGTATCATGCTTGGTATATTTGTTCTGATCAGTTTGGTGTTCTTTAAAGATTTCATTACTCTAATTCCAGCAGCTGTATTCGCCGGAGTGCTTGTGAAAGCAGGTTGGGATGTTTGTGACAGAGATTATGTTGAGGCTTATTTTAAGAATAATTGGATAAAATCAATTAACAGAAATTTTCAGGTTTTAATAATTGTATACACAACAATCATAACTGTTGTAGTTGACCTGAATGTCGCAGTGATCACTGGTACCATACTTTATTATATAGGAGTAAAACTTTTCAAGAAATACGACTTAAAAGATGTGGAAGATCAATATGAAGAAAACATAGATTAATATATATAAAACATTATGATAGAAAAATTAAAGGCAGGCAATGAGGCCTGGATAGAAAAAATTAATGCAGAAGATCCAACTTTTTTTTCCAAAATGGCTGTTGGGCAATCACCTGAAATCTTGTGGATAGGTTGTTCGGATAGCCGAGCTCCTGCGAATGAAATCACTGGTACACAGGCGGGCGAAATATTTGTACATAGAAATATTGCCAACATGGTAGTCCATTCAGATATGAATTTACTAAGTGTCCTCGATTATGCAGTGAATGCACTATTAGTTAAACACGTTATTGTATGTGGGCATTACGAATGTGGGGGAGTCAAAGCAGCTATGGGTGGACGTCAGCATGGACTGGTAGACAATTGGATCCGACATATTAAGGATGTCTACAGATTGTATGAAGATGAACTCGAAGCTATTGAGGACAAACAGGAAAGGTTTGACAAGTTTGTAGAATTTAACGTTTATGAACAAGTATTTGATCTATCTAAGACTTCAATTATTCAAAATGCATGGGAGGAAAGAAAAAGCCCTACTATACACGGCTGGGTATTCGATGTCAGAACAGGCAAGATAAAAGATCTTGGAATATCCTTCGACAGCAATACAGAAATCCCGAAGTTATACAAGATTGACAGCGAAACTGTATTATTCTAATCTCATAAATTGAAATTTGTCACCATCAAACAAGCCCTTGTCACTTAGTTTTAAACTTGGGATGACAAGTAATGCCATGAATGATAGACTCATGTAAGGTGCACGAAGAGTCGAACCCATAATAACTTTACAATATTGGTCAAGATCTGTATATTTATTAGTCACTTCCCATGCATCTTGGTCACTCATCAATCCTGCAACAGCTAATGGCAATGTTTTAATTTCATTGCCATTAGCAGCAGAGAGTGCTCCTTTATGATGTATTACTTCATTGATAGCATTTAGAATGTCCATATCATTTGTGCCGGTAGCAATAATATTATGGCTGTCATGTGCTACAGAGGATGCCATAGCCCCTCGTTTTAATCCAAAATTTTTAATAAAGCTTATCGCTGGTTTTGTTTGATTGTAACGATTGACCACCACTAATTTCAATATGTCATTTTCAACATTGCAGTGTTTGCCTTCTATGATTAATTTATTAGTAATTAATTGCCCATCCAGACATTCTATTACATTTTCGCTTTCATTAATAATATATTTAATGGATTCCAGATCTATAGGATCAATATTAAATTGATTAATATCATCGATGGCGATTCTCGGGATCAAGGATTGACCCTCATTTGCAACTAAATGTCCTTTAATATATGTGGCAATCGTTTTAAATTCTTGAAGGTCCGATGTAATAATAAAATCCGCCGGATCCCCCACTTGTAAGGTACCGACAGGAAGACCATAATGAAGGATAGGGTTAATACAAGCTACTTTAAGCACATCAAAAATATCATGACCCTTTTTCAGGGCTCTTGTGACGAGTTGGTTAATGTGTCCTGAAATGAGACTGTCAGGGTGCTTATCATCGCTACAAAACATGAGCATATTTGAATGATCTTTCATTAGTGGAATCAATGCATCAAAATTTCTTGCGGCACTTCCTTCCCGAATAATGACCTTCATTCCTAAGGCTATTTTACCCAATGCTTCCTCATAAGTAAAGCACTCATGATCTGTGGAGGGGCCGGCCTCAAAATACCTCCTTGCATCATCTCCCATCAATCCTGGGGCATGACCATCAATAGGTTTGTTGTATTTTTTAGCGATTTGTAATTTAGCAAGTACACTTGGATCATTGAACAAAACTCCCGGAAAATTCATCATTTCTGCAAGGTACCAAATGTCATCATTTTGCATTAATACTTCTACTTCCTGGGATTCAATGGTTGCTCCTGCAGTCTCATATATAGTAGCAGGAACACAACTTGGAGCTCCAAAGAAGAAATGGAAAGGAACCTTTTTGCTGTTATCAATCATATATTCCACTCCTTTAACTCCACACACATTTGCTATTTCGTGAGGGTCGCTCACAGTTGCAACGGTGCCATGTAATACTGCCATACGTGCAAATTCTGAAGGAACTAATAGAGAGCTTTCTATATGGATATGTGCATCTATGAAGCCAGGAAGAATGTATGACTCCAAATCTTCTGAAAGTCTTTCAATCGAAGCGATTATTCCATTCTCTATAGTAATGCTGGCCGGATATATCGTTTTCTGATGTAAGTCTACAAGATTCGCTTTTATATTCATCATGTGTTTAAGTTTGAACTAATAGTATTGACATGCCGATAAATATATTGACCTATTGGAAAGGTATTTTCACGGCTTCGTCCTCGATTCTCATATTAATATTTATAATGTTATTAAGTTTGAGAAAATTAAATCCACAGTTTTCTTCGTCAAATATTTTATAAAAATGGCAAATAAAATATCTAATATCCTTAAATATATTTTAGCAAATTCTATTTTGATTCTGAAATATTTCCTTTTTGACTATAAATCTAATTCAGGAAATGATAATATTCTATTATCTACCAAATACAATTTCTATTTAATGCAGTTAAACTTAATATGATTCATGCTAATTCCTACTAAAAATAAAATTTATTATTTGAAATTGTGATCAAAAGAAGTATAGATCGGATATTTGATTTTATTTAATGTAAAATACATTAGGTTTATTTTTGAAGATGAGTTTTAAGAATTTTGTCTTGTTTCTGACATTAAAAATATAAAAACAGCAATAAAACATATATATAGAAAATTGTACATGTGTTATCGTTTTAATGGATTTTAGAGAGTTATCAATGTTACCAAATAATTTTTATTAAAAATTTAATATCTTTACCTCTTTATCGCACTTAACTATACCCTCATGAAAAAGCTAAACCTAATATTGGGATTATTTTTTGTTTTTACTGCTTTATATTCTCAAGAGATCTCAAACCAACTAGTTAGTCCAGGCGGGCAAACTTCAAAAACAAGTCTTATTAATTTTGACTGGTCATTAGGCCAAATTGCTTCAACGACAATCAATACCTCCGGGGGATTAATTACTCAAGGTTTTCAACAACCAACAATCACAAAAAAAGGAGCAACACGCCCTGTCTCTGTTGCTTCTTCAACTATCATTGATGCTTGGCCAAATCCTACCAATTCTCAATTATTTTTAGATATCCAAACGAAAAATAATGATAAATTGAATTTTGAGCTTATGAATAATCAGGGAATTAAACAGCTTGATTATACTCAGGAAAGTTCTGAAAGCCGCATCGCACTAAATTTAGAAAAATTACTTCCTGGTCTTTATATTTTGTTGATACACAACTCCTCAGGTGAATTAATTGATTTAAAGAAGATCATCCGTTCTAATTAAGCTTAATTTTTATAAATATTAAACACTTACTAATGAAGCATTTTATCCTATTCATTTTCATAGCTTTTTTCGCTGTGAATTCATTTTCTCAAGCGCTACCCAAAGGTATGAACTATCAGGCAGTGGCCAGAGACCAAAAAGGTCAGGTAATCGCCAATGAAGACATTGAATTAAAAATCGAATTAACTAGCCTGCAGTCCGGGCATGAAAAAATCTATTACTCTGAAAGTCATAATGTGACTACCAATCTTCTTGGTCTTTTTTCTTTGACTATTGGAGAAGGCAAATCTGAAAAGGGCGGCTATGATTTAATACCTTGGTCTACTGAAGATATATTTATGAATGTTTCAATAGGGGACAAAGCTACACAATCATTTACCAACATTAGCAGCAGTAAACTATTGGCAGTGCCATATGCATACTATGCTGTTACTGCCTCACAGATCTTGGGAGGAGATGAGATTGAAACCAGGGGAAGTGACGAAGCTTGGATGCTGGCAGGAAATCTCACCGCAGGCAAGCCAAAGGCTAAGCTGGGAACAAGAGATTGTGCTGATGTAGTGGTAATCACGAATAGTATTGAAAGGATGCGTATACAATGTGATGGCAATATTTCAATGGAGAATAACCTCACAGTTAAAAATGACTTGGAAGTTCAAAATGATATGAGCGTTTGGGCTGATGTTATTTTAAATTCAAACTATAAAAATAAGCTTTCACAGACAATCAATAATGGACCATTCTCGGTTTTAAATAGATCAGCGACATATCTGTCAGGCTCGCTTACTGTAGATCTGAACACCTGGCTAAAAAGCAGGTTAAGGGTAGACCTTCGGACAGATCTTAATGATTCATTATTTGTAAATAATGGTGCACCAACATACCTAACAGGTTTGCTGACTGTTGACAAAAAGACATGGCTCAAAAACAGATTGAGAGTAGACCTTAGAACGGATCTTAATGATTCATTGTATGTTAATAATGGAGCTCCAACTTATTTAACAGGGAAACTTACTGTTGATCTTGCTACTTGGCTAAAAAATACTTTGAGAGTAGATGGCATTACGGATCTAAACGCTGCATTGAATGTCAATAATATGGCACCTACATATTTGAGCGGAACACTTACTGTAGACAAAAGAACATGGCTTAAAAACAGATTAAATGTTGATCTTAGAACGGATCTTAACGATTCATTGAACGTCAACAATATGGCTCCAACATTATTGACAGGTACTTTACAGGTTAATAAGTTTTCTACTTTTAAGGATCAGGTTTTACTTGATAATCCATCTTTCCAATCTACAAGCATCAGTACCGGAGCTCTGGTAGTAAATGGTGGCGTTGGTATTGGTAAAAATCTTTGGATCGGAGGAGAATTTCATACGCTCGGTCCGGTTAAGTTGGAATCTACTCTAGATGTTCAAGGTGCAGCCAATTTCTTTGGAACATTAACTGGTCATAAGTTTACAGAATTAAAAGCCGGATTAAGAGTTCGCGGTGCGACAAAATTAGATTCAATTCTTACAGTGGATGGCGCAACTACGCTTAATACGACATTAAATGTATTAGGTACCACTACAACAAAAGCAATTAATGCCAATGGTCAGGTGACAATCTCGGCTGCATTGGGAACCGACGAAGGAAATTATGGCGCACATCCATTACGAGTAGAGGGAAGTGGACAAGGAATAGCAATAAAATTAACTGCAGGAACTCCTGATAATGGAAGTAATTTTGTAACTTTTTATAATGGTTCCGGAAATCCGGTAGGCGCAATTCAAGGAGAAACAGCAGCAGAAGTTGCCTCAGATCCTGAATTTATTTTCAATCAGGCTATTCTAATCGCAACTGAAGTTACAGCGGGTATTAATATTGGTCTTTCACTTATTCCTGTTGTAGTAGCTGGACTTGTTGCTTCGACTGGTCCATGCGGTGCATGTATTGGTATGGCAGCAGCAGATTTAGCACTGGCCACTGCAAATTTAATTGCATTTAATGTTTTTGCATTTGAGAATTTAGGAGTTAGCTACTCATCTGGATCTGCTGATTACGCAGAATGGTTGGAACGTGCTAATCCTTCAGAAAGAATTTCTGCAGGCGAAATCGTAGGAGTTACTGGAGGAAAGATTTCTAAAAATACAGTGAAAGCGCATCAATTAATGGTGATTTCCACTAAGCCTGCTGTCCTTGGTAACGTGCCAAAAGAAGGAACAGAACATCTATATGAAAAAGTAGCTTTCATGGGTCAAATTCCTGTTAGAGTAAAAGGCCTAGTGCTTACAGGAGATTATATTCTTCCTTCAGGATTAAATGATGGTCAAGGAATTGCGGTTTCTCCTGATGATATAAAGGTTACACAATATAAAGAAATTGTGGGGGTTGCTTGGTCTGCTTCTTTAAACACAAATGGTATTTCTGTAGTTAATATGGCTATCGGTTTGAATTCTAATGATATGGCAAGATTGGTAGAGAAGCATGATATTAGAATTTCAGAAATGGAAAACAAATACAAATCTTTAGAAAATCGTATTACTGCAATTGAAGATGGAACTATTGCTGATCCTAAGAAAGAGGGAAGAGGAGTTATTGCAAATAATGCACCTGAAATCCAACAACCTAAGACATCAAGAGAGGCGCTTGCATATGCTAATATGCCTCCTGAATTAAGCGATGAAGTAATGGAAGAAGCAATGTCTTATCTTAAAAACCAATATTTAAATCATGGTGTTAAATTAGAAGATTATCCGGCATTGAATAAGCTTTTTGTAGACGAAGCTTTCAGAAGTGAAGTAATCAGAAAAACTCAATCAAATTACAAGATATCTTATCAAAGTGCTATGGCATCTTTAGATAAATAGTAATTTAATTATTACTGTCTGAAATAATGTATGAGACCGGCCTGACAGCCGGTCTTTTTTTATTGATTTTGGATGCATCTTATAAGCAACGGAATTATATAATTGATTAATATTTTTCCGTAAAATGCCAATCTTAAATTCGGTTGATAAAGTATAATTTGTCAATTACAAATTTCCATTCGGCATTAGTGCTATTTTATTGAAATACTTATCTTTAAAAAAATATTACAATGTCAAAATTCCTTGGGCTTAGGACAACTATCTACAAAGTGAAAGAAATCGAGAAAGCTCGCGATTGGTATGCTGAGGTTTTTGAGACACAGCCATATTTTGACCAGCCATATTATGTTGGATTTAATATAGGGGGATATGAACTAGGCTTGCAGCCTGTCAGTCAAAGCCCTGAAATACAAGTGGATAATGTAGTTGTATACTGGGGAGTCGAAGATATAAATGAAACTTACAATTGGATGTTAAAAAATGGAGCAGAGCCACATGAAACACCTGAAAATGTGGGTGGAGATATTGAGGTAGCTACTGTTGTAGATCCTTGGGGCAATGTAGTAGGTCTCATTTACAATCCATCATTTAAATTAGTAAATAGTAATGATTAGAGTGATAATAACAGGCAGCACAGGAATGGTAGGTGAAGGTGTTCTATACGAATGCCTTAGATCTGACCAGGTGGAAGCTGTTTTAGTAATTAATAGAAAACCATGTGGGTACAGTCATCCTAAGTTGTCGGAGATCATTCATAATAACTTCTACAACTTAAAACCAATAGAGTCTGAATTGAAAGGATATAATGCTTGCTATTTCTGCCTGGGAGTTACTTCTGTGGGAAAGAATGAAGAAGAATATACAAGGTTAACCTATGATTTAACATTACATGTATGTGAATTGATTTCACAGAATAATACAGATTTAACTATTTGTTACATTTCTGGTGCAGGCACTTATTCTGATGAAAAGGGAAAGTTGATGTGGGCAAGAGTCAAAGGAAAGACTGAAAACGATATTATGCGGCTAAAAGAAGTGAAGGGTTTCGCATTCCGACCCGGCATTATAAAGCCAATTAAAGGTTTGAAATTTACACATCAAGCCTATAAATATTTTCTATGGGTTTTTCCTATTATAAAGTTGTTTAGCTCTAATGGTTTTTGCAGTTTGGAACAAATTGGTAAGGCTATGATTCAGGTTAGTATGGTTGGTCGAAAAGATCCCCGACTTGAAGTCAAAGACATTATAGAGGAAGCAGCAAAATATGACGCTGCATACAATGAAGTAGTTTAATAGCTTACATAAATTTTAAACTATTTTTGTTTTAATTAGTTTAAGGGTTTAAATAATCGAAATATGAAATTTACTAAATTTGGCAGTGCAAACTGGAAAGGCACAGGTAAAGAGGGAGTTGGCACAGTAAGTACTGAGTCTAATGCGCTTGACAATGCAAACTATGGCTATAAAGCAAGATTCGAAGATGGTCCCGGAACTAATCCGGAAGAACTAATAGGTGCAGCGCACGCCTCTTGTTTTAGCATGAAGCTAAGTTTCGTTTTAAACGCTCAGGGCTTTACACCTGACAATATTGATACTAAAGCTGAGATTACGTTTGAAGATGGAAAGATCACTAAAAGCCATTTAATTCTAAAAGCAATAGTTCCAGGAATCACAGAAGAACAATTTCAAACAGCTGCTGCTGAAGCAAAATCAAACTGTCCAATTTCATTATCGTTGAACTGTGATATCTCATTAGAGGCAACGCTAGAATTTTAAGGAATTCAATTCATGAATAAAACTCTCAACAACCAAATTGGTTGGCTACGTCTTATTGCTTTGATAGAAGGGATTTCTTTTCTGTTGATTTTATTTGTTTCGATGCCCTTGAAATATATCTGGAACATACCTGAGCCAAATATTTATATTGGGTACAGCCATGGTATTTTATTTATGCTGTACATTATTACAGTATTATTTATGTCCAGAATATTAAAATGGTCTAATAAGGTAACATTTATGGCTCTTTTAGTTTCAGTGATTCCGTTTGGGACATTTTGGGCCGACAAGACTATATTTAGAGCCAAGTCAACTTTGCCAAAAAACTAAATTTGTCAAAGTCATATTAAATAAGTACCTTTGCGGCATAAATTTTATTATTATATTTATTTTAATCACCTACCCACCTAATCTATATACAAGCACATATATATTTAGTTAATCAAAGTGCTAAATAATCTTTAAACAAAACTAATTTGTTATTTACAGAATTAAATTTAATCGAGCCAATCCTAAGTGCGCTCGAAGCAGAAGGATATACAAATCCTACACCCATTCAACAAAAAGCTATTCCACCCGTACTTGCCGGTAAAGACCTCTTGGGTTGCGCTCAGACAGGTACTGGAAAAACTGCGGCATTCGCAATCCCAATGTTACAATTGCTTTCATCCAGAAAACCTGAACTTTCTGCTCAGGGTAAAAAACCTATCAGAGCACTTATCCTTACACCTACCAGAGAATTAGCTATCCAGATACAAGAAAGTTTTGACGCATATGGCCAAAACCTTCGCATGCACAATGCAGTGGTATTTGGGGGCGTAAATCAAAATCCGCAAGTTGAAAAATTGAGAAGGGGGATTGATGTGCTTGTAGCAACGCCGGGCAGGCTTCTTGACTTAATTGATCAAGGTTATGTTCATCTTAATAAAATTGAATTTTTTGTTTTGGATGAGGCTGATAGAATGCTTGATATGGGATTCGTTCATGATGTGAAAAAGATCATTACAAAGTTGCCTAAACAGCGACAAACATTATTTTTCTCTGCAACAATGCCTAAAGAGATCCAATCTCTTGCTGACAGCATTCTCAATAATCCTGTGAAGGTTGAAGTTAGTCCGGTATCATCAACAGCTGATACGGTAGCACAAGCTGTCTATTTTGTCAAGAAAGACAACAAGAGATTATTGTTGAATGATATGTTGAAGGATAGGTCAATCGAGACAATTTTGGTTTTCACCAGAACAAAACATGGCGCAGACAAGGTAGTTAAAGATCTAATTCGTTCAAATGTAACTGCAGAAGCCATTCATGGAAATAAATCTCAAGTGGCAAGACAACGAGCTCTACAAAATTTCAAAAATAGAACTACCAGAGTATTGGTTGCAACAGATATTGCTGCCAGAGGAATTGACATTGATGACCTGACGCATGTTTTGAATTATGAATTGCCAAATATTGCAGAGACCTACGTACATAGAATAGGTAGAACCGGTAGGGCAGGATCATCGGGCATAGCTTTGTCGTTTTGTGATGATGTAGAAGTAGCATATCTTAGAGATATACAAAAATTGATCAATAGAAATATTCATATAGTGGATACTCATCCGTATCATGAAGAATATGAGTTTATCAAACCTACTCCGGCAACTGTCAAACAGCAAGGACAAAGAGGTGGTGCTCGTCAACAGGGAAATGGCGGCGGAAGGAATAACCAGCGTCCAAAATCATGGAAAGGATCAAGACCAAATAGGTCTATGTCTGAATCGAGATAGAATTTTAAAAGTCAAATAATCGGGCAACCCATAAATTGATTGAATACAATTTATTTATATTCAATGATTTAAGTAAGTATGATTTGGTTATGTGGGCTGGATTTTATGCGTCAGTGAAAGTACATTTGAAAATAGTTTGATTTTTTTTTGAACTACATATATAAAATGTCAAAGTTAGTATTATCTTTGCAGTCGCTTATGGAAAAGTCCAATAGTTTTTGATTGAAACGACCGTTTGGTGCTTATGTTAGCACTGATAAAAATATAATATTGAACTTCTTTTTACATGTATTTCAAGTAAATAAGTAAAAAGAAATTCAATGCCAGTGTAGCTCAGTTGGCCAGAGCAGCTGATTTGTAATCAGCTGGTCGGGGGTTCGAATCCCTCCACTGGCTCTAATTATTTTGTCGGGTAGATGGCCGAGTGGTTAAAGGCGGCAGACTGTAAATCTGCTCACGTGAGTGTACGTAGGTTCGAACCCTACTCTGCCCACAAATTAATTATTGTCAATTTCAATCATTTTGTATTTTTTGCGGGAGTAGCTCAGTTGGTAGAGCGACAGCCTTCCAAGCTGTAGGTCGCGGGTTCGAGCCTCGTCTCCCGCTCCATCCTTTCAGGTTTTCCTGAAGAAATACGGTTACTATCGTATATGTGTTAAGGAATTGAGATTGCAAATTGGATATTCCCCATAACGTATGCTGATGTAGCTCAGGGGTAGAGCACTTCCTTGGTAAGGAAGAGGTCGAGGGTTCAAATCCCTTCATCAGCTCTAAAATATGTGTGCCTGATTTGGCATGATATATAAAGAAAACTTTAAGCGGAAACAGTTGTCTTCCGCCTAATTTTGTATTAGTTTATAATTGTATAATTTAAATATTTTTTAAAAAAAGTTCATTCGATGGCAAAGGAAACATTTGACAGGAGCAAGCCACACCTTAACGTTGGTACAATAGGTCACGTGGATCATGGTAAAACCACTCTTACGGCTGCTATCACTTCAGTGTTAGCTGCTGATGGATTGGCTGAAAAGAAGAGTTATGATTCAATTGATGCTGCTCCGGAGGAAAAAGAAAGAGGTATTACTATCAACACTGCTCACGTAGAGTATCAGACGGTTAATCGTCACTATGCTCACGTTGACTGTCCGGGTCACGCCGACTATGTTAAGAACATGGTTACAGGTGCTGCTCAAATGGACGGAGCGATCCTTGTGGTTGCAGCTACTGATGGTCCTATGCCTCAAACAAGAGAACACATTCTATTGGCTCGCCAGGTTGGTGTTCCAGCGATTGTAGTTTTCATGAATAAAGTAGATATCGTTGACGATCCGGAAATGCTAGAATTAGTAGAAATGGAAGTTAGAGAACTACTTGATCAATACGAATTTGACGGTTCTAACGCTGCGGTTATTCAAGGTTCTGCTTTGAAAGCTTTGGAAGGAGATCCTGTTTACGTTCAGAAGATCAAAGATCTTATGGAAGCAGTAGATACTCAGATTCCTGAGCCTGCTCGTCTTGTTGACCTTCCATTCTTGATGCCGGTAGAAGACGTATTTACTATCACAGGTAGAGGTACAGTAGCTACAGGTCGTATTGAAAGAGGTGTAATCAACGTTAACAACCCGGTTGAAATTATCGGTATGATGAAAGAAGATGAGAAGCCTCTTACATCAGTTGTAACAGGTGTTGAGATGTTTAGAAAATTACTTGACAGAGGTGAGGCAGGTGATAACGCTGGTTTACTTTTGAGAGGTATCGATAAAACAATGATCAAAAGAGGTCAAGTTATTTGTGCTCCAGGTTCAGTAAAGCCACACAAGAAATTCAAGTGTGAAGTTTATGTTCTTGGAAAAGATGAAGGTGGACGTCATACTCCATTCTTTAACGGTTACCGTCCACAGTTCTACTTCAGAACGACGGATGTAACAGGTGACTGTGTACTTCCTGCAGGTGTTGAAATGGTTATGCCAGGTGACAACGTAACTCTAGAAGTTACATTGTTGAACACAATTGCAATGGATAAAGGTTTGCGTTTTGCGATCCGTGAAGGTGGCCGTACAGTTGGTGCTGGACAGGTTACTGAGGTGATTGCATAAGCAATTTTAAATAAGAATTGTAATGATATTAAGCACCTCATCTTGATGGGGTGCTTATTTCAATTATCAACGGGAATAGCTCAACTGGTAGAGTGCCGGTCTCCAAAACCGTAGGTTGCGGGTTCGATCCCTGCTTCCCGTGCAAATTTTAACAAAATGGACAAATTAACAACATACATTAAAGATAGTTATGATGAGCTAATTCACAAAGTTGAATGGCCGGAGCGTAATGTCCTTCTTGAGAGCACCATTGCAGTCATTGTAGGTTTGTTGATTATCACTGTTTTCGTCTTTATAATGGATGGTGGAATTAATACACTTGTTGATTTTATCTATAAAATTAAATAATGTCCGATAGTCCTGAAATATTGATCCCAAATGATCGAAAGTGGTATTCCCTTCGAGTCATCAGTGGTAAAGAAAAGAAGGCTAAGGAAGCCATTGACCTTGAATTGACCCGTTCAGGTTGGAAGGAAATTGTTACACAAGTAGTGGTTCCAACTGAAAAGGTCTACAAAATAGAGAAGGGCAAAAAGGTGATTCGTGAAAGAAACATCCTGGGCGGATATATTCTAGTAGAGGCAGTATTTAAAAAGATGACTGGAGAAATAATCCAAGCCATCAATAATATACCAAATGTAATTCACTTTCTAGGTGGACAGCAGCCGATACCAATGCAACATGCAGAAGCTAATCGATTACTCGGGAAGATTGATGAGTCTCAAGATATGGATGAATCGATGTTGGAACCATTTATCGTTGGCGAAACAATTAAAATTGTCGATGGGCCATTCAACGAGTTTGTTGGAGACATCAAAGAAGTTAACGAAGAGAAAAAGAAACTTAAAGTGATCGTTAAAATATTCGGTCGTGGTACAGAAGTTGAGTTGAACTTCGTACAGGTTGAAAAGAAATAATTAAACATTGTATCCTTGAGGGTACAGAATATAACAATTAACTATTATGGCAAAAGAGGTTGATATAAAAATCAAATTGCAAGTCAAAGGCGGACAGGCAAACCCTGCTCCACCAGTAGGACCGGCTTTAGGTGCAAAAGGTGTAAACATCATGGAATTCTGCAAAAGATTTAATGCAGAGACTCAAGATAAAATGGGTAAAGTTTGCCCGGTTATCATCAATGTTTATAAAGATAAATCGTTTGATTTTATCATTAAAACATCTCCTGCTTCAGTTCAATTATTAGAGTTGAGCGGAGCTAAAAAAGGTTCTGATGAGTCTAATAGAAAAAAAGTTGGTAAAGTAACCTGGGATCAAGTACAAAAAGTAGCTGAAGATAAAATGTCGGACTTGAATGCATTGACTCTTCACTCTGCTATGAAAATGGTAGCTGGTAGTGCCCGCTCATTGGGTATAACAGTGGAAGGTACTGCACCTTGGGATAATTAATTCAAATACGAGGATATTTATCCTCAATTTTGAAGTTATATATTTTAATAATAAGGGAGCTGACTATGTGGTCAGCGTTTTACCTAAAAACATTTTGAGATGTCAAAACTTTCTAAAAAACAAAAAGCTTCTCAAGCCAAAGTTGATGCAAATAAATTGTATCTGATTGAAGAAGCTATGGCAGTCGTTAAAGACGCCAACTATGCAAAATTCGATGCTTCTGTCGATTTGCATATCAAATTAGGAGTAGATCCTCGTAAAGCTGATCAAGCGATCAGAGGAACTGTTTCCCTCCCTCATGGTACTGGTAAAAGCAAAACTGTTGCTGTTTTTTGTACTCCGGAAAAGGAGGATGAAGCTCGTGCAGCAGGTGCGGAATTTGTAGGACTTGACGAATTGATTGAAAAAGTTGCTGGAGGATGGACTGATGTGGACGTTGTAATTGCAATGCCTGGCGTAATGGCTAAAATGGGTAAAATAGCAAGAGTTTTAGGTCCAAGAGGTTTAATGCCTAACCCTAAGACTGGAACTGTAACTAATGACGTAGCAAATGCTGTCAATGAAGTTAAAAAAGGTAAAATCTCATTCAGAGTTGATAAATATGGTATCGTGCACTCATCAGTAGGTAGAGTTTCATTTACTCCTGCGCAATTGGTTGACAATGCTAACGAACTGTTACATACTTTGAACAGAATGAAACCTTCTTCTGCTAAAGGAACATATATGAAGTCTATAACTATAGCTTCAACGATGAGCCCTGGTGTGAAAATCGATACCCGATCAATTAAATAATTCTATCAAGAGAAAGAGATATGAATAAAGAACAAAAAACACAGGCAATAGCGGACTTAACAGAGCAGTTTGCCAACTCTACATTCTTCTACCTTACAGATGCATCATCTCTGAGTGTAGCGCAAATTAACAATTTCAGAAGACTTTGTTTTGCAGAGAATGTACAAATGCAGGTGGTTAAAAATACACTTGTTAAAAAGGCTTTAGAGGCTGCTGACGAATCAAAAGGTTATGCAGGTCTATATGAATCACTTACAGGGCCAACCGCAGTATTGTTTACCGAAACGGCAAATATACCTACGAAACTTCTTAAGAAATTCAGAAAAGCAAACAGCAAACCGGTTTTAAAAGCAGCTTATATAGATTCGGCAATTTACATCGGTGATGATCAAATAGAAGTTTTAACAAAACTTAAATCAAAAGAGCAATTGGTAGGCGAAATACTTGGTCTATTACAATCTCCTGCGAAAAACGTTATCAGTGCTTTGAAGTCTGGAGGATCCACAATAGCGGGTCTGTTGAAGACTTTAGAGGAAAGAGCAAACTAATTGCATTTGCTTTGGTAGCTTGAAGAAGATTGATCTCTGAATCGAGCTACTATTAATACGGCTTCCAAGCTTTACGCAATAATATATTTATTGACTAAATTTTAAAAATTAATTACAACATGGCGGATTTAAAATCTTTCGCAGAACAATTGGTTAACTTAACCGTTAAGGAAGTTACAGAATTGGCAACTATACTTAAAGATGAGTATGGTATTGAACCAGCAGCAGCTGCAGCAGTAGCAGTAGCAGGACCAGCAGCAGGTGGCGGTGACGCTGAAGCAGCTGT
The DNA here is from genome assembly GCF_016707225.1 of Candidatus Brachybacter algidus. Lineage (NCBI taxonomy): Bacteria > Pseudomonadati > Bacteroidota > Saprospiria > Saprospirales > Saprospiraceae > Candidatus Brachybacter > Candidatus Brachybacter algidus. The sequence continues at coordinate 707,411 of NZ_JADJID010000003.1, read as the reverse complement.
TCAAACTGAGTTTGATGTTATTTTGAAATCAGCAGGTGCTAACAAACTAGCAGTTGTTAAAGAAGTGAAAAACTTATTGAACTTAGGCTTGAAAGAGGCTAAAGACATAGTTGACGCTGCTCCAGCTCCTTTGAAACAAGGTGTTTCAAAAGACGAAGCTGATTCAATCAAAGCAGCTCTTGATGGAGCAGGTGCTGAGGTTGAAATTAAATAATAACATTTAATTCTTACAAACCGAAGACCATAGTTGGTTGTTTGGTAAAAACATAGTGTTGCTAATAAAAGTAATATTGTATATCGATTAGGCTTAGTTGAGTTATTTATAACTCTACTAAGCCTATGGTTATATATGAACTTTCATCGTAACTATGTGTTTTAGAGGCTTATTTTATGTCTCTCTCTTTATTTGAAAACTTCATTCATATTGCAGTAATCTTAGATTACTTTATTACTAAAAACAGATCGATCTAATGGGTTCAAAAGTAGCTTCTAAAAACAGTGAATTAACTAGACATAATTTTGGTAAAATCAAATTGGCAGATCATCAACCGGATCTTTTGGAGATCCAGTTAAAATCTTTCAAAGAATTTTTCCAACTTGAAACAACACCTGAAAATAGAATTAATGAAGGTCTATATAGAGTATTCCAGGAAAATTTTCCAATAAGTGATGCGAGAAGCATTTTCGTATTGGAATTTTTGGATTATTATATAGACCCGCCAAGATATGATATAGAAGAATGTATGCAGCGCGGTCTGACATATTCTCTTCCTTTGAAAGCAAAACTTCGTTTATCTTGTAATGATGAGGAACACGTCGACTTTCAAACGATTGTTCAGGATGTTTTCTTAGGAAATATTCCATATATGACCCCGAAAGGCACTTTTGTGATAAATGGTGCACAAAGGGTTGTCGTTTCACAACTGCATAGATCACCTGGAGTTTTCTTTAGTCAGACATTCCACCCAAATGGAACTAAGATCTATTCAGCCAGGGTAATTCCATTTAAAGGAGCCTGGATGGAATTTGCTACAGACATTAATACTGTCATGTATGCTTATATAGATAGAAAGAAAAAATTCCCTGTAACAACGCTTCTTAGAGCTATTGGATTTGGTTCTGATAAAGATATTTTAGAAATCTTTGGCCTTTCAGAAGAGATATCAGCTAAGAAAAAAGATCTTCAAAAGGCAGTTGGCAGAAAGCTTGCTGCACGTGTCCTCCGCAAATGGACTGAAGATTTTGTCGATGAGGATACTGGAGAGGTGGTGACAATAGAAAGAAATGAAATCATCCTTGAAAGAGACGTGATTTTGGAAGAGTCTCATTTTGATCTTATTCAAGATGCAGGTATAGAGACAGTCATCCTTCAAAAAGAAGATGTTTCTGAAGATTATACGATCATTTACAATACCCTTCAAAAAGACCCTGCAAGTAGTGAAATTGAAGCTGTAGAATACATCTATCGTCAGCTAAGAGGTGCAGAGCCACCTGATGAAGAGACTGCAAGAAGTATCATTGATAAATTATTCTTTTCAGACAAAAGATATAACCTGGGTGAAGTTGGTAGATATAAGATCAACCGAAAACTAGGACTTTCTACTGATCTGACTACATTGGTATTGACAAAAGAAGACATTATTCTTATTGTTAAATATCTAGTATCATTGATAAATCAGAAAGCTGAACTCGATGATATCGATCACTTGAGCAATAGAAGAGTTAGAACAGTTGGTGAACAATTATTTGCTCAATTTGGAGTTGGACTTGCTCGTATGGCCAGAACAATTCGTGAGCGGATGAACGTTCGTGATAATGAGGTATTTACTCCCGTAGACCTTATTAATGCAAGAACACTTTCTTCAGTTATCAACTCATTTTTTGGTACATCTCAATTATCTCAGTTTCTGGATCAAACCAATCCACTTTCAGAGATCACACATAAGAGAAGAATTTCAGCACTAGGGCCAGGTGGTCTTTCCAGAGAGAGAGCAGGTTTTGAGGTGCGTGACGTTCACTATTCTCACTATGGTCGTCTTTGTACTATTGAGACTCCCGAAGGACCAAATATTGGATTGATTTCTACACTTTGCGTGCATGCGAAGATTAATAAAATGGGATTCCTTGAGACTCCTTATAGAAAAGTAAATAATGGGGTTGTAGATCTTACGACAACAGTTGATTACCTTTCTGCTGAAGCGGAAGATTATCAAAAAATTGCTCAGGCCAATTCCCCTATTAATGAAGATGGTTCGTTCGTTAGTGATCGTATCAAAGCAAGAGATCAGGGTGATTTTCCAGTACTTGAACCTTCAGAAGTTGAATATATTGATGTAGCTCCAAACCAGATTGTTGGTATTTCAGCTTCATTGATTCCATTCCTTGAAAATGATGATGCAAACAGAGCCTTGATGGGTTCGAACATGCAACGTCAGGCAGTTCCTTTGATTCGTCCGGCTTCACCTATCGTAGGTACAGGTCTGGAAGGCAAAGTGGCCAGAGATTCAAGAATGCTAATTAATGCTGAAGGTGATGGTGTGGTAGATTATGTAGATGCTGCAAAGATCATTATTAGATATGACAGAAGTGAAGAAGATCAATTGGTATCTTTTGAAGACAATGTTAAAACATATACATTAACTAAATTCTTACGTACCAACCAAGGTACTTGTATCAACCTTAAGCCAATCGTAAAGAAAGGTATGAGAGTGAATGCAGGAACAGTACTTTGCGAAGGTTATGCTACAGAAAATGGTGAGTTGGCATTGGGTCAAAACCTAAAAGTGGCTTTCATGCCTTGGAAAGGTTACAACTTTGAGGATGCTATCGTGCTTTCTGAAAGAGTAGTAAGAGAAGATGTATTTTCATCTATCCATATTGAGCACTTCGAGATGGATGTAAGAGATACAAAACTAGGTGAAGAGGAATTGACTCCGGATATACCAAACGTTAGTGAAGAAGCTACTAAAGACTTGGACGATAACGGGATCATTAGAGTTGGTGCTTGGGTTAACGAAGGCGATATCCTTATAGGTAAGATCACTCCAAAAGGAGAAAGTGATCCTACTCCAGAAGAAAAACTACTTCGTGCCATTTTCGGTGACAAAGCTGGTGATGTGAAAGATGCATCATTAAAGTGTCCTCCATCTGTAGAAGGTGTAGTAATAAACAAACAATTATTCGCAAGAGCGAAAAAAGATAAGGTACAGAAAGTTCATGAAAAAGACCTGTTAGACAAGTTAGATGATGAACATGAAGTCTTACTGAATGAATTGAAGACGAACTTGATCGATAAGCTACTTGTTTTGGTTAAAAACAGGGTAACAAAAGGAATCAAATCAATCTACAATGAAGAGATGTTGCCTAAAGGATCTAAGTTTAATAAAACTGTTCTGAAAGCAATCGAATTCAATACCGTAGATTATGCAAACTGGACTGACGATGATGCAACAAATGCTTTGATCGTAAGAATGTTACATAATTATAGCATCAAAGTAAATGAAGAACTTGGTCGCTATAAAAGAGAGAAATTCAATATCAGTATTGGTGATGAGTTACCAGCTGGTGTATTGAAGTTAGCTAAGGTTTATATCGCTAAGAAGCGTAAGCTGAAAGTTGGAGATAAATTGGCGGGTCGTCACGGTAACAAGGGTATCGTATCTAGAATAGTAAGGGTAGAAGATATGCCTTTCCTTGAAGATGGAACTCCTGTGGATATCGTTTTAAATCCACTGGGTGTACCTTCAAGGATGAACCTAGGTCAGATATTTGAAACAGTATTAGGCTGGGCAGGTGAAAAGTTGAACATAAAGTATGCAACTCCAATCTTTGATGGTGCTAAATTCTCAGAAATAGCTGACGAATTGGTTAAAGCTGAGCTACCTGAATTAGGACAAACATATCTATATGATGGTGAGACCGGTGATAAATTCCACCAAAAAGCAACTGTAGGAGTTATCTATATGTTGAAACTTTCTCACATGGTAGATGATAAGATGCACGCAAGAAGTATCGGACCATACTCATTAATAACACAACAACCTCTGGGTGGTAAAGCTCAGTTTGGTGGTCAGCGTTTTGGAGAGATGGAGGTATGGGCACTTGAAGCTTACGGAGCATCAAATATTCTTCAGGAATTATTGACTATTAAGTCGGATGATATCCAGGGTAGAGCGAAAGCTTATGAGGCGATAGTGAAAGGTGATAACCTTCCAGAGCCAAATATCCCTGAGTCATTCAATGTATTGGTCCATGAATTAAGAGGATTAGCACTTGACGTAGGATTTGATTAATAATTAAATCCATGTTTCGAGATTCAACTTAAGTTGAATAAATTAATCATTATTTGAACCCATTAACTTTATTATAATATGTCATTGAAGAAAAAGAATTCAACACCAAAGCAAAGTTTTTCATCGATTACTATTCGTTTAGCTAGTCCTGATGAGATTTTGGAGAGGTCATATGGGGAGGTTTTAAAGCCTGAAACAATCAATTATCGTTCATACAAGCCTGAGCGTGACGGTTTATTCTGTGAAAGAATATTTGGTCCAGTTAAGGATTATGAATGCTACTGTGGTAAATATAAAAGGATTCGTTACAAAGGCATCGTATGCGATCGATGTGGTGTAGAAGTTACAGAGAAGAAAGTACGTAGAGAGCGTATGGGGCACATCAAACTGGTGGTTCCAATCGTTCATATTTGGTTTTTCAGATCTCTTCCAAACAAAATTGGATATCTTTTAGGTGTTTCTTCTAAGAAACTTGAATCAATCATCTACTACGAAAGGTACGTTGTTGTTCAGGCTGGTGTAAAAGAAACCAGTGGAGTCAATAGATTGGATCTTTTAGCAGAAGAGGAATATTTCGAAATTCTTGATTCGCTTCCTAAGGAAAATCAATTGCTTGATGACAGCCATCCAGATAAATTCATCGCAAAGATGGGTGCTGAAGCAGTTCGTGAATTACTTGTAAGAATCGATCTTGATTCATTATCATTTGAATTACGCCACTTAGCATCAACAGAAACTTCTCAACAAAGAAAGTCTGAAGCGCTAAAGAGATTGAGAGTAGTAGAATCTTTCAGAGAAGGGATGTTAACTACTGAGAACAAGCCTGAATGGGCTGTTATTCAGTATTTGCCAGTGGTACCACCTGAATTGAGACCATTGGTTCCTTTGGATGGTGGCCGTTTTGCTTCTTCGGATTTGAACGACTTGTATCGAAGGGTGATCATAAGAAACAACCGTCTTAAGAGACTTTTAGAGATCAAAGCGCCAGAGGTTATCTTGCGTAATGAGAAAAGGATGCTTCAGGAATCTATTGACAGTTTGTTCGATAATTCAAGAAAATCTAATGCTGTAAAAGCAGAAGGTGGTAGAGCGTTAAAATCACTATCTGATATCCTTAAAGGTAAGCAAGGTCGTTTCCGTCAAAACTTATTAGGTAAAAGGGTTGATTATTCAGGACGTTCTGTAATTGTTGTAGGACCTACCTTGAAGTTGCACGAATGTGGTATTCCTAAAGGAATGGCTTCTGAGCTTTTCAAACCATTTGTTATCAGAAAACTGATTGAAAGAGGTATTGTTAAGACCGTAAAATCTGCAAAAAAATTAGTAGAAAGGAAAGACCCGGTTATTTGGGAGATTCTAGAAAATATATTAAAAGGCCATCCTGTAATGTTAAACAGGGCACCTACACTTCACAGACTTTCTATTCAGGCTTTCCAGCCTAAATTGATAGAAGGAAAAGCCATCCAGTTGCACCCATTAGTTTGTAGTGCATTCAACGCCGATTTTGACGGTGACCAGATGGCGGTACACGTACCATTGAGCCAAGCTTCAATAATTGAAGCACAGTTGTTGATGCTATCCTCACACAACATGTTGAACCCTCAGGATGGTTCTCCGGTGACCCTTCCTTCTCAGGATATGGTACTTGGATTATACTACCTTACTAAAGCAAAGGTGTCGAAAGATGATCTAATTGTTAGAGGCCAAGGAATGAAATTCTACTCTACTGAAGAAGTAGTGATTGCATTGAATGAAGGAAAGATTGATCTTCATGCGGAGATCAAAGTAAGAGAAAGGGTAGAAGTAGATGGCAAATTAGTCATTAAATTGATTGATACAACTGTTGGTAGAGTATTGTTTAATAAAGCTGTACCTCCTAGTGTTCCCTACATTAATGAATTGCTTACAAAGAAAAACCTTAAAAAGGTAATCAACGATATCATTAAAAGAACGGATTTTGCTGTAACTGCTGAATTCCTTGATGGAATCAAAGAGTTAGGATATTTTTGGTCTTTCAAAGGTGGTCTTTCTTTTAACTTGGGTGATTTGATTATACCGAACATGAAAGTTACGGCTATTAAGAGCGCTCAGAGTCAGGTAGATGAAATCATGGAACATTACAACATGGGTCTAATTACCAATAATGAGCGTTATAATCAGACGATAGATAAATGGACTTTTGCGGATAACTTGATCACGAATACGTTGATGAAAGAGTTGGCTTTGGATAAACAAGGTTTTAATTCTGTTTATATGATGTTGGACTCAGGTGCTCGTGGTTCTAAGCAGCAGATCAAGCAGTTGTGCGGACTAAGGGGACTTATGGCTAAGCCTAGAAAATCAGGTGACACCGGAGGTGCGATTATTGAAAACCCGATCTTGTCTTCATTCATAGAAGGGTTATCAGTTTTGGAATACTTTATCTCTACACACGGTGCTAGAAAAGGTCTTGCGGATACAGCTTTGAAAACAGCGGATGCTGGTTACTTAACTCGTAGATTGGTGGATGTAGCTCAGGACGTTGTTATCATGGAGGTGGATTGTGATACTTTAAGAGGTATTGAGACACTTGCATTAAAAGACAATGAAAAGATCATCGAAACATTGGCTAACCGTATTATAGGACGTTATTCACTTCACGATATTTTCCACCCTGACACAGATGAAATTATCTTAGCTGCAGGTGAATATATCGATGAATATGTAGCTGAAGCTATTGAAGCAGCAGGTATTGAAAGCGTTACGATCCGTTCAGTACTGACATGTGAAACTAAACGTGGTGTTTGTAATAAATGCTATGGTAAGAACCTTGCTACAGGTAGAATAGCAGAAATGGGTGATGCGGTAGGTATCATCGCTGCTCAGTCTATCGGGGAGCCGGGAACACAGTTGACGCTTCGTACATTCCACACAGGGGGTACCGCCTCAATGTCTAAATCAGATTCTGAAATCAGATCTAAGTACGAAGGTAAATTGGAGTTTGATGGCATCAGAGTTGCTATTCAGGAAAATGAAGACGGAACTCAAAGTGAAGTTGTTATTTCCAGAACCGGTGAGATCAAAAACGTTGATGGTAAGACAGGTAAGCTTTTAAATACAGAGCATGTTCCTTATGGTGCTAAATTGAAATTGAGAGATGGAGATAAAGTTGCTAAAGGCGATTTGATATGCGACTGGGATCCATTTAATGCAGTTATAATCTCAGAGTTTGCCGGTAAAGCACAATTCGATGCAATCGAAGAAGGTGTGACATTCCGTGTAGAACGTGATGATCAGACTGGATTTGCTGAAAAAGTTATTATTGAAAGTAAAAATAAACGTAAGATTCCAATCATCCGTATCGTAGATAAGGCAGGAGAAGAATTACGTAACTATACACTTCCTGTAGGTTCGTACATGCAGGTAGATGACGCCTCCAAAATCAAAGCAGGCCAGGTTATCGCTAAGATACCTAGAAAGTTAGGTAAGATTACGGATATCACGGGTGGTCTTCCAAGAGTAACAGAGTTATTCGAGGCGAGAAACCCTTCTAACCCGGCTGTAGTAGCAGAGATAGACGGTATCGTAAAATTTGGTATGATCAAACGTGGTAACAGAGAGGTTTCTATCACATCTAAAGATGGTCAGGAAAGGAAGTATCTTGTTGGATTGTCCAAACACGTTCTTGTACAGGACGGCGACTTTGTAAGAGCTGGTACACCACTTTCTGATGGTGCTATCGCGCCAAAAGATATTCTTGATATCAAAGGTCCGTTTGCAGTTCAGGCGCACCTTGTCAATGGTGTTCAGGAAGTATATCGTTCTCAAGGTATAGCTATCAATGATAAGCACATCGAGGTAATCATCAGACAGATGATGAGAAGAGTGGCTATCATAGAGCCGGGAGATACAACTTTCCTAGAAGGAGAAGCAGCAGAAAAATACGAGTTCCTTGAGCAGAATGACTTTGTATTCGATAAGAAGGTAGTAATTGAGGCTGGAGACAGTACTAAATTTAAACCAGGACAATTGGTTACTATACGTCAGATCAGAGAGGAAAATTCAATTCTTAAGAGAGATGACCTTAAGCCGGTGGAATTCCGTGACGCTGCTGCAGCCACTTCTTCACCATTATTACTTGGTATCACCAAGTCTTCATTGGGTACAGAAAGTTGGATATCTGCTGCATCATTCCAGGAGACAACTAAAGTATTGAGTACTGCCGCGATAGCTGCTAAGAAAGATATGTTGAAAGGTCTTAAAGAGAATGTGATCATAGGTAAGAAGATCCCTGCAGGAACAGGTATGCGTAAGTTCAATCAACTATTGGTGGGTGTTACTGCTGATGGTGCGATCCTGGAGCATAGCCCTGAAGAGATCATGAATTAATAAGATTTATCTTAAAATATTGAGACCGTAAGACGTAAGTTTTACGGTCTTTTTAGTTAATAGTATGATAGTATATTAGTATGACAGTATATCGTTATGACAGTATTAAAGAATTAAGTTGAACTGTCCTATCTATATCTTCGTCCATAACTAATTCTCGATTACCTATCAATATCAAGTCAATCCGACTGAACTTTGATATCACGTATCACCATCTTATCATTTATTATTTACCATTTATCATTTTTTCGTATTCGTTTGTAAATATTTATACACAACTATTGTATAAGTAAAAAATATATTATAGCTTTGTTGTAATGAAAACTTGAAAAGCGTGTTTGACAATGAAAATTGTTAGCGAGATATCTTCTCAGGATTCAAATTTTAATCACCAATTAAAATATTTTTTCATGGAAACAACAACCACCATAAAGGTATGTCTAAGCTGTTCGAAAAAAATCAACGGAAGAGCGGACAAAAAATATTGCGATGATTTCTGTCGTAATTCTTACAACAATCATTTGAAAGGTCAGATTAACAATGTCATCCGCAATGTTAATAACGCACTTTTAAAAAATCGGAGAATCTTAGAATCACTCTTACCACCGAATGAAGAGATGAAGATGGTAGGGCAGGACAGGCTGATTAGACGAGGGTTTAAATTAAAACATCATACCCATCTCTTTAAAAACCACAAAGGACAAACATACTTTTTCTGCTACGACTATGGTTATCTAATCACCGATAAAGAAGGAGTACTCATCGTAAAAAGTAAGTAATAAAAAAGGAGCAATTGCAGCAATTGCTCCTTTTTTTAATTTTAGCGAATCAGTGTAACATCCCCTTTGAGTATTCTTATCCCTTCACCAGGAATATTTACCTCAACTACCCAGGCAAATACTGCAGGATTCATCTCTTGATTTTTAAAAATTCCGTCCCATCCTTCAGATTCTATATTAGGTATAAAGTTTGATCTTTCAAATACTAATTCTCCCCATCTGGAGAATATCTTTAGATTGTCAATAATCTTAATATTATCGTCTGTAAATACTGTGACAAGATCATTCACCCCATCACCATTTGGAGTGAAAATGTTAGGTACGAAAATATTAATTTTCTTTCTGATCACAACCCTTACTGTGATTTCATCTTTACAACCCTGTTCATTAGTGACTTCAACGGTGTATGTTATTTCCTTCTTTGGTTTACATCTTGGAGTAAGGCAGGTTGTACAAGAAAGATAAGTCCCCGGTGTCCAGATAATGCTAGTATATGGGCCACTGATCTCAGGGATTAGTGTCACTTCCTCACCTTCATCTACCACATAAACTCCCTGAATATCAATATCTATATTGGAAGACTCCGTGATAGAGAAGTCATCTGTTATTTCGCAACCTTTGCTATCAGTGATGATAAGTGTATGGTCGCCGATTGATAGATTATCAATTTTAACAGGTAATTTGCTGGTTGTTACCATGAGATTATTATCTACATAAATGAAGATCGGCATGGTCATATTCTGAGTGGATAAGACATCTATAAAGTTTGTCAAAGCACTTGTACAAGCTTTAGATGTTAGTTTCCAATTGGCAGTAACTACTGGTGGCGGATCAATCACAAAATTTGTACTAGATTGACAACCTGAGATTGGTTCTTTATAAATCAACGTATAATTTCCTGGAAGTAATCCTTTAAATATGGGAAGTTCAGTAAAAGTACCCCCATCATCCACTGAGAAAATTAGGAGATTAGATGCCGGTGGCAATACTGTAACACTTCCTGTCGCTTCCAAGCAATCCGTATGATCTACTAATAAATCGACATCGATTAATGTGGTTATTCTTACTGATATTTCATCTTTTTTGGAGATACAAGGTCCGGCGCCATCAGGATCTTCTGTTGTAATCGTAAGTATTATTACTTGGTTTAATCTATCTAATGTTGAAGGTATATATTCCGTTGAAGCGTTATTTTTATTGACGAAGGTACCTGAACCTGACGTACTCCAGGTGAAATTGGAAGTTCCGGTTACTTGGGCATTTATTAATATTTTTCCATTTTCACAAATGCTTAGATCAGGGCCTGCATTTACACTAATTAAAATATTGCAGCCACAATCTGTTACGGATAATATTACTGAATCTATAGAGCTACAATTTCCACTTTGAACATTATAATAAATTGTATGTGATCCTAGGCCGGCAATGCCAGGATTGAATGTACTTCCACTTACACCATTGCCTGACCATGCTCCATTAGATGGATTTGCACTTAAGTTGATTGGATCATCATCTAAGCACAATGATATGGGTGAAGTTAGAATATCTATATTTGGAGAGGGAGTGATCGTTAATTTGAGCTCATCCGTAAATGAATGACAAGGGCCACTGCCATCAGGATCAACGGCTGTAAGCATCAGGGTGACTGAACCATTGATAATATCGGATGCACTAGGATTATAAACAGTATTTAACGATGCCGGATCATCGAATGTACCTGTCCCTGATGTTGTCCAAATAGAATTAGTTGTCCCACTGATAGTTCCGTTTACATTATACTTTTGTCCGGCACAAATAATACCGTTAGGGCCTGCATTTGCGGAAGCAGGATTGGCACAACCGCAGTCGTTAACAGCAATGTCAATGGAAGCAGAATTAGTACAACCATTATTGTTGATAAATACATATCCAATAGTAAATATTCCAGCTTGAGTTGGATTGAATGAATTATTTGTAACTCCTTGACCACTGAAGGTTCCACCACTTGGGCTTCCGTTCAAAGTGATTGGAGCATCATCAATACACAGTGGTCCTGCAGAAGCAATGGACACTAATGGAAGTGGATTTACAATAATAACAAATGTTTTACTTCCGGGACAATTTCCACCTATTGTATAAGTTATTGTGTGGCTGCCCTGACCGGCTATCGCCGGATTAAAGATATTTCCTGAAACTCCTGCTCCTGAGAAAACTCCATTTGCTGGAGTAGCTGAAAGTGTCACCAGATTGCCATCGATGCAGACATTTTGAACTGGGGTTATTACTATCTGAATTTGACTAATAGTGATTACTACCAAATCAAGTGCGGCATGGCATGGCCCACTACCATCTGGATCTGAAGTGATTAATGATAAGGTAACTGAACCGTTTGCTATATCTAAGACACCTGGAGTATAATCTGAACTTAAGCTTTGAGAATTACTGAATACTCCATCTCCGGATGTAGACCATATCGCATTAGTTGATACTGTAATTATACCATTAAGTGAAGCTATTTGCCCTGCACATATATTTATATCATTTCCTGCATAGGCTGTAGCCGGATTTAGACATCCGCAATCCTCGATAAGTATGTCAGATGTTATCGAATTGGTACATCCATTTCCATCTGAATATGAATATTTAACTGTAAATGTGCCAGCATTTGAAGGTGTAAATATATTATTCACTATGCCACCACCACTAAATGTTCCGCCGGAAGGTAGACCAACTAATAAAACGGGATCATCATCTATACATAATGGTCCGACAGCGTTAATATTAACTATTGGTAGGGGATTTACAGTTATTAGTGTGGTTGTGGATGCCGGACAGTTGCCATTCAATGTGTAATTAATCACATGGTTACCTACGCCGGCCATCAGTGGATCGAAATTGTTGCCAATGATGCCTGCTCCTGAAAATATTCCCCCTGATGGAATTGCTGATAGTGTTATTATTCCGCCATCAATACATAATGGACCTGCTTGATTTATATTGACCGGGATTGTAGTTATTGTTAAGGTCATCTGATCAGTAGCCTCATGACAAGGCCCATTGCCATCCGGATCCGAAGTGGTCAAAGTAAGGATAACCGCACCGGATAATATATCAGAAGGTCCTGGTGTATAAATAGCATTTAGAGCATTTACGTTGTCAAAAGTACCATCTCCTGACGTTGACCATTGAGAAGCTAAAGCTATTCCAATGGAACCATTCAATTGGTAGTCAGATCCTTTGCAAATACTTGCATCAGATCCTGCATTCGCAAGGGCGGGATCAAGACAGCCACAATCATTGACTGTAATATTGATCATTGATTCAGCGTCACAACCATTAGTATCCGTGTATTTGTAGGTGATTGCAAATACTCCTGCGCTTGAAGGTGTAAATATACCAGCATTAACATTTATTCCTGTAAAAACACCTCCTGTCGGACTTGCTGTAAGGGTTATGGGACTATCATCAATGCACAACAAACCTACATTGTCTATATTAATGATAGGTAAAGGATTTACAGTAATAGAAATCGTAGCAAACCCGCTGCAATTTCCCGATACTGTATATGTTACGACATGAACACCTGTTCCGGCTATCGAAGGATCAAATGTGTTGCCTGAAACACCTACTCCCGAGAAGACACCTCCAGATGGAGTGGCGACTAATGTTACCAATCCTGCATCAATACATATAGGAGCTTGAATATTGATGTTAATTGATAATTGTTCAAAAGTTAGTGTGATATCATCTGATACTGGACTGCATGGACCCACACCATCAGGGTCTGATGTAGTCAACGCTAAGATCACAGATCCATTCGCAAGATCATTGGATCCAGGTGTATATATGCTATTGAGAATTAAAGGATTATTAAAAGTACCATCACCACTTGTTGACCATGATGCTGATGCGGCTACTGTAATTGAGCCAAATAGCTGATAAGTATTTCCTTCGCAAACTATAGCATTTGGTCCTGCATTAGCAGAAGCTGGATTGGTGCAATTACAGTCAGTGACGCCAATAGTGGTTGAACTGGCAGCTGTGCAGCCATTACTATTTGTATATGTGTAATTAATCGTAAAATTTCCGACAGAAGAAGGAGTAAATACATTGCCAACAATGCCGCCTCCACTAAAGGTGCCACCTGCCGGATTACCTGTCAGTGCAACAGGAGCATCATCAAGGCAAAGATCAGCAATATTATTTATACTCACTAAAGGGAGCGGGTTTACGATTATGTTAATAGTTTTATTTGATGGACATGGAGTACTGATTGTATAAGTAATAACATGACTACCAGGACCGGCAGTCATTGGATTGAAAGTATTTCCGGAAACACCGCTTCCAGAGAAAGTTCCACCTGATGGTAATGCATTTAAAGTAACTATTGCATTATTCGAGCAGATTGGATTTACCGGATCGATCTGGATACTTATAATATTAAAAGTAATAACCATATCATCAGAAGCAGCTATACAAGGACCTATTCCGTCTGGATCTAGAGCTGTCAAGGTTAATGTGACGCTTCCAGCTAATAAGTCAGCAGCACTTGGAGTATATGTCGTAATTGCATTTGAAGCATTTGCAAAGACCCCGGTTCCCGATGTAGTCCATAGAGATGAATTTGAAAATGAAATTGAACCAGTTAGATTATATGGAGTGTTTGGACAAATATTAGCATCGGAGCCAGCGTTAGCTATTGGTGGATTGATGCAATTGCAATTGACCACTACGATAGGAATTGTTGCTATATAACTGCATAAATTACCATCAGTATAAAGATAGTCTATATTAAATGTGCCGGGAGTAGAAGGTGTAAATACATTGCCGGTGATACCCGGGCCAAGAAATATACCTCCAGCAGGATTACCTACAAGAAATACAGCAGGATCGTCGGAACATAATTGAGCTACCGGATTTATCGAGACATTAACTCCGGGGTGTACTGTAATATTTATGGAACCCGAGCCAGTGCATCCACCGGTCAATGTATATGTTACTGTATGCACCCCTGCCCCTGCAGAAGCAGGATCAAAAAAGTTGCCTAGGACGCCTTGACCTGCCCATATTCCTCCAGGAGGAGAAGCATTTAGCATAAAGGATTGATCATTGGCACACAATGGTTGAACAGGAAAAATATTAACTGGAGTATTTGTAATTGTCAAGACCATTTGATCTGAAGTCGCACTACATGGCCCAGAACCATCCGGATCGAAAGCAAGTAAGGTCAAAGTAACTGATCCCAATGCGTAATCGGCCTGACTTGGAGTATAGGTTGTTATAGGGTTAGATACATTACCAAATATTCCAGTCCCTGTTGACGACCAAGTCGAATTGGATGAAATAAATATCTGTCCGTTCAGGTTGAAGGTTCCTCCTTCGCAAATACTGCCATCTGGGCCGGCATCAGCACTCGCTGGATTCATGCAAGAGCAATCATTCACCACTACATCAGTCGATGCAACATTCGTACAACCATTACCGTCAGTATAAGTATAAAATATGCTAAAGGTCCCACCAGCTAAAGGATCAAAAGTGTTACCAATTACGTTCGTTCCTGACCAAGTACCGCCAGCGGGCGTAGCAGTAAGAGTTACTGCGGCGCTGTCTATACACAATTGTGGAACTGGGCTAATATTAATCTGTGGAAGAGGGTTAATAATAATTGATAGGGTATTAATTGAAGCGCATTCATTTTCATTTGGCGTAAAAGTATATATAGAGGGTCCGTTTACAGTTGTATTAATAAATGGTGGATCCCAATTACCCACAATCGGAGGGTTGTTGGTACTTAATGCTGGCAAGGACGGAGGAATCTCGCCATTACAGAAAGGCCCTATACCATCAAAAGATGGAATTGTGGGCGCCGTTATATTAATAGACATTGTGGCCGGACCGGCACATTGACCAGGATCAGGAGTAAATGTATACACTGAATTACCTGCGTTAGCAGTATTGACTACAGCTGGGTTCCAGATTCCTGTAACTGTTGGATTATCATTAGAGAAATTAGGAAGTGTCACTCCAGCGGAATTTTTACAGAATGGACCCAGCTGAGTAAAGGTAGGCGTAGGAGGAGTAAAAATTGTTATTGGAATATTAGTCGGAGAGGTGCATTGTCCCGGATCAGGTGTAAATGTATAATTTATGACACCAACTGCCGAAGTGCTAATTACTGATGGACTCCATGTTCCTGTTATTGGCGGCACATCATTTGAAATTAGAGGAAGGTTTGGCGGAATAGAGTTCAGACAGAAAGGTCCGATTGTGGATATAAAAGCTTGTACTGGTTTATTAATAGTTATTACCATGGTAATAGGCGGTGAACAGATTCCAGGCGTTGGTGTAAACGTGTAAACAACCGCGCCTGTGCCATTAGGGTCTATGACTGATGGAGACCAGGTGCCTGGTATCGGAGGAGTGTTTTCTGAATTTGTAGGGAGCGGGTCTAGAGGATCACCGTAACAATAGGGTCCTAATTGAGTGAAAACAGGCAATATCTCAGGTAAGATTTCTATTTGAACTGAGATAGGAGTAGCACATTCTATTGCTGAAGGTGTAAATGTATATGTTGTTATTCCCGGAGTGGATGTGTTCACTACTGAAGGGCTCCAACTTCCTGTGATTGGAGGTGCATTAGTGGATGAACTAGGAAGCGTGATTCCTGCCGAGTTTTGACAATATGGACCAAAGGGGCTGAAAGTAGGAACAATTGGTGGTTTAATAGTAATATCCATTGTAGTCGGCAAGGCACATTCTCCTACATTTGGTGTAAAGGTATAGGTAGTTGTTCCTAGAGTGGAAGTATTGACAGGGTTTGGATTCCAACTACCAGTTATTGGAGGGCTATTGGTAGAGTTGTTGGGCAATACGACAGGAGTAGCATTAAGGCATATGGGTGGGATTGGCACAAATGTTGGAAGTACCGGTGGATTGATTACTACACTCATTGTAGCAGGATCGGCACATTGACCTGCATCTGGAGTAAATGTAAATACAAAGGTTCCAGGCGTTGAGGTGTTAATAATTGCAGGTATCCAGGTCCCAGTTATTGCAGGGCTGTTGGTTGAGGATAATGGAAGAATACCCGGAATAGCATCTTTGCAATACGGACCTAATTGGGTAAACGTAGGTAAAATAGGTGCATCTATCGTGATCATCATTGTAACGATCTTGGCGCACACTCCGGCATTTGGTGTAAAGGTATAAGTAGTCGTACCCGGAGTTGATGTATTAATAACTGCTGGATTCCAGGTTCCCGGTATTGGTGGAATATTGTTTGAGTTATTGGGTAAAATATCAGGAGTAGCATTCTTGCAATATGGCCCTAATTGAGTAAAAGTAGGTGTGATCTCAGGATCAATTACTATCGACATCGTAGTTGGAAGTGCGCATTCACTGGCATTGGGTGTGAATGTAAAAATAAACGTCCCTGCCGTAGATGTATTGATGACAGAAGGAACCCAAGTTCCCATGATAGGAGGAGCGTCATTAGAAGATGTTGGTAGTGCAGGTGCAGAGCTGTTTTGACATAGTGGTCCTATAGGTGTAAAAACAGGGACTATCGGTGCTTTTATAGTAATGTCTAACGTAGTTGGCAGTGCACACAATCCCGGAGTTGGGGTGAACGTATAGGTCGATGTTCCTACTGTAGAAGTATTGACAGGCATTGGACTCCATGTACCGGTAATACCTGGACTATTATTAGAAGTATTAGGTAAAACAATTGGTGTAGAATTCTGGCAAAGTGGAGCAATTGGTGCAAAAGTAGGTATAACTGGTGGGTCGATTACAATAGTCATTAATGCAGGATCTGCACATTGACCCGCTGTAGGAGTGAATGTATATACAAAACTTCCCGGTGCGGAAGTATTAATAACTGCCGGATTCCAAGTTCCTGTTATAGGAGGTACATTGGTAGAACTATTCGAAAAAGTACCAGGTACAGCATCTTTACAATAAGGGCCTAACTGTGTGAACGTTGGTTGGATTGGTGGATCTATAACGATGGTCATAGTTACTACTTTGGCACAGATTCCCGCTGTGGGAGTAAATGTATAGACAAAACTTCCAGGGTTACTGGTGTTTATCACTGAAGGGCTCCATGTACCTGTAATTGGTGGAGCATTAGTAGAACTGCCAGGAAGTGTAGGTGGAGTAGCACCTTTGCAATATGGGCCCAGCTGAGTAAAGGTCGGTGTTATCTCAGGATCTATTGTTATAGACATTGTGGCTGGCAATGCGCATTGGCCGGCTGTAGGAGTAAATGTATAAGTTACTGTTCCCGGAGTGGAAGTGTTTATAACTGCAGGACTCCATGTACCAGTAATTGGTGGTGCATTGGTGGAGCTTCCGGGAAGAGTTGGAGCAGTCGAGTTTTGACACAATGGCCCAATAGGAGCAAAGGTTGGTAATACCGGTTCATTTATTACGATGGTCATCGTAGTTTGTGTAGCACATATTCCTGCGCCGGGAGTAAAGGTATAAACGGTCGAACCTGAAGCTCCAGTGCTTATCACGGCTGGGGACCATGTACCGGTGATTGGCGGACTATTGGTAGATGAGCCTGGCAAGGTTCCCGGTACAGCACCTTTACAGTAAGGACCAAGTTGATTAAACGTTGGTATTATCTTAGGATTTATAGTGATATCAATAGTGACTGGCAATGCACAAACTGAAGGGTCTGGGGTAAAAGTATAAGAACTTGTTCCGGCTGCCGAAGTGTTTATAGTTGGAGGAGACCATGTTCCTGCCAGAGGCGGAGTATTGGAAGATGTGCCAGGAAGCGAAGGAGGTGTATCGCCAATACAGAAAGGCCCTATTGGTGCCATAGTCGCTTGAATAGATGGATTTACAACCAAATGCAGATTGACGATCTTGTCACAACCCGGAGGATTGGGCAGTGTATCTAGTGGGGCATTTGTCGATGTGGTATATGTAATTCCATTGAACACGTAGCTCTGACCTTGGCATATGGCTACATTAAGTGTTTCATAAGTGTAAGGCAGGAAAGTAACAGTGATTTCATTGCTTATTACTTTATTTCCAGAACAGTCAGCAAAACTATTTATTATACAAAAGATCTTATCTCCATTATGCAAATTATTCAAAGTGAGCGTACTGTTATCTGTGCCTACAGATGAATTATTCAGATACCAAGAATATACTATTGGAGGTACACCATTAGTTACATTAGCCGTAAATGTGGCAGAATTCGTCGGGCAGGCAGGGAATACAGGATCACTTGTGATATCCAGAGTTACGACTTCAGAGCTAAAGCTGTTGCTTTTGATAAATACACCAGAGTCTAATGCAGAATCAGAAACATCGGAAATGGCTAATTTAATAGTATAAATCTGGCAGGATTGAACTGTTTGAGTGGCTAATAATGTAGTGGTGAGGCCGTTAAATTCTATAGTTGTACTACCCGAATTGTTGATGTAATATGCGGTAAAAGGGCTTCCGGGGCCAGGACTGGTGCAATTAAGAGTATTTCCGCCTGGACCTGGTACACCATTATTAATTGTATTTATTGTAACAGGTATATTTGTTCCAGGTACTAACGCCAGATTCTTTTTGCCTACTATGCCTGGACCACTTAGGAAGAATCCAAAAACATCATTAAAGCTAGTACAATTATATTGAGGATATTCTTCTGATCCGAAGACAAATTCAAAATTGATTTCTGTGCCTATGGCTCTGAATTGAAATTCAAGATATGCGGCATCATTTATACTTCCTGTGCTCAAGAGGTCGAGGTCAGGATCGCTGCCACCCGATGTATTTGCGCTCATGACAGGCCCTCCTGCAGGCGCACCAATTGGAGTTACAAAACCACTTGATAAAACGACGCCATTAGTCATTGGTAAGGAAGTCGCAAATGCTGTAAAAATACCTTTGGAATTACCATCACCAACGTATGTGGCAGAAATGACATCAACACCTGGACCAACCAATTCCTGGGCCATTTGCATGGCTGTAGCTCCGGTATTAACCGAGAATTGACTATATGCTGTGTTTAAAAATAAAAGAAAGATAGACCCAAAAATGAATTTGTAAAAAGGGGCATAACGATACATAGGTAAATAAATTTAAAAGAGCAAAAAAAGGCGGTCAAAATTCTACTTTGTATCTTTTGTAAATTGTTTGTTAAAACACCTGCGAATTTAGGAATTATTGTGCAATTTTGTCACAATTCGTTAATAATATCTTTGAGATTAGTTATCTATTGAAATAATTTCGAATTTACAATATTTATTTGAAGTTTTGTTGTATTGGTTAGATTATTTCTATTTATTTATTTGTATTATTTTGATTGTTTTAAAATTAAAATTGCCAATTTTGTATATTTATGACATTTAACATCGATATTATTGCTTTTTTAAATTTTTTATTTAATTATTCATTCAGATATTTGTTAACATATGGTCTTTTTAAGATGAATGGTCATTTTTTATTTGACCAAACAAATTTTTTATATGAAGGATAAATTTAATATATATACCTTAGCAAAATTATGGAGATGAAGAATGAATCATGCATTTTAATCAACGATCTGAGTGTTCAGGTTGAAACGGCAGAACTCAACAAGTTGATAAATACACAAATAGATCAACTTTTCAAATCAAGAGGACCTATTGTTATCAGCGTGCTTAATGATCAGGAAATACTTATTACTCCTATTTCTAACGCGGATATTTCGATAAGTAATGATCGCATACATGGTTATCTTCCTGTTAAAATTGAAACAAATCTAAGAGTACCTGTAAAAGCCGTCAAAGTAGAAGCTGAACTCATGGTTGAATTTGAATCTACCTTGATTATTGAGGGTGAAAGCAATATTAAAGTAACATCTAGTATAATAAATATTGAGTGGACAACAGGTCCGGATATCACTCCCAAATTAGTTGACTTTATTGTTCCTGATGAAATGGTCAAAGATATTGTTCAAGACTCATTGCCAACCATTAATGAAAAGATTAACGAGACACTTGCGGAAGTGGTGAATCTCAGCTCTTTACTAACAAAAACTGTTTGGCACAAAATATTAGAAATACCTTTAAAAAATGAAGAATCAATGTTTCTTTCTGTCAAGCCTGAATACATTGAGATTTACAAGGTCAATATCCTGGAAAACTTAATAAAGTTAGCGATTAACACCAGAGTCATAGTTAAGCCGATTGAATCCTCAGAACGACCTGATACAAAATATCAACCAAAGGTGACATTTCTTGAGTCTTATGCTGATAATAAACCTCTTTATATTGAAGTCCGATTGGACCTTCAGTCTCTTGATCTGCCTGCATTGAAAGTTGTTAAATCCTTGGGAAGTATTGAAAAAGCGATTGGATGCACTATTGAAAAAATCTTAGTCAGACCGGTAGGGGAGGATGGAGTTGCAATAGCGATGCGACTTAAAGGTACTTTGAATGGAGGTCTTTCTATCGCTGGTAATCCTGTGGTGGACCAGCAAAACTTAATGCTTGATATTGAGAGCCTGACTTTCAATTTTTCAGGTAAAAATGTACTCTCTTCTTTAAAAGGCAATATTGCTCTTTCTGTTGCCAAATCATTTATGCGCAAACAATTTCCAATAGCACTTAAGCCTTATATCGATAACCTAATATCGACAGTTAATGAAATGATGTCAAATCTTCAATTGGCCAATGGATTGTTTTTAAAAGGAGATATCCATGAGTGGCAGTTGTTAAAAATGGATATTCATAATGGACAGGCTATTATGATAGTTAACTCCAATCTAACCATGGAGCTAGTTCCAGAAAAATAATTAATCAACTAAAGTTTCGGAGCAAAATAATTTCTATAAAAGTTTTGATATCATTTAACTTGAAGTTGGAAGGTTCCCCGCCGTCATTGCACTTAGTCTGGCAAGCTTCTAATTTCTAATTTCTGACTTCTAAATTTAAGGTGAGTGCTGAATATCTTCTGGGAAAAACAAGTGTCCCCGAAACGAATAAATTATAGATCGCCTAATTGTGGTCTAATTATTATTTCTTCTACACATGCTGCAGGGCTAAGTTGTGCAGCATTGAATATACATTTTGCAATATCCAGGGCATCCATCAATCTTTCATCAGGAAGATCAGCCCCTGCCCATGAGTTGGACCAAGTTGCTCCAGGTAATACTGCAGTTACCTTTACTCCAAAAGTCTTTAACTCCTCTCTTAAGTTCTGAGTCAATCCATAGAGGGCAAATTTTGAAATTGAATAAGAACCTCCATTACTATAAGCTTTGAGGCTAGCTACTGAACAAATATTGAATATATGACCTGTCCCCGCGGATTTCATTGAAGGGATCAGCCTCCTACACAGTGTGTAAACTGATGAAAAATTGACCATCATCATTGTCTGATGATCTTCTAAAGATTCTTCAAGGATATTACCGGGAAGAAAAATTCCAGCATTATTAACAAGAATGTCAATTGTAAATTCTAGGTTGGATACAAAATCACAGAAGTAATTCACTTCCTCAATATGCGAAAAATCAGCAGCAAGAATGTGAACTTTTAATTCGGGATACTTTTTCTGTAATTCAATTTTCTGGTCTTCAAGATCAATTAAAGTCCTTGATGTAAGAATGATCTCGGTCGCAAAAGGGGCAAACACATCAGTGATTGCTTTGCCAATGCCTTTAGTACTGCCTGTAATTAAAACTTTCATATGTGGATCAGCCTTTTAGCTTCATTATTTTCTGAGTCGTTGGTCTCAAACCTGGTTCGACCAATGAGAGGATATAAACTCCTCTGGGATAAACTGCAAGATCAAAGTTGATAACATCGGTAAATTCATCGAAATGTATCTGCTCATTGGCACAGCCGACTATATCCTTCAACACGAAATATGCTCCCGGTACCAGATTATTCTCTATGTGAATGGCCAATTGACTTTCGTCAGATTGTATGACTGTAAATTTTTTAATTTTGGGAAAGAATGTCCCTACACCGCCCGTCATTGCAGTATTGTGGACATAATGTAAAAGCGAGTAATCACCATCTTCTCCTATTGCATCCTGACCTATTTCCCACAACATTACACCTCCACATTGTTGTTTAGCCAATTGTGTTTTTTCAATGATTGTCGGAATACTGTTGTAATAAGTCTTTTTTGTATTGTCTGCAAAAGCAAGCTCAGGATCCGCGCTTATAATTGAAGCAAAGGTCTTTCCCCGAACTGGTTTTTTAGCAAAATCATAGCCATAAAAAGGAATTCCAAGATTAATTCTCGAGCGCGGTATATTGCAAGTATTCACCCAAAATTCTATTGATTTCTCTGCGAGATCGAATGAGGAATGTTGTCTGATGACATTAGGTTGCCAAGGTCCCGCATTGTCATAAGCCATGACATTTATATAATCAAAATTATCGAAGTCCGCATTAGTAAGGACATTGTATCGTTTCATTGCAGGGAAGGCCGCACTGATTTCAAAATTATTAATTCTTATCGAATCACTTAATTCGGCTACGAATCCGGGATAATCTGAGGTAATATTGTTCCATTCAAGATCCACATCAACACCATCAAGATTGTTTATCTTCAGAAAGGTTACGATTTGATTAATAAATGCACTGCGATTACTCAGCAACATATATTTTTTCCAGTAGGCAAATTGTGCTCCATTTAATCCACCACCTGCCAGAGAAAGTATAACTTTTAAATCGGGATTTTTCTCTTTGGATCTTCTGATCACGTATGGATAGTCCCCTTTTAGTGTAATTTTACCATCATAAGTAGCTTGCCCAAAAGCCAGGTTCAAATGGGTCAATTTCTCTACTTCTAATTCCTCAATTGTAGAAAATCGATAGGTCGGTAGATACCCAATAATCCGAAAATTATCGGCTTTTAATATATTTGACAGGATAAGAAATGAAGTAAAAACTAAATAAAATCGATAATTCATTTGGGAAATGCTTTATGACAAAGCACAAATATAGACAAATTTTATATATGAAATTATTATATTTGTCTTTCCTGACCATTATAGATATTATAACCGGTATCTTTAAAAAAACCGATCAAAGTGACATTAAATTGAAAGGCTGTTTCAATGGCAAGACTGGTCGCCGCTCCGATCGAAATAATCGTAGTACAATTCATCCTAACGGCTTTTTGAATTAGCTCATAACAAGACCTTCCACTCAGACAAAGTATGTATTCATCTGATGCTAGAAGCCCATTTTTGAACAGGTAACCGGCGCACTTATCTACGGCGTTGTGTCTACCGACATCTTCTCTTAACACAATTAATTTTCCTTTATAGTTAAAAACTGCCGCACTATGACTGCCGCCTGTGAGGACAAATGATTTTTGATTTAATCTGATCTCTTCATACATACTTTTTATAATCTCCGGAGAGAATAATTTATTTACCTTTTTTGGCTCTGAATGCATTTTAAGTGCATCTATACTCGACTTACCACATACACCACAACTAGATGTTATATAGAAGTTGCGCTCAGTATCTTTTGTGTCAGTTGAAATATGGTCATTAAAATAAAGATTAACCTCACCATCGCCTACTGTAGTTTTGACGATATCTCGTGCTTCATTTATTATGCCTTCGTTAAACATAAAACCGAGTGCAAGTTCGTCATCATGCCCTGGTGTTCTCATGGTGATACTTGATGGTTTTTTTCCTAGATCTTTACTAATGGTATTGATCTGAAGCGGTTCTTCGATCATGACATCATCCATAACAGCTGTTCTTTGATTCTTTTTAAATTTAATGATATCAACTGATTGTATTAAAATTTTTTGCTCCATCAAAAACTGTTTGTGAATTAGAATTTTAAATATAATACATTTGCCAAAATATTGCGATTGAAGAGAATAAATCCAATAAACAAATTCTGATCTATGGATAATAAAAAGGCTTGGATTGCCTTAGGGATTATATGTATTATTTGGGGTACAACTTACTTATTTCTCAAAATTGGGGTGCATGAAATGGCCCCTTTTCTGTTTTCAGGAATTCGTCAAGTAACTGCAGGGATTTTGCTTTTTATAGGACTCAGGATATTTCTACGACTGGAAAAACCATCTTTAGAGAATGTGTTGAAGCAATCAGCCGCTGGCATACTAATGATTACTGTAGGGAACGGTCTTGTCGCATATGGTGAAGTAAGTATTCCAAGTAGTCTTGCAGCAGTCATCTGTGCTTCTATGCCAGTTTGGGTTAGTTTGATTAATTTGGTCACCCCAGGAGCGATCAAGCTTACTTGGGTTGGATATTTATCCATACTGCTCGGGGTGTGCGGAATATTTTGGTTGTTTTCTGACTCGCTCACTAGTCTAACAGATATGAAATATCTATGGGGGACTATCCTTACTTTATTAGCTACTTTTGGTTGGATCGGAGGAAGTTATATTATTAAAAGAGGTTCTGGAAATTCCAATCCTTTTCTAAACACAGCAATCCAGATGTTCTCGGGAGGATTAGGTTTATTACTGGTCAGCTTAATAATAGGGGAGGAGCATACTTTTAATTTATCTTCATCAGGATGGGTTGCCATGATTTATCTCATTTTGTTTGGTTCAATTGTAGCCATGATGTCATATGCTTACGCATTGAAGCATTTACCTTTGCCTATTGTGTCTGCATATGCTTATATCAATCCTGTGGTAGCTATTATTTTAGGATGGATAGTCCTGAATGAAAAGATGTCCCTCAGTATACTAGGAGCATGTTTGCTAATTATCTTGAGCGTAGTCCTCCTTAACTTGCCTGTTTCTAAAAGGAAGACAGTATTATATTAATGTAAATTTGATTTCATTTTGGATGGCGAAATCGAAAATATAGTGCGGAACGCCGTCTGATGGCTTAAAGTCATCTGATGTTTTCGATAATATCTTCTTTAATAAAACGAAAACATCAAACGACTCTTTATTTGAAAGAGCATCTAAATTTGAAATGTAGCATTATGAAGATTGTGATACGTCGGATGGCGTAACCAACTCATTCTACTAACTCTTATTGATAGTATTGATCAGCACAACCAGAGTCAATATCGCAGTAGCTTGAGCAACTGATTCAGCAATGACCTTAGCCCAATCTGTCTTCTCTCTCGGTGCTACAGGAAGTAATTTTTCATCCTTATATCCTACTACGATAGCCGAACCTTTATTGACTTTCGGATACTTTTTAAAGAATAAAAAGGACTTAACTTTGGATTTTTTACCATTCGCATCCTGTACATATATTTTACTTTTATCTGCTTTGTCAGAAAGTCCTCCGGCGAATTCATCAATGTAGTATTTGACATTTCTGCCAGACATGTAAGCCACGTTTATTTTGTAATCATTGTTCAATTCTGCAGCGTTTGTGATGTCACCTATATTCACTGCTCCTGCTATTGAAACCAATTCTTTATTCTTAGGAATGGTAAGAATATCCCCATCAGAAAGAGAAATGTTATAACTGGCGTTAGGATTCTTCATTATTTCTCCTAGTTGAATGATGACCAGACCGATATTGTCGAAACTTCTGTTCAATTTGGCACCTCCAAGAAATGCTTCCGGATTTAATCCTCCTGCTCTGCCAATCACTTCATATATAGTTTCATTGTCCTTGATAAGCGCATATGAACCGGGATATCTTACTTCACCTTCTATTTTTATCATCTTTTGGAGACTATACTTAGGTAAGGACCTAACTTCAATGATATCAAATGGTTCCAGATAAGTCTTATTCAGCGCATCTGTGGCCATGATAAGGTCTCTAGGAATATCGAATGTGGCTGCTACTACTTTGGTAGGCTCATTATTATTTAGAACTATCCTGAAGATCTCCACTCTATTAGTCGCTGCCTCAGTTTTTAATCCCCCGGATAAAGTGATGGCATCCAATAATGTCATTGAATAACCATACTTAAATTGACCAGGATTTTTGACGGCTCCTCCCACGCTTACCGTACTTTCATTTTTGATAATGGAGTTGGACAATATGACTATGCGGTCAAGTGGTTCCAATATAAAATTATCAGAAGAATTGATATCTGTCAATGCATTTTGGATATTGAATAAAGCATAGTTTCTTATTCCTGTCGCTGTATCTGTTCGAACTACATATGCTTTTGATAGAGCATCTACTTTTAATCCTCCCGCTAAAGTGACAGCGTCTTTTACCTTAATATTCTTTGCTGGATCAAAATCAAATTCACCCGGATTTCTGACTGCACCACTGACATTAATCTTATAGTACTGTGTAAAATCAATTTGTGAGAGTATGATTAATTTGTCATTGGGACTCAACAAATAATTCTTGGTGGAATTTTTATCTTCTGTAATAGAGTCGATATTAAATGATCGCAAGCTATAGCTATTGTCTGAATTAAGGCTTTGAACAAAACCTATGTTTCTTTTGGTAGTTCTTTTGAGTTTGGCTTTGTCAAGGAGGTCTGTAACTTTCATTCCTTCTTTCCACTCAAAATTCCCCGGCCGTTCGACGTCTCCACTAACTTCCAGCCGGTTTTTTACTTCTTCTGATGATTGAATCACTGTGATTTCATCACCATTTTGTGGTATGAATGATTTGGCGTTGGCAGCACTAACCTCATATATTTTTCGGGATCCATTTTCGAATCTGATTATTTGGATCAATTCTTTATCAGCATCAGCAGCATAGCCACCTGCGTATTTAACAAGGTCTCCAAGATTTTCTGTTGGTAGCAATTCATATCTGTAAGGTCTTACAATTGCACCAATTACTGAAACAACTTTTTGAGCAACGGGGACCTGTACAAAATCATTATTTTGAAGATAGATGTTTGTTGCTAAGGTTGGATTCATCATTGATTTATATACATCGTATATTTTAATTCCTCCACCTGGACTAACTATTTGAATATTTCTGACACTTCCCAGATCTGTAATTCCTTTTGCAAGAACAATTAGGTTATATGCGGTATTGGCTGCAGAAGAAGTAAAGGAACCCGGATTTCTGACTTCACCGAAGACACTGACAGTGATCGATCTTGATTTTTTTAATGAAATAGCAATTTCTCCCGTTGAAAAGGAATATCGTTGCTTATATCTTGCTTCAATAAGTTTTTTCGCTTGGCCCCATGGAAGACTTTTTAGATAAATCTTTGGTAATGATTTTGGATCTATATATCCCTGGTCATCTACTTCCAGATCACCATCATATAATGATCTTCCGAAAATGACAATACGAACTACATCGCCTGGTCCTAGGAGATAATCATTGGCAGGAGTCTGATCCTGAGGGTTGGTGAAATATTCCGGATCGCTATTTAAAAATAATTGTTGACCATATATTGCCACCTTAACTTTCTCAAGATCCTTTAATGAATCTGAAAGCATCTTTGCCTCCTTTTGCTTATTGTTAGGGTCAATCTCAAAAGTTTCCTCAATTGAATTCGAAAACTCATTTTGAAAATCAAAATCATCAAGTTTGACTGTTTTTTTATCTTTATCAGCCTGCTTTGCTTTTTTAAGATTCTCCTCTTTATCAAACTTCTTTGTATCGTTTTTCTCCTTAATGATTTTAGATTTCGCGTCCTCCTTAGCTTTATTTGATGCTTGTATTTTTTCCTCTTCAATTTCTTTAATGGCATCTTCCACCACTTTATCCATGCCCTCGATCTGGTCTGGCCTTAACTGTTTAAGATTATATCCCTTATCGAGCAATTTTGCATTTAGCTCCGCTTCTGTAATGCCTTTAGATTTGATTTCTGATTTAACTTCCTCGATCTTATCGGCATTTTGTTGCATCATTTTCTTTGGATCATAATTAGGATCTGAGATTTGACTGTAGCCAAATACAGGGATCATAAAAACCAAAAAAAGTAAATAAAACTTATTCATTCGTTATTATTTAGGGTTACGCTTTGAATGCGAAAGAGTCAAATTTAATATCTAAATCTAACTATTAGTTCACATCAGTATTTATATTTAATGTGTAACCACTGTTTTAAAATATTCATAAGTAGCTTTTAGGCCATCTGCTCTTGATACCTTGGGCTCCCAATTAAGTAAATTCCTTGCAAGTGTTATATCAGGCTGTCGCACCTTTGGATCATCCTGTGGTAATGCCTGATAAGCTATTTTTACTTGTGTATTTCCTACTAATGCAAGCACTTCATTAGCACATTGATTCAGTGTAATCTCTTCTGGATTGCCTATATTGACAGGTAAATGATAGTCTGAATGTAATAATCGGTAAATGCCTTCTACAAGATCATCTACATAACAGAATGACCTAGTCTGTGAACCATCTCCAAACACCGTCAAATCCTGGCCGCGTATGGCCTGACTAAAGAAAGCTGGAAGTGCTCTGCCATCTTCAACCCTCATCCTCGGCCCGTAAGTATTAAATATGCGAACGATCCTTGTCTCAAGTCCATGAAAATTATGATAGGCCATTGTAATAGCCTCCTGAAATCTCTTTGCTTCATCATAAACACCCCTTGGCCCTATCGGATTCACATTGCCCCAATAGTCTTCCTTTTGAGGATGCACCAATGGGTCGCCATATACTTCAGAAGTTGACGCAATCAACATCCTTGATTTCTTTTCCTTTGCTAACCCTAATAGATTATGAGTGCCTAGCGAACCTACTTTTAACGTTTGAATAGGCATTTTTAGATAATCGATTGGCGATGCAGGTGATGCAAAATGTAGGATATAATCCAAATCACCTTTGACGTAAACAAATTTCGACACATCATGATGATAGAATTCAAATTGTTCTAAATGAAAAAGATGCTGGATGTTTTCCACAGAACCGGTTATGAAATTATCCATGGCCACGACAGCATAACCTTCTTTTATAAACCGGTCACAAAGGTGTGAACCAAGAAAGCCTGCAGCTCCTGTTATTAGGATTCGTTTCATAAAATATTCGTTATTTTCTCGATTTGTGCTCTTGTTAGATCCGGATATATGGGCAGTGATAACACTTGTTGGCAAAGTTGCTCAGTCACCGGAAATGATTTATTTAATGAGTTATGACCACTAAATGCTGGTTGAACGTGCAAAGATAAAGGATAATATATAGATGTGGAAATATTATTGTCTTTCAGATGACTAACCATCTCGTCCCTCCCCTTATCCAGTTTTATTGTGTATTGGTGAAAGGAATGTGTGCTGTATGCAGCTCTAGCAGGTCTGGTTATATGTTTTTTTGACTCAAGAAGTTCATCATAAATGGCTGCAACTTCCATTCTTTTGTTGATATCTTGGTTCAAATATTTCAGTTTTACTTCCAGGATAGCAGCTTGAAGGCTATCCAATCTGGAATTTACACCTATAATATCATGATAATACTTTTTGCGAGCTCCGTGATTACATATCATTCGAAGCTTGATAGCCAGTGATTCATCCCTGGTGTATATTGCCCCACCATCGCCATATGCACCAAGATTTTTTGATGGGAAGAAGCTTGTAGTTCCGATATGCCCTATCGTTCCGCTATGGACACTACTACCATCATTCATAAGCACTTTCGATCCTAACGATTGTGCGGCATCTTCCACAACGATAAGATTATGAGCTTCAGCGATTTTCATTATTGCTTCCATATTGGCACATTGACCAAAAAGGTGGACGGGAATAATGCATTTTGTATTCGGGGTAATTGCTGCTTCTATGTGGTTTTCGTTTAAGCAGAATGTATCAGGATGGATATCTACAAATACCGGTTTTAATTTTAAAAGGCAGATCACTTCTGCAGTGGCAGCAAAAGTGAAAGGTGTGGTAATGATCTCATCACCAGGGTTGAGGTCGCATGCCATAAGAGCAACCTGAAGGGCATCTGTCCCATTAGCGCAGGCTATGACATGAGCTCCATCCAGATATTCAGATAAATTATTTTCAAATTTTTTAACAGGGTTACCACCAATGAACTGTGTAGAATCTAAGATTTGTTGAATGGCCTCATCTATTTCGACTTTGTATCTGCTATACTGCGCCTTAAGGTCATTCATCGGAATATTCATATCCAAATTTTACTGGTTTTTATTGTGGAATAATCTAACGAGGAGCAAAAGTAATCTATTATACGTTCTTAATTTACTCAAGTTTCGGGAGGCAAATTACATAGTCGTAAACAACAATCTGAATATTAATAAAATATTGTAAGGTAGAAGGTAGATTTTAGATGGAATTCATCAATTAATATGAATTTTGCCTATTTAAGTAATTTGGAGGAAAAATATCAATCAATTAACTAAATACCATCTACCTTCTAATCCCGCACTTGCGGGACCATCTACCATCATTTGTCAATTAACGAAACTTGAGATATTATATTATTAAAGGAAAAGCAATTTATTAACTTTGCACTATGATTCAATATTTAAGGTACCTTTCAGCAATTATTTTCGTTGCTCTAGGATCAATTAACTCTCAGGCTCAGATTAAAAAATCTGAACCTAAAAATGCCTTGATGCTCCATATACATTATGGGTATCATGCCCCGGGATTTGATATGGCTAAGAGATTTGGTAACAACTTCTCTATCGGTGGCGATATTGAATACAAACTGAAAAGTGATTTTTTTGTTGGATTCTCTTACTCCTATTTATATGGCAAAAAGATCAAAGAGAAGGTTGCCTATAATCTCATAAATACCAAAAGTGAAATCGTAGGCACTGACAATCATCTCGCCTTATTTACATTATCGGAAAGAGGCTTCAATAGCGTGCTTTCAATTGGTAAGATATTTATGGCAATTATTTAAACGGTTATGACAGAATGAGTAACGGCCTTATGACACAGCAATATATTGGTTATCAATATCTTTCTGACAATAGGAGAATCAATTTTTCTATTGGATTGTTATTTCAACAGGGATTTACCAAGAGCGTCCGAGGTTATAATTACGATTCCATGATGCCCGACGTGGCGAAAAGGTTCGATATGCTCAATGGTATTCAGGCTTCCTGGATCCTTCCATTTTATTTTAATGATTATTCTGAAGAAGTTATTTATTAGAACAATCCATCATGGTTCCACTATTGTATGATGTTCTGATTTGGCTGGCAGATCTCCTTTTTAAAGTCGTTGCACTTTTTCATAAGAAAGCCGCAAAGATCGTTTCAGGAAGAAAATCAACTCTCCAGATTATTAATAATTTTACCACCGATCCACTTCTTCCGGTTTATTGGTTCCATTGTGCATCTCTTGGGGAATGGGAGCAGACAATTCCAGTAGTAGAGCAAATAAAAAATGTTAAAAACAGCTTTGTCCTTGTATCCTTTTATTCGCCATCCGGTTTTGAAAATGCCAAGCGAACAGATCTGATAGATTTGAAGATATACCTTCCAGCGGATACTTCAGCTGGTTATAATGTCATCTTTGAGAAATTTAAAATCAGGGCTATTATTTTTACCCGATATGATATCTGGCCAAATTTAGTGAGAAAAGCAAGTCTTTTAAATATTCCATTGATATTGATAGGTGCAGAGTTTAGACAAGGTAGCCGCTATTTAAACAAATCTTCTTTCTTTGGTAATTTACTTAAGCGATTTGCCTACATAAGTTGTAATGACCTCAATTCATATGATTTAATAAAAAAAGCAGGTTTTCTGAATGCTTCATTGGATGGATCCCCAAAGATAGAAAGAGCATTTGATCTGACTGCTCATCCTCAACATAATGATCATATCAGCTCATGGAAAGGAAATGATAAAGTAATTGTCGCAGGAAGTGTGTGGCAGGAGGAAATTACTTTAATACATGATTGTATTAAAGGTGAAAACCTAAACAATTTAAAATGGATCATCGCACCACACGAACCTTCATCAGCAATGATAGCATTACTGAAAGCAAGATTTGGAACGGAAATGATTCTTTATTCCGAATTTATTCAGCATCCTTCAGATAAAAAGATCATCGTAATTGACAGCATCGGTCTGTTGTCAAAACTATATTATTATGCAGATCTTGCAGTAATTGGAGGAGGATTTGGAAAGGGTATACATAATATTTTAGAACCCGCTTGCTATGGAATACCAGTCATCGCCGGTCCCAATTATACTAAATTTTCAGAAGCATCTATTCTCATTGAACTTGGAGTCTTCAACCCGGTGAATAACTTTGAGCAATTTAGAAATACGCTCGATGGTTTATTATCTAATGAGTCTCGTTTAGATTCAATTAAATCAGCAATTAATAAATTTGCCAAGAATAATAAGAACGTCTCAGAAACGATCAGTGCACGCATCATAAAAGAAAGTATTGAACATGTTTGATAAATTTAAATCCTTACATATTGCCGTATTGGGAGACCTGATATTGGATGAATATATATATGGTGATGTCCAAAGGATCTCGCCTGAAGCACCAATACCAATTGTTCGATTGCAAAATAAAGAGTGGAGGCCGGGAGGAGCGGCTAATGTCGCCTTGAATCTGCACAATCTTGGTATTCGTACTTCTTTGATCGGAGTGAATGGCGATGATAAGAATGGAAATAAATTGAACGCACTTATTGAGTCTATTTGCCTTACAGGTCAAACAAAGATCTGCCTTATCGATAAAAGAATCACCACCTGTAAAACTAGAGTAATAGCCCAGAATCAACATATCGTGCGTATTGATGACGAGGAAACAACTCCTATTTCTGATCATGTGACCTCGGAAATCATTGAAAAACTTAAAACCATACATTCCAAAAACTCTTTGGATGCTGTAATATTTCAGGATTATGAAAAAGGTTTATTTCATCCTGGAAATATACCCACTTTGATAAAAGCCTGCAAGGATTTGGCTGTAAAGATCATAGTAGATCCAAAGGATAAGAACTTCTGGAATTATAAAGGAGTAGATCTAATAAAACCCAATAAAAAAGAAGCTGAAAGTGCACTCAAAGGTAAGCTGGGGCTGTCTGAGGAGTTATTAACGGATGCTGCAAAAAAAATAGTGCATAACTTGGAAAACGAGTTGACCGTGATTACCCTTTCTGAAAACGGTATATTTATAAAGTCAAAAACTGATAGTATCTGGCAGCGTTCAGTTACCCAAAATGTTGTTGATGTATGTGGCGCCGGTGACGCGGTCATTAGTATCGTCGCTGCAGCCTGGTGTTCGGGACTTGGGCTGGAAGATATGGCCACCTTAAGCAATCTTGCCGGGGGTATCGTCTGCAGTGAAAGAGGTGTAGCAGCTATCAGCCTAAATGGTTTAAAGTTGGCTTATGAAAATAGGTAGTCACCTAAAATGTTTTTATGTAAATAAAAAATCACTCTAAGGTCTTGATTAAGGTCCTTGATTTTCCACTTAGGCACAAAGCATAAATAAACCCCATTTAGACGCCGCAAACAGCTTTCGCAATCCGTTATGAGGAAACGACCTATCAAGCCTTTCTGCTTTCCCCTTATTTACTTCAATAATAGCCTGCCCACCAGATCTTGAGATCATGCCAGCTCGCCTGTTCACTGTTCGCCGCTCGCTTCTTAACCTTCTCACCTCCTCACCTCCTTACCTTCTCACCTTTTCCCTTCTCACTTCCTCACCTTCTCACCTCCTCACCTTTTAACCTTCTCACCTTCTCACCTCTTCCCCACATTCCCCCATTTTTTCCGCTGCAATAATCCGTAGAAAGCAATTAATATTCTACTGTTTGATATAAAGCCCTAATTTTAAAATTAAGTTAAAGTATAAAATTTCTTCTGCAATCTTATCCACTTTCAACTCATTTTCCGTATAATTGTACTTTTAAAGAATTCATTTAATCTTATTACATTAATAAAAAAGTTTAGTATTATGAGAAAATTTTTAACTCTAAGAGTTTCTTTTTTCTGGATGCTGTTGGGTTTGCTATCTTTTGCAAACACTGCCAGTGCTCAGGATTATTACATTGTTATCACACAAGGTGATGATGCGATAAAGGGCGATACATTTAAAGTAGGTGTTGCAGCATATCGTGATTTTTGTTTGGAAGGCATTCCTGCTGGTGAAATTTCAACACAAATATGTGAGCCAATCCTTGCAGGTGATGCAGCAAATCCAGCTGCTTTGATCGATCTTGATCCGATCACTGCACAAGCAGGATATTGTGAAAGAGGTGGTGGTATCGCATTTGACACCAAAGCTATGAACATTCAAAATGCTGGTGCTGAAGGAATGTTATTGGCTAATAATGACCAGGCAAATCCTAATAATGTCCTTAATTATGGTACTAAAGGTGCTGTTACTAATTTCTGGGGATTGAGCGTTTCTTACAATTCAGGACAAATCCTTAAGCTTTATCCTGGCTTTTCATTTGTTATCATCACTAAAGCTGTTGCTGCGGACACAGATGTAATTATCTGGGAAGGTGAAGGTGAATTTGATGGTGGATTAGCTCCTTGGACTACTGTAGGTATTTCTTGTGGTGGTGCTGACCAAGACGGTGCTCTTGCTGTTTGGAATTGGGCTGCTGATGGATCTACTCAAGGTCTTTATGGAGGAACTAAAATCAATTCTCCAACAGTGTGTAACGGAGCTGCATTTTTTAACTCTGATCTTTATGACACAAATGCAACAGCTCAAGGTGACGGCCCATGTTCAGCTAACCAGGAAGGTGAATTGATCTCTCCAATCATTGACTTGAGTGCTTATCCAGAAGAAACTGCTATTACTATGAAGTTTACTCAGGTGACACGTCAGTACCAAAGTGAATATTTCGTTGGATGGTCTAATGATGGTGGTGAAACATGGACAGAAATTCCAATTAATACTGGAATCGTTCTAAACTCAGGCTATGAAAATTCAACTCAGCGTATCAAGTTAACAGGAGCAGTTCCAACTGCTAATTTTAGAATAAAATTCAGATATGTAGGAAACTACTACTTCTGGATAGTTGATGATGTTAAATTGGTAGAGCCAGAGGATTATAATGCATTGATCGATCCTAACTGGATGACAACTGCACCTTATCCGACTATGCCTTTAAGTCAGGCCGTACCTGTACAATTTATGACTGATGTTCATAATATTGGTGGTAAATCATTGACTAGCACAGAACTTAAAGCCGTAATCACAAATGAAGCTAACGAAGAGGTTTATTCTGAAACAGTAGTTCTTAACAGTGTTGGTGCTGCTGCAGGTACAGTATTTAGCGGTGATACTATCCAGAATACTATATTCGGATCTTACCTACCAACAGAAGAAGGTGATTACAAAGTAACTTATTCTGTATCTACAGAAGAAGAAGATTTTGATGCTACAAACAACTCTTATTCCAAAACATTCACTGTCACGAATGCTGACAATGGAGAATGGGGTAGAGAAGACGGCATCACAAGAAACATATCATTGGCTTTCGCTGATGGTGTAAGAATTGATTGGGCATATTCAAATGTATTCAGAGCTGAGAATGCTGGTTCTGCTAAAAATGTTAAATTCAACATTGCCAATGCTGATGACTTAGGAGAAATTGGTGGAACTGCACAGTTTTATATCTATGAGTGTGAAGACCTAAATGGTGATTTCATTTATACTGATGATGAGCATGATGTAGTAGGATTTAATTACTTTGATGTCCCTGCAGGTTCTGCAGCCAATCTTGAAGTTGATCTTCCGATCAGAGATTTCGGTACAGAAGAAGTGATCAATCTTGAGTTGAAAGAAGGCAAAGTGTATGTACTTTCTCTTGTTTATCAGGCTCCTGAAAGTGCACCTACGACCAGCTTATTCTGGTCTTCAAGTGATAAGATCAACCAAAGAGCTACTGAATTCATCGGTGAGGCACAAGGTGACTATGTTTGTACACACGAACTACATACACCATGGGAGTTGGATGGTCCTATCGATTGCTCTACTGCAAGAAGTGTATTCTCAGGAACACCGGTTCCTTACGCAAGATTCGGTGTAGGTACTTTGGCTAAGAAGGATCTAAAACTAGCTGACAATACATTCACAGTGTTCCCTACGAATACGAGAGATAATGTATCAGTGGCATTTAACTTTGCTAATGCAACAGATGCTACAATGGAAGTTTATGATATCAATGGTAAGAGATTGTCTAACAATAAACTAGAAAATCAAAAGGATCAAACGAATGTGATCAACGTTGGGCAATTCGCTCAAGGTACTTACTTCGTAAGAGTTACAACTCCTAACGGAACGTTGTCTAAACCTTTTAATGTAATCAAATAATCTTTGATTAGGTGAAATGAGAGGGGCTGCAAGTTTTGCAGCCCCTTTTTTTTTATTTAAATTCAAAATTATTCATATCGCGGTAGACTTCACATAATAAGGTTATTATAAAAAAGCATAATTTAGTTATTATTCTCAATCAACTAAAAACCCTTATAGGGGTTGAATAACAATAGCCCCTGGTGCAACTCGGGGTATAAAGTAGTCCCCTGCCAACTCTGATTTGGTTGAATAAACTCAACGAATTTACTATTGTATAATCTCCGGCTTTTGATGCCGACAAATGGCATTCTTTAATATTATTTCTTTCAAGTCTTTATAAAACATAAGATCCACTGACTCATTACCTTAGACTTTAGATTTAATTCAAGTTTCCTTTGTGAGTAAAAATCTATCGTGAATACAATTGAGAATGAAGGAGCTGCAAGTGGTATTTATCTTCAGGAATAATTTTTCTACTCTAGCATTTTTGTTATATTTAACATCGAATCACACCTTTCTCAAATACTTGCCATGAAAAATAACTACCTGTCTTCAATTTTACTTTGTTTAGGATTCTACTTATTCATTCATAGCAATGCAAATGCGCAGCATTTCATAGAGATCACTGATGGACCGCTCATGGGAACTAAAATGGAAACGATGGTTGGGTGGCATAAGAAATACTGTGATTTAAAACTGAATACTGAATTTAATGCACGATTCTGCAGTCAGCGATATGGCGCTAATCTAAATGATATTACAAGTGAAATTGATCTAGGATTGGAGTTGGATGATGTAGGAGTTTGTTATCGTGGAGGTGGTGCCTCTTATGATATAAAAGCACATAATGTTAATTATTCTGAAGGTAGTGGCATTATTATTATAAATAATCAGCTAAATGAGCCGGATGATGAAATGTTCATAACCGGAACCGAGATTATTCCTGACACAAATTTCTTTTCCATAAGTTTATCCTTTAATAGTGGGAAGATTCTAGAAAATGCCGGAATTGCTGCATTTAAGTTTAAAGTTTTATCTGTAGAAGACAATTCGTCTGATGAAGTTATCTGGGAGGACGGACAGTTTGATGGTGGCATACAATCATGGTCAACAGTTGGCATTTCTTGTGGTGGGATCGGACAGGATCCTGCTGAGGCAATTTGGATCTATGATGCCGAGGGAGCAGCTTACAAGGGAGGGTCCAAACTATCATCTATAGCTTCTGTTACAGCATGCAATGGAGCCATGGTATTTAACTCTTTTATGTATGATACCAATGGGCAGCAACCGGGAGATGGTTCATGCACTATATATCAGATAGGTGAATTAATTTCTCCTAATATAGATATCTCTTCTTTACCTGCTGGGGCACCTGTGACACTTACTTTTTATCAAAGTGTCTCACATGGAAATAGTGAATACTTTGTTGCATGGTCCAATGATGGCGGAGCATCTTGGCAGCAAAAGCTCATCAATGATGATTTAGAATTTGGAGATTTTATAGCCGGAAAGAAAATGAGGGTTAGATTAGAAGGAACCGAGGCTTCACCAAATTTTAAGGTAAAGTTTATTTACCACGGTAATTACAATTATTGGATAATTGATGATGTAAAACTTGTCAAAGCAGCACAATTTAACATTACTACCAATGATGACTGGATGGCCGGAGCTCCTTATCCTACCGTTCCTTCAAGCATGAATGTCCCCATTACCTTTATGGCCAACGTGTCAAATACCGGCTATGACCCTATGACAGGGACCATACTCAGTGCAAGAGTTTTTAACGATTTTGGTGAGGAAGTGCATTTAAGTCAAAATTCTATCACTAGTCCTGGTGCCATTCAGGGTACCATACTTCCAGGATCTGAAATTAACAATTCGGTATTCGGCTCTTATACACCGGATCAAATAGGTGATTATATAATTGTATATAAATTGGCTTCGAATGAAGAAGATGAGGATATCACTGATAATACCTTTAGCAAATCCTTTTCAATAACTACAGAGAATGGTGGACAATGGGGTAGGGAGGATGGCATCACAGGAAATATTGCCATGAAATTTGAGGAAGATGAACCGGTGGATTGGGC
This sequence comes from Candidatus Brachybacter algidus, assembly GCF_016707225.1. NCBI lineage: Bacteria > Pseudomonadati > Bacteroidota > Saprospiria > Saprospirales > Saprospiraceae > Candidatus Brachybacter > Candidatus Brachybacter algidus. Next base: position 668,801 of record NZ_JADJID010000003.1, on the reverse strand, counting down.
CTACTCAAATGTTTTTCGTGGTGAAAAGAGCGGTTCGATTGTTTCGAATGTGACATTCCAAGTGGCAAATGCCGATGAAATAGCGGCAATCAATGGTACTGCCCAATTCTTTATATATGAATGTACGGATAAAAATGGCGATTTCATTTACACTTATGATGAATATGAAATAGTTGGATACAATTTCTTTGACTTTCCCCTAGGAATTATGAAGGATGCTCAAATAAACTTGAATATACTGGACATCTCGACCCAAGAACCTAAAGATGTAAAGATAAGAGAAGGAAAAATATATGTTTTGTCGTTAGTATATAAGGCACCTGAGGATTCGCCATATACTGATCTATATTGGGCATGCAGTGATAAGAACAATCAAAGAGTGATTGAATATATTGGGCAAAAGAATGGTGATTATGTATGCACACATGAAATGCATGCTCCATGGCAGATGAATGGCCCTATTGACTGCACACCTCAGAGGACTTTATTTCAAAATACACCTGTGCCGTATGCAAGATTTTCTGTTTGGACTGCTTCTTCAAATAATTTACAACTTGATCCTCTTTCATTTAATTTATTCCCAACACTCACAAATAATGTAATAAATATTAGCTATAACATTAAAACGGATAAAGCAGTATTATTGGAGATCTACGATATTAATGGCAAGCTGGTATCTACAGAAAAGTATTTCGCAAGAGCCAAAGAGTCCAAAGTAATCAATGTTGGTCAACTAATACCCGGTACTTACATCGCAAAGATCACAACCTCAGAAGGCAGCATTTCTAAGCCTTTCAATGTAATTCGATGAGGATAAAAAATTAGAAGTTAGAAGTCAGAAATTAGAATGGACGCCCGATACAATTGACTGTCGACCAAATAATAATGCCCAAACTTCGCGTCATTTTCAATTTTCAATTTTCCATTCTCAATTCAATCCTTGTTTTGGAATCAAGTCAATCTAATTTCCACAACAGAGCCATTAGCCATTTGTCTGAACCACGCTTGCCTGCCATTTAGGGCAGGGATTAAATTGATTTTTCTGATTGCACTGATTTTCTTAGTTACAACTTGAATGTTGTAGAATGAGAGTGACTCTAATTTCCACAACAGAGCTATCAGCCATCAGCCATCAGCGATATTAATTACTCTGATTGCATTGATTTCTCCCAATGGGAATTTGCCCAGATTTTTCCCTATGTTTGCACTTTATTTGAAAAATATTAGAGAAATAACGGGAAATGTCACAGACACAGGAAGATTTTAAGAGAATTATATCATTTGCAAAGGAATACGGCTTTATCTATCCATCAAGCGAAATCTATGATGGACTTAGTGCAGTTTACGACTATGGTCCACTTGGTGTAGAACTCAAAAATAATCTCAAACAATACTGGTGGCAATCTATGGTGCGCCTAAATGACAATATCGTCGGTATTGATAGTGCCATATTTATGCATCCTATGATCTGGAAAGCAAGTGGTCACGTCGACGCTTTCAATGATCCGATGTTGGATAATAAAGATAGCAAGAAACGTTTTAGGGCGGACGTTCTTATCGAAAATCACATTGAGAAGATAGAAGATAAAATTACTAAGGAAGTTGATAAGGCTGCCAAAAGATTCGGTGAAACCTTTGATGCTGCTATGTACAAGGAAACCAATCCGCGTGTCATGGAATACCAAAATGAAGTGACTACCTTAAGTAAAAGACTTGCTACTGCGATGAGCGAAGGCAATATGGCTGAACTCGGCAAGATCATCGAAGATTTACAGATCGCTGACCCTGATTCCGGTTCGCGCAACTGGACAGAAGTTCGTCAGTTTAACCTGATGTTTTCTACTCAACTAGGCAACATAGCAGGGCAGGAGGAGAAGCTGTATCTGCGTCCGGAAACGGCTCAAGGTATTTTTGTCAACTTCCTGAATGTTCAGAAAACCACCAGACAAAAGATTCCATTCGGTATCGCTCAGATAGGAAAGGCTTTCAGAAATGAGATCGTAGCGCGTCAGTTTATATTCCGTATGCGGGAATTTGAGCAAATGGAAATGCAGTTTTTCATAGCGCCTGGTACAGAATTGGATTGGTTTGAAAAATGGAAAGCTCAACGAATGAAGTGGCACCTAGCTTTAGGGACACCTGCGAATAAATTAAAATTCAAAGATCATGATAACTTGGCCCATTATGCCAATGCCGCGACTGATATCCAGTTTGAGTTTCCATTTGGGTTTAAGGAATTAGAGGGTATTCACTCGAGAACTGATTTCGACCTCAAGAGTCACCAGGAATTGTCGGGTAAAAAATTAACATATTTCGATCAGGAGAAGAATGAAGCTTATGTGCCTTACGTCGTTGAGACATCTATTGGGGCAGATCGTATGTTTCTTGCTATGTTGAGCAATAATTTGAAAGAGGAATCTGTACCTGATTCTAAAGGGGAAGATTCTACAAGACTTGTATTCAAGATTCACCCGGCACTTGCTCCTGTAAAATGCGCAGTATTGCCATTGGTCAAAAATAAAGAAGAGCTTACTTCTAAAGCTAAAACCATTTATGACAAATTAAAATTGCAATTCCAGTGTCAATATGACGACAAAGACGCTATAGGCCGTCGTTACAGAAGGCAGGATGCTATTGGAACACCGATTTGTATTACGGTAGATTTTGAGACGTTGGATGATAATTGTGTTACTGTGAGGGACAGAGATACCTTGGTTCAACAGAGAGTTCCTATCGAACAATTGTCAGCTATCATCGCTGAGAAAACTGATATGTCAAAGGTATTGGAGCAATTGGTATAATCCAATAAATCAATTTTTTTCTATAAATATCGACCGTTAGTCTAATTTTGCCTACTTATATATAAATAATTTATATATTGGTCACTTATATATGATTCAAAACACTTGTGGTATGAAGAGTTAACATTTACTCCAATAAACACGCATTTTAACTTAATAAACAAAACCAAATACAATGTTATTCAAAAAAAGAAAAATTGGCATAATGATCTTATTACTTATTATCACTACGGCTTATGTTTTTCAGGCAGAAAAAAGTGTACCTCCACCATGCGAATATCAGCCTTTTCCTGCTGGTGCTACAAAAACATATCAGGATACTCTTGAAATGCTTGTACACAACACTAGTGTTTTCTTTGAATGTAAATACCAAACATCCGTAGGGCAGTTAAATGAAGCAGACCTTCCACCTATGAATCTTTGTAATAAGGCTGCAAATGCTGTCCAATATGCATTTCCTGGAAGATGCCAGAGTGTTGATGGAGATCCTTGTCCTCCACCACGCTGCCTAGTAAGTGTATTGCCGGGTTTTGTAACCAAAATTAAAGATTCTAAGATCATCATAGAAGATGCACAAAACGGTATAACTGAATGCCCGGCTAAATTAATTCAAGGGCAAACATATTACTATCGATTTGAGTTTGACAAAAACACTGTTTCCCAATATGACAGCACTTTTCGAATCTCATTGTCTCTACCAAATGGGGCGAGCCTAAGCAGAAAAGAGAAATTTTAATAAAATAGTTAGCTTGTTTTTGTAGTTTTGAATTCCCTGAAACGATCAGTAAATGAGTTCAAAGTATATAAAATTGTTGTTAACAATAGCTTTTGTTGTTGGATACAAACAATTTATATACAATCAACACCCGATGAACTCATCTCCTGAGTCGGAACAGACTAATTGGGTCAAGACACGAGAAGGAATTAATAATAACTACAAATTATATAACAGAGGAGTCCTGGATGCTTATCTGAATAAGGCTTTGCAAAATAATGACCTCCTTAAGGCTGCTGAAATCTCTAATTTTGGTTTTGTAACTGCTTATAATCATGGTCTCTGGTTAGAACTTAATTATTTCTTACAAAAGGCACAATCAATTCTTCCCCATTTAGTTGATCCTGAATTAAAGCGTAAATATTATTACGACTACTTCGATTATTCTACAAAGAATTTGTGGCACGAGAATGATTATCAAAAAATTGATTCATTTCAGAAATACACTATAAAGATCATCAGAGGTTGGGGAAAATTATCTGAAATCGATAAATATTGGTTAGGTTATGCTTATAGGAATTTGGGAAATAATGCAATTAACCGTGACTTAACTGCCGCATTGGGGTACTATAATGAAGGAAAAAAAGTCGATCCTAATAGCCTCTACACCAAAAAGAAAATTGCGGAGTATTATTCATTCTTGAATGATTCTGCCCAATCTTTCAAAATATACAGAGAGAGTATAAATTCCGGTATAAAAAACACCCCTAAAAATAACTACAATGAGCAGTTATGCGATATTTTAGTGCAATTCACATACGAGCAATTAAAGTTTGACGATATCAAAGGGGCGCAACAAAGTTTGAGTCTTCTCGATGTTTATAAAACTGATAATGAATATAATAACCTCCAAAAGATATACTTAGAAGGGAAAGTCCATTCGGCAATGGGTAAATACGATTTGGCAAACAAATATCTGCAAAGTTTTATCTCAATAAGCGAACGCAGATATGGGAAGAAAAAACAGTCTTCTATTCTTGCCACATATGATCTAGCAAAGAATGAATTTGCTACAAAAGACTATCGACAATCACTCGCCTCTATCCAAAAAGCCCTGATTAATTCATCACTCCAGTTTTCTAATGCAGACATAAATAAAATCCCGGATCCTGATCAGATCATTTTTAAAAATGAAGCAATAGATTTACTCCAGTTAAAAGCTAGAAGCCTTTATGCATTAAGTGATTATATCACTGCTATCAAAAGTAATGATTTGGCATTCAAATTGATAGAAAGGGTGCAATCAAACTTTCAAAATGATGAAGAGATCAGTTCTAGTAATAACGAATACAAAGACATATATGAAGATCAGCTTGACTATTTATATGTTCTTCAGAAAGGAAGCGATGACCGGGAAATCGCGGAGCAGGCACTTCAAGTATTTGAAATGAGTAAAAATTCAATTCTGCTCAAAAATTATCGCAATTCGAATGCAATGGTCTTCGGCGGCATTCCTGAGAATCTGATCCAAAAGGAGTACCGTATCAAAAATGAACTTACAAGTTTGGAGAAAACAATCCGTGACCAAGCGGAAGGTAGTAATTTCAATAATACAAATGAGTTACTCAATTTAATCAGTGCTAAAAAGAAAGAGTATAATTCAATTATTCAAGATTTTAAGATACGTTATCCCAATTATTTTAGGCTGAAGTATAACTATAAATTTGTGGAGATTAATGACGTAACCTCCAATCTGGAAGAAGGAAAGGCAATGGTTCAGTATTTCATGGGTGAAAGATATATTTATGCCTTAGTAATCAATCGAAATAAAAGCAATTTTTATAGACTTTCGAGGACTGAGGATGTTAAGCAAAGACTATATGATCTGACATATGGAATGGAGCTTTATGCTTCCAATGAGTCAGAATACTTTAGTAAAAGATATGATCTGACTTATTCCCGGCTTGCCTACAAACTCAATAATTTACTAATAGAGCCTATCCGGCCATCCCTGAGTGGTATAACAAAAATGGCGCTCATCGTCGATGGTGAACTAGGCTTTCTACCTTTTGATATTTTGCTGACTTCAGCAGTCGACATAGACAAGATCCCCATGTATAAATCATACCCGTTTCTATTAAAAGATTTTTCAATCAGCTACAACACTTCCGGTACTTTATGGTTAGAAATGGAACTTTCTGATGACAAGTCTAAAAATATTTCATGGACAGGTTTTGCACCATCATATGATGTGACGAGCCAGTCATCACCTTATAATCTTGTTAACTCTAGCAAGGAGATCCGGCGGCTCTCTTATGAATTGGGAGGTAGTTACTTTGTTGGTAAAAACGCGACGAAGAAAGTATTTCTCGAAGAGGTCAATGAGAAATCATTGGTTCAATTCGCGGGTCATTGTATAATTAACGACAAATACCCGGATAGTTCGTATCTGGCCTTTACGGATGTAGGGTCAGAAGCAAAGGATTGGAAACTTACAGTGAATGATATCTACGGTATTCATGTCAGTTCGAAATATGTAGTACTGTCTGCATGCGAAACGGGCATAGGTCTCATCAAAAAAGGGGAGGGAATCATGAGTCTTTCAAGGGCATTCGCTTTTGCAGGTGCTTCATCAATTCTCTCTACATTCTGGAAGGTGGATGATAAATACTCTTATACGCTTATGTCGGAATTATACAATTATTTGAGTAAGGGGATGACAAAGGACGATGCATTAAGAAATTCTAAATTGGATTTTATAAAAAGTGTCAGTAATGCAGAAGCGCATCCTTTTAATTGGGGATCATTCGCCACTATTGGCAATACTAGCAGTATAGATTTGGAAAAATTCACGCCTTGGTGGCAATACCTTATCTACATCTCTTTGCTAGTAGGACTCGTAATTGGTCTTTGGATTTTTTTTGTAAGATGGAGAGGGTGAGGTCAGAGGTCAATAATCAGTAATCAGTAGTCAGTAATCAGTAATTAGTAATCAGTAATCAGTAATCAGTAATCAGTACTCAGTACTCATTACCCATTACCTATTACCTCATCACCCTATCTTTTTCCCACGCCTTTATATATATTAGAAAAATTAATGAAATATTTTTTAAACAAAGCTTTGTGCAATTGGAAAATAGTCGTAACTTTGCATCCACTTTGAGAAAAGAGGGCAAAATAAGTAGTCCAAACATAGGAATCTAGCTGTTTTGAGCCATTTTTGAGAATAATTTTTAATCGTAATTACACAAAAAAGCATAATATGCCTACTATAAATCAATTGGTAAGAAAGGGCAGGAAAGTAGTCGAAATCGCCAGCAAATCAAGAGCTCTTGAGTCTAGTCCTCAGAAGCGTGGTGTTTGTACAAGAGTTTATACTACTACTCCTAAGAAACCGAACTCAGCACTTAGAAAAGTAGCGAAAGTAAGGCTTACCAACCAGATAGAAGTGATCGCTTATATCCCTGGAGAAGGTCACAACCTTCAGGAACACTCCATCGTATTGATCGCTGGTGGTAGAGTAAAAGATTTACCGGGTGTTAGATACACCATCGTTAGGGGAGCTTTAGATACTGCAGGTGTTAACAACAGAAAGAAAAGTCGTTCACACTACGGAACTAAACGTCCTAAGAAATAATATTATTAAGAAGCAAATAACAGCTTAAAAGAACATGAGAAAAAGGAAACCAAAAATTAGAATGATTGAAGGAGATCCAAGGTACAATGATACCATGGTGACTAAATTTGTCAATCATCTAATGTATGAAGGGAAGAAAAGTACCGCCTTTCAAATTTTTTACGATGCAATGGATATCGTTAAAGAGAAATTAGGAGAAGATGAGCACGAGGCTTGGAAAAAAGCTCTCGGTAATGCCATGCCTCAGGTAGAAGTTAGATCAAGAAGGATTGGTGGAGCTACGTTCCAGATCCCTACTGAACTTCCTGCTAACAGAAAGATCTCTATCGGTATGAAATGGTTGATCACTTTCGCAAGAAAAAGAAGTGGTAAAGGTATGGCCGATAAACTTTCTGCAGAACTAATCGCAGCAAGCAAAGGTGAAGGTGCCGCTGTAAAAAGAAAAGAAGATACACACCGTATGGCAGAAGCCAACAGAGCATTCGCTCACTTCAAAGCTTAATTTTTTTAACACAGATTTTTTCAAAATAGATATAAATGTCTTCCAAACTTAATTTAACCAGGAACATTGGTATTGCTGCACATATCGATGCAGGTAAAACAACCACTACCGAGCGTATCCTTTTTTACACAGGTATAAGCCATAAGATCGGAGAAGTACACGATGGTGCTGCTACAATGGACTGGATGGAACAAGAGCAGGAAAGAGGTATTACAATTACTTCTGCTGCTACCAAAACTCACTGGGATTGGAAAGATGAGCACTATTCTATCAACATTATCGATACTCCGGGTCACGTGGATTTTACCGTTGAGGTAGAGCGTTCACTTAGAGTACTAGATGGTGTTGTTGCACTTTTTAGTGCAGTTGATGGTGTTGAACCACAATCAGAAACAGTTTGGCGTCAAGCTGACAGATATAAAGTACCTCGTCTTGGTTTTGTAAACAAAATGGACAGACAAGGTGCGGATTTCTTCAATGTTGTAAAACAAGTGAAGGAGATGTTGGGCGGAAACGCTGTTCCTCTTCAGGTGCCTATCGGTGCAGAAGAGAACTTCAGAGGAGTCGTAGACCTTATAACGAATGAAGCAGTAGTTTGGAATGAAGATGATTATGGTATGACTTACAAGACTATTCCTATCCCGGAAGATCTTGTTCAGATCGTAGCTGATCAAAGAGTTCAAATGCTTGAATCAGTAGCTGAATATGATGAAGCAATCATGGAGAAATATTTCGATGATCCGGATTCTATCACCCCTGATGAGATCAGAGCAGCTATCAGAGCAGCAGTGGTTGATATGAAGATCGTACCTATGATGGCCGGTTCTTCATTCAAAAACAAAGGTGTACAGGCGATGTTGGATGCAGTTTGTGCATTCCTTCCTTCACCATTGGATGTTGAAGCGGTAGAAGGTATCGATCCTCGTACAGATGCTCCTGCATTCAGAAAACCAAACGTTACTGAACCATTTGCAGCACTTGCATTCAAGATTGCTACGGATCCTTTCGTAGGTCGTCTTGCTTTTATGAGAGTTTATTCAGGTAAACTTGATGCCGGTTCTTATGTATTAAATACAAGATCTGACAATAAAGAACGTATTTCTCGACTTTATCAGATGCATGCCAACAAACAAAACCCGATCGATAGGGTAGAGTGCGGTGATATCGCAGCTGCTGTTGGATTTAAAGATATTAAAACAGGTGATACACTTTGTGATGAGGCGAATCCAATCATTCTGGAGTCTATGACTTTCCCTGAACCGGTTATCGGTTTAGCTATTGAGCCTAAGACTACAAAAGATCTTGAGAAATTGGGTATGGCTTTGGCTAAATTAGCTGAAGAAGATCCTACTTTCAGAGTTAAATATGATGAGGATACAGCTCAAACGATCATCGCAGGAATGGGTGAACTTCACCTTGAGATCATCGTGGATCGTCTTAGAAGAGAATTCAAAGTTGAAGTAAACCAGGGAGCTCCTCAGGTCAACTACAAAGAGGCCTTAACTAAAATGGTTAATCACCGTGAGAAGTTGAAAAAACAATCAGGTGGATCTGGTCTATTTGCTGATATGGAATTCGAATTAGGTCCTGCGGATCAGGAATTCCTTGACAGCGAAGATTTCAAAAATGGTAAAACCAAACTTCAGTTTATCTGGGGTATTGTGGGTGGATCAATTGATAAAAACTATATCAAACCAATCACTGACGGTTTCAACCAAATGATGGGTAATGGTATCCTTGCAGGTTACAACATCGACAGTATGAAAGTACGTGTTCATGATGGATCAATGCACTCAGTGGATTCAAAACCAATCGCATTCGAATTGGCTGCTAAGGAAGGATTCAGAGAGGCAGCTAAGAAAGCAGGTGCTGTACTTCTTGAGCCGATCATGAAGCTTGAAGTTACAACTCCTGATGAATACACAGGTTCAGTGATAGGTGACTTGAACAGACGTCGTGGTCTTGTAAAAGGACAAGATGTGAAGTTCAACGCGGTTATCGTGAAAGCTGAAGTTCCACTTAGTGAAATGTTTGGTTATGTAACACAATTACGTACCATCACTTCAGGTAGAGCATCTTCATCAATGGAATTCTCACATTTCAATCAGGCTCCTGCGAATATCGCAGCTGACGTGATCGAGAAAGCTAAAGGTGCTGTAAAAGCATAATATAAGTACAAAAAGGATTTATTTCCTTCAGAATATAAAAGCTCTGGTCGTTTGATCAGGGCTTTTTTGTTTGGATATCATCATGATTCTCTTTTTTCAATTCAATTATTTTATATTTGCTAACTTTCATAACCTCTGTTTAATTTACAGCGATAATAAATTGAAAAATTACCCGATTCTTGAATTAAAAATCAAATTTGATATCAGAAAGTCCATATTAAAATTGTCTGTATTAATTTTACTTCTCTCATTCTTCACAAATGATACAAGTGCTCAGAGCATTAAAAGAAATTTCAGAGAGTTAACAATTTCAAACGGACTTTCCCAGAATATGGTCAGTAGCATCCTCCAAGACCACAATGGGTACATGTGGTTTGGGACAAAAGACGGGCTGAATCGTTTCGATGGATATTCCTGCAAAATTTATAAATCTGATCTGTTTGACAGCACTTCTATAAGTGACAATCATATCACTTGTTTGTATGAAGACAAGGATAATAATTTATGGGTAGGAAGCAGATTGGGAGGGCTTAATTTGTATGTTCCGGGTGCTGATTTCTTTATAAAAGTTATAGATTCCAGGTTTGAAGGAAAATCTATAATTATCAATTCGATTTCGGGTAATTTCCAAGATGGGATATGGATTTCAACCCTGGATGGCCAATGCTTTGGGCTGGATATATCGAATTCAAAAGACGCTAAAAGTCTAAAAGTCAAGTTTTTAAAAGTAGCAGGATTGGGCACTCCGGATAAATCCAAAGTTCTGAACGTCTATTTGGATCAACATAAATTGCTTTGGATAGCAACTATTAAAGGACTTCAAATATATAATCTAAAGAATAAACAACTTGATGCTACCGGACTAGCTTTTTCTACTACTAAAGTATTCGACAGGAACAATGCAATTGATAAAATTGTCTATTCCCCTTTTCGTGAAAGCATCTATGAAACTGTTGAGGATGAAGTTGGCAATATCTGGTTAGCCGGTGATGCAGGATTGTATATGTTTGACAATAAAAAACGAGATTTCTTATTTTACAAGTTAGGTGGATGGGTCAAGACAATTTCTATTTCTCACAATAGAAACGGTGAAAAAGAAGTTTGGGCCGGCTCATTCTCAAATGGTCTAATGATTTTGAACATAGTCACTAATAAGCTCGAGGTCATTGAATATGATAATTTTTCCAATCTAGGAGTATTAAATGGGTTGGTACACAAGATTTATAAGGGAAGTGATGGGACGGTCTGGATGGGAACAAATGGCAGAGGCGTTGTTTATTTTTCGCCCAATAATTCTTTATTTCAAAACAATATGCCCAAAAAATTAATGAATTTTCAGCCAAGTGTATATTCAATATTCCCCATAAAATCACATGGTGATAAGTCTATAATTATTAATACGATGCAGTATTTTTATCATGAAGATCTGACCTATGGACATTCAAAGTTTGATACATCCTTTTTTTCAAGGATTACTTATGAAGATGAGCATGGTCAAATCTGGATGGGTAGTACTGATGGTTTGGTGACATATAATCCAGAAACTAAAAAAATTATTCCCATAGATTCTAAAGAAGAAATTGTTTATGGCATTTATGGAATTGGTCAAAAAATTTGGTACACGACACCAAATTCCCTAAAACTTTACAATACTCTAGACAATACGATCCGCTCATTTCAATTACTTGGGAAAGAGGACCACTCAAGCATCGTGTCTCATGAATCGCTTTATTCCACCCTTAAAGCTGATAGCGACGGAACCTTATGGATTGGTGCGGTAAATGGTCTTTATCATTTTGATCCGATCAAGGAAAAATTCAGGGTGGTGTATAAAAACGATCCCAAAAATCCAAAAAGTATTAGTTCAAACGAAATAAAATCCATTTTGCCGGATCCTATCCAACCTGATAAAACTTTGTGGGTAGGCACGACAACCGGATTAAACAAATTGAATAAAGCAACCGGAACATTTATACATTATAATATTTCTGATGGCCTTCCGAACAATACTATTTATGGAATATTGGCAGATACAAGTAGCAATTTGTGGTTAAGTACCAATCATGGCCTTTCTGTATTTAATATCCTGAAACAAAGCTTTACGAATTTTGATGTGCATAATGGTTTGCAGAGTAATGAATTCAACACCGGTGCGTATTATAAAAGCAGTGATGGTGAGATGTTCTTCGGTGGCATCAGCGGATATAATCGTTTTTATCCCGATAAGATCAATCTTCCATTAAATAAAATTCCGATTGTTATTACTGATGTCAATCTTCCCGGCTCTAAATTTCCTTATCGTTTCTCTTTTTTTCATGGTAATTTACTTACCCATGATAATAACAATATTAGTATTACGCTTGCATCTTTGGACTATGCTTCTCCGGAGAAGTTAAGATATGCTTACCGGATATATAATAATGATACTTCCTGGATCATGCTGGGGAATAACAGAAATGTTACCCTTAGTAATCTTAGCCCCGGCAAATATATTTTTCAAGGTAAGGGAACAGATGCATTTGGCAGATGGGGTGAAAATGTCGTGGAAATGGTGTTTGTAATTTCACCGCCTTGGTGGAAATCCCTTTGGGCATATTTTTTCTATTTGATATTATTAGGTAGTCTGATGTATTACCTATGGAATCGGAATAAACAGCGACTTGTTCAAAAGCATCAACTTGAAAATGAGCGGAGAGAAGCGGCTGCCATCATTGAACTTGATCTAGCCAAGACAAAGTTTGTCGACAATATCACGCACGAATTCAGGACGCCACTTACGATGATTTTAGGACTGACGGATGCAAACAATGTAAATGAGGATATTAATCCGGAGAAAGTTTCTCAGAAAAATGCAACTATCAGAAGAAATGGCAAGCAACTTTTAAATCTGGTAGACCAATTACTGGAATTGTCCAAGTTAGAATCCGGCAAACAAACTATTGATTTGGAAGCAGGAGTGTTGAGTGGATACTTATCACATTTAGTAAATTCATTTGAATCTTTAGCCAATTTAAGTGGAATAAAAGTTATTCACAATATAGATTTTGGCGAAAAAGTATTCCTTTATGATGCTGTCAAAATTCAACAAGTATTGTCCAATCTCATTTCTAATGCAATCAAATTTAGTAAAGATGGAAGTGAAATAATTGTCCATTCGAGCCTAAAAACAACAGATGAAAAGGAGATATTGACTGTACAAGTAATGGACGAGGGAATGGGTATTCCGGAAGATGAATTAAAATACGTTTTCGACCGTTTTCACAGAGTTAAAATAAATGAGACTAAGCAACTTCCAGGCACAGGTATTGGTTTGGCACTTGCAAAAGAGTTGGTGGAAATAATGGGTGGAACTATTGATGTTCGTTCTGAATACGGGAAGGGTAGTGTCTTTAGTTTTGAAATACCTATTTTGAAGTCAGAAGACAAATCTACAAACATCAATAATGAGATAAATGATCAACTATTGACATTTTCTCCTGTGAAATCAGACTTAGTTACTGAGCAAGAAAATTTAATTGTAGACCCATTAACTGAGGAGGAAAGCGATCTTGCAGTCATTTTGATCGTCGAGGACAATGAGGATGTTCGGAATTATATTCAATCATGCGTCAGCGAGAAATTTAAAGTCATTACCGCTGTCAATGGTGTGGACGGATTAAATAAAGCCCTGGAATTCATGCCCGACATCATCATCAGTGATGTGATGATGCCGGAGAAAGATGGTTTTACTTTGTGCGACGACATCAAAAATAACCCGATAACCAGTCATATTCCGGTTATACTTTTGACAGCGAAGGTCGATGCAAAGTCGAAAATTGAGGGATTAAGGAAAGGTGCAGATTCATACCTTGCTAAGCCGTTTGACAGGGAAGAATTATTGCTGATCCTGGACAACATGATATCTTTGATCAGAAGCATGCAGATCCGGCATTATGCAATCATGAACAGCGATCTCCCGGAGAATCTCAGGAATGAATCCACACTGGAAGATGATTTTATCAACCGCGTTTTGTCAATACTTGAAAGCCATTATGCTAACGAGGAATTTTCGATAGAAGACATGGCAGATCAGGTATTTATGAGCAGAAGCCAATTATTTCGTAAAATAAAAGCCATGACAAGTCATTCTCCATCCACTTTTCTCAGAAGTTTTAGATTGAAAAAGGCAAAAGAATTACTGCTTGCCAGACCTGATTTGAATATTTCAGAAGTGGCATATTCTACAGGATTTAGTTCTCCGAAGTATTTTTCAAATGTATTTTTGGAAGAATTTGGGCATCGACCGCGGCAGTGATTGCATATTTAGCTTAAGTTTTGGTGGATCTGTCTGTATAACAAATTGCACAAAAGGAAGAAGAAAAGACTAACCTAATATAGATTCCTAGCTTCGCCCGGAAAGACAATAATTCGATGGGATTTGGGAATAAAAAGGGGCGGCGTAGCCGCCCCTTTTTATTCCAACCCAAAACCAAGGTTTTGTCATTCCGACCGAAGGGAGGAATCTGCCAACCGTTCTTCCAGCTGAATAAAGATAAACAGGTCATTTCAATCCTTAATGATCTATTTATCACTTTATCAATATTATTTACAACAATATCTACTGCAGGGAAGCTTTGCGGGCTTTGCGTGGTCTATCTTTGCGGTCTTTGCGTGAACCAAAAGTCTTTTCAAATATGCTTTTTACTTCAATTCATTGGACACAATTTGAAGACTTTTTTTAATTCTTTTTCAAAAGACTTTGTATTTTTGACAAAATCATTCAAAACAGAAATATTCAAAATGGACAGCCTAGGCGAAACTATTAAAAAACTTCGAAAAGAAAAGGAATTGCCTTTGCGGACAGTCGCTGCATATCTCGACATTGACCAGGCAATTTTAAGCAAAATTGAAAGAGGAAAACGCAATGCAAACCGTGAACAGGTGCTTAAACTTGCCAAATTCTTTGAGATAAAAGAATCCGACTTGCTTGTGTCTTGGCTGTCTGACAAGTTGGTGTATGAAGTGGCAAACGAAGATGTGGCTTTGAAAGCTCTGCAAGTTGCGGAAGAAAAAGTGAGTTATCTCGCAAAAGCTAAGACAAATAAAGCAACAATAATTAGTGCTTTAAAAAGCATATTTAAAACAGAGGACCGTGTTACATCGGCTTGGTTGTTTGGTTCGTGGGCTAGGGGGGAAGAAAACTTAGACAGTGACGTCGATATAATGATAGAAATGAATTCCGACTTCAAATATTCCATGTTCGACATATTGGATATTGCACATATTATAGAGAATAAAATTAATAGAAAAGTTGACCTTGTAGAAAAAGGCTATCTCAAAGACTTTGCCGCCAAAACAATTGGTAATGATTTAATTAAAATATATGGATAAGCCAACATCCATAGAACGAGTGCAGCATATACTGGATGCTATACAATTAATAGGTCAGTTCGTTGAGGGAGAAAACGAAGTTACATTTGTGAAAGACGTGAAACTACAAAGTGCTGTGCAATATCAATTTTTAATTATTGTAGAGGCGATAAAGCATATTGATAATGGAATTTTATTAAAATACAATTATCCCTGGCACATTCCCCGATCATTCCGGAATTTTATCATTCATGTGTATCACGGTATAAAAATGGAAAGAATTTATTATGCCACACAAGATCTAAAAGAATTAAAAGCACAACTGAATAAGATATTAGAAAATGAATTTTAAATGAGCCAACGCCAGATGCGATTAGATTCATTCTCTTTAATATGAAAACCTTATTGGTAAAGGTTAATATCTAAACCTAACAGGATTTCATCAAAACCGATATAAACAGGCTATTTGCAACATAATATCCCATGATTGCAACATAGGTATCCCATACCTATCTACCCTTAGAGCTACTTTTGCAGCATAAATGTTTGCATCCGTTTTGTTCAGTCTAGTAATGAAAGTTCAAGATTGAAATTGAAAGATGCAAGCACCATTTTGTATTAAGCCAGCTTTCAAAAATGTATTTAAAAATTACCGAAAATTTACTCCATCGGTGGATGATCCTGATTTTCTGTCTTGTCTTTTGGATTACAAATGGACATAGTCAGAATATTGAAGATCTGCTAAATAGGAAGAAGGACTCCACTTCTTTTATTAAAAACATGCTCTCCGGAGATCCATTTTCCGTTACAGGCAACTACGGACTTTCACTTAGATCCTACAATACAGATGGGGAAATGGTCCGCCAGACTCCGTTGAGTTCCACGCTTTATGCCAATGCTACTGCGAAACTATACAGCATTACAATTCCGGTGAGCTTCATCCTGAATAACCTGGATAATTTCAGTCATCCATTTCACAAGGAATATTTCCAAGGGATGCTGTCGAATCAACGAAACAGACTGTCCCGTCTAGGTATCAGTCCATACTACAAATGGATTAAAGTGCATGCAGGCCATCGATACATGAATTTTTCAAACTATACACTTTCCAATCACAACTTCCTGGGTGCCGGCATAGAATTGACGCCTGGTAAGTTAAGATTTGCAGCCATGGCGGGACGTTTGGTAAAGGCAGAACCCATCGACCTTGCCTTGGACAGGCCCAATTTGCCGGTTTACAGAAGAGAAGGCTGGGGTTTCAAAGCAGGATATGGGACAAATAGTGACTTTATTGATTTCATTTTATTCAGAGCGAAAGATGATGCCAATTCTTTGGAGAATCAGGTGATTACAGAAGGAATACTTCAGCCGGAAGAAAACCTTGTCATGGCAATTAAAGGTCAGAAAGTAATAGTGAAAAATCTGCAAATTGACTTTGAATTGGCTCGCAGTGGACGCACCCGCAACATGAATGATGATAGAGTAGAGCGATCCGGTGGTTTATCACTTGACTACAGCAATCCAATTTTCAGAAGAAGAACATCGACATCTTATGGCAATGCCGCAACTGCAAACCTTACCTATCGTCTCGGAAAAATACAGTTGGGAGCCGGCTATCAACGCATCGATCCTCAATTCAGGACCTTTGGTGCCTATTTTTTCAATGACGACATAGAAAACTATACAGCTCAATTGTCGGGTTTTGGAATAAAGAATTTTTCTTTTACCGGCACGGCAGGTTTGCAGAGAAATAATCTGGATGGTAGCAGACAAGCCAGTTATCGTCGTTTTATCTCCGCACTCAATGCAAATTACCAGGTCAAAACGTGGATTTTTGGGGTCAATTATTCCAATTTTAATTCGACGATCAATTATGTTTTATCTCAGGATCAGGACTCTTTGAAAGTTGTCATAGTGACTTCCGATGTATCAGGAAATATCTCTAAGAGTCTTACTGGAAATAACGGTGCTATGCACAATTTCAATCTGAGAGGAGGTCTTCAGAAAGTAAACCAAAATCTGGAAACGCCTGCCGGCAATCCAGCCACCAATATGTATTACGCCAATCTTGGGTATAATCTTAGACTCAAGTCCGATTGGAATGGAAACCTAAATCTGGACTATAACCAAAATTCACTGAGTGGCATCCGCCAAGATAGATATGGCATTGGGGGCAAAATTGGGAGAAGCTTATTCAAAAAGAAACTTGATCTGGCATTAGGCACTCAAGCTTACAGAGGAAGCAGCCCAAGCGACATTAGATCTTCGATGCAAACGAATTCTAGCCTTAAAGCAAATTGGAAGATATCTAAACTTCAAGCATTACAATTTCAACTTAATGTCATTCAAAACACGAGAATTACCGGCAGTTCTACGGATAAATTTTCTGAATTAATAGCTTCTATTGGCTTCAATGGCAGATTTGAATACAAGCCTTTTGTCAAGAAGAACACTAACCCAAAAATAGATCAGAAGGATGAGAAATAGTAAGTTACTTTCACTTGGCTGGAGGAATTCACCTCTTATCCTTGCCCTATTTTGCTTCCAAATGATAGCGTCTTCAGTGATGGCTCAAACCATATATCCCGTCTCAGTTTCGTCACAGATGATCATAGGTGGCAGCGTGTATATCGGAGACTTTGCCAATCCAATGGCCACAGCAAATAAACTCAATTATACTTTGAAGCTGGAAGATCCCGTTGAAACAGAACGTACGGTTTATTTTCGGGTCACAATAGCGCAAAATGGAACCATCATTGCATCCAACCCCATAGGCTTCAGAGGTAATCAAATTACGCTGGAGCGCAACGTACCTTATTTTATCAATGGCGAAGATCTTGCGCAGAACCTTAGTATAAACAATCTCATCGGCTTGTCCGGTCCATTTGCATATGGGGTACTCAATGAAGGCATCACAGATATTTGCCTCGAGGTCATAGATGCAGTTCGAGAAGAACCAATTTCCGCCAGAGTTTGCGCTACAGGATACCTTGCTAGGTTGCAGGCGCCTATTTTAATATTGCCGATAGAAGGTCAGAATTTATTTGAAGGTCAGCTCAATAACCTTGTTTTTACCTGGCAAATGACAGATCCGCTGGCTCATCTTCCCTTCGCAAATATTGATTACTTATTTGAGTTGAGAGAGAAGTCACCACTTTTAGACCCACAGGATCAATTTGAAAATCACACATTGATCTATAGTGCAAATCTGGATCAATTTTCAGTTTTCTACAATGAACTGGCATCTCAGCTGGATCCTTCGACTACTTATATATGGCGTGTCACGGCAAGATTTTTTGATCAGCAGGGCAATCCCGCTCCTAACTATTTTGTAAATAATGGCATAAGTCGCATAGGTGTTTTTCAGGTGTTGCCTGACCTGACCATTAATAGTGGAGAGAGTGGAGTTTCTTGTTTTTGCCCTAATGGAGAATGTGATATTATTTTCCCTTCAAACACTCCCGCTCAACGAAATCTGATGGTCGGCGACAGCGTGCGATATGGTTCCTTCTATATGAAGATCAGTGAGTTGGACGGATCCGGAAGTAGTGGTATAGGAAGTGTGAAGATCCCTTTTTTGAATTCAAATGTATCGGTAGCATTTGACAATATCAACATCAATGATCAGTTTGAAGTAACCCAGGGAAATGTCTCTGCAATTGCTTCACAGCTAGTGAGCGCTATCGGTATCGACGCGGACGATCTACCTGATCTGTCTGCGCTTCCCATTGGTTCCACTTGGCTTTCTGATATGAATCAACATGTGCAGGCTATACAGGAAAGCATGTCTTTACCACTTTCTCTTGGCAATAAACTGGCATTATTAGGTTTTTCGATGCCCTTTGACGTATTTGTAACAGACCTGGACTTCAATGCTTATGGCGCAGCTACTGTGAATCTGCTGATGTCTATTCCCGGAACTAATGGTCAAATAATCAATTTCGGTGCCACAGGAGTAAAAATCGGAAGAAATGGGTTTGATATGGCAGGGCTCAAGCTTTATTTATTGAGCGATATCACGATTCCTGGCTTGTCCTCACTTCCATTAGTCATAAGAAAAGCAGTGCAAAATGATCCTTCATTGGGCAGTTATATCACATTTGGCTGCAATGGATTTGAGCAATTTAATTTGCAATGCAGCTACATTTTCCCAACAACTCAATTGCAAAGAACCGACAACACAGCGCTACCCGTTGTCGCTGATATTACTTTAAAATCCAGTTCATGGGGTCAGTTTATTGGCTACGGAAGTATTGATAACTTCAGTGTAACCGGCGCACCTGGTTGGAATTTTAGTGCTCAAAATATTATTTTAGATCTTGATCAATTGACCAACCCAACCGAGGTTAAGTTTCCGGCAAACTATCTACCGAATAATGGAGCTGCTTGGAAAGGCTTTTATATAGATCAAATTTCGGTGGAATTGCCGGAGGATATCAGTATGGCAGCGGGAAACTCTACCACATTTTCTGCAAATAATATTATAATCGACAATGAAGGAATGACCTGCAGAGCAGAAGGTGTCAATATTTTAGATATTTCTACCGGGAATGTCGGAGGTTGGGCTTATTCCATCGACTCCATCAGTGTTAATATTTTTAAAAATAGTTTTGTAAATGCGCATGTAGCCGGAAAGATGGGCATTGGTGTTTTGGATGCAGAAATAGAATATCAGGGATTGATTTTCAAAGACAATAACAACAATTATAGCTTCAATCTTAGTCCTGTCGGAAGTTTTGCGATTCCTTATTTAATGCTTACGGCAAGTATCGATCAAGGTAGTTATCTAGCTATTGAAAAGCAACCTGTCACTAATAAATATAAGCCTTATGCAGACTTGAATATATCCGTCGAACTTAACGTCAATGAAGATGACTTCCGAAATGCCGGCCTTGGAAGTGTCGTGGATGAGTTGAAAGGAATCATGAATATCGATGAATTTGACTTTGGGGTAACGGGCATTAAATTCAACCATTTTAAAATTAATCACCCTGATCTGCCCATTGGAAAGCATTTTTCATTGGAAAGTACGGATGGAGGTGCCATCATTATTCCCGGCCTACCGGATATCAATCTGAGTGATTTAAAATTATTGGAACAGGAGCGCGACTTCAACGGATTCAATCTTCCTGCGCTTGGGATCGATATCCAGATGCAGTTGGGATTTGCCTCAATAGGTGTTGGAGTTTGGGCTAAAAAAGACAGTGCAAAGACCGACGGTTATAAATTTGGAAAATTTGAATTGAAGCTACCTGATTTTTCAGGAATGTCCTTTAAGTGTAACTGTGAAACACCGACTAACAATCCAGGAGATGCTCCAAAACCAAACTTTTGTGTAGCACCGATATTGACTGGAGGAACTTCAACTTCAATTCAGATTAATGATCGTGTCAAGGTAGGACATTTCGTAATGCGTGTGGAAGAGTTGAATGGCAACCAAGGCAAGGGCAAAATGGAAGTACCATTTTTGAATTTACTGCTGGATGTAGAATTTAACAATATTCAAGTTCATAAAATGGCCAACGGTGAAAAAAGGCTGATTAGTGGAGTGGTATTAACTTCCCCTAATGCTTCGCTGGGCGGATTCAATGTCGAAGTTAGTGAAACAGAAGGTCCAATGGATCTTAGTGCATTGAGTGTTACTTCAGAATTTATGGATCAAATGGACAATCTATCTTCTGAAGAAGGTGGATTCTTCAGCATGCCTTTTTCGATAAGTGAAAAAATGGATGAAATGTTTGGAGTGGCTTTACCTGAAGGCTTTGATTTTATTTTACTGGGAATGAAGTTTGAAGCCGGTAGAGCGCGACTTAGCTCGATGTTGACACTCAAATTGCCCGGTGATAATTACATGAAGTTCGGTCTTTCAGGGATGAATATTCGTCCCGATGGATTCAATCTCGATGGTATTCAAATTTATTTGGCGGAAGATTTTACAATTCAAAATTAGATGATACACATGCCGTACATACATATTTTCAAAGTACAAATATTTTGTGTCGTTCTGATGCTTTGCTTCAATGGCGTAGTCATTGCGAAAGGTGATTTTGAACCAATGGATAAAATTGCCGGTATCGGAAATGAAATTATCCTGCCAACGAGTCAAACGCAAATATTAGCTAAAAAAATTACTGGACTTGTCCTCCTTTGGACTAGACCAACAATTGAAACATATTCTGGAATTCAACTGGAAGCATTGAAGGATTATGATCTAAAATCTAAATTACCACAAAATGGCTCCGAACTTACAAAAATGATATTGTCAAGAGCGAATAAGCAATCTCTACCTTTGTTGTTAAATTCTTCTGACTATTTTTCAGGTGCTGATTTTCATGGTCATCAGATGTTTCTAAGTAGTTTGAAAGAAACGTCTCATGGATTGATGGCGGAACTTGTGTTTTCGGTACTAACTCCGGAAGATCAGGTATTAAATTTTACGAGAAGCAATGTTTTAGTTACAGGAAAGAGTAATGAACTGTGCAATATGCAACTTAGTCTTGAAGGAGATGAATCTACTAATGATCCTGAATTTCCCATTACCATCAAAGGTAGTATGGATCTGGATAGTGCGAGTTATGTTTCATTTACTTGCGATGGATTTGAAAGTTTTCAATTAATCTGTGAATACAGGTTTCCTAATTCTTTGTTGACACCGGTACAAGTGGGGCGAAATAATGTTCGCGCCATGTTCAAGATCACTTCAACTGAATTAGGTCAATTTATAGGAACAGTTAGCATAGATCCTTTTGAAGTAGTGGGATTAGATGATGTGAGATTTGAAATACAGGAGGCGGTAGTGGACTATAGTACGGGCAGCAATTTTGCAGGCATGGAAGAAATAATCGATCCTCAATGGCCTGCTGATTTACGAGGTAAATATCTGAACGATACATGGCGCGGATTTTATATGAAAAGATTGTCTGTCAGTTTACCTGAAGGACTTTCTACGACCTCCGGACAGCGCATTAATATTGCGATTGAAGACTTATTGGCGGACCATGGTTCAGGAGTGACTGGCAAAGTCATGGCAAGTCCTGCGCTATCAGGCAATGTTTCCGGTTGGGGTCTTTCGCTTGATCAATTGTTATTAGAAGTATTGGCCAATAGTGTACACGAATTCAAGCTGGAAGGTAAAATAAATATTCCAATCATGGAAGGTACTTCAGGTTATGAAGCCATGTTCAATTATCCACCGGGAAATCCTAACGGAAAGGCGGAGATCAGCTTCAATCTGACGCTTGATGGTACGTATAAAATGCCATTTCTAGCCAATAGCAGCCTAACACTTGACAATGGTTCCGTCGCAGGAATAAGTTATACTCAAGGTAAGTTTCAGCCTCATGCTACCCTGCATGGAAAGATCGAACTTGGATTGAGTAATCCTAAAGTGACTTTGCCGGCGATGGAATTTCAGGATTTCAAAATTAATGATTTCTCCTTGCCATCTTATGGCGATGTGGCAGGAAAAGTCACGGGAGGATTGGATAAGATCAGTGTCGGCGCATTTGGGTTTGGCGGATTAGCACTTCCGGGAGGATCAGGTTCAACGGGATATCTTGACACAAATGATGATTGGTATTTAGGAAATAAATTAGCTAGTGGCCCAAATAATAGTGGGCTTTCATTAAACAATCAAAATAATACGCCCGGCAATGACCCGATACCTAATCAAAAACTCGCAGGTTTTCCTATTACCATCAGAAATATCGGATTGGGTAAAGGTCAGGATGGCGAGAATTCTTGTTACAAGCTGAACTTTACGATCGGAGTTAATTTTGCAAAAGGGGTAAATGCCTTTAATGCCGAAGGGAGTTTTTCAGTTTGGGCTGGTTTGGATTTTAACAAAATTCTTAGTTCAAAACCTTGGGATGCAGTTTCTTACCGCAAAACAACTGTTGAAAGCATATTGATAGAGGCTGATCTGGGTAAAGTTTCTATTACCGGTGGTATCCGCCTGATCAATGACGATCCTGTGTATGGAAGCGGTTTTAAAGGCGCAATAGCGATGTCCGTTAAATTGCCAAGTGCAGGATTTATTGTCCAAAGTGTAGGCCAGTTTGGTAATATTCCTGCTACAAATGGTGTGGAAGATTACCGGTATTTCTTTGTAGATGCAGAGGTGGGATTCAGCTCAGGTTTACAATTAGGAAATACAGGATTGGCTATTTATGGATTTAGCGGTGGCTTATTCTACAATATGAATCGTCTGGGAATGGACCCTGCCACGGTCGCTGCAAATAAAAATGTTGCTTCGATGCCGCCAAATGCGATTCCGAATATGACAGGTCAACTGCTCGAACCCGGCATCACACTTTCCGGAACTCAATATGTACCTAAACTTAATAAAACGAGCTTTCAGGTAGGGATGATATTCGGACTTTCAGCACCACAGACGATGCTCGCAGATGTCGCCTTCGGCATGGACATCAATACCTCGAATGGCTTTGCCATAGAAAAAGTGTATTTTAATGGAGGTGCTTATCTGATGAACAAGGGACTTGCTGAAAGGAAAAAGGCTGCTTCAGTGCTACAGTTGAAACTTCAACTTGATTTGTTAAATGATGAATTGGTGGGCAACTTTGGATTTGCTTTTTCTGTTCCGACAGGTGTCCCTGCCAATTTAGCTTTAATCACCGGACTATATAATACTAACTTAGCTGCAGTCAATGTTTACTTCAAATTTAAAGGCCAAAAGGAATACTTTTTCTATGCGGGCACACCTACCGAGCCGATGAAAATTAATTTCCAGTTGACGGAGTCCATCAAATTGGGAAACATCAATGCTTATTTCATGGTCGGTACCAAGATGCCTGTTATTCCTACACTCGTGGAAGTCTTCGATCAGGAAGGTTATGATTTGCCAAATGAACTTAGAAATATTGCAGGCCGAAGTTTTATCTCCGGTGATCGGGGAGTTGCTTTTGGTGCCAGATTGAGTATTCCGAAGAAAACGTATAAATTTTTGATGTTCAGTTCTTCTATTCAAGCGATGGCAGGATTCGATGCCAGCATGATGTATGTAGATCAAAATGTTTCTTGTGGTTCCAATGGGACTTTCGGCATGAATAATTGGTACATGCAAGGTCAGGCTTATGGCGCTTTTAAAGGATCATTGAGCATGCGCATTAATCTGCTTTTCTATTCAGGTACGGTGAAAATAGCAGAGTTGGAGGCTGGAGCAGCACTTCAAGCCAAACTACCAAATCCAACCTGGATGATGGGCTTCATCTATGGAAGATATTCTGTATTAGGTGGCAGGATCAAAGGTCGGTTTAGCTTTAAATTAGAGATGGGAGAGCAATGCAGCGAGCTTCCGGAATATGATCCTTTGGCTAATATTCCGCTGATCATGGATGTAAGTCCTGTCGATAAGAGCAATACTGAAATTTATAACAGCCCTTCAGCTACTTTCTTTATTCCTATGGGTCAGACATTAAATATTCCAATTACTGACAACAATGGAAAAGTGACAACCAAATTCTATCAATGTTTTGTAAATGATACCTATTCTAAGATAAATAAAAAAGGCAGTTCTGTTGCCATTCCTATTATTATCAATTACCAGGACACTTTTAGCACTGCAGTTTTTCAACCCAAATCTATGTTGGAGCCAAACACTGATTATGAATTTACGATCAGAGTAGGTTGGAAAGAAATAAAAGGAGCGCAAATTATTGCCAGTGCCACATTTGAAGAAAGAAAGATTTCATTTCGAACAGGAGATAAGCCAATAAAGATCATTTCAGAAGCGATTGGATATCAAGCGCCGGGGTTCCGACAGAGATATTGGCACAAAAACTATGCACGACCTCTACTGGAGTTCAAACAACATGGTTGGGACTATTTATTCCCTACTGTCAGGCCGGTTTCATTTAAAACGAAAGATGTAAATATTGCATTAGCTTTTAGTGATGCCGGATGGAATACGGTAAAAGTGGGTGATTCTACAAAGATCTCAAGAGACATTCCTTTAAAGTATGTGTGCAGACTCAAAAACACTAAAACTAATAGTGTAGTTGATTTAGACATCAATGAATATCCTGTAAATAATCAGGATGGCGGTTTCGAACTAGTAATTGACTTTTTCTACATCAATGGCTTCCCGATTCCTATCATCAAGTTGGTTCCCAAGAATTTGAGCGGAAAATTAGTGCGGTTTGATGATTTGAATAATCTGATGCTGACAAAGGGGCAAATCTATTCCATAGAAATCATTCAGACAGCTGACGGTGCAGTGCCTATGCCGGTAACTACCACGGCAGTCGAAAATACAGAGTCTGTCATGTACAATGATACTTTGGAAGTATTTACCAAAGAAACAGTTACGCTTCAAGTGACGCCTTTGAATCAATATAATCAAGCCCTACAGCAGATGATTGGCGATGTGGTCCTTTACAATGATTATCACTTTGGAGTGAGTAAATATGAACATATCAGATATAAATATTATGATATTACTCATGCATCCGACATGCAGGGAGGGTTTCGAAATGACTTTGGATATCCGGATGCTCAACTACCTCAGGTAAAATTTTCCTATCCAACATTTGATGAATACTATGGATTCAATAACCCACTGGAACCATTTGATAAATTTGATCAGATTGTGCTTAGAAACAATCTCCAACTCAGAACCGACGGAGTCTATGGCAATCCTGTAAGAGATTATATGCTAAACCAAAGAAAGCCTATTGAAATGCTTGATTTAGTTGGTGACAGAGCAAATAATTATGTTAAAGCAATGAGAGCTGTGCTTGCCAAAAATGATTCTAAAGCTCAAATATTGAGAGATGAATTGTCTGTACCTGAACTTTTTCTCCAAAGTTTTATAATACCTTATGACCTTTACTACCCAAGGAATAGTGATAACAAAACTTATTCAGACCAAACAGGGGTTCTTTTGCGGGACAATGGTTCTTTGGCCGCCTGGTATAAATTCAAAAATAAAAGGTTGAATGACGAAGAAAATTCTAATAGATTGTCTTTCCAACAATATAAAGATTTTACAAAAAAAGTACTAGGCAATTACTTAAACGTGCCTGGATGGGCTAATCAATTGCACTTTAATACGAGTTTCAGTTCAACGATTACCGACAGTGAAATTACCACTAAAACTATGAAGACGTGGGGACCGGGAAATTATCCTGCTAATTACAGTTTGCCGGGCTCTTCCTATGCACCGGGGTCTACGGTCATGTGGATACAAAATAGCGAGGGGAGAATTCTACAAAATATGCTTCAAATGTATGTGAATCATGCCATTTATTTGGATCAATTGACCTACGCGTTGATTATTTCTAAAGAACAATTAAATACCTATCGGTTGATGAGAAACTATTATATAGATGAGGCCAACCACAGTTTTTATAAAAAACTATTGGATGTCTACTCCAACAATAGATTGGCAGCATTGAAAACTAAACAGTTAGGTTGGAAATTGAGATTTACAAACAATCAGGCACCGGAATATATACATTCACTGGGTACGCAGGACGGTAATACAAGAGGAACAGGGATTAATGTGGATTCATATGATGTAATCATGAGGTTTTTTGGATATTAATTTACAATGATTGAAAATGAATATTTTATATATTAGATATTTTATTGTTATATTAGTGATATGGAATTCTTCTGCTGTCATTTATAGTCAGAGCACTGCCCGTATCGTATTGGATGCAGAGTACGATGGTGATATGGTGCGACTTACTTGGGCACCCAATAGTGATACGATTTGGGCATTGGGGAATAAATTTGGTTATAGCATCACTCGAACAGATGGGTCAAATAAAACAACGTTAATTGCCAAAAGTATTAAGCCAAAACCACTGTCATGGTTTGAAGCGAATGAGCAACTGGACAATGGTTTTATATATGTGATTGGAAAAATTCTGTATGACCCGGAATATAATAAACAACTAGTCCATGAATCACTCACCAATCAACGAATTCAATATGATTATCTGGTACCGGAAGCTATTCGCAGCCCTTTAGTCGCCAGTTCACTTGGTTTGAATTTTTTAGATTCTACAGTCATTTCTGGACAAAATTACACCTATAATCTTTCATTTAAGGATTCTCTAGGCACATTATTTCAAAGCGAAATTTCTGTCAATTTAATTGGAGGAAATCTGGGTCCTAAAACAAATGATTTGGCCCAATTAAAGTTTGATCCTCCCGGAGGTACGCCTCTTTTTAATATGCGTAAAGATCTTGATGTATTGAAGCGAATTGAAGTGGTGGCAAAAGCGTATCAAGATTCAATTGTCCTGCGATGGGCACCAAACGACCATGTTTACTGGACATTGACCAAAAATGAGCCTTATGCCGTATTTAAAGTTGTTGCAAGTAAAGACCCTTCTTCAAATGAAGCTGAATATATTCTTCTGGATTCAATAAAACCCTGGACGCTGGAAATGTTTACTCCACAAATGGTGGAGAAGGATAGCCTCATTCTTGTAGCGGCCCAGTCACTTTATGGGGCACAGGAAAGTTCGGATGCCGATGGTTTGATTATCCAACATTCTGAAAGCGTGATGCGCTATGGGATGGCGATGCTTGCTGCAGATAGATCTCCACTTGCCGCGACAGCATTGGGATTGAGATTTGTGGATAAAAATGTCAAAGTAGGGGAGACCTATAGATATTTGATCCTTACCAGAGCTGCAGAAAATGTCATGGAAAATGGAAATATTGATGTATTAAATCAAGTGGATACTTCAATTAAAGTTCAGGGATTTTATGCAGAAAAAAAGGACAAAAAAGTAAACCTAGTTTGGAGTAAATTGAATGACCAACAATTTTCAGGTTATTTGCTGGAACGTTCAGATGACAGAGGTAAGACATTTAGACGTATTAATGAATCACCACTTTTATTTGTCCAAAATGAACATAGTAGAGAAGATGGAAATTATGGTTTTCTGGACTCTTTAGGGAATAATTATGAAAAATACATGTACGGCATCAGAGGAGTTGATGCGTTTGGAGATATCTCTGAAGTAACCATCATTACTGCTTATGGAGTGGATATGACGCCTCCATCTGCACCGGCGATATATTTTGCAGAATCAATTACTTCAAATAAAATTCAACTCAAATGGCAGATGCCGGATGATAATTATGATCTGGATAAATTTCATATTCTATTGGCTGGAAGTTTAGATGGAGATTACGAAACAGTTGTTACAAATTTAGCAGGAAGTAACAGATCTTATGAGTATTCAGATGAAATCAATACCAATAGGTCATATTATTTTATCGTGGTGGCACAAGATACTGCAGGGAATCAGCGCATGAGCTTGCCTGTATTTGTACAAATGGTTGATTCAATTCCACCAGCAGCCCCAATAAATCTTCGTGGAATAATTGATTCTATGGGAATTGCAACGATCACCTGGGATCAGGGAAAAGAGGAGGACTTGGTTGGATATCGGATTTATATGGCAAATAATCCTGAACATGAATTCGCGCAACTGACCAAGGAATGCACCGCTATGAATGTGTGGCATGACAGCATAGAACTGGTAGCGTTGGATAAAAAAGTGTATTATAAGGTAACCGCTGTGGATAGAAGTAATAACTTTTCAGCATTTTCTACCATGCTCAGCCTTGATAGACCGGACATAATACGACCGGGAGCTCCTGCAGCTCGTCCATCATCATCTGATACAAAAGGAATCAAGATTTCCTGGAGTCTAAGCCCAAGTAATGACGTAGTAGCTTATATTATTTATAGAAAAAATGTGTCCAAACTTGACACTTCTTATCACAGAATCACCAGAATTCAAAATAAAGTCACGACAGAATGGCTTGATTCAACTGCGATTTACGAGCAGATTTATGAGTACATTATCAAAGCGCAGGATAGATCGGGCTTATTATCTGATGCAACTTTTCCCGTCAAGGGGCGAAGAATGTTTGACTTCGCTGCATTGCGCATAACAAGCTTGGTAGCAGAATACAAGAAAGAATATGGGGCTGTCTACCTTGTATGGGATTACTCATTAAAGAAATCAGATTTTGAACTGGTACCTAAGATCTATTACTATTTATACAGAAAAACCAATGAGGAACCCTGGAAAAAGATCAAGCAACTCGATGCCGCTGCACTTTCCTTTTTAGACCGTGATCTGAAGACAAATGGCACTATTACTTATGGAATCAAAATCGTCACAGAAGATGGAATATCAGGTGTCATTTCAGAAAGCAATCTTATCAATTACACTAAAGAATAAATTTTTCAAAATTGAAAGAAATGAGATACTTCTCAGTAATAATAGAACATTTAGTTATCGCTAATAGAAACTTAAAATTTCGTTTTTTTGGACTATTGTTTTTTGTGCTTTTAGCAAGTGGAGGTAAGGTTTTTGCAAATGTAAATGATAGCATCAGTTCCTTTAATTTGGATTGCGATAATCCACCCGGACCGGCAGAGATTGTTACAGCTTCTGGTTTATTTTGCGAGATGTATTCCATTAACCTGGATGCCAATGATATATATGTGGGAAATGGTTTATGGTCTGTTGAAACAGGGCTTGGTACAATTATAGATCCTACAAATCCTCACACTCAATTAGTTGATTTACCTTTCGGTTCTGTAGTCGTATTGAGATGGACGGTAAGTAATGAAGATTGCCCTGACGTTTTTGATGAAATTACAATAACTATCGGTCACTCTGAACCGGAGATCATCTCCAATGCACCACTGTGCGAAGGTTTGACGATGATTTTAGAAATCGAAGATGCATCGCCCTTCACCACTTTTAATTGGTTTGACCCAAATAATAACCTTGCCGGCACTACTTCAACACTGACCATATCGAATGTCACACCTGGAATGCAAGGAGTTTACACAGTTTATGTCACAGACGAATATGGTTGCGAAATATCGGCTTCCAAAGGAGTCGAAATCCTCCAAACTGATGATGCAGATGCAGGAACAGACCAACTTCTTTGCACAGAAACAACTTATAATCTCAGCGCCAATGCACCAAGTTTTGGAAACGGCATGTGGAGTGTCGTCTCCGGAACAGGAGCTTTTGCGGATGAAACAGATCCTCTGACCTTAGTTTCTGATCTATCCCCTGGAGAAAATATGTTGGTTTGGACGATCACTTCATATTTTACTTGCCCTTCAAGTAGTGACACCATTACTCTGACTGTTGGTCACCCTGCACCTGAAATTACTTCCAATGCACCACTGTGCGTAGGTTCGACGATGATTTTAGAAATAGTTGATCCATCACCATTCACTTCTTTCAACTGGTATGATCCGAATAATAATCTTGTTGGTACAAGTACCACATTGACAATACCGAATGTCACATCCGGCATGCAAGGAGTTTACACCGTTTACTTAACTGACGAATATGGTTGCGAAATATCGGCTTCCAAAGGAGTCGAAATCCTCCAAACTGATGATGCAGATGCCGGCCTTGACCAGCTCATTTGCACAGAAAACACTTACAATCTCAGCGCCAATACACCAAGTTTTGGAAACGGCATGTGGAGTGTAATTTCAGGAACAGGAACTTTTGCGGATGCAACAGATCCAAATACCCTAATTTCTGATCTTTCCGCCGGTGAAAATAAGTTGGTTTGGACTATCACTTCATATTTTACTTGCCCTTCAAGCAGTGACACCATTAATCTAACAATTGGTCACCCTGCACCTGAAATTACCTCAAACGCACCACTGTGCGAAGGTTCGACACTAATTTTAGAAATAGTGGACCCATCTCCATTCACCAATTTCAACTGGTTTGACCCAAATAATAATCTAGTAGGCACTACTTCAACACTGACCATACCCAATGTCACGCCTTCCATGCAAGGAGTTTACACCGTTTACCTAACTGACGAATATGGTTGTGAGATCTCTGCTTCGAAAGGTGTCGAAATCCTCCAAACTGATGATGCAGATGCAGGAACAGACCAACTTTTTTGCACAGAAACAACTTATAATCTCAGCGCAAATGCACCAAGTTTTGGAAACGGCATGTGGAGTATCGTCTCCGGAACAGCAACTTTTGCGGATGAAACAGATCCTCTGACCTTAGTTTCTGATCTATCCCCTGGAGAAAATATGTTGGTTTGGACGATCACTTCATATTTTACTTGCCCTTCAAGTAGTGACACCATTATTCTAACAATTGGTCACCCTGCACCTGAAATTACTTCCAACGCACCACTGTGCGAAGGTTCGACGATGATTTTAGAAATAGTTGATCCATCACCTTTCACCTCTTTTAACTGGTTTGATCCAAATAATAACCTTATTGGGACTACTTCAACACTGACCATACCGAATGTCACACCCGGCATGCAAGGAGTTTACACAGTTTACCTAACTGATGAATATGGTTGCGAAATATCGGCTTCCAAAGGTGTCGAAATCCTTCAAACCGATGAAGCAGATGCAGGAACAGACCAACTCTTTTGCACAGAAACAACTTACAACCTCAGTGCCAATACACCAAACTTCGGCACCGGTTTGTGGAGTGTCATCTCAGGAACTGCGACTTTTGCAGATCCAACAGATCCAACAACCTTAGTTTCTGATCTATCCCCTGGAGAAAATATGTTGGTTTGGACGATCACTTCTTATTTTACTTGCCCTTCTAGCAGTGACACCATTATTCTAACAATTGGTCACCCTGCACCTGAAATCACCTCAAACGCACCACTGTGCCAAGGTTTGACGATGATTTTAGAAATCGGAGATGCATCGCCCTTCACCACTTTTAATTGGTTTGACCCAAATAATAACCTTGTTGGCACTACTTCAACTTTGACCATACCGAATGTCACTCCTGGAATGCAAGGAGTTTACTCCGTTTACTTAACTGACGAATATGGTTGTGAGATCTCTGCTTCGAAAGGTGTCGAAATCCTTCAAACCGATGATGCGGATGCAGGAACAGACCAACTTCTTTGCACAGAAACAACTTACAATCTCAGCGCCAATACACCAAACTTCGGCACCGGTATGTGGAGTGTACTTTCAGGAACTGCTACTTTTGCAGATCCAACAGATCCAGCAACCTTAGTTTCAGATCTATCCCCTGGAGAAAATAAGTTGGTTTGGACGATTACCTCTTATTTTACATGCCCTGCAAGTAGTGATACCATCACACTAACCGTTGGCCATCCAGCACCGGAGATCACATCCAACGCTCCGCTTTGTGTTGGCTCAACTCTAATTTTAGAAACAGTAAATCCTTTACCTTATAACACTTTTAACTGGTTTGACCCAAGTAACATCCTTGTTGGCACTACCTCAACTTTGGAAATTTCAAACATAACACTTGCGATGGCGGGTACATACACCCTCATCACGACAGATGAGTTTGGCTGTGAGAAATCAACTTCCATTGAAGTGATAGTTGAAGAAGCAGATATCGCAAATGCCGGAATTGATCAATTACTTTGTTCTGAAAATACTTTCACCATGGAGGGCAATCAACCGTTAAGCGGCGAAGGTCTTTGGACAATATTAAGCGGAAGCGGAACTATTGAAAATCCTGCTAATCCAACAACGCTTGTTACTGATCTTGGCATTGGTGAAAATACCTTTATATGGACTATTACACCGACAAATGGTTGCGCTGCATCAAGTGATACTGTAATCATCACCATTGGCCATCCAGCACCGGAGATCACATCCAACGCTCCACTTTGCGAAGGTTCGACACTAATCTTAGAAATAGTTGATCCATCTCCTTACACGATATTCAACTGGTTTGACCCAAATAATATCCTAGAGGGTAACGCCTCTACTTTGGAAATATCCAATATAATAATAGCGATGGCGGGTACATACACCATAATCACCACTGATGAATTTGGCTGTGAGAAATCAACTTTCATTGAAGTGATGATTGAAGAAGCAGATATCTCAAATGCCGGAATTGATCAATTACTTTGTTCTGAAAATACTTTCACCATGGAGGGCAATCAACCGTTAAGCGGCGAAGGTCTTTGGACAATATTAAACGGAAACGGAACAATTGAAAATCCTACAAATCCTACAACGCTTGTTTCGGATCTTGGCATTGGTGAAAATACCTTTATATGGACTATTACACCGACAAATGGTTGCGCTGCATCAAGTGATACTGTAATCATCACCATTGGCCATCCGGCACCGGAGATCACATCCAACGCTCCGCTTTGTGAAGGCTCAACTCTAATTTTAGAAACAGTAAATCCTTTAATTTATAACACTTTCAACTGGTTTGACCCAAATAATAACCTTGT
This sequence comes from Candidatus Brachybacter algidus, assembly GCF_016707225.1. Lineage (NCBI taxonomy): Bacteria > Pseudomonadati > Bacteroidota > Saprospiria > Saprospirales > Saprospiraceae > Candidatus Brachybacter > Candidatus Brachybacter algidus. The sequence goes on along the minus strand of NZ_JADJID010000003.1, from coordinate 635,371 downwards.
TGGCACGACCTCTACTTTGGAAATCCCAAATATAACATTTGCGATGGCGGGTACCTACACCCTCATCACGACAGATGAATTTGGCTGTGAGAAATCATCTTCCATTGAAGTGATGATTGAAGAAGCAGATATCTCAAATGCCGGAATTGATCAATTACTTTGTTCTGAAAATACTTTCACCATGGAGGGCAATCAACCGTTAAGCGGCGAAGGTCTTTGGACAATATTAAACGGAAACGGAACAATTGAAAATCCTACAAATCCTACAACGCTTGTTTCGGATCTTGGCATTGGTGAAAATATCTTTGTATGGACGATTACACCAATAAATGGTTGTTTAGAGTCAAGTGATAAAGTAATTATCACAGTTGGCCATCCGGCACCGGAGATCACATCCAACGCTCCACTTTGTGAAGGCTCAACTCTAATTTTACAAACAGTAAATCCTTTACCTTATAACACTTTTAACTGGTTTGACCCAAGTAACATCCTTGTTGGCACGACCTCTACTTTGGAAATATCCAATATAATAATAGCGATGGCGGGTACATACACCCTTATCACGACTGATGAATTTGGCTGTGAGAAATCATCTTCCATTGAAGTGATGATTGAAGAAGCAGATATCGCAAATGCCGGAATTGATCAATTACTTTGTTCTGAAAATACTTTCACCATGGAGGGCAATCAACCGTTAAGCGGCGAAGGTCTTTGGACAATATTAAACGGAAACGGAACAATTGAAAATCCTACAAATCCAACAACGCTTGTTACTGATCTTGGCATTGGTGAAAATACTTTTGTCTGGACTATTACACCAATAAATGGTTGTTCAGAGTCAAGTGATAGTGTTATCATCACCATTGGTCTTCCAGCACCGGAGATCACATCCAACGCTCCACTTTGCGAAGGTTCGACACTAACCTTAGAAATAGTTGATCCATCTCCTTACACGATATTCAACTGGTTTGACCCAAATAATATCCTAGTGGGTAACGCCTCTACTTTGGAAATATCCAATATAATAATAGCGATGGCGGGTACATACACCCTCATCACCACTGATGAATTTGGATGTGAGAAATCAACTTCCATTGAAGTGATGATTGAAGAAGCAGATATTGCAAATGCCGGAAATGATCAATTACTTTGTTCTGAAAATACTTTCACCATGGAGGGCAATCAACCGTTAAGCGGCGAAGGTCTTTGGACAATATTAAGCGGAAGCGGAACTATTGAAAATCCTGCTAATCCAACTACACTTGTTACTGATCTTGGCATTGGCGAAAATACTTTTGTCTGGACTATTACACCAATAAATGGTTGTTCAGAGTCAAGTGATAGTGTTATCATTACCATTGGTCTTCCAGCACCTGAAATCACCTCCAATGCCCCACTTTGTGAAGGTTCAACATTAATCTTAGAAACAGTAAATCCATCTCCTTACACGTTATTCAGCTGGTTTGACCCAAATAATAACCTTGTTGGCACGACCTCTACTTTGGAAATTTCAAACGTCACATCTTCCATGTCAGGATTGTATACTCTTGCTTCTATAGATATATATGGATGTGAAAAATCTACCAGCATAGACATTGAAATACAAGTTGCTTATTTTGCAAATGCAGGAGATGACCAGTTGGTTTGCAATACTACAACCATTGTCCTAAGTGCTGAGATTCCTCCTAATGGAGTAGGGACCTGGACTTTAACGCAAGGCACCGGCACGATTATAGATGTAAATGATGCGAATTCAGTAGTCACGGGTCTAAGTCCTGGACAAAACTCATTCCTGTGGACGATTGATCCTGAAAATACTTGTACTTCAAGTAGTGATGAAGTGATAATAACCGTTGGACTACCGAACATTTCAATTGCTTCAAATGCACCAATATGTCAAGGGAATGAACTTGTGTTGACCGGGCAAGGCAATAATTTCTTATCATATATATGGAGTGGACCTTCAGGCTTTATTGGTGCCGGACAGCAAATAACGATCACTCAGACGCTTCCTGAGATCAGCGGTACTTATCAACTTACGGCAACTGACATTTACGGATGTAGCGCAGTGACTACAATTGAAGTAATAATTGAGCCAAATCCTATTGCCAATGCGGGCACTGATCAATTTGCCTGTTCGAGTACTGATATCACATTAAATGCTAATTTGCCTTCAGGCACCACCGGACAATGGAATATAATTCAAGGAAGCGGAATGATATCTGACATCTCAAATCCATCCAGTTTATTTACGAATCAGGCACCCTTCGATAATGTTATGCTTACGTGGACATTGACATCAGTAACAGGTTGTATTGGTATAGATACCATCTTGCTCAATTACACGGAGCAAAGTCCTCCGGCATTTGCGGGAGATGATTTTACTGCATGCCAGTCCGAGACTTTGCTTAGTTTAAATGCTGCCGCACCGGGCAATGGTGAGGGAACATGGAGCATTCTTGATGGATCTGCTGATTTTTCAGATGTAAATGATCCGAACACCACGATTACTAATTTTTCTCCAGGCATTTTCGGTACATTGGTTTTGAAATGGCAAATATCTGATCAATGCCACTCTGGTTTGCCTACTGCAGAAGACATTTTAACTATTAATATCAATCAAACTTCAGGCCCGGCTATTATCTTAACGGAAGACGTGAACCTATGTCAAAATACTGAATTGGCTGTTGCCGCAGATAATAATTATATAGGTCAGGGCATGTGGTCAATAGTGAATGGCTCAGGAACGATAATTAACCCTCAATCACCGGCCACAATGATTATTGATCTTGGAGTTGGAGCGACTACAATAGTTCAATGGACGGTAACCAATGGTGTTTGTCCTGCTGTGTCCTCATTTATTGAAATACACGTAGATCCTATGCCCGATGCGGCAATTGCCGGTCCTGATCAACAGTTTTGTAATGAAACAAGTTTTGTGCTTAATGCATCTCCGGTGATAAATGGTCAGGGTTCATGGAACATTATCAATGGATCTGGAAATATCCAAAACTCAAATGACCCTGCATCTTTGATCAATGGTTTAGTCCCCGGCTCAGATGTTGATCTTATCTGGAAAGTAACTTCAGGAGTTTGTCCGGAAAGAGTAGATACCTTAAAGATCATAAATGATGCGTTACCCTCTGTTAGTATAGCAGGAGAAGACCATTTGCTGTGTAATGCAGATGTCATAAATATCTCTGCGAATGAGGCAATAACGGGAATCGGAATGTGGAATATCATAGAAGGCACTGCTTCCATTAATTCACCAAATGAGACAAATACTTTGCTGCAATTAGGGACTCAAGACAGTTTGACCAAGGTAGCATGGACCATTTCCAATGGAGTTTGTCCGGCATCTTCTGACACTTTGCAAATAATAAATTATCAACTTCCCAATGAGGCAATTGTAAGTGATGATATTATGGCATGTTTAGATTCATTGGAATTATTCGCACAACCAATAACAATAGGGTCCGGCATTTGGCAAATAGAGCAGGGTAGCGGCCAGATTGCAGATGTCAATGCCAGTCAAACAACCATATCAGGTCTGCCAAATAATGAATCTGTCATTCTTACCTGGACAGTTTCTAATGGAGTTTGCCCTGAAAATAGAGATACATTGATCATTACGACTGCTCAAAACTTTTTGGTAGCCAATGCCGGGGTAGATTTATCTCCATGCAGTGCAGAAAGTATTTTGTTAAATGCGGAAGCTGCTCCTGGAGATGCTTTCGGCTTTTGGACGATCATCTCCGGACCTGGAGTGCTTAGGGATGCAGAAATAGCCTCCTCCTGGATCGATGATCTCATCTCAGGACAACAAACTACTGTAGTATGGACTTTGAGCGAAGGTACCTGTCCGGAATTGGTTGATACGATGCACATTAATAATTTGAATGGCGCAGACATCAGTGCTAATTTTCTTATAAATAAATCCGCCTGTCTTGGAGAAAGCCTTGCTATAATTGATGTCAGTAACTTACCTAAAACCACAGACATCATCTACAACTGGACCAGCAATGGAGCAATCGTCTCACATGATCGGGATCCTATATTATCATTCGTCGAATCCGGGTTTAAGGATATTCAGTTGGAAATTCGTTTGGGCGATTGCACGAGCATTTCTCCGGTAAAAGAGGTGTATATATTTGATTGTTTGAGTGGAGCGCAGGATTCTACGGTGATATTTAATAATGTCTCTGCATTCCCAAATCCCACCACCGGAAAAGTTCGCATCGAAATAGAACAAACAGATCAGCAATCATTATTACTATTATATAATGCCTCCGGAAAGTTGATCTTTGAGGAAAAAGTCGTAGGAAATAGGATCTCGAAAGACCTTTATCTAAACGAACCGGGCCTTTATTTTATAAAAATCATCAATCCCAAATTCGAAAAAAACATAAAAATCTTGAAGCTGTAATTCTTGTTTTCGAAAGTAATTCTTACCAAGGAACCACAGGAGAACCATTTAAAACCAAGTATAGTCGTAACTACCTCTATTGAGCTAGAGTTTATACACATCTTTTTTGTATATTTGAAAGTAAACTTTGGTGACACACCGACGTAGTTTAAACTACGCCGAGCCTCACGATCATAACTTTGATTTTAAATTATTGTACATCATTCGCTATGAAGTGCTGAGCGTAGGTTAACCTACGTTTGGGTGCGTGCAAAATTTATTTTGCTTATATTTATCTAATAATCAATTAATTATATTATTATTTTAAAAATGACCCTTTTTGGAAAAATACATATTTATAAACCCTATCCTCATGAGGGGCGGCCAAACGACGGTTTGTTAAACATTAATAATTATTTTTGTAACTTTACAATATCTCCAACCCAAATATCACAACATTATGAACTCAAATATCATTTTCTCAAAGTTGTTCTTCTTTTTCTTCCTTTCACTTGTTGCCACCATATCATATCCAACATACAGTCAAAATACTTACGTATCAGACCACCCCATAAAAGCAATATATGGAATCGGTGGTTATCCCTATGCATTTCACGAAGAGTTTTTACCCATATATGGCGGTGCGGGAGTTGTTTTTAAATCCAATTTTGGATTTGAGTTAATATATACGAGTCAATATTTTGAGGCAAATAATCTTCCTAATGATTATGAAGGTGGGTTGTGTCTATTTAAGCCTTGTGTGCCTCGAATATTAAATAGTTGGTCCTTACCCATAACTAAAAGCTTTACTTCTCCAAATGATCTATGCAGATTAAAATTTGGGATTGGACCTGCTCTATTCATGTATCAGGAACCAAATTATACAAAGGCCACACCATCAGGAGGTATTTTTAATTTTTCTTCAAATTATGATATAAATTATAAAAAGAAGAATCTACCCGGTTTATATGGTCAGTTTAGAGCAGAATTCTTACCTGCATTATTCCTTGGATTAGGTTTGGGATTATCTGTTAAGATAAATTCTGAAATTACTTATTTAAGTTTCGATACTTCAATTATGCTTGGGTATTTACGTCCTTCTTTAAAAAAATTGCAGGCTAACGAGAAATAAAATTTCCCCGCTGACACCATAACGTCTTAAATCCCCACCAACTCATTTACCATATCCTTCCAATAAATTATCCACTAAATATAAATATATAGGTAACTATCTAGCTTGAACGTTGGCTCCAGTATCTGACTGGTGACCTTTAGAAGCCTCAACTCGGGGGATACACTTTGAAACAAACAAAAAAGAGGTTTATAAGCACTCGAACGCTTGAGGGACTAAAGGGGAGCCCTTTTTATTAAAACATTTATTTGACATACCAATGCAATTATCTTATCTTCACATCATTCATCACCCAAAATATCACACCATTATGAAACAAAATATCAATTTCTCAAAGTTATTATTCCTCCTCTTCCTTGCTTTTACTATTTCCTCTTGCCACAAAGATGAGCCAGAACCTGATTTAGTGCCAATTACAATGACTGGTGAAAATACAATGGGATTTTATGTAGATGGTGTACCTCATAATATTCGTGGTGTGAGTAATTGGAGTACGCATGGAGTTAGTGGAGGTATTACGCAAGAAGGTGTGGTAAGAATATCTGGTTGGGGAAAAGACCCTAAAATCTCTATAGCAATAAGATTTATAAGAGATGAGAGTCACAAATTAAAGGAATATAGTCTAAATGGATCGAGCTTTCAATCTAATTGGGTCGATGTCATTGATAATGCCCCATTGGGTGGAAATATTTATAATTGCGATAGCGCTCATACAGGTAAAATCAAATTAATTAATTTGGAAAAAAACCAGGCTGCCGGCACATTCGAATTTACCGCAATAAATGAAGAGTCTGGCAAGATAATTCATGTTACTGATGGCCGATTTGATATTAAATTCTTTTAAAAAACCAAAAACTCAAAATTATTAATCCCAGCTGGCGACATAACAACATCAATTCCTTTCAACCCATTCCCCAATTCCAATTATCCTCTAAATATAAATATAACCATAACCATCTCGTTTGCACGCTGGCGCCATTCTCTGACTGGTGACATTTCTAAGCCTCAATCTCATTCTCATTTCAAAACTGTACAGGTTCAGAATACCACCTGCTTAACATTGAGTTTTCTAACTAGAACCAATAGTAAAGAAAGCAACCTAAATTTCCGCTGACTAAAGGTTGCAACTTTTCCCCAATTGGAACAGAACCACTATTTAACAAGGTTAGCCCGAGTTTGCAACGTGTGTCGAAAAGAAATCAAATCATTATAAACTCCTGTAAGTAATGGGTTTACAGCTCCTATTCCTCCCCAAAAATATTTTTATAAAAAAAATTAAAATAAATTGCGAGAATCAAAATGTTTATTTACCTTTGCGCCACTTTAAGAGGGAAAGATATTTGATCCCTAATTAATTTAAACAGGATATGAATCAGAAAATTAGAATTAAACTTCGTTCGTACGACCACAATTTAGTGGATGTTTCAACGGAGAAAATAGTTAAGACAGTTCGCTCTAGCGGTGCTGTAGTAACGGGTCCGATTCCGCTGCCTACCGAGAAAAAAATGTTTACAGTGCTGCGCTCGCCGCACGTTAACAAGAAATCCCGGGAGCAGTTCTCAATGCGTACCCACAAAAGATTGATTGAAATATATACTCCTACGCAGAAGACAGTTGACGCTCTATCGAGATTAGAATTGCCAAGTGGGGTAGATATCCAGGTCAAACTGACTTAAGGTTTTTCATTTTTATTAAATAAATCGGTGGCACAAGCGGACTGAGGTCTATTGGTGTCTTATTAAATAATATTGTCGTGAACGGAATTATCGGAAAGAAATTGGGCATGACCAGTGTATATGACTCGAATGGTAACTATGTTGCCTGCACAGTCATCGAAGCTGGACCTTGTGTAGTTACACAAGTAAAAAATGTCGAAACAGACGGTTACACTTCTTTACAAATCGCTTTTGGCGATGTTAAAGCAAAGAATGTTTCAAAACAGTTGACTGGACACTTTGCTAAAGCTAGCACTGAACCACTAAAAACTGTCATAGAATTTAGAGATTCTGACTTGTCTAAAGCATTGGGTGATACCATTGAAATTGCAGACGTTATTAACGAAGGAGATAAAGTCGACATCGTTGGTGTAAGCAAAGGAAAAGGTTTTCAAGGTGTTGTGAAACGTCATGGCTTTGCAGGTGTAGGCCAGGCAACTCACGGTCAGCACAACAGATTGAGAGCTCCGGGTTCAGTGGGTGCTTCATCTTATCCTTCGAAAGTATTCAAAGGAATGAGAATGGGTGGTCACATGGGACACGTCAATATCAAAATGAGAAACCTTGAGGTTTTAAAAATATTTTCTGAACAGAATCTTGTTCTAGTGAAGGGTGCTATCCCTGGACACAAAGGATCTGTTGTCATCATTGAAAGCATTAAGAAATGAAACTTGATATATTAACTAAAGGAGGAGAATCTACCGGACGCTCATTTGAGTTTTCTGCAGATTTAATGGGCGAAAAGCCTAATGAACACACTGTGTATCTAGCAGTGAAAGCATATCTTGCCAACCAACGTCAAGGAACACATAAAGCTAAAGAAAGAGGTGAACTTAGCGGTTCTACTCGTAAGCTTGTGAAGCAAAAGGGAACAGGTGGTGCTCGTAAAGGTAGTATCAAGTCAGGTGTACTTAGAGGTGGTTACAGAATTTTTGGCCCAAGACCGAGAAACTATAGCCAAGATCTTAACAAGAAAGTGAGAAGAGTTGCTAAAAGATCTGTTCTACTTGATAAGTTGATGAGAAACAAAGTAGTTATCGTTGAAGATTTCTCTTTTGAAACACCAAAAACAACTGAATTGGTTACCATCCTTGGTGCATTAGGTGCTCAAAGAAAACCATTGGTAGTTACTGGTGAATTGAATAAAAATGTCTATTTGTCAGGAAGAAACATACCTAAAGCAGGTGTTACTTACACAGATGAATTGAACGTGTATGAATTGCTTAATTCTGATTCAATAATCTTGTTCGAAGGCGCAATGGAAAAGTTGATTAAATCTATCGCTTAATTAATAATAAAGTAGAATCATGATACATAATATATTAGTAAAACCGGTGATCAGCGAAAAAGCAAATGAGCTTTCAGCACTCGGTAAATATACTTTCGTAGTTGCTAAAAAAGCAAACAAGATCGAAATAGGAAAAGCAATAGAGAAGATGTACAACGTGAATGTTGCAGCTGTCAATACTTTTGTAATGCCTGTGAAAGTGGTTACCAGAAGTGGTCGTTCAGGTGTGATGAAAGGTGTTAAGCCTGCCTATAAGAAAGCGGTAGTAACGCTTGTATCAGGTGAGACTATTGATATATTCCAAAACAACGAGGATTAATCCTCACTTTTAGTAAAAAAAATTAAACTGTAAGCAGCTATGCCAGTTAAGAAGTATAATCCGATAACGCCGGGAACCAGATACAGAGTAGGTAATGCCTTTACTGAGGTAACTACTGATACTCCTGAGAAGTCTTTGATGTCAGAGATCAAACGTACCGGTGGTAGAAACCACGATGGTAAGATGACTGTGCGTCAAAGAGGTGGTGGACATAAGAGAAAATACCGTATCATCGACTTCAAAAGGAACAAAGATGGCATACCTGCCAAAGTTGCTTCTATTGAATATGATCCGAACAGATCAGCGTTTATCGCATTGTTGAATTATGCTGACGGAGAGAAAAGATACATGATCGCAGCGAAAGGGCTTCAAGTTGGAGCTACAGTTCAAAGTGGTACAGGATCTCCAATCGAGCCGGGAAATACTTTGGTATTAAAAGACATTCCTCTAGGTTCTGAGATCTATGCCATTGAAATGCAACCTAATAAAGGTGCTGCAATTGCTAGAAGTGCCGGTACTTATGCTGTACTTGTAGGAAAAGAAGAAAAATATGCTGCCATTAAATTGCCTTCAGGCGAAGTAAGAAGGATCTTAATGACATGCAAAGCTACCATTGGTATAGCATCAAACCCTGACCATTCATTATTAGTACTTGGTAAAGCAGGTCGTTCAGTATGGCTAGGTCGCAGACCAAGAGTAAGAGGTGTAGCGATGAACCCGGTAGATCACCCGATGGGTGGTGGTGAAGGTAGAGCATCTGGAGGACATCCGATCTCAAGAACCGGAATCATGGCTAAAGGTCAGAAAACAAGAAATGTGAATAAGAAAAGTTCTGCTTTGATTATCTCAAGACGTAAATCTAAATAATAACCGAAATCTGAAATAGTAGCATTATGGCTAGATCATTAAAGAAAGGTCCATATATTCATTACAGCTTACTTGCTAAAATAGCAAAAGCTAAAGAATCGACTAAAAAAACAGTAATTAAAACTTGGTCTCGTGCATCGATGATCATCCCGGACATGGTTGGGGAGACTATCGCAGTGCATAATGGTAAAACATTCGTACCGGTATTTGTGACTGAAAACATGGTAGGACACAAGTTGGGAGAATTCTCTCCAACACGTAACTTCAGAGGTCACGGGGGTAAAAAGAAATAATCGTTAATAGAAACCAGGCTTTTCTAAAATAAATTGAAATGGAAGCATTAGCTAAATTTAAGAATATCAAAGGATCAGAACGTAAAATGCGTCTGGTAGTTGATACCATCAGAGGCAAAAATGTAGGAGCAGCTTTGACTATCCTAAAGTTTACTCAAAAACATGCTGCACATCCGGTATACAAAACACTTTTGTCTGCAGTTTCTAACTGGGAACAATTATCAGGTGTAGAATCTGGAGCTGATAGTCATGGTTTGTTTGTCAAAACAGCTTTTGTTGACGGTGCAGGTATGTTGAAAAGATTTCAACCAGCTCCACACGGTAGAGCACACAGGATCAGAAAGCGTTCTTGCCACCTGACCATTGTGGTTGATAACAAACTACCTTTAGAAAATTAATACCTTTATTTAAAATAAATAACCTTATTCATGGGTCAAAAGACAAGTCCAGTAGGTAATAGATTAGGAATCATCCGCGGATGGGATTCTAACTGGTTCGGCGGAAAAGATATGGCTGCCAAAGTTGTAGAAGATGAGCAGATCAGAACTTATATGAGAGCTCGTATTCCAAAAGGAGGCATAGCTAAAATCGGTATCGAAAGAACTCTTAAAAGAATCACTGTTACTATTCACACTTCACGTCCCGGTATTATCATTGGTAAAGGTGGACAGGAAGTTGATCGTATCAGAGAGGAATTGAAAAAACTTACCAGCAAGGACGTTCAAATTAATATCCACGAGATCCGCAAACCTGAATTGGATGCAGCTATCGTTGGAGAAACAATTGCTAAACAAATTGAATCCCGTATCAACTACAGAAGAGCTACTAAAATGGCTATCCAATCTACGATGCGTGCAGGTGCTGAAGGTATTAAAGTGCGCTTGTCAGGAAGATTGAATGGTGCTGAGATGGCTAGATCAGAAGAATATAAAGAAGGAAGAACTCCATTACATACTTTCCGTGCAGATATCGATTATATTGTATCTACAGCACAAACAGTTTACGGATTAATAGGTATTAAGGTTTGGATCTGTAAAGGTGAAGTATTCGGTAAGAGAGAAATCATGCCACTTCAATCAGAAGAGAAAAAAGCAAATCAAGGTGGTATGGGCGACCGTAGAAATGATAGAGGTGGAGATAGAAGAAATGACCGTGGTGGTGAAAGAGGTGGAGATAGAAAGCCAGGTGGAAACAGAAATTTTAAATCTAAAAGGTAGTAGATAATAAAGATATTATATGTATCTTTGCACCTCCTTAGAGAAAAGCAGATACAAATAGCTTTTAATCAGCGAATTATAAAGAAAGACGTACCATGTTACAACCAAAAAGAACAAAATTCAGAAAGCAGCATAAAATGAACCCTAAGGGTTGTGCTCATAAAGGTAGTACCATATCTTTCGGTTCTGTGGCTCTTAAGTCCATAACCGGTGGAAGATTGACAGCTCGTCAAATAGAATCTGCAAGGATTGCAATGACGCGTTACATGAAAAGAGAAGGAAAAGTGTGGATCAGAATTTTCCCTGATAAACCGATTACTAAAAAGCCTCTTGAAGTACGTATGGGTAAGGGTAAAGGTCCTGTAGATCACTACGTAGCAGTTATTAAACCGGGTAGAATCTTGTTCGAAATGGACGGAGTATCAGTGGAAATAGCAAAAGAGGCCTTCAGATTGGCAGCACAAAAGCTTCCAGTTATGACAAAAACAATTTTGAGAACAGATATCAGACTAGATTAATTTTTAAACCATATTAGAATCATGGCAAACAAACATTATAAAGAAGTGCAGATCTTGGCAGACAGCGAATTGGTTGAAAAATTAGCTGAAACTCAATTAGACTTGACTAAAACCAGATTTGATCAAACAATTTCAGGTAATGTCACTCCTAAAGAGATCAGAGATGCGAAGAAAAATATCGCAAGGATCAATACAGAGATCAGAAGCAGAGAAGTAGCTCAGATGACTGAAGGCGAATTAGCTAAGAGATCAAAGATCAGATACAGAAGAAGCAAATAATCGAATCTCCGTCATAAATAAAATTTAAAGTATCCAGGCAATATGGAACAATTAGTTAGACAGTTCAGAAAGGAAAGAGTTGGTAAAGTTACCAGCAACAAAATGGAAAAATCCATTTCGGTCATGGTGGAGCGCAAGATCAAGCATCCACTATATGGAAAGTATGTGAAGAAATCCAATTCCTTTATGGCTCACGATGAGAAAAACGAATGTCAAATTGGTGACATAGTTAAAATAATGGAAACGAGACCGTTATCTAAGAATAAGAGATGGCGTTTAATCGAAATCCTAGAAAAAGCGAAGTAATTAAATAATCAGGTATAATCCTTATTTGTAATGATACAGACAGAGTCCAGACTAAGAGTAGCAGACAATAGTGGAGCCAAAGAGGTTCTATGCATACATGTCCTTGGTGGTTCAACCAGACGTTACGCGTCGATCGGCGATAGAATAGTTGTTTCAGTGAAACAAGCTTCTCCCGGAGGTATTAAAAAAGGTACTGTTTCAAAAGCAGTTATCGTAAGAACTAAAAAAGAAATTAGACGTAACGACGGATCTTATATCCGTTTTGACGACAATGCTGTTGTTCTGTTGAACAATCAGGATGAGCCGAGAGGTACACGTATTTTTGGCCCTGTTGCCAGAGAATTGCGCGAAAAGGATTACATGAGAATTGTTTCATTAGCTCCTGAGGTGCTTTAAAAAATAAGTCATGAGTAGTAAAAAGACAAACTCCAAACAAAAGCGTTTCGCTCCGAAACTGCATATCAAAAAAGGTGATGAAGTAATGATCATAGCCGGAAGTGAAAAAGGAAATAAAGGTATAGTTTCTGCTATCCTTGTTGGGCAGAATAGAGCAGTGGTTGAAGGTCGTAATATGGCTAAGAAACACGTAAAACCTCAACAGGATCAGCCAGGCGGTATCCAGGATATGGAACTACCAATTCATCTTTCTAACCTTATGTTAGTAGATAAAAAGGGTGTTGCTTCCAGAACAGGTAGAAAAGATGACAACGGTAAGTTGACAAGATATTTTAAAAAATCAGGTGAAATAGTTAAGTAATGAGTTACGTTCCTAGATACAAATCAAAATACAGAGATGAGATCATTCCTAAACTAATGGAAGATTTTAAATACTCATCTATCATGCAGGTACCTCGTCTTGAGAAGATCTGTATCAACCAAGGTTTGGGAGATGCAGTTTCAGACAAGAAAGTAATTGATAATGCTTTGGTAGATTTAACTACAATTGCTGGTCAGAAAGCCGTAATTACTAAGGCGAAGACTTCTATATCTAACTTTAAGTTAAGAGAAGAAATGCCGATTGGTATTCGAGTTACTCTACGTAACGAACGTATGTATGAATTCCTTGACAGATTTATCTCTGTTTCTCTTCCTCGTGTTAGAGATTTTAAAGGTATCAATGACAAAAGTTTTGACGGAAGGGGTAATTACTCAATGGGTATTACAGAACAAATCATCTTTCCTGAGATCGACATCGATAAAATTGCAAAGGTATTGGGTATGAACATCACTTTTGTAACCACAGCTAAAACTGATGCTGAAGCTCATGCTTTACTCTCAGCTTTAGGATTACCTTTCAAAAAATAATAAACAGCTTAATAAAATAACCAAATGGCAAAGAAATCAATAATCGCGCGCGAATTAAAAAGAGAGCGTATGGTTGCTAAATATGCTGAGAAAAGAAAACAACTTAAGGAAGCGGGAAATTATGAGGAGTTGGATAAAATGCCAAGAAACTCAGCTAAAATCCGACTTCACAATCGTTGCAAGTTGACAGGTCGACCTAAAGGTTACATGAGAGATTTCGGTCTTTGCAGAGTAATGTTTAGAAAAATGGCACTTGAAGGCAAAATACCTGGGATCACTAAGTCATCTTGGTAGAATAATTAGATTAATAAATTTTATTTAGAAATAAATTTTAAGAAAAATGGCTCTAAACGATCCAATCGCAGATTACCTTACTAGAATCCGTAATGCTCAGCAAGCCGGTCATAGAATAGTAGAAATTCCTTCTTCAAATATGAAAAAAGGTATTACTGAAATTCTTTATGATAATGGATATATCTTGAAGTATATGTTTGATGATGCAGCTGGAAAGCAAGGTGTCATCAAGATAGCTCTAAAATATAACGAGAGTACTAAGAAGCCGGTAATACAGCAGTTAAAAAGAGTAAGTCGTCCAGGTTTACGTCAATATTTTCACTGTGTTGATCTACCAAGAGTTATTAATGGTTTGGGAATAGCAATAGTTTCTACATCTCACGGTCTTCTAACTGATAAGCAGGCAAGATCACAGAATGTAGGTGGTGAAGTAGTATGCTTCATTAGTTAATATTAATTAGAAAGAGAGAAATATTTAAATATGTCAAGAATTGGTAAATCCCCAATTACATTACCAAGTGGGGTTGAATTTAGCGTAGATAAGTCAAATGTTGTTACTGTAAAGGGACCTAAAGGTGCTCTTAAACAAAAGTTTGATGCCGATATGATTCTTAAGTTAGAAGATGGTGTTATTACTGTTGAAAGACCAACTGAATCAAAGCGTCACCGATCACTTCATGGATTAACGCGTGCGTTAGTCAATGGAATGGTAGAGGGCGTGTCTACAGGTTTTACTAAAACAATGGAGTTAGTAGGTGTAGGTTTTAGAGCAACTAACACTGGTCAGCTTCTTGAATTGGCATTAGGTTTCTCGCATCCGATCATGTTTTCAATTCCAAAGGAAGTGACACTTGAGACAAAGGCTGAGAAAGGTCAACCACCTACTATTATATTAACTAGTTTTGATAAGCAATTGATCGGTCAGGTAGCTGCTAAGATCCGTGGATTCAAAAAGCCTGAACCTTACAAAGGAAAAGGTATCCGTTTCGCTGGCGAACAAGTGAGAAGAAAAGCCGGTAAAACTGCTGGTAAGAAATAATATCCTTATAACATTCTATTTAGAATTTGAAATGAAAAAGACAAAAGAGGAATCAAGAGCAAGGATCCATTACAGGATTAAAAAAAAGGTTAAAGGCACATCAGACAGACCTAGATTGGCTGTCTTCAGAAGCAATAAATCGATTTATGCTCAGTTGATAGATGACCTTAGTGGTAATGTTCTTACTGCTGCGTCTTCAGGTTTGTTAACTTCGAAAGAAGGTATCAACAAAGTTGATCAGGCTAAAGAAGTTGGCAAGTTGATTGCTGAAAGAGCTAAAGCAAATAATATTGAAAGCATCGTTTTTGACAGAAGTGGTTATTTATATCACGGAAGAATTAAAGCATTGGCTGAAGGAGCCCGTGAAGCAGGTTTGAAATTTTAAATTTTATAGTAAACTAAACAATGGCTAAACAACCACAAAATAAAATGCGTCCGGCTGACGCTGAATTGAAAGATAAATTAGTAGCTGTCAATCGTGTTGCTAAGGTAACAAAAGGTGGACGTACCTTTAGTTTTGCAGCAATAGTAGTTGTCGGTGACGGTCAGGGTTCTGTAGGACAGGGCCTGGGTAAAGCTAGAGACGTTGCTGATGCTATAGCGAAAGCGATCGATGATGCTAAGAAAAACCTCATAAAAGTTCCAATTCATAAAGGAACGATTCCTCATCCACAATTGGGTAAGTATGGTGCAGGTAAAGTTTTCATAAAGCCAGCTGCTGATGGTACGGGTGTTATTGCTGGTGGAGCCATGAGAGCAGTGTTGGAGATAGCCGGTGTTCATAATGTACTTGCTAAATCTCAAGGTTCTTCCAACCCACACAACGTTGTGAAAGCAACATTGGATGCACTAATGAAATTAAGAGATCCATACACAGTGGCTCAGCAAAGAGGAATCTCTTTGAAGGAACTGTTTACTGGAGAAATTGAAAAATAATATAAGCCATGGCACAATTAAAAATTACACAGGTTAAAAGTACTATTGATAGATCTAAACGTCAGAAAGGTACTATGGAGGCTTTGGGTATCAAAAAAGTATACCGTTCAGTAGTACATGAAGATTCACCGTCTTTAAGAGGTATGATAAGAGCAGTTAATCATTTGATCACTGTTGAAGAAGTTAAATAATCTTTATATTAATAAGATATTCTCATGGAATTAAATAATCTTAGACCTGCCAAAGGTTCAAATAAATCAAGCAAAAGGATCGCGAGAGGTCAGGGAAGCGGACGAGGTGGAACATCTACAAGAGGTCATAAAGGGGACAAGGCGCGCTCAGGTTTCAAAGCTAAAAGAGCTCATGAAGGAGGACAAATGCCTATACAAATGCGTTTGCCTAAATTCGGTTTCAAAAATGTAAACAGAGTAGAGTATGTTGCAATCAACTTGAATACTCTTGACGCTTTGGCAGAAATACACAATGTAACTGAGATCAATTTCGAATTCCTTACTTCTAAGAAAGTAATTAAGAAATCAGAGAAATTTAAAATCCTTGGTACAGGTGATTTAAATAAAGTACTTACTGTAAGTGCTCACGCTGCATCTAAAATTGCTCAAGAAAAGATCGTTGGGCTGGGTGGAACATTTACAACTATTTAATGTTTACCATTTTTTTTAACACTTTTGTAGAGAACACAAACATATAGTAAGAGGATGAAAAGATTTATCGATACTTTAAAAAATATATGGGCCATAAAGGAACTTAGGAATCGTTTACTTTATACACTTATTTTATTGGTTGTATTTCGTCTCGGTTCTTATATAGTGTTGCCTGGTGTTATGTCTGATGTTTTATCTAACGTTGCTAAGGGACGTAGTGCTAATGACTTACTTGGTTTGATTAATATCTTTACAGGGGGTGCCTTTAATCAGGCTTCTATTTTAGCTTTAGGTATTATGCCTTACATTACAGCATCCATTATTATACAAGTATTGGGATTTGCAGTTCCTTATTTCCAGCGATTACAACAAAAGGAAGGAGAGTCAGGTAGAAAAAAATTAAATCAGATAACACGTGTACTTACTGTTGCTATTACATTGGTACAAGGCGGTGCATATCTCACATACCTTAAAGGCGTAGGAGCGATATCTCCAAATATAGCTCAGAGTATTTTCTGGGGATCGAATATACTTATTCTTACTACAGGTACTGTTTTCGCAATGTGGTTGGGTGAGAAAATTACAGATAAAGGGATTGGAAATGGTGTTTCATTATTGATCATGGTGGGTATATTATCAAGATTGCCACAGGCTTTCATCTTTGAATTTGATGCTCAAATGGCTTCAAGCGGTTTGATTATTTTTATTCTTGAGTTAGCTGCATTATTTCTTATCATCATGTTTACAATTTTAATTGTTCAAGGTGTACGTAAGATTCCGCTTCAGTTTCCCAAAAAGGCGATTGGTGGGGGAAGTCTTGCAGCAGGTAACAGAGAATACATTCCACTTAAGGTGAATGGTGCCGGTGTAATGCCTATCATTTTTGCTCAGGCATTAATGTTTTTGCCGGCTATACTTGCTCAGTATTTTACTGGTGCTGATGCTGGTGGAGCTTCATCAAGTTCATTTGTACGTTCTTTGAATGACCATTTTTCATTCACCTACAATATGATTTATTTTGTGTTGATAATTGTATTTACATATGTGTACACGGCTCTATTGATTAATCCGCAGCAATATGCTGAATATCTTAAAAGATCTAATGCATATATTCCTGGAGTAAAGCCTGGTAAAGATACGGAGGATTATATTGATGCTATTACTTCTAAAATCACATTCCCAGGTTCTGTGATTCTTGGTATTGTAGCTATACTTCCGGCTATAGCAGTCGTATTTGGTGTTAATCCATCTTTTGCTCTTTTCTTTGGAGGAACGTCTCTATTGATCATGGTGGCAGTAATATTGGATACACTATCTCAAATAGAAAGTCATCTGTTGATGAGAAAATATGATGGACTTGTTCAATCAGGTAAGATACAAGGTCGAGCCAGTGCTGGTGGTATACAAATAGGATCATATTAATGTTTAATATTACTTTCGAAGTATTTAGAGAGTTGAATATTTTTGATTCATTAATTATAAACATAAAGTTCTGATGAGCATGTTTAATTCTAAAGTTAAACCTAAGAGTTCTGAAGAAATTGAAAGAATAAGAGAGAGCTGCATAATTGTCGTAAAGGCATTAGCTCATGTGGCTTCTATCATACGCCCGGGTGTCTCAGGTTTATATTTAGATAAAGAAGCAGAGACTTTGATTAATGATTTGGGAGCAAAACCAGCTTTCAAAGGTTATAATGGGTTTCCAGCTTCATTATGCATATCTGTCAATGCTGCTGTAGTTCACGGAATTCCTAATAAGGAAGAATTTAAAATAGGTGATGTTGTATCTGTTGATTGTGGATCAGTTATGAACGGTTACTTTGGTGATTCGGCATATACTTTTGCGCTTGGCGAGATAGGAGAGGGTGTAAAGAAGTTATTAACTGTGACTAATGAGTCATTGTATAGAGGAGTTGAAAGTGCTAAGACAGGAGGAAGAATAGGTGATATAGCCTTTGCTGTTCAGGATTATTGTGAATTCACTCACAAATTTGGTATAGTAAGAGAACTTGTTGGTCATGGTATAGGAAAAAAATTGCACGAACCACCTGATGTTCCTAATTTCGGAAAAAGAGGCAATGGGCTTAGATTAGAAGAAGGTTGGACCATCGCGATTGAGCCAATGGTTAATCTTGGAAGCAAAGATGTCTATCAAGCCAAGGATAATTGGACTATATTGACCAGGGATGGAAAACCATCAGCACACTATGAACATACAGTGGTAGTGCGGAATGCAGGAGGAGAAATCCTGACTGATCATACGCCAATTGAAACAGAAATAAAAAATAATGCGAATATTGTAAATATTTCAAGAAATATTTAGATATTTGCACTCCGAAAAAAAGGACTTATGTCAAAACAAGATATTATCAAGCAAGACGGCATCATCGAAGAGGCTTTATCCAATGCGATGTTTCGTGTTAGGCTTGAGAATGATCATCAAATTTTGGCAACGATTTCCGGAAAAATGCGTATGCACTATATAAGGATATTACCTGGAGATAAGGTATCAGTGGAGATGTCTCCGTACGATCTTTCAAGAGGAAGAATCATTTATAGATATAAATAAATATAAAACAATTACTGATGAAAGTAAGAGCATCAATTAAAAAACGTTCTGTCGATTGCAAAATTGTAAGAAGAAATGGGAAACTTTATGTTATAAACAAAAAGAACCCAAAGTTTAAACAAAGACAAGGATAAAATTTTACAACTAATAATATTATAGTTCTATGGCTCGTATAGCAGGAGTTGACCTACCAAGAAACAAAAGAGGCGTTATTGCCTTGACTTATATCTTCGGAATAGGTAGATCATTAGCGACTAAAGTTTTAGCTGATGCTGAAGTTAGTGAAGATACTAAAGTGATTGACTGGACCGATGAAAACATCAAGACTATCTCTAGGATTGTCAATGATGAACATAAGACCGAAGGTCAATTAAGATCTGAAATTCAATTAAACATCAAGCGATTGATGGATATTGCTTGTTACAGAGGTCTTAGACATCGTAAGGGTCTTCCATTAAGAGGTCAGCATACTAAAAACAACTCGCGTACCAGAAAAGGTAAACGTAAAACTGTTGCTAACAAGAAGAAAGCAACTAAATAATTAATTAACATCTATATTTTATAGCTTCATTATTATGGCTAAAGCGCAAAAGAAAGTTAAGAAAAGAAAAGTTAAAGTCGAATCCGATGGATTGGCTTATGTTCAAGCTAGTTTCAACAACTTGATCATTTCATTGACCAATAGACAAGGAGAGGTTATTTCTTGGGCATCAGCTGGTAAAGCCGGTTTTAGAGGTTCTAAGAAAAATACTCCTTATGCTGCTCAGGTTGCTGCCACTGATTGTGGTAAAGTAGCTTATGATGCAGGTCTTCGAAGTGTTGAAGTATATGTGAAAGGTCCAGGCGCAGGTAGAGAATCTGCAATTAGAGCTATAGATGGTTCAGGTATTAAGGTGACTAAGATTTTTGATGTTACTCCAATGCCTCATAATGGATGTCGCCCTCCTAAGAAAAGAAGAGTTTAATCACTACAATTTATTTAAAAGTTTAATTAGAATATGGCTAGATATACAGGACCTGCAACTAAGAAAGCGAGAGCATTTGGTGAAGCAATATACGGACCGGATAAATCTTTTGATAAGAAAAAATATGCACCGGGTCAGCATGGACCTTCTCGTAAGAGAAAGCAAAAGTCTGACTATGCTTTGCAATTAATGGAAAAACAAAAGGCTAAATACACTTATGGTGTTTTAGAACGTCAGTTTAGAAATACTTTTGATAAAGCATCAAGAAAATCTGGTGTAACTGGTACTATTCTTTTACAATTCCTTGAGGCTCGCCTTGATAATGTTGTATTTAGAATGGGAATAGCTACTACTAGAAGAGGAGCACGTCAGTTGGTTTCTCACAGACACATTATCGTTAATGGTGTTGTAACTAATATTCCTTCATACGCAGTGAAGCCTGGTGATGTTATTGAAGTTCGTGGAAAATCACGTTCTATGGACGTTATCGTAAGTAATGTTAAGTCTAAGCACGACAATCGAAAGCATAGCTGGATTGAATGGAATGCAGAAAGAATGGAAGGTAAATTCCTAGCATACCCTGAAAGAGATTCAATTCCTGAGAATATCAACGAGCAGTTGATCGTAGAACTATACTCTAAGTAAGATCTTAATTACTGAATTCTCTCAGACCCATATATTTTTATAACCAGAATTATTTCAAATGAGCATACTAAATTTTCAAAAGCCTGATAAGATTATTCTTCAAAAAGCGACAGATTTCGATGGCCTTTTTGAATTTAAACCGCTCGAACCAGGCTTTGGCCAGACAGTTGGTAACTCACTTAGAAGAGTTCTTTTAAACTCTTTAGAAGGTTATGCTATTTCTGCGATTAGAATCGGTGGCGTCGATCATGAATTCTCTACCATTCCTGGTGTTGTAGAAGATGTGATTGAAATCATTTTGAATCTTAAGCAGGTACGTCTTAAGCTTCAATTAAAAGATGAGGATATCACAAGCGAAAAAATCTATCTTACTTTAAGAGGTAAAGAAGAATTTAGATCTGGTGATATTGAGCAGTTTACCAATGTTTTCAAGGTAATGAACCCTGATTTGCTTATTTGCAGAATGGAGCCAAGTGTTACTTTGGAAGTTGAGTTGACCATTACCAAAGGTCGTGGTTATGTAGCTGCTGATGAACAGCCTGATAGAGAAAATATTATTGGAGTTATTCCAATTGATTCTATCTATACTCCTGTTAAGAATGTTGCATACCAAGTTTCAAATACAAGGGTAGGACAAAGAACAGATTACGAAAAACTTACCATTGAAGTTAAGACTGATGGTACTATCCATCCGGAAGATGCAGTAAAAGAAGCTTCACGTATCCTTATTCAGCACCTTATGTTGATCACTGATGAGAATATCTCATTCGATGATGCTACTAAAGGTGAGGAAAATGTGGTTGATGAGCACATCTTGCATATGCGTAAGTTGCTTAAGACTACTTTGGAAGACCTTGATTTATCTGTAAGAGCTTATAACTGTTTGAAAGCTGCTAAGATCAATTCTTTAGGTGAAATGGTTCAATACGAAACTCACGAACTTCTTAAGTTCCGTAATTTCGGTAAGAAATCATTAGTAGAAATTGAAGAATTGCTTTCTACAAAAGGTCTTCACTTCGGAATGGATCTTTCCAAGTATAAATTAGACGAAGAATAATAGCAGATTATTTCTGCTTATTTAATAATCAAATATTGCAAATTACAGACACATTAAGTTGGGGTCAGTGTTGCGAAGTAAATAATAATTATAACAAATGAGACACGGTAATAAGATTAATGCCTTAGGTAGAACGAGATCACACAGAGATGCAATGCTTAAGAACATGGCATGTTCGTTGATTGAACACAAAAGAATCAATACAACTATTGCTAAAGCAAAAGTTTTAAGAGGATTTTTAGAACCTATATTAACTAAAACTAAGAATAATAGTACGCACTCTAGAAGGGTAGTATTTAGTTATCTTCAGAATAAAATTGCCGTAGATACTTTGTTTACTGAAATCAGAGATAAAATCATCAACAGACCGGGTGGCTATCTTCGTATCATCAAAATGGGTGTACGTAAGCATGACAATACTGAAATGGCGATGATTGAATTCGTTGATTACAACACTATTTACAATCCAAACGAATCTTTGGATGGTAAGGCTAAAGTTAAAACTAGAAGAAGCCGTAAAAAGTCAGGTGTAACGCCTTCTGCTCCTGCAGCTGAAATGGTTGAAACAGTTGAAGAAACTTCAATTGTAGAGGACGTAGTTGAGCAAACTGCTCCGGAAGTTGTTGAAGAAGCACCAATGGTTGCAGAAACTCCTGCAGTGGAAGAGTCTCCGGTAGTTGAAGAAGAAGTTATTGCTGAAGCACCTGTTGAAGATGCTCCTGCGACTGAATCGACTGAAGAAGAAGAGAAAGCTTAGTTTAGCTTAGAAATATCTAAAGCGGTCTGGACATTGTTCAGACCGCTTTTTTTTTGCACTGAAAGGACTGAGTTTCCCGTTTTAAAGATTTTAGTAAAATAAGCAAAACGCGGGATTGCTGTTACCAACATATTTGTGTGGTTTATTTATTATTTTTAAAACTGTTATTTTGTTTTATAAATATCTTGAATATGATACGTGTATTACTTTTTGAAGATAATTCTGATTTTGCGGATAGCGTCACAGAACTAATTGCCAATACAGAAGGTATTACGCTCGTTGGAGTTTGTGAGAATGCTAAAAATGTCGTCAGGAATATTGCGTTTTATAAACCTGATATAGTTTTAATGGATATTGATATGCCGGTAGAAAATGGGCTACAGGGTTTAAGAAATATAAGGGCTGCCGGAAATGAGGTTAATGTGCTGATGCTCACAGTATTTGATGATAATGAGCGGGTATTCCAAGCTGTTTGTTATGGAGCAAGTGGTTATATTCTGAAAAGTACCCGACCTGAAAAAATAATTGAAGCGATATTCGATGTGCATAATGGAGGCGCCCCTATGACACCTTCGATTGCAAAACAAGTATTGAAACTTTTTTCTCAACCCTTCCAGCAATCATCTGATATACAAACTCTTACTCCCAGGGAACATGATGTTTTATCATTGCTGGTAAGAGGTTTTAGCTATAAAATGGCTGCAAGTGAAATGCAGATAAGTATCGAAACTTTTAGATTCCACATAAAAAACATTTATGCAAAACTTCATGTAAATTCAAAGAGCGAAGCAGTTGCGAAGGCTATTTTGAATAAGTGGTCTTAATATTTGCATGAACATAAATACCATTTGATTTCAACTTGACTTTGACACTTATGCCTAATTTTTTTGGGTTGATTTTTTGTGCTTAATATTTGAATAAAGTCCTAAAATTCTTCTTGTTGTATAGCCTCAATAAATTGTATCAAATTCTATAACTCCCACCCATTTATGGGGTGGTCTGATAGATTGTTTATAGACAATTTTACATGATATTTAGAGTATTCTGGTTTATATTCTCTTTTATGATCTATTTAGAAAGGCCTTAGGATGGTCAATCTACTTTTTGAAATTGAAAAGATCTCTCCTATAGAGTCGTAAAAGAATTCTTAAGCCTCAGTATTAACCTTCAAAATCTTATTAAAATGAAAAAAAATTGCATTTTGTTACTGGCAGTTCTGTACAGTATTTTTTTACCGGCCCAAATAAAATACCCGCTTACCCGAACAGTTGATAGCAGTGATACATGGCACGGAATAACCATCAAAGATCCATATCGCTGGTTGGAAAATCTTAAAGATCCGGAGGTAGAAAAATGGTTTAAGGATCAGAGTTTGTTGACTGAGATTGAATTGTCAAAAATGCCTCTTGCAGATGAACTTTATAAAGAAATGGTGGCCTTGGATTCCGTTTCAGAAGATAAAATAAGTAAAATTCGGGAGGTGGGGAATACTTTATTCTATTTCAAAATCCTTCCGAGTGAATCTAAAGCACAATTGTATCGACGTGAAGGAGAGCATGGAAAAGAAATATTAGTTGCCTCTCCGAACCTATGGGGTAAGGATTTTGAACTTGTGGATTATGAAATAGATCCTTATAAAAAATACCTTGCAATAACGGCCGACGCCAAAGGAAACGAAAGGATTATTGTCAGATTTTATGAAATAGAGAAATCCAGGTATCTTAAGGACACAATTCCAGGGTATTTTAGTGGCTTTCATTACACCCCGGGAGAGGTGCTTTACGAGCTAAGACCTACATGGGACGTTCATATTTCAGTACCCGAAAAAGAAAAACAATTCAAAAAACATGTGCTAGGTACGCCGGTAGAAAAGGACAAGGTCTATCTTTCTTTTCAGACAAATCCTGAATTATACAATTTGGAAAATACCTCCCAATTATGGCCTTATTGGCCTGGCATCGATTTTGATTACGAAATTTTGGATATTGGAAGTGTGTCACCTTACAGAGAAATTATGGCACGTAAAATTAATACCACGGACAATTGGGAAAAGGTTGTAACCCTTGATTCCAAGGTGACAAATTATTATTGTAAAAAAGATAAAGCTTTCCTTCTCACAAATTCTTCCAGCCCAAATGGATCGCTGGTAATGGTGGATATGTCTTCCGAAAAATTGGATGAGGTCCTTAATGAAATTGTCCCTGCTACAGATCTGCCACTAAAAATTGCAGCTAAAACCAAAAATTTTCTTGTATTGGAATATGAAGAAAACG
The DNA here is from genome assembly GCF_016707225.1 of Candidatus Brachybacter algidus. Lineage (NCBI taxonomy): Bacteria > Pseudomonadati > Bacteroidota > Saprospiria > Saprospirales > Saprospiraceae > Candidatus Brachybacter > Candidatus Brachybacter algidus. The sequence goes on along the minus strand of NZ_JADJID010000003.1, from coordinate 610,530 downwards.
GAGTTAAGATATACCATAAAATCGTAAACTTAAATACCGGTGAAGTTTCCCCATTTCCATACCCTGAAAATACCAATCTTACTTATGTTTCCCCATTCAGCGAGGACAATGATAAAATTCATATCATTCGCAGTGGATGGACCACTGCTTCAACTTATTCATATGCCGATCTTGCCCAACCTTCATTACCTGAAAAAAAACTTGGTTTCAGAAAAGAATTCAATTATCCATTTGCTGAAAATATCACATCAAAAGAAGTATTTGTGAAAGGTCATGATGGGGTGGAAATTCCTGTATCCATAGTTTATAGAAAGGATTTGGAACTTAATAGTAAAAATACAGTACTTGTTTATGGCTATGGTGCTTATGGTTATTCAACTTCAGCTTTTTACAGCCCAATTCTTTTAAATTTGGTAGAAAAGGGAGCAGTATTTGTGGTTGCGCATGTAAGGGGAGGGGGTGAAAAAGGTGAAGACTGGCACATGGCAGGTTTTAAGCAGACCAAACCAAATACATGGAAAGATCTGAACAGCACAGCTCAATGGCTCATTGACAATGAATATACCAGCCCGGCTCATCTTGCTTGCATGGGAGGTAGTGCCGGAGGCATATTAATAGGTAGGGCAATTACAGAACGCCCGGATCTATGGGCATGTGCCAATCCTACAGTTGGCTGCTTAACAATGGTAAGACAGGAGTTTACACCGAATGGCCCAATAAATACCCCTGAATTTGGTTCCGTAAAAAACATTAATGAATTTTTTGCACTAATGGAAATGGATGCCCTTTTACATGTCCAAGAAGGAGTAAAATACCCGGCCATGTTAATCAATACTGGTTGGAATGACCCTAGAGTTATTAGCTGGCAACCGGCAAAATTTGCAGCAGCAGTCCAAAAGGCAAATGCAAGTGAAAAACCTGTACTTTTGCAGGTAGATTACGAAACTGGTCATGGTGGCAGTGCAGATAAATTTGACAATTTTAGAAAAATAGCTAAGAGCATGGCATTTATTTTATATCATGCTGGTTATCAAAAGCAAATAAAACTTTGATGGTCAATTAGTAGCATAAAAATATGTGAGGATTTATTATTAAATTGCTACAAACTATAAAACAATGTGATTTTTAATTAATGTCAAAAGAAATACCTTCCTTTTTAAAATACCCGCTACTATGGATTTTCATGGTAGCGGTATTATTATTTCATGTAACATCCTGTCATGAAAAGAACGGAAGTAGTGCCGCTATGACGGCTGAGTATAAAAATGATACATCCCGAATAAACGAATACCTGACAATATCTAAATCCAGTTACAAAACCTCAGTTGATACAGCCATTTTTTATGGTGAAAAAGCTTATGCTTTGAGCAAAAAAATTGGAGATGAATTATTTAAATATAAAAGCACTTCCTGGCTAATGGAATGTTATTCTCAAAAAGGTTTTTTGGATAAAAGCCTTGAAATGGCAATTTATTGCTTAAATCATAGCCAGGAGACAAAAAATAAGGAATATGAATTGGAGGCCACAATTGAATTATCTAAATTGTATGCTAAACAGTTTAAAAATTTTGAAAAAAGTCTTGAATATGCTAATAATGCATTAGACTTATCTAAAAGAGCCGGAGACTTGCACATGCAGACCGAAGCACTCGAATGTCTTGCCGCAGTTTATTCTGATATTGATGATACCAAATCCTTGAATTATAACTTAGAGGCTTATAAGGTTGCTCTGCAATCAAAGGATGATGATTTGATAATAACGATGTTGTCTATTCTGGCAGAGGCATATTTGAATACCGGTGATCATAAAAATTCAATTCGTTACTACCGGCTGTGCCTTGATAGATTGAATAAGCCGGAAATGAACAAAATGGTCTCTTATGCCAAGCATAATTTGGGCAATGTTTATGCAGATCTAGGGACTTATGACACAGCTATGATCTTGTATAAATCAGCGTTGCAATTCGCAAAAAATCAGAAACAGGACGAAATAATAGGCCTTTGTTATTCATCTATTGCTAATACGTATATGAATCTTAAAGATCATCCAAATTCATTATTAGCAATAGATTCTGCTATATCAGTTGAAATTCCCAGAGGTTCCAGCTATCGATTGATGTATTTGTATCTCTCGAAGTCCTCATTTGCGAATAATCAAAAGGATTATAAACTGGCTTATGAAAGTCTCAGAAAGTATAAATCTTACAATGAAGAACTCAATAATGATGAAATTCAAAATAAGATCAATTTATTAGAATCTGCACAATTACAAAAGGCCAAGGAACAGGAATTAAAGATAGAAGCCTTACAAACAAAAAAATTCCGGATAACTACGATTGCATTAGTATTAAATTCCATTATACTGGCTATTTTTATATTCTACATTAAAAAACAGGCGAAGTTGAGGAGGGAGTTGGAGCAGGAACAATTGAGAAATAGGCTTTCCAGAGATCTTCATGATGATATAGGAAGCACTCTAAGCAGCATTAACATTCTCAGTAGAACAGCACAATTCAATTTAGATAAGACTGAGTCATCAAAAATTAAAACCGCCCTTGAAAAGATCAATGAAAGAAGTCAAAGACTGTTGACGAATATGAGTGATATTATATGGAATATAAAAACCGGGAATGATACGCTGGAAGATGTTATGAGCCGAATGCGAGAGTATGCTGTATCTATTTTCGAAGCCCAAAACATTGAATTTTCAATTCTCTTTCCGGAAAATACCATGAACTGCAAGCTTTCAATGACCGAAAAAAACAATCTTTACATGATCTTTAAGGAATCTGTTAATAATTTAGCTAAATATTCCGGTGCAACACATGCGAACATCCAACTTATAATTAGTACCAATCATCTTCAAATGTCAATAAGTGATAACGGTAGGGGCTTCGAAGAAAGCGAATTGTTTCATAGCGGGGGACTCTTGAATATGCGACAAAGAGCGGAAGAAATGAATGGCAGATTTAACATAATTTCAGGGCCGGGAAAGGGAACCTTTTTGGAGCTGAGTATGCCTTATAGCTGTTAACTCAGCCTGGCTTATTTTTATCAATGAAGCTATAAACATTCATCTTTAAAGAATATTGTGCCCTTATGTTTGCAATCCAATACTTAATAAATGTTGCAATTATAATAATCAAGTTTCGGTGGTCTCTTAACTAATTTTTATGTTTATTAAACTAAAAAATGAATGGTAGATGTTAGATGTCCTTGCATCAATACAGTTAAAATTAGGTTTTATATCATATTTATAGAAAAAATAAAGATCAATTAACTGAATACATCTGACTTCTAAAATCAGACATCTACCATCGTTTATAATTAACGAGACTCAAGTAATTATTTTTTAAAAATAAGTTTCGTGTAAAAAGAACCAATTTTCTGGTAATTCACTTTTTTATATTATTTTTTTACCCCCTATTTATGTGGTTTTGAAGTATAGATATCTGATATACTTTTGTTTCAGCTGAGTTGGTATAAATTTAATTCTCTACCAATGAATATTTAAATTAATTAATATAAATAAAATAGAAAAATGAAAAAAAGATTGCTCTTAATGCTTTTAATAATGCTTTTGATAGTTTTTCCATTTTTATGTGGAGTACTTCTAACTTCTTTTTCTCCTTACCAAGAGGGAAATACTGTCACAAAATATTTAATCACTTATTTGGTATTGATATCAATTGTGTCCATAATTTTGTTTTATATCACTTTTTATTTTAAAAAATCCTTTGTGCAACCTATAAAGCCTGCTCTAATACTATTTTTTATAGGTTTTATTATCCTTGGTATTGTCGGACTTAAATCCGCACCGGACCTAACAATAGCGATGTTGAAACATCCTGAGCGGGAACATTTCAGGTATATTTTGTTAATCATAGGCGCACTGCTCTATGGATTGTTTTCCTTTGATGTCTTAAGAAATAACTTTCTAAATATTAATGGCAAGCTAAAGTGGGGTATAACAGCTATAGTTCTTATCACATTTTTTGAAATGATAATGGAGTTTCGTCATCATTATTTTTATGCTGAAAATTTGCAAAAATGGATTAATTCCGGAAACAATAGTCATGATTTTAGTGATTACTATGATAACTGGATAATATGCACTTTGGGCGCGATAGGGCGACTTTTAATTTATATCCTTATTATTTGGATATCCATAAGGTTGTATAGGCTAAAAAGGACAATTATTTGGAATCCAATACTAACTACGTTTTTGGCTGTTTTTGGCGTGATATCTTCAATTGTAATGATATTTTTCTTTGCTTTCGATATAGCGGCACCACCTCAGTTTGGGTTTTTAATGATATTTTTTATTCCGGGTATTCCATTTTTACTTTTGTATTGGCTGGGCGTAGGTTTATTGACAAAACGCCCTGAATCAATAAATACATAATGACTTAAAATTTCCAATAAAATTACAAAGTTAAGTAGCAGTCAACTAAATGGAAATAACTCTGATACTAAAAAAATTGAAAGTTTAAAAGTTGAATGCCCGAATCTTAATAGATACTCGATTGCTCTTCTTACTAACTTGCAAGAAATTTTCTTAGGCAATAGACCAGCACCTCCAAGCTGGGTAAAAATGGAGCAGGATTTGTGGATTGCTTATATAAAAGAGAAAGGAGATTCATTTATTTCAAATAATGTAGTTGTAGATCACCTACATGCTATTGGTTTGCACAAAAGGCTGGGAATAAATTCACTTGTGGAAGGAGGATTATTTATGGTGTGGCCAAAATCATCAACAGACCGGGAGGTTACCTTCGTATCATCAAAATGGGTGTACGTAAGCATGACAACACGGAGATGGCGATGATTGAATTTGTTGATTACAACACTATTTACAATCCAAACGAATCTTTGGATGGTAAGGCTAAAGTTAAAACTAGAAGAAGCCGTAAGAAAGCTGGTGTTACGCCATCTGCACCTGCTGCTGAAGTAGTTGAAACAGTTGAAGAAACACCAGTAATAGAGGATGTCGTTGAGCAATCTGCTCCTGAAGTAGTTGAAGAAACTCCAGTAGTTGAAGAAGTTGTTGCTGAAGTAGAAACTCCAGAAGCAAAAGATGAAACTCCGGCAGTAGAAGAATCTGAAGAAGAAGCGAAAGCTTAATTTCCTTTTAAAATATAAAAAAGCGGTTTGGACATTGTTCAGACCGTTTTTTTTATGTCCGGTAGTTTCATATTTTCTTTAATTGAATACATCAGTAACGTTTAATATTTGTAATGACATTTTCTTATTAAAGATCTTTTATGAATATTTTCTCTTTATATTCTTTGGTTTTAGAAGAAGAATATTTTATTCGCTTATAAAAAATATAAAATTTAATAGTTATACATTACATTATATTGTAATGTATTATTATATTTACCACATATTGCCAGTATACCCATCCCAATCCATGTGATTTTTTTATTTTTTTAAAGCTAACACAATGCTATCTATTAATTATTGGGGTAGAAAAGCCTGCATTTTTATATGCTCCTTATTTTTCTTTTTATTTATGTCATGCTCTATTAAAGCTCAGAATGAAAGTGGGGTTATACTCAAAGCCGGAGTTCACTCAACGGTATTCAGAAAAGATAATTGCGAACTCATTAAAAATGGAAGCGCAGGTTATACAATTGGATTTGATGGCCTGTTTTATAATGGAAAAATATTGATTCAGCCCGGTATTCATTTGATGACATTTCCTAAGCAATATACTCCCGTTAAAGAGGCTTTTCATGACGTATTCAGCAGACCTGATACTTCTTTTCATTATGGTTTTAAAATGCCGGTAAGATTGGGCGCCAATTTAATTGATCTTGGGGTTTTTAGACTAAAAGCTGCTATTGGTTTATATGGTTTTTATAGTCATGACGGGATTTACTTGGATTCTGAAGGGACTCAGAATGTCTATTATGTCTCTGGGGGATGGACCGCAAACGTGGGTGTTATTATCAAATTCCTTACCATTGAATTGGATTATGACAGGACTTTCGGTAAAGCTGATGATAGCGGCCCCTTATATATGAGATCTTTGTCATTAACTGCGGGATTGTTGTTTTAAGGTTAAAGTCCTATAAGTTATTATAAATCAATATATTATAATTAATAAAATGTTTACCTACATTTAATATTGTATTTACATTTAATCTTGACCTTTGCATAAAGTGAATTACATTTTATTCTAAAGTCTTGATAATGAAACGATCCATCGAAATAGCTGTTATCTCTGATGTCCATCTAGGTACTTATGGTTGCCATGCTGAACAATTACTCCAGTATTTAAGGCACATCCAACCCAAAATATTAGTGATCAACGGTGACTTTATTGATACATGGCAATTTAGAAAGAAATATTTTCCCATAGAACACATGGAAGTGATTAATCAGGTCATGAAAATGTCTGTACTTGGTACAAAAGTTTATTATATAACCGGAAATCATGATGATGTCCTAAGAAGGTTTTCGGATTCGGTAGCCGGTAATATTTACCTTATGGATAAGTTAGTACTTAACATAGCGGGAAAAAATTATTGGATATTTCATGGTGATATTTTTGATTTTTCCATTATTGAAACACCATGGCTTGCTAAAATGGAAGGCAAGGGCTATGATCTGCTCATTAGGATCAATAGGTTGATTAATAATTGGAGAAAGTTTTTTGGCAAAGGAGAGTGGTCATTCGCTTCTGAAGTAAAGAATGGCTTCAAACGTGCCTTGAAATTTATCAGCGATTTTGAGAAAAAAGCTATTGAGATTGCAGCAGAGAAAGGATATGACGGTGTAATCTGTGGTCACATCCACATCCCGGTTATCCGAAATGAAAAAGTAGGGGAGAAGACTATCGTTTATATGAATTCTGGTGATTGGATTGAAAATTTAACTTCATTAGAATTTAACTTCGGTCACTTGAGGTTGCTTAAGTATGATGTAAATGATTATTTGATAATTAATAAAAGATTAAAGGTTCCTAGAAAGGATATCAATAAAATAAAAGTTGACCACCATGTCTATGTGTAAATGATTGATACTTAAAAAACAGTATCCTCTACAATAAAAAATCCATCTTCTCCCTGATCTTGATATAAAGGCATTAAAATATATCCTGCGTAAGGACTTTTAATTGGACCATCCTGATTATCAGCAAGATATTCACCTTTTTTTATTCTTTGAAAATTGGTAAATCCTGGTTTCATTATGAATTCTTCATCAGGCAATATACCATACCGATACAGAAGTCTGGTTAATCTGGGCAATGTTTCAGAATAGTTTTCCAAGATTTGTATATGTCTGTTTTCGATGTGCTTCTCATCTACACAACCTGCGAATCTCAAGCAATTCGTGATGGCTGCTATCGCTCTATTAACTGACTTTGGATCTTCATGCTGTCCCGCTTCAAAACAAATGCTGGTGATCTCACCGGGAAAATTTCCAGAAGTAAAATAATGCAAGGTAGTGCCCTTCAACCCTTCTAGAAAACCTAGAACAACAGGAGCTTTAATTCCTAAAGCAAATTTAATGGCCAATGGATGTTCGGGTACTATCGTATATATTCCACCACTGGCTGAAGTGGTATGTAAATCCAATATTACTGTCCTCACAGGTTTGTATTCTTGGATTTCGTTGGTAATCAATACCTCCAGGTCATACATTTCTAAATCTTCGGCTTCCAGATTTTCTCTGTTCTGTCTGGCCAACCATTGAATCCTTTCCGGTTCCCAAAGTCTGTTGAGGTCTTTTTTTATGAATCGCTTATTAAGTTTTGAAGCCTCTAAATGTCCTACAACACCTATAAAACGGCCATTAAAAACAAAATCTTCATTCGTAATTGGCTCGACTTCCAGCATTTTGAGCATTAAGTCTATGGCTTTCAGTCCAGCCTTCTCATTGCCATGCATCGCACCAAAACAAATAACCAGTGGTCCTTTCCGCCCTTCATCATATCTTCCAATTACTCTTTCCATCTTTTTAATTTCAGTATAGTATTCCAATATATAATCGATAAAGCATCACATTCCTTTTACCGCCAGTACTTTGGCTAGGTTAGGAAAACCACTATCTTTCCATTTCCACAGCAATAATGATGCCGCACTTCTGTAAGGACGCCATTTTTCAGCAATTATGGTCATTTTTTTTGGAAGATCTTTATCAGTGGCATCTAATTGATACATTTTAGCAAAACCTTGTTGGACCCCGAGATCCTTGATTGGCCAAATATCTGTTTTGTGTAAATTGAATATCTGTAACATTTGCACTGTCCATTCCCCAACCCCTTTAATAGCAGTAAGTGTCTTGAGAAGCTCGTCATCACTTAAGTTGACCAAGTTTTCATTGCTATGATTCATTTCATGAAAATGCTCAGCTATGTTGATCACATATTGAGCCTTTGCATATGAAAAACCTATGGATCTAAGTACCTCTTTATCCATCTCTTTAACAATGATGGCGTGAGGAAATTTGTCCTCAAATAGATCCAGGAATCTTAACCAAATTACTTTAGCCACCTTGGTGGACAACTGTTGAGATGCAACAGATGACATTAGACCCACATAAGGAAGGGGAGGAGCTTCAAATGTAAACTCCGGCAATTCATCAATTATGAAGTCAAATCTTTTATCAGCTCTTCTTAAATAATTAAAGGCTTCCGGTAAATAATTCATTTCCAAATCTATGGATAATAACTTTAATTTCAACTATCTTTGAAATAATTCCTAACTAATTAATATTGTTTGCATGCGGTTTTTTACTATTCTTTTACTTTTAATTTTGTCTTCTTGTAGCATTTTTGCACAAATTAAATTAACCCCAAAATTAATAGAAGAGTCAGCTAGGCTAGGAAATGTCTCTTGTATTATTGTGTTTGAACCTTTGTTGTTAAAAAGTTTAATTCCAGCCCATTTGACAAAGCTGGAAAAAGGAAGATTGGCATTTAACCAGTTAAATGATCACATGAATTCACTCAGTACGTCTGTTACAAATGTTTTAAAGCAGAACAATATCAAATATAGAGTCAATATTTCATCCTCAAGTATTTCTGTAAATAATGTGGATATCGCAACCCTCAATATGTTAGCTTCAGACCCTTTTGTTAAAGGGATATTATATAATTACGCTTTTAATAATTTGAAAGAATTGCCATTATCTGACCAATTGGAAGTAAGAAATACTTATACTTGGGGAGTAGCAAAAGTGGAAGCTGACAAACTACATGAATTAGGATATACCGGTGTGGGAGCTGTGTTGGGTGGAAACGATACAGGATTTGACTGGACACATCCGGCTATCCGGGCTAAATATAGAGGATGGAATGGTGGGATTGCTGATCATAACTATAACTGGCATGATGCCATACATGAAAATAGCCCTTTAAGCAACCCAAATACTCAAAACCCTTGTGGCTTGAATATCAAATTTCCATGCGATGATAATAGTCATGGCACGCATACTATGGGCACTATGGTTGGAGTTCAGGGAGATACACTTACCATAGGTATGGCACCCGGCGCGAAATGGATCGCTACAAGGGATATGGAAAGAGGCAATGGTTCTTTACAAACATACATAGAAGCACTTGACTGGTTTATAGCACCCACTGATACGAATGATTTGAACCCTAATCCTGATATGTCACCGGATGTGATCAATAACAGTTGGTATTGTTCTGAAGAGGAAGGTTGTAACGTGGATAATTGGACATTGATGCAAATTACTGTTTCGAATCTCAAGGCAGCAGGTGTTGTCGTAGTAGCTTCTGCAGGGAATTCCGGACCTAATTGTGAGACCATCGCATTCGTTCCTGGTATGCTGGATGAGGCATTCTCAATTGGCGCCACAGATTTTCAAGATACCATCGCAGGCTTTAGCAGCAGAGGAGCAGTTTCGGCTGATGGCTCATTCAGATTGAAACCGGATGTTTCTGCTCCCGGAGTTAATGTTTTATCTTCTGTGCCGAATAATGGCTATAATTACTATTCAGGAACATCCATGGCGGGTCCGCATGTAGCAGGTCTTGTAGCTTTGATGGTTGGCGCTAATCCATTATTGGCAGGTCAGGTAGATACTATTCAGGAAATAATAAAAAGAACAGCCGAACCGATTCCTTCAGGACAATCATGTTCAGGATTTGACGGTGGGACAATACCAAATGCGGTCTATGGGTATGGAAGGATAAATGCTTTAAAGGCTGTAAATGAGGCTCTTAAGTTTACTTTATCACGAAATTCTTTAAATAATGATCTAAGCTTTTCTTTATATCCGAATCCAGCTATTGGTGACATCACTATTTCTATAAAAGGAAAAGATGAGATCCAGGCAGTTGTAATGGTGGATATTACCGGTAAAATTCTACTTAATAAGAAAGTAGAAGGTAGAGAGTATATGACCAGATTAAATCTGGATGGATTTTCCTCAGGATCCTACTTTGTTAAAGTCGTTACAAAGAATCAAAGCGGAATAGCTAAATTGATAATAACAAATTAAGCCGTCTGAGCGACAAGAGAATGTCGCAGAATTCTTTGCTCTTCAATCGCATCAAAGGAATATCCTTTTTCTGCAAAATATTCCAATACTCTGGGTAAAGTATACTCCAGGTGATCCAATGCTTTAAGGCTATCATGGAAAACCACTATTGAGCCATCGGCTGCATTATTGACTACATTTTTATAGACTTGTTCATTCGTAAGATTAGGGTCAAAGTCTCCGCTAAGCACATCCCACATCACAACTTGGTAGTGCTTGTGTAAAAATTGTGCTTGTTTAGGTTTCAATTTACCGTATGGTGGTCTGAATAGGATACTATGGCTGAGTTGGGCTGCTGCTTTCACATTTAAAAAATACTCCAGATTATCAGTTTCCCAGCCATTAAGGTGGTTGAATGTGTGGCTTCCTACAGTATGGCCTTTTTCAACTACTGATTTGAAGACTTCAGGATTTTTACGGATGTTGTCGCCAACGCAAAAGAAAGTTGCTTTAGCATTATATTGATCCAATTGATCTAAGACCCAAGGAGTAACCTCCGGGATTGGACCGTCATCAAAGGTCAGAAAGATCTTTTTTTCTTCTGATTCAATATTCCACAATACATTGGGAAATAAGCATTTTACGAAGGTAGGAGTACGAACTAAATACATAAATTAAAATAAATTGTTGGGACAAATTGTTTTCCAAAGTTCCACTATATGGAGATCTGGATTTTAACTAAAACTTAACGATAAAAGATTGCTCTATTTAGTTAATAATCAGTTAAACTATTAACATCAAATATCGTGCCAAATTAATAATATTTTTTGAATCGGTAAAAATTATTATTAATAATCTTATATATATCAACGAATTATAGTACTAAAAAATTTTAAATATGGGACATCTTTTTTCAATTTAGGTTAAAAAGTCAATTTTTGACATATTTTGTACTTAAATCAAATTAGTCTCAATTTTTAGACGAGATTTTTGACCGTTACGTTGGGCGCTTGCTCAATTAAATTAAAATATTGTATTTTTGAATCCCATGGGATTTCATTAAAAAGCTATTTGGATGACCAAATTCTTTTGCAAAGTGTGGATAAATTCGATTAAATTGAGACCTTTTAACAGCATTGGAATGATTAGATTCTATAGTTAAAAGGATAAATTAAAAATTATTAATGAAGGATTTTTTAGATTTAGTAGGGAGGATTCTAATCTCAACGATTTTCTTGTACGAGGCATACGATACTATTTACTATTTTCATATGACTAAAGCAACCATGACCAATTATGGCCTTCTGTGGAGACAGGACTTGTTGTTAACAGGTGCCATCATCCTGCTGGTACTTGGTGGAATAATGGTTTTGATTGGGTATAGATCTTCGTTTGGCTCTTTACTCCTATTGCTTTATTATATTCCTGTCACATTCATTATCCATTCATTTTGGAATGATCCCGAAAAAGTCCAACGTATTCAAGCTATCATGTTTATGAAGAATCTTGCTATTATGGGCGGATTACTAATGATTATAGTAAATGGATCCGGAAAATATAGTATTAAAAGATTGCTCGCTACTATCAAAGTATGATATTGCAATCATTTTATTCGTTTAAATAATAAAATAATAAAGAATGGAGAATACATCAAATTATAAAAAGTATGTATTTATTGTACTTGTGTTATCGTTGGTGTCCTTTGGATCTATAAATTTGCATAAGGCATTTCAGCAGGAACCTTTGCCTCAGATGATCAAATCACCTTCAATAAACAGGCCTTTTGATTTTGCCGGGGAAGCAATACCGATGTCCAATCAGGATGTGCTAGATAGGTTGGACAGAGAATTAATCATGAATACTTATTTACATGGTTCAACTCTTCTTAATCTCAAAATGGCATCACGTTATTTTCCAATGATCGAGCCAATTTTGAAAGAAAATGGTATTCCTGATGATTTTAAATATCTCGTTCCCGTAGAAAGTAACTTTACAAATGCGACATCGCCCTCAGGTGCAAAAGGATTCTGGCAATTTATGGCGCCTACAGCCAAAGAACTGGGATTGAGGATCAATGACAAAGTAGATGAGCGATATAATGTGGAATTAGCTACTAAAGCCGCATGTGTATTTATAAATGATCTATACCGTAGATTTGGTAACTGGACCCTTACTGCTGCAGCTTACAATGGAGGTGCAGGAAGAATAAGCAAAGAACTAAAGGCACAAAAAGTTTCAAATTTCTATGATCTTTATCTAAATGCTGAAACATCAAAGTACGTTTTTCGAATTCTGGCTATTAAAGAAGTAATGAGCGATCCTGAATCTTTTGGTTACGACATCGAGCAGGTCAACATGTATAAACCAATCCAGGTGTCTAAAAGATTGACGATTGATACTTCAATTACAAGTCTTACTAATTTTGCTATAAGCAACGGTACTACTTATAAGATGCTTCGGTATATGAATCCATGGATTACAGACCGAGATCTACCGGTAGCCGCAGGTAAAAGTTACGAGATCTTAATACCGTAATTGAAAATAGAAGTCTAAGAATTGAATTTTAAATAAAAAAGCCCGCATCTTTAAAAATGCGGGCTTTTTCTTTTTTATAAGGCTTTTACTTTAGCGTAAATGTACTTTTACCGGCTAGATAACCCTTGTTGTAAACATGGATTTCATATGATCCTTTTACAAAATCGTAGGTTGGTTGCCAATTGGTGCAGCTTACTGCTTGTGTATTCTCATAAGTAAATTCTTTAGCAAGAGAATAGGAGATTTCCGCTCCATCTTCAGAAGCTGAAATGATACCTGAGCCCGCAGCTGGAATGTTTATTGTTTCGCCAGTAGGGTTGATAAGTCTTATATAGAACTTCTCTCTTCCTGCTTCCACTAAATCATTTTGAGCAGTTTTGAAACAGATTTTTAATCCGTCTATATTTTTTGCGAACCTTTTAGATACTTCTTTTCCTTTTGATGAAAGTTTGTAACCTTCTACCAGGATATCAGAGATTTTGATGACAGATGCTTTATCCACCTTTTTGGCCAGCTTCATCTTTTCGTTTTCCAATCCGCTTTTTGTTGCCTCTAAAGAAACGTTTCTTGAAGCTAGTTCATCATTTGAAGTTCGTTCTTGATTGACTTGGTTAGTAAGCAATTCTTTTTCACTATTCAATTGTTGATTGCTGGTAGACAGCTGGTCATTTTCAGCTCTTAAGGCATCAATCTGCCTTTTAAAATCTTCTGATTCGGTCTTCATTGTTGCTATGCGGGCCTTGATAGCCTTGTAGTCCTTACTTGTCGCAAGAAGATTTACGATGTTATCTCTTTGCTTTTTGAGTTCTACCTTCTGGCTGTCGATTCTCGCATTTAAGTCTTCTCTGTCTCCTTTCATTTCTTCAAGGTCTGCAAGCGCATCGTAATAAGTTTTTTCGACATCTGCTTTTCCCTTTTCGATCTCCATGATCTGGGCATCCTGTGTGGCTATGACACTAGAACTTTGACTTTTTTGATAAAGTAAATAACCACTTAGGGCCAACAATAATCCTATGATAGTAATACTCACTATTTTGTAGGTATTATTTCCTTTTTGCTCATCCATATGTATAATTAAGTTTTAATTTTTAAAAAATTCATCGGATATTAGAAAATTTCAACATGTAAAGGTAAATCAAATTCCTTATATAAAAATAATAGTAAACTACTAATGGTTTAATTGTAAAAATAGTACTTTTAATAGTTTTTACCCATTATTAACTTAAATCATTTTATCATGTCAACTTCTAATATTCTTTTTTTAGACATTGAAACAGTATCGAATGTTTCAGCTTTCGGACAACTTACGGAGCCGATGAAAAAATTCTGGAAGAGGAAATCAACCTCCTGGATCAAACATAACGAAGAAACTACTGATGAACATTATGCGGAGCTTTATAAAGAAAAGGCCGGCATTTTTGCTGAATATGGAAAAATAGTTTGCATTTCCATTGGATTTAACAACATTGACAATGCGACCGGAACCTCAAGCTTCAGAATAAAGTCATTTTATGGAGACGATGAAAAAGTACTGCTCAATGATTTTCTGGCATTGATATCCAAATCATTCAATGATAGCACTAAGCACCATTTCTGTGGTCATAATATCAAAGAATTCGATATCCCGTATATCTGTCGTCGTGCAGTCATCCACCAGATCGAATTACCAAATACTTTTCAGCTTTCAGGAAAAAAGCCTTGGGAGGTAAAACATTTGATCGACACCCTGGAAGAATGGAAGTATGGTGACTACAAGCACTTTGTCTCTTTGGCCTTACTTGCGGAATTGCTAGATGTACCCACACCCAAGGATGATATCGATGGCAGCATGGTTGGCCATGTGTATTGGGAAGAAAAGGATATAGAAAGAATAAGGACTTATTGTCAGAAAGATGTAGTGACAGTCGCCAGAATTTATAGTAAAATGTCATTAGGTAAATTTATAATTTCGGAAGAAGTAGTAATTGTTTGACTTTTTAATTAACTCAAGATTCGGCGTTAAAAATAAGCATTAAGAGTATTGGTACTACTCAAAATAAGGTAGAAATTAGAAATTAGAAATTAGAAATTAGAAATTAGAAGCTTGGCCGACTAAAAGAGCGACGGCGGGGAAACTTCGATGATTGAGTCCCGCAGATAAAATCATCTAAATAAATATATGAAATATAGTAACCATACTAAATAATTGATTTACAGCAATTTAGTTGCTTATATTCACAAATTATTTTATATTTATATTGTTGATAACCAATGCAATGAGCGACCCCGAAACTTTACTTAATTAATATTCAAATTCGAGCTTAAGTCCATCATAAGCAAGATGCACGCCTGTTGGGAGTGTCTTGGATACTTCTGAATGCAACCCCATTTGATGACTGATATGAGTGAGATATACATTTTTAAAATTATTGACGCTGATCAGCTCTAAGGCTTCTTTTAGATTGAGATGGGAATGATGTTCCTTGTGGTGTAATGCGTTAATTATTATTGTCTTAGTGTCACTGATTGCCTCAATAGTTTCTGCAGTTAAATATTTTGCATCAGTGATATACACAAAATCTCCAAATTTGAATCCGAGTATGGGTAATGAACCATGTATGATGCGTAATGGCAACACCTCGATATCACTGATAAGGATGGGGGAGAAGGGATTGATCGGGATAAGGTCTATCAATGGAAGACCTGAATATGCAATTGGTTCGAATATGTAACTATAGCGCTTGCGGATCTCTCCCAGCACTCTTTCTTCTGCATAGATCGGCATTACCATTTTCTTTAGGTAGTTGAAAGGGCGGACATCATCCAGTCCGTTGACATGATCCATGTGTTCATGCGTGATCAAGATTGCGTTTAAGCTATTTATTTTGTACGTCAGGCACTGAGAACGAAAGTCGGGTCCAATATCAATTATGAAAGTACCGGCTTCAGTACTGACAGATATGGAGGATCTCAGGCGTTTATCTTTTGAATTGGAAGATTTGCATACAGTACAGGTACAAGTAATCACAGGAACACCTTGTGAAGTCCCTGTGCCAAGCACTGTAACTATTCCTTTCTTATTCAATTATTCTTCCTCTGATGTTACTGTTTGATTTGTCTTTTCTACTTCAAATGAAATACTTTTTATTATTTCATTCAATATAAGAATTTTAACCTTATCCGACAGAAATTTATTGACTACAATTACCTTTCTGTTATGCACAATGCAGTGACCGGACTGAAAGTTACCCTTTTCATAAATTATTCTGTAGCCAAGTCTATGGATTTCCTGACTTAACGATTTTAAGCTAAGTTTTTCTTTAGCAGACATTTGATATAAAAGTATTATTAAAAACTAAGTAAGCGCTAAGATAGTAGTTTAAGGGTTTAGTTGGATAAAGGAAAAAATAATAGATGTGTAAACTCGATGTATTTGATGCCTAGAAATAGATGCGTCTAAAGTTCTTTTACTCCCAGATGCCTGTCCGTTGACTGAAGACAACAGCAAATTATTGACGCAAATCAAAAATATAATTCCAATAATGGAGAAGACTCTGCCGTTGGGTTTGGTCAAAGTATTTTGAAGGACTTCTCCGCCCGCTTCAATTATGATTAATTTTAAAAATTTTGAGTCATTTTTGTTTCTTTTGCATTAAAGTCATTACTTCATAATGTATAATGAGTCAAATTATACGTTAATAAGATGTAATTTTACTATCTAATTAATTTCTATGAGAATACTAATAACAGCAATCTTATTTATATTATGCAGTTCAGCATACTTAAAAGGACAAAGCAACTTTACAGGTGGATTTATTGCTGGTGGAAGTTTGTCTCAACTGACCGGAGATGAGGCTTATGGATTTAATAAAATGTCTCTGCTGGCTGGTGTCAAAGCGGGTTATAAATTTAAAAGTCGGTTGAATCTTGAAGTAGAATTTCTCTACAATACAAAGGGGAGTTCGAGGTCTCGAAAATTCAAGGATGTAACACCATTTTGGACGATTGAACTTAATTATATTGAAATACCAATATTGGCAGGTTATAAAGACTGGCTCGATGAGGAAGGGTACTATCATATTGTATTTTATGGGGGCTTTTCATATGGTAACCTTATAAATAGTAAGGTAACTAATCTTAAGTATGCACCGAAGCTGGAAAATAATTTAAATAAAAATGACTTTAGCTTTATCTTAGGTGCAACTTATTTGATTAATAAGAACTTTGGAATAACGGGAAGATATAACAGATCGATGTTAAAAGCTTGGGAAAAGGATTTTGTGGATGACAATTTTTCAAACTACATGCGTAGTTACCAGATCAGTTTGGCGGCTCAATATATGTTTTGATATCAGATATCAGAAGTCAGAAGTTAGAAGTCAGAAATCAGAAGTTAGAAATCAGAAATCAGAAGTCAGAAGTCAGAAGTCAGAATTCAGAAACTAGAAACTAGATTCTAGACGCTAGACAATAGAGGTAGAAACTTTTGGTGACATCAGGGGGATTTCTAAGGTAAAATGTGGTATTTAAAATGTCGATTAGCATAATATCCCCTTCTGCAAGAGGGGGGCAAGGGGGAGTCTTTGAAGTGGTTGCATTTTATTTAAGAAAAATTATTGATTAACTATATTTTGCAATTAGTAATATAGAAGAAGTCAGAAATTAGTTAACCTGGAATTCTTTGCTTTCAAAATCAAAATAGATAACTTGATGAAAATGGAACAGAAATGACACTAATTTCTACGAATAAATTCGTGTTAGATGCAAAGCATCATTCGAGCAATTATCTTCGATGCTGCTTCGCGGTAGTGGCTAATAATTCTTTTTTGGGCGAATGCTCAAAAGAGAGTATAAAGTTTAAATCTAAACAACTTATGTCAAATACTTGAACTTTAAAAATTTAGTTTTAGTTATTAAGAAGAATGGAACCATCAATCTAAATATTGATAAATATATAAAAACCTAAATCTCTGATATTCAATAAATTTGTAAATGTATATTATAAAATAATAGATATTTATATCATTATTTGATAATCTTATAATCAATTCGGAAACTATAGTCAATATAAAATATGATAGCCGTAATCGACATTGGTACCAACACATTTCATCTACTGATTGCCAAGATCGTAGATGAAGAGAATTACCAAATCGTTTTTAGGGAAAGCATTTTTGTTAGGATCGCAAAGGACGGCATAGACCCGATTAGCCCCAAATCACTTGAAAGAGCTATAAATACGCTAAGTCACTTTGTTAAGACCATGGAATCCTATGAGATAACCCATCTCAGAGTTGTAGGTACTGAAGCTTTGAGAAGTGCAAGTAATGGCCATGAACTTATTGAGCTCGCTAAAAATCAACTAGGACTTTCCATCGAAATAATTACTGGTGAAGAAGAGGCGCGTTTGATTTTTGAAGGTACAGCTCATGCTATTCCTGCATATAAAAGTCCATATCTCATTATGGACATCGGAGGTGGAAGTGTAGAATTTATCTTAGCGAATTCAGGAAAGATTATTTGGTGGGGAAGTTACAAAATAGGTGTTCAATATTTGTTTTTACAATACCATAAAGATCCTTTTCCTGTTGAGAGTGTCGATGCACTAAAGATGGAGCTGAATACGATTTTGGCTGATCTTAAGCAACAAATTGAAAAGCACAAACCAACAAGACTTGTGGGTTCTTCAGGCTCCTTTGAGACATTGGCATCATTGGCAGAGCTATCAAATGACGAAAATTATGTTGTAATACCAACGAATCATTTTGATGAAATTTTCAAAAATATTGTATCGAGTTCACATAATGATAGACTTGAAAATCCAAGCATTCCTGATGATAGGGCTGAATTAATTGTGATTGGCTTCCTTCTTGTAGAGCACATTCTTTCTTTGTTTAATGCTGAAGAGATCATAGTTTCTGCATATGCCTTGAGGGAAGGATTGTTGTACTCCAATGAAAAATATGGAAGGATCAATACAGCTCATTCTAAGCTTACATGATTCTGCCTGAACCTGAATAATATTTCTCGTAATATGGCTCAGACAAAGACGATATCAAAACCCCCTTTTTTAATGTGGCATGAGCGAAATATCCATTTGATAAATAAACGCCTACATGTGAAACTCTGGTGCTCCCAATCTTGAAAAATACAAGGTCTCCCTCGTGAAGTTGTGATTTATTGATTTCTTTTGCCTTGTTGGCCATGTCTGCTGATGATCCTACTATTTCTTTATGATATACACTGCGCAGGACAACTGATGTAAATCCAGAACAATCAATGCCTGATTTATCCTTTCCTCCCATTCTGTGAGGAACTCCAAGCCATTCGTTTACCACAGAGCTTAGCTTTTTATTATCAGTGATGCCATCAGCCTTAAGGTATCCATCAGCATTTCGCGATCCGACCTCTGATCTCTCATAATTCTTCGGAGTTGAATTTGGTGTAGGTTTTTTATAAGTATTTGATTTATTACCCGGTTTATGATAGGCAGTCTTCTTTGGTGCACTGCAACTTGTAAGAAATAGGCCTACAGCAATCAACATTATATATATATTCTTTCCACTCATAGATATCATATTAAACGCAAATATAATATGTTATTGTCTTATAGGTAATTAATTATATGTTAAAAGCATTATTAGTTGAAAAATAGTGGTTTTTCTTTAGTTTTGCAATTCAATATGGTTTTTGACAGAAATCAATTTCTGAATAAAATTAATAGGGAACCGGGTGATAATCCCGGGCAGTTCCCGCTGCTGTAATTTTCGTTAGTATTCTGACATCTCAATGCCACTGTTTTGATAAATGGGAAGGCCGTCAGAATTAAGAAATAAGCCAGAAGACCTGCCATGTTGAATGATTTTCGATCTTTCGGTGAAAAGGATTGGGATGGAGCATTTTCAATTTACATTGTTTGATACATGGCCTTGCCATATGAATCATTTAAGTAATCTGTGATTTGTGAAGCCTCAGTTTATACACCATAATTGTATAAAATTATTAATCAAGCGCGCTCTTTTATGAGCCGGCTAAAACTTTACAAATGAATAAATTATTCTATCTTTTAGTTTTTACATTATTTCTTACCAGTTGTAATTCGGATGATCCTATCACTGTAAAAGGCAATTATGATAAAGGTGTATTCGTCGTGAATGAAGGCAACTTCGGTTCAGGAACAGGGACGCTTACTTTTGCCGGTGATGATGATATTATTACTCAACAAGTATTTGAAAAGGAAAATAGTGGAGCAGTTGTCGGTAATGTGGCTCAATCCATGATCTTCTTCAATGACAAATATTACATCGTCGTCAATAATGCCAATAAGATCATCGTCACTGATATCAATCTTAAAGTTATAGGAGAAATAACTGGTTTGTTTTTTCCAAGATTCATGGTAGCTAAAGGAGACAAGGGATATGTGAGCCAATGGGGTGAAAATAACTTTGAGGGAAGTGTTGCTGTCATAGATCTTAATACCCTGACCATAATCAAGAACATACCGACCGGGAATGGTCCTGAGAACTTATTATTGGATGGAAATACTTTGATAGTGCCAAATGGTGGATCATACAATGCGACTACTTTTGAAAATCAACCAGACTCTACAGTTGCCATTGTTGACCTGAATACAGAAAGTGTGATTACAAAAATTCAAGTGAAATACAATCCGAATAGTGTGGTTAAAGTCGCAAATGGATATGCTGTAAGCTGTGCTGAGAAAAGTTATGCATCAGGTGATGGTAATCTGTACTTTTTAAATAAATCAAATAATACCGCAATTCCTATTAGTGGTGCAAAAGTAGAAGCAGCAACCAATTATGCAAAGTTGCGCAGGATTAGTGACAACCAGGTACTTGTTGTTTATAACAGCTTTGATGCTCAAATAATAAATTTGGACAACGTAAGCTCAGGTGTCATATCCAGAACCAGCCTAGGAGTGGCATATAGCGTAGGTTATGATGATAACCGGTCTCAAATATATGTCGCTGATGCTAAAAATTTTAGTCAATCCGGAGAAGTACGCGTTTACTCAAAAACGGGCCAATCTATAAAAAATTTCAATGCAGGTATTATACCTTCGGGATTCTGTTTCAGGTAGGATTTAGTATTAGAGTTAACCAGGTAACCAGTTAATCTATTGATAGTTAATTAGTTGATAGTTAATAATTGTAATAGTTTATAAATATAGCAGGATGATATTTTCTCAGTAGGGACATGGCTTGCCCTTGTCCGTGAAGTATGTAATAAGTATGACAGAAAACCAGTATGTAGATATTCTAGTTTAAAAGTTGATGATTAAAATATTAAAATGAAAACTGTAGGGACAGGTCGCGACATGTCCCTACAGTTTTCATTTTAATATTCATCAATTAAATATTTTCAGACATAAAATATTATGATTATGCAGGTGTTCATGATGATTTTTGAGCTTATTTTAGTGTAAATTAATCTAATTACCCATTACCCATTACCCATCTTCTCACTCATCCGTTTCTTCCAACTCAAAAATGGCACTTACTTCCACTCCAAATATTCTGGCTAATTTTAAAGCGAGTAATGTGGAGGGAACATATTTTCCGAGTTCCATTGCATTGATAGTCTGCCTGCTTACATTGATCATTTTGGCAAGATCTGCCTGAGTGAGGTTCTTCTTCGCTCTTTCAACTTTTATACTATTCTTCATCCATTGTATTTTTATTCATTTTCCAAACCTGCCAGTTAAACCGCAGAATAAAAAATATTAAAAGGGTAAACATATTAAATACCATCACCCATAAAAATGCAAGATCATATACAAAAATGAGTGATATGAATAATATTGCATAGTTGAAATAAGTGGCCCATACCAAAGACTCCAATCTGATTTTGGCAATAAATTCATCTTCCTTTTTCTCTTTTGAAAATGCCACCATCAGCGCGCTTGCAATTAGCAAACAACCAATTATCTCATTATAAATGTTATTATTCTCGATGGAGAAATATGAAAGAGGTGTGTTAAATTCATCTCTTATTATGGACAGAACCCTAACATTTAATAGTTCCGGCTCATAGCCATATATTAACATTAACAAACCAAGAATGCTCACTGGGATCAGAATAACTAAACCGAGGAATTTAAATTTTGAAGGGAATAAATAATTACTTTTCATTTTGCATGTTTTTAATTTAAACGCAAATGTAAAACAAATATTACTAAACGTAAAAAATACCTTACATTTAGTAAAAAATAAATTACTTGTTGTTGGTTTTTTAATGGGTTTGAAATTTAGAAAGTGAGGGGAGATAGGGTGATAATGTGCAATGCATTGCACATGCACATAATTAAATTGTGGTTTTAGAGAGGGTTGGATTGTTATACGAAACGGAATTATATAATTGACCAATTTTTTGCCGTATAATACCGAGCTGAAAGTCGTTTGATCAAATTTATTTGGTCAATTACGAATTTCCATTCGGTATTATATGAATGCCGCAACCACAATCGATACTGGTCAGAATAAAGGGGAAGGCCTTGCCCTTCTAATAATAAATGATTCGGCATATCTTTCTATTCTACTCTAATACTATTTTACTCTCTTCAATAATTTCCCCGAAAATCCATTTGAATATGGAGGTCTAATTGCTGAGGTGTAGTTATTTTGAATAAAAATTTTACTTCAGCGTTTACCAGTCCATCCTTTAGAAAGGGAAGGGCTTCAAAACTAGTTGGAATTAATGCCAATTCTCCATCAACACTTTTTGGTATATATTCGATGTAAAATGCTTCTGCTTTATCATCGATGTTGGCATTGGTATAGATCTTAACTGATACTTTTTCTATAAAATCGAAATCAATATTTCCAAAGCGGGAAGTAATCAAAGCTTTTTCCGGGACCAAACTTACTTTAGCACCATCAGGAACGTCTTCTTGTGCAATTAGATTAGCATAAAATGTTGGCATTTCAGACAATACAAAATAATGTGCATCAAGAATATCAAGTCCGGCTGGTACACTAAAGTCCCTTTCCAGGCGAATACCGAATTTCTTTACAAAGCTATCCTTTCGGCAGCCCAAGGAGCTTACGACACAAAATCCACAAAACAAAAGAAGACATAAATTCGCTTTCATATTTTAACTAACGTATTTAAACAGGCAGGTATTGATAATTTTATTATTATTTTTTTACAAACATTTTTGGTGCAATTAAAATAATAGTTGTCACTTTCAAAAAATTGTACAATATTTGGAAACTATTATGAATAAAGATAGAATAACAATAAGAAATGGGAGAGCAAAACGTAAATAAATTAAATTCAAAAGAGGAGCTGCAATTGTTTGTCAAGCACCTGCTAAATGATGTAAAAGCACTGGAAACAATGCTTGCAGATGATTGGTTTGAGACAGATATCATGCGCATCGGCGCTGAGCAGGAAATGTTCATGGTCGACGATAAATATTTTAAGCCCGCATTGATAGCAGTTGAAGTTTTGGAAGAAATGAAGGAATTCGATTGGGTGGGCACTGAGTTAGCAAAGTTTAACCTCGAAACTAACCTGTCTCCTAGAGAGTTTGTAGGCGATTGCTTCAGTCTAATGGAGAAAGAAAATAATGATCAACTTGGAGTTATAAAGGAGCACTTAAAAAAATACGGCGCCAAGATAGTTTTGACTGGTATCCTTCCAACGTTGAATAAATTTGACCTTAAGCTAACGAATCTCACACCAAAAGACAGATATTATGCTTTGATGGAGGCATTCAATGATATGTTGATTGCTTCTGCATATGAATTACGTCTTCAAGGTATAGATGAATTACTAGTCAAACATGATTCTCCATTACTGGAAGCATGTAACACCAGTTTTCAGGTGCACATGCAGACTACTCCGAAGAACTTTGTAAAACATTATAACATAGCTCAGACTCTTGCTGCGCCTATCATTGCTCTTGGTGCAAATTCACCAATAGTCTTCGGAAGGAGATTATGGCATGAATCTCGTATCGCTCTTTTCCAACAAGCGCTTGATACCAGAACTTCAACAGAGCATATGAGGGATAGAAGTCCAAGAGTAAGTTTCGGTAAAGGATGGCTGCGCAAGTCAATTCTTGAGATCTATAAAGAAGACATAAGCCGTTTCCGTGTGATCATGACCGGTGATAAATATGACGATTCTATGGCAATGGTAGCCAGGGGAGAGGTTCCAAAATTACAGGCATTACAGATCCACAATTCTACTGTATATCGCTGGAACAGGCCTTGCTATGGTATTAGTGATAATGGAAAACCGCACCTAAGGATCGAAAATAGAGTAATCCCTTCAGGCCCAACAGTACTTGACGAAATAGCAAACGCTGCTTTGTGGCTTGGTTGCATGGCAGGCTTGGATGACACACAAAAGGATATTACAAAAAATATTTCTTTTGAAGATGTACGTGATAATTTTGGCAAGGCAGCACAATTTGGTATCGATACCAAATTTACCTGGTTAAAAGATAAGAAGATTACTCCTACTGAACTTGCATTGCAGGAGCTTATTCCTTTGGCTGAACATGGTTTGAAATTAAAGGGTGTTAACCAGGATGATATCACAAGATATATGGATGTGATCAAAGGACGTGCAGAAAAACACATGACCGGAGCACGCTGGCAATTGAGGGCATTCACTTCATTTATCAAGCATGTCACACGAGATGAAGCAATGGTTGTATTAACTCA
The DNA here is from genome assembly GCF_016707225.1 of Candidatus Brachybacter algidus. Classification (NCBI taxonomy): domain Bacteria; kingdom Pseudomonadati; phylum Bacteroidota; class Saprospiria; order Saprospirales; family Saprospiraceae; genus Candidatus Brachybacter; species Candidatus Brachybacter algidus. Next base: position 585,862 of record NZ_JADJID010000003.1, on the reverse strand, counting down.
GTCAATCATTAAAAATCAAGAGCAAGAAATTCCGATTCATAAATGGAAGGCTCCAAGATTGCAGGACCTGGAAGAATATCGCCCTGGTGCATTAAAGGTGGAAGAGTTCATGGAAACTGACCTTTTCACTGTACAGAAGGATGATATAGTAGAATTGGTAGCTGAAATGATGGACTGGAGGAAAATTCGCTATATGCCTGTCGAGGACAAAAAAGGCAATATCGTTGGCTTAGTAACAAGCAGATTGCTTCTAAGGCATTTCAGTAACCGCAAGATCACAAATAATAATGATATAGTTACGGTAGGTGATGTTATGATTACTGAGCCGGAAGTTATAAGCCCAGACGCTACTATTGCAGAGGCTTTGGAATTAATGAGAACGAAAAAGATCGGTTGCCTTCCTGTAGTATACAAACACGAACTAGTAGGAGTTATAACCGAGATGGATTTCCTTCGAATCAGCAGCAGGTTAATAGACCGTATCGAGTATATCGAAGAAGAATTGGATGAAGTGACTGGAGGAGATCAGCCTGGCTAAAAGTTGATCTTGTTTTTATCCCAGCTATTGACGTCGTTTGTGACGACCATGGAAGATGGATTTTCGAAAAATTGAACATTGATCGATCCATTTTCCATGGTTGCATATGATTGAAATGCAAGCCAGTCTCCCGTATTAATGTATTTACTCTTTCCATTGTTAAGCGTGAACTCTATCGGAAGATGGCGATGTCCGAAGATGTAATAGTCAATTGTAGGGTCTATGACAGACTCTGATTCGCAATGTTGAAGGAGATATTCTTTTTCTGGACCTAAGAATTTGTAGATATCATTGTGTGAGTTTCTGCTACCCGTACTCCATGCATTGGCAATACTCATGCCTATAGAAGGGTGCAGCCAGTGGAAGAGATGAATGCAGATAGGATTATTAAATATCTTTTTAATAATCTTATAAGTGAAGTCGCCAGGTCCAAGACCATCACCATGACCGATGATCAGTTTTTTTCCTTGTCTTTCAAATAGGGTAGGCTGTCTGTATATTGGAATCCCAAATTCTAGTGTAAAATATTTGAATATCCACATATCATGGTTGCCTGTAAACATGTGGATAGGCTTTCCTGTATCCGCCAATTCAGCTAAAGCACCAAGAAAACGTGTAAACCCTTTTGGAATTACAGATTTATATTCATACCAAAAGTCAAAAGTATCTCCGAGTAGGAAGACCTCATCGGCCTCCATGGCTACTTCATCAATCCATTTTACTATTGCCTTTTCTCTATCTGCACTTGATAAAAGCCCTTTTTGACCTAAATGAAAATCTGATGCAAAAACTATTTTACTCATGATGCAGCGTTTTCAATAGAATTTCTATTAGTTCGATTGCTGCTTCAGGAATAACAGTTCCCGGGCCAAATACCGAAACGACACCTGCATCAAATAAAAATTGGTAATCATTTGGTGGGATTACACCACCTGCCACCACAAGAATATCGCCACGGCCCAGCTTTCTAAGTTCCTCAATGACTGCAGGAACAAGGGTTTTGTGACCTGCAGCGAGTGATGATATACCTACGATGTGCACATCATTTTCTGCAGCCTGCATCGCAACTTCTTCCGGGGTTTGGAATAATGGCCCAATATCCACATCGAAGCCTAGATCAGCGAATCCTGTAGCTATCACTTTTGCACCTCTGTCGTGGCCATCTTGTCCTAATTTTGCAACTAAGATTCTTGGACGCCGACCTTCTATTTCTGCAAATTTATCGGACAATTCTTTCGCTTTCAGAAAAGCATTATTATTACCAATGTTTCTCATATACACTCCTGAAATCATTTTAGTTTCTGCCTTATGTCTGCCGAAGGTTGTTTCCAAGGCAGCGCTTATCTCACCCAGTGTGGCTCTGCATCTTGCAGCTTCAACGCTTGCTTCAAGTAAGTTGCCACTTGTCTTTGCTGCTTCTATCAACTTATCGATTGATCGCTGATAAGCTGCTTTATCTCTCCCTTCACGAATCTTATTGATGGATAGAATCTGCATATTTCGGACGGATGTATTGTCGATTTCCAGTAGTTCTAGATTTGTTTCGGAATCATTTTTATAGAAATTTAATCCGATAATTTTCTCATGTCCGCTATCAATAAAAGCTTGTTTCTTGGCAGCAGCTTCTTCGATGCGCATTTTTGGCAGCCCTTTTTCAATGGCAGCCACCATTCCACCAGCTTCTTCCGTTTCTTCTATATATTTTAAAGCTTGATCAGCTATGTCTGAGGTCATGCGTTCGATCATTTCTGAACCGCCCAGAAGGTCTATCACCTTTGTTAAATCGGTTTCTTTTTGCAGATAAAGCTGGGTATCGCTGGCTATTTTGGCACTATAATCTGTAGGCAATGCCAGTGCTTCATCCAGGGCATTCGTATGTAGTGACTGTGTGCCACCAAGCGCAGCTGCCATAGCTTCTATAGCAGTTCTAGAAATATTATTGAATGGATCCTGAGCCAATAGACTCCAACCGGATGTCTGACAATGCGCGCGCAACATTAACGACTTTTCGCTCTTGGGATTGAATTTACTGACCATATTCGACCAAAGCATTCTACCAGCCCTCATCTTTGCTATTTCCTCATAAAAATTCATTCCAATACCCCAGAAAAAGGATAATCTTGGCGCAAACTGATCAATATTTAGACCTGCTCCAACTCCCGCTTTTAAATATTCATATCCATTGGCTAGTGTATATGCCAGTTCGAGAGCAGCAGATGCCCCTGCCTCCTGCATATGATATCCACTGATACTAATGGAGTTGAATTTGGGCATATGAGCAGCCGTATATTTAAAAATATCTGAGATGATGCGCATTGATGGTCTTGGAGGATAGATATAAGTATTTCTTACTAAAAATTCCTTGAGAATATCGTTCTGGATCGTTCCTGATAAGAATTCCGGACTAACTCCTTGTTCTTCTGCAGCTACAATATAGAATGCAAGTATTGGCAGCACAGCACCATTCATAGTCATGGATACCGACATCTTATCCAATGGTATATCTTGAAATAATACCTTCATATCTTCCACTGAATCAATCGCTACGCCTGCTTTTCCTACATCGCCTGTTACTCTTGGATGATCAGAATCATATCCTCTATGGGTGGCGAGGTCGAAGGCAACACTTAGTCCCATTTGCCCTGCGGCAAGATTTCTTTTGTAAAAGGCGTTGCTTTCTGTTGCAGAAGAGAATCCGGCATATTGCCTTATTGTCCAGGGTCTTTTAGCATACATTGATGCATAAGGGCCTCTTAAAAAGGGAGGGAGGCCAGCATGGAAAAGTTCACCATAATTCACTGATTCAGAATCTTTTGATCCGTCTATTATTCTGCCGACATATGGATCGAATGCTTTCAGAGGCATTACAATTTGTTTAAGTTTAATGATGAGCAAATATAGATAAATAAGTCAAGAGCTGTCATGGTGTGTAATTCAAATAAATGTGCTTTGGATAATAGTTTTATTTTCCAAGTCAATATTACGAGCATAAAATTTTCAGATTCTTTATGCATCTTTGTCATATGAACCATTTCGGCAGGATCTTTAGCGTATCAATCTATGGCGAGTCCCATGGAAAAGAAGTTGGCATAATCATAGATGGAGTGCCGTCCGGCATACCTATTGACGAGAATTTGTTAATTCCAGATCTAGAGCGCAGAAAACCAGGCAAGAAGGGAACCACCCCGCGCGTGGAAAGTGACTATCCCATTCTTAGTAGTGGTTTGTTTAATGGAATGAGCACAGGAGCACCCATTTTGATACGATTTGAAAATAATAATACCAGAAGTGAAGCCTATACAAGTCAAAGAGATATACCACGTCCCGGGCATGCTGACTTTACCGGACATGTTAAGTTTGGGGGATTTGAAGATTATAGGGGAGGAGGGCATTTTTCGGGAAGACTTACGACTTGTTTGGTAGCAGCAGGAGTGATAGCCAAGATCGTGTTAAGTCATGTGTTAAACACTGATATATCCATCAATGCAGAGATTTTAGAAATTGGAGGAGAAAAAGATTTGGAAGCAGGTCTTGAAAAGGCAATTCAAGCTAAAGATAGTATCGGTGGGATAGTTGAATGCAGGATTAAAGGTCTGCCTGTAGGCCTTGGTGAGCCTTTTTTTGATTCAGTAGAATCTGTTCTTGCGCATGCTGTTTTTTCTATACCTGCCATCAAAGGAATAGAGTTTGGCAAAGGTTTTGCGGCAGCCAAAATGTTTGGAATTGAGCATAATGACGCTATCCTTGACAATTCCGGTAAGACCTTGACCAACAATGCAGGTGGAATAGTGGGAGGCATTTCAAATGGAAATGATTTAGAATTCCGGGTAGTAGTCAAGCCTACTTCTTCAACACCAAAAATTCAAAAGTCTTATAATTGGGATAGTGATGAAGTGGAAGAGTTTTCCATCAAAGGCAGGCATGATCTTTGCATTGCGCTGCGCGTACCTGTGGTGCTTGAAGCTGCGGCTGCAATAGCACTGGCGGATTTAGCTCTGATCCGAATGGCTTACCATGTAAGGTAAAAACATTATTGTTGGCAAATTAATCTTGCCTTTTTGGATAGGTTATTATTATTTACGCCATCCGATGCATCCTTACCTTCATATTTCTTTTATTATATATAGATCTAGACTCAAATCATGAGTCGTCGGATGTTTTCGTATGCTTTTATGCTTGAGTAATAGGATCTATCAGATGTCTTGAAGCTATCAGATGATGTTAAGTTGCATTTCGTTGGTTACTTAAATGGCTTTACGTGGGATTTAATATCAAGGATATTTACTTTTTTTATTACTTCACCAATATAACTTACTGACAAAACTTTATTGCTAACGATCCATCTTACACCGCTATTGCTGTGCGTTATAAGACCATCTTTATCAGGTTTAAATAGGGATACAAGTTTGTCATTACTCAATGAATAAGCCAAAATAGTAAATTTGACCTGACAAATTTTTCCATCTGTTCCCATCCATGAATAAATACAGACTTTTTCCACTGCTTTATTTTGATTAAAAATATTTACAGCAGATGTTGGTTTGCATGTTGTGGTTATTGATTGCATAGTCAATAATTCACAAGGATCATAACCTTTCTCACTTATTTCAAAACTGGTATATTCTGTGTAAGAATCTTTAGTATTTCTAAAAGTGTCGGCTGCTACTTCCTTGATCATATCCTTGGGTTCAGTTTTGCCGTTAATACCCATATCTTTTCCTGCATTATTATTGCTGCAAGAAGAAAAGAATATCATCAAGGTCAATGTGCTTATAATTGATCCAAAAAGTAGTTTTTGATGCAACATATATTTTTTTTTAAAATCATTTAAATTGGTCGGTCACTTTTGAGGATTCTATATACACTTGATAACTCATAGGGGAAAATAAGTTGTTGTAAGTGTGCTACAAAATATATCCTTTCTGATATTTGACAACTTAAGATATTTTACTACCTCTTATTACAATTTTGTACATGTTTGGAGTACAAGGGACCTTCATTCACCTATAATATTGTTCATGCTGCCTTCTGATAAGTTCAGGAAGGCAGCATTTTTTTAATATTTAGTATCTATGATGTAAGGTAGCATAGCTCTCCATGTAGGCCAGTCATGAGGCATGTCGAATCCCCAGACATCAAGATCTACGGCAATTCCTTTTTCTTCGAGCATGGCAGCAAATTTTCTGGAAGCATCCGGAGTCTCATAGTTACCACTTCCTGTATATATATGGATATGGGGATTGTTGCGAAGCCTGGAGAGATAAGCTTCATTTTCAAGACCCGGCATATAGGACATTGGAGAATTGAAATAAACATCATCATCATAATACCCATCAGTGTAAGTGGTAAGGTCGTAGTCTCCGCTCATAGCGATCACTCCTGAGATCAGATCAGGTCTTTTGAAGAAAAGATTTGCACTATGTAATGCACCAAGTGAAGCTCCTGTGATGGTTATTTTTGAATCTTCTGAAGTTTGACTTTTAATAAAAGGTACAACTTCATTATAAACATATTCATTGAATTGATTATGCCTGATCGATTTATGTCTTGGGTGCATTTTACTGTTCAACCAGCTTTCAGAATTAATGCTATTTATAGAAAATGCTTTGATTTTACCACTTTCAATATATGGCTTTATAGCGTCTATCAATAAAAATCGCTCGTATTCCAGATAGTCTGCTGCCGCAGTAGGCAACATTAATAAAGGGATTCCAAAATGACCGTAAACAGCTATTTCCATTGTTTTATTCAAAGCCGGACTATGCCATGCATGCAATTCTCTATTCATGTTATTTAGTTTTTGTCAATAATAATTTTTCCAAAGATAAAAGAAGTAGTTATACTTTATAGACAGGTAGAAAATTATTTTGAATTCTATGTTTTGACTTTATTTTGCATAGCGGCCATTTATCAAAAAAAGCTGAAATATATCCTCGACTATAAGTTCAAAATGTGTATATAATGCATGGATTATTAGTATGTTGTGTTATCAATTCTAATGTCAGGAGCATTACATCCAAGAGCACTTATCAAATTTACTGTATATTTGCATTCTATTTTAAATGAAAATATACATGAAAAATATTTCAGCATTTTTTATTCTTTTCATTATACTATTTTGGAGTTGCAAGAAAAATGAACAATCGAATCTTGTAGTAAAGATGGAAAGTATCAATGGTCTATGGGTGTTGGAAGCAGCTAGTAGAAATGGATTGGAAACTAATACATTGCAAGGATTATTTTATGACATTAATGATTCTTCAATAATTTCTAACATTACAGGAGACACATTGACAGCTTCATACGTTCTTAAAGAAGGAAGCATACTGCATATGATGAGAGATACAATAATGTATGATATTATTAGTTTGGATGATTCTACTTTGGAAATCAATAGCGTGATCAGGGATATGCCTTTCCAATTCAAATTTAAGAGACAAACAGATATAATTCAAGATACTCTTTGATAATTTCTAAAATATTACGGATGAAACGGCAATTATTTTTACTAAGTTTTCTATTTATGGCCTTTCAAATGAGGGCACTTGACCTGAGTATCCTTATCACTCAGTTTTATGCTGATCATTCACCATATATAGAAGTTTACCTGCATACAGTTGCCTCAACGGTTTCACCTTTGAAATCTGATGGTGATCAAAATATTGCTGAGCGTCAGGTAAAGGTAAGGGTCTTATTTAAACAAGCAGGAAAGGTTATTCGTTTTGACAATTTTATAATAGAAAGTGGAAGGCAGACAGCGCTTAAGGATTTTGTCGCTTTGAAAAGGTATGGCTTAAAGCCCGGAAAATATATTATGGATTTTGATTGTAGTGATATTGCCGATCCGACCAATGTGTATCGTGATTCTGTTGAATTGGATATTACTGCTGAATTAAAAAAACCAACTTTGTCCAATATTCAATTAGTGGCGGATACCATTAGGAGTGAAGACCGAAGCCTTGCAAAAAATGGGTATTTTTATGAATTGATACCCTTTGGTTATGTTAATTCTAGATTGAACAGAATTGGCGTGTATTTTGAATCTTACAATACCAACAAATTGGAAGCTGATAAATCTGCTTATTCCATCAAAATTAGTAAAAAAGATGGGTCAGGAAATTACAGCCTCATAGCCAGAAATAACTTCCGTAGGAGCAATAATGAACAAGATGCTATCACCACCTGGTTTGATGCCACCTATTACGAATCAGGAACTTATATGATGCAGATATATCTGATGGATGGGGTCAAAAACATTATAGATAGCTCACAAACTTATTTTACCAAAAGTAATCCGGTCAGAGATGAAGCATTATTGTCTAAGAAGTTGATTGATGAGGTGGAGAATTCATTTGCTGGAAAATTAACAGAAGATCAACTCAATTATGCTCTTAGAGCTATAGCAATGTTAGTAAAACAATCAGATGTAGAATTGTTAAACAGGATTTTAAAGGACCCAAATACTACAGCCAAAACAAATTTTTTATTCCAGTTTTATAAAGAAAAGTCACCTGTTCATCCAGATGAATATTATGTACAATATATGGAAGTTGCCAAAGCTGTAGATAAAAACTATAAATCTGGGCTTGGATATGGCTTTGAAACCGACAGAGGACTTATATTTATGAAATATGGTAAACCAAGTGATATGGTCAATATTCAAGATGACCCATCTTCAGCACCTTATGAAGTCTGGTTATACTACGATATACCAAAGCTTAATCAATCCAATGTCAAATTTCTATTTTACAACCCATTTTTGGATGGAGTTGATTACCGATTGTTGCAGTCCAATGCAAGAGGGGAAGTCAGAAATCCTAATTGGAAGAAAGAACTGTATAAGGTAGCTAATAGAGCACCCGAAAATACAGCTCCTGACAATTTTGAGATACCCGGAGGATTTAATAGACATGCTTCAGAGTGGTTAGAGGACCTTTGATTTGAAAACTTAGCTTACATTTGCAGCTTAATAGTTTCAAATGATGAAAAATAGTTGGCTTCTTGTCGGATTGCTTTGTATTTCAATACTTTCTTGTAAACCTGAACCTAAACCGGAAGAAAAGCCGGTAGATGTGCCACCGACTACTCCTGTAATTAATTTCAATGTAAGTGGTATAATTCCACATAGCACTACCTATTTTACAGAAGGATTTTTGGTATATAATGGAACCTTCCTTGAAAGTACTGGTTCGCCGGAAGAGATCAAAATAGCTGAATCCTTGATCGCAACTGTGGATATGAGCTCAGGTAAAACAGAGGAAAAGATTAGGCTTGATAAAACAAAATATTTTGGTGAAGGAATAGTCGTTATCAATGATAAGTTATATCAATTGACCTACCAGAATCGAATAGGCTTCATTTACAATGCTAAAACTTTCAAAAAGGAAGGGGAATTTGCTTTCAATAGTAAAGAAGGCTGGGGTATGACTACTGATGGAAAGCATGCTATCATGAGCGATGGCACTAGCAAGCTGACTTATTTACTTCCGCCCGATATGAAAGCAGTCAAATCCATAGATGTCACTGAAAATGGCTACGGACTCGGTAACCTCAATGAATTGGAATGGATAAAGGGTTATATCTATGCAAACATCTGGCAGAGTAATCTAATAGTCAAAATCGATCCTTCTACCGGAAAAGTCGTCGGTAAAATGGACCTTACATCCCTGAAAAATGAAGCAAATGCTACTTTCCAATATTCCGAAGTCATGAACGGCATCGCCTATGATTCTGTTAGCAATAAAGTCTATGTGACAGGTAAATTCTGGCCGAATATATATAGGATTGAGTTTGAGAGGTGAGGAAGTCAGGAGTCAGAAGTCAGAAGTCAGAAGTTAGAAGTCAGAGACAAAATTAGAAGTCAGAAGTCAGAAATTAGAATGACCTTCTATGATTACTTTATGTCTTTGTCAAGCTTTGGTTTACTTTTATAAGCTCTGTGAAATATATAAAAAGGTGAGAAGGTGAGGAGGTGAGGAGGTGAGGAGGTTAGAAGTAAGAAGTCAGAAGTTAGAAGTCAGAAATTAGAATGACTTTCTAAGAGTAAATTACGTCTTTGTGAAGCTTTGTGAAACTTTGTGATATAGTTTCCTGTGTTTATGATTACCGATTACCGATTACCGATTACCGATTACCGATTACCGATTACCGATTACCGATTACCGATTACCCTTGTCCCACGTCACCCTTCCACCGTCTCAATCAGACCCTTAAAGAACTTCATTGCAGCCTGAACATTCCTGACATTTTTCACACGTAAAACCAGGTTTTTCAAGGTTTTTTGAACCATGATCTTTGGATCTTTGAGGATGGCAAGATATTGGAAGAGGGCTTTAAAAGTTTCTGATTCGTAGTAAGTTGACTGGGGATTGGCAGGGAAATATGCATTTAAAGTACCATTTTTAACAACAGCTCTTTCAAAACCAAGTAAACGTAGCAACCATCGCATCCTAAGTCCATCAGCAAGTTCCTCCACAGAATTGGGAATTGGACCGAAGCGGTCATTCATATCGGCAAGGAATTTGGTCAAGACTTCCTCATTTTCGATGGCATCCATCTCGTTGTAAAGGCTCAGCCTTTCTGTGGATGAAGTCACATATGTATTCGGAATTAGCATTTCTGAGTCAGTCTCGATCGTAACTTCTCTGACATGGATCTTCTTCCTGGAGATCTCTTCCTTAAACACATCTTTGAATTCATCTTCTTTCAGTTCCAAAATTGCTTCTTCCAGAATTTTCTGAAAAGTATCATAACCGATCTCTGCAATAAATCCACTTTGTTCTCCACCAAGTAAATTGCCACTTCCCCTGATGTCAAGATCCCTCATGGCGATCTCAAATCCACTGCCCAGTTCAGAAAACTCGACAATCGTCTTCAATCTTTTCTTTGCCTCCGGAGTCATGGTTGACATTGGCGGTGCTATCAGATAGCAATAAGCTTTTCTGTTAGACCGGCCAACTCTACCTCTCAGTTGGTGCAAGTCGCTCAGGCCATAGTGATGTGCATTATTGATGATCATCGTATTGGCATTCGGAATGTCGAGGCCTGTTTCGATGATGTTTGTTGAAACAAGTACATCAAATTTACCTTCAATAAAGTCGACAAGGGTCTTCTCCAATAACTTACTGTCCATCTGCCCATGAGCAAATGCCACGCTCGCTCCCGGTATCATATTGACGATGAATTCTGACATTTCAGGTAGATTTTTCACCCTGTCATGTACGAAAAACACCTGCCCACCTCTGCTCAATTCATTTTCAATGGCGTCCTTTATCGATTTTTGTTCGAATGACCTGATCTCTGTATAGATCGGTTGACGATTGGGTGGAGGAGTTCGGATGATGGAAAGGTCACGTGCTGCCATCAAGGAGAACTGTAATGTTCTTGGTATTGGGGTAGCAGTGAGTGTAAGTGTATCCACATTGACCTTTAGTCCGCGGATCTTCTCTTTCGCCTGAACACCAAATTTTTGCTCTTCATCGATGATCAATAATCCAAGATCTTTGAAATCTATTTCTTTATTCAATAAAGCGTGCGTGCCGATGACAAGATCCGTTTTGCCAGATTTGATCGTTACATAAACTTCCTTTTTCTCTTTGGTAGACTTGAATCTGTTGAGATATTCTACAGAGACACCAAAGTCTTTCAATCTATCATGGAATGTATGATAATGTTGCAACGCAAGGATGGTTGTTGGTACGAGAATGGCAACTTGTTTACCATCGTTTATCGCTTTGAATGCTGCACGGATAGCTACTTCTGTTTTTCCAAAACCTACGTCTCCACATATTAAGCGGTCCATTGGATAAGGTTTCTCCATATCTTCCTTGACATCGTTTGTGGATTTGAACTGATCCGGCGTGTCTTCATAAAGGAATGATGCTTCCAATTCCGCTTGCAAATAACCATCCGGAGAAAATGCGAAACCTTCACTCGCTTTTCGTTTTGCGTATAGTTTGATGAGCCCTTCAGCGATGTCTTTGACCTTTTTCTTGGTCTTCTGCTTAAGTTGCTTCCAGCTGTCCGAACCCAATTTGTTGATCATTGGCGGCTCGCCATCCTTGCCGACGTATTTTGACAATTTATGCAGAGAGTTGATACTCACATAAAGGATGTCATTATTTCTGTAAAGAATTCTGACGGATTCTTGTCTTATACCGCTGATCTCAATGGTTTCCAAACCGGAGAATTTACCGACACCGTGATCTATATGAGTTACATAATCTCCCGGTTGTAACTCTTTGAGCATACGCATGGTAACTGCCTGATCACGTGTATAACCGGTCTTGAGACTGTATTGATGATATCGTTGGAAGATTTGGTGATCGGTGAGAATTTCTATCTTACTTTTTTCATCCAGAAATCCTTCGTGAATAGAACCTATGACGGGTTGAAAGGATTCTTTAGCGCCGAGATCGACTAAGATGGCTTCCAGTCTAGCTAATTGTCTGGAATTTTCAGAAAAGAAATAGGTCTTTATATTTTTTGATTCATTCTGCTGAAGGTGTTCGAGCAGCAATTTGAATTGTTTATTTATGACAGGGTGTGGCTTTGTATCAAATTTTATTTCTTCAGCTATCTTAATCCTAGCGGGTTTATTGAGGTGGAAGACATTGAATTTAGACAATTGGCTGACCAGATCATCCGGGTTAATGTAAGATCTGTCTCTGAAAAATTTCTGCGCCTCCGGTTGTTCAATCATGGTGACGTTGCGCAGAATCTCTTCAGCTTTTTCATAATTTATGCGCAATTGATCCAGGACGATGTGCTGATCTTCGATGACGATCTGCCAATTATCTTCCAAAACATCAAACAACGAGACTTTATCTTCCGATTGAAATTTGATATTGGCATTTGGAAGAATAGAAAGAAAGGCAACATTCTTTGTCGATAGTTGGCTGGAAGGGTCAAAAAGTCTGATGCTTTCGACCTTGTCATCGTCCAATTCGATTCTATATGGCTGGCTATTTCCAAATGAAAAGATGTCCACAATGGCACCACGCAAGGAAAACTGCCCCGGCTCGTATACAAAATCTACCCTTTCAAAACCGTATTCTATTAAAATATCGAGGACAAAATCCTGGTCGAACAGTTCGCCTTTATTAACTGTAATTTTGTCTTTTTCAAGTTGTTCCGGTCGGATGATCTTCTCAAATATGGACTGAGGATAGGTCACGACGACCATTGGTTGCTTTGACGTCAGCAGGGCTGAAGACAATTCTGATCTCTTCAGGACGTGTGCTGCATTGATCTCTTCAAAGTTGCCGGGTCTTTTAAAAGAATCAGGAAGTAGAAAAACATGACTGCCCAATAGTGTACTGAAGGTGTCATAAAGATAGGCGGCTTTGTCCTTGTCATCAGCGATGAACATAAAGGAGCGGGCTTCCTGTTTGAAAGCTGCAGCCATGTAAAATGCAATACCTGAGCCGGTGAGGCCACTGATTAAATATTAATTTGTCGTAGCTGAATTTTCGGGCCAGGAAGGATTTCGGGCGCCAAACTTTTTTAAAATATCTTCAATAACTTCCACGGCGTAAAGGTAAGAGAGTTGGGAAAATTCTTTGTATAAATTTTTGGTTGGAGGATTTTTGAAAAAAATGGCTTTAGAAAATACTTCTCGGAAAAAAATGAATATTATTTGATATTTAAATATGACATTTACCTTTGCATTTTAATTCAAATCGCCAAAATTACCTAAAAATGAAATCAATAAATTTGAAATTCAATAAATCGACTTCCTTTAGATACCTGATTTTTGTCCTTAGTTTAAGCTCTTTATCTTGTGTATTTACAGAAGCAATAATGCCTGAGCAAAATTTCATTGTATCATTTGAAAAAAATAGCACCGGCATGTCTTTTGTTACCAGGATCAAGGTGAACAGTATAGATACATTTGAGATTTCAAAAGAACAATTCGCTTATGATATTCATGTTCCAGAACTACGATGGGGGCAAGGTATTCTTTTAGGCTATACATATAGAGATAATAATCCTGAGAAAAATAGTGATTTATTTTATGTTGCTAAAGATGGAGTAAAAGTTTATTCAATATCAATTGCTGAGATCAAATCGATGGAGTATTTAATGATTGGTTCTAAACAGATTTTTATTTTACCTGAAAAAAGATCAAAATAATAAAAAGACGAAATACATATATTGGCATTTTATATATTTAATTTTAGTGCTATTGGAGTAAAGTTTGTTGCAATGCACTCTGGCGCATGTTTTTAGCTTGTGACCTTTGAAGCCATTCAGACGAATATGAATTTCTAATGATTACTCATGTTGTTTTATGAAACTTATGATTATCAATTGTTTTTGAAACACATAGAACATACGTTTTTCGTGAAAATTGATATTTTGAAAAAGTCAGTTAAAGCTTTTCAAACTCGACTATAAGTGTTGAACTAAATGCGATGATTCACTTCAGAAAAATAATAATTAACAACTAACAATTACAGAGATCACAGATATAATTGAAGTTGAAATTATATTTTGCCACGAATTACACGAATGATGCTTCGCATCTAACACGAATTAATTAGTGAAAATTAGTGGAATTCGTGGCTAAAAAAATAGTACTACTGATCCTGGTCTGATTACTTCATGTCATCTGACACTTTCGTGCAGCTTAATTAAAAAAACGAAAACATCCGACGACTCAAGTATTGACTGAACTTTGATATTGAAAAGATAAAATATGAGGATATAGATACGTCGGATGACGTAAGCATGGTTGTTTTGTGCACCTCGACAAAAAATAATAATTAATAATTAACAACTAACAATTACCCATTAATTCCCTTCAGCACATAGTTATACCGCGTCTTCACAAATCTGTGCTCCTTAAATACCACATCAAATATCAAGTTTTTATAATCGGCACAATGCACTTTTTGAAGTTCTGTGACTGTCATCCAGTTAAAAAGTAGCAATCCATTTTGGGCAAGATTGGCCTTGCACAGCTCAAGAAATTCGAAACTCGTAAATTTTTCAGGGATCTCATCATCGATAAATAAGTCAATGATGATCATGTCATAGGTCATGTTGTTGTTGTGAATGAAGTGTTCAGCGTCTGCTTCGACGATGTCCACAACACTTTTAAGTCTTGGTCTGGAATATTTATTGAATAATTTGATGACGTTGAGGTCGTATTCTACGATGGTAAAATGTGCTTTTAAACCGTGGTTTTTCTCAAGAATATATGGGACACTGCCAAGACCTCCACCAAGAACTAGAATATTTTTTCGTTGAAACTTTTTGATATTGATGGTCTTGAAGGCGGCAACAAAATTGTCATATTTGTCATCAAATGAATAGACGGCTTTGTCCGTGCTAAGTTGATAGCGGCCTTTGATTAGATCAACGTAGAGTGGCTCCGTGCCGGAATCGACTTTTTCGACAGGAACTCTGACCAGGTGACTGAGCGCTTTTGTCCAGAAATTTACGGGGAATCGCAAGGCTTATTTCCTGTATTTTGAGGTGAGTTCGAATATGGTGGTCAATATCTCCTTGTCTTCATCAGAAAATTCGATATTTCTGCGCGCCATGACAGCTTTAGCCACTTCCAGCGCTTTGTCAAGTAAATAAGTATTAGGATTGACATCATTGCCCCATGTAAATGAAGGTACATGAGTTGGAGGAAATCCTGCTCCGAAGATATTTGATGAAACACCCACGACAGTGCCGGTATTGAGCATCGTATTGATGCCGGTCTTAGAATGATCACCCATGATGAGACCTAAAAACTGTTGACCGGAATCGATTAAGGTATCAGTCTTGTGATTGTAAATACTTACTTTTTTATAATTGTTTTTTAGATTGGACGAATTGGTATCTGCTCCAAAGTTGCACCATTCACCGATGACGCTATTGCCGAGATATCCATCGTGGCCTTTATTGCTATAACCTTGAAATATGCTGTTTGTCACTTCCCCGCCGATCTTGCAGTGTGGGCCGAAAGTGTTGGCACCGTATAGCTTTGCGCCCATCTTGACTGAACTTCCTTCACCAAGTGCCAAGCCACCACGTATCATCGCTCCTTCCATGATCTCTGTGTTGTCATCAAGATAGATTGGACCTGTCAGGCTATTGAGAATGGCTCCTTCGACTTTGACATTTTTTCCAAGGAAGATTTGATCTCCGAATAATTGATTGGTAGAAGAAATAGTTCCAGATTTTCTTTGGTGTGTCAACCTCTTAAAATCTTCCTTGAGCACGATATCGTTATATTGGAAGAGGTGCCATGGATATAGGATGTGGATCAAAGGTGATGATGTTGTTATAGATATTTTCTCCAGCTCTCGATCCAGGTCTTCAGCTGATTTTCCAAGATCGAAAGCGACAGAACTTCTTACGGCAATGATTTCGTCATTGATGATTAGTTTTTGATACGGCTTGAGATTTTTTACTGCATCAGTTAGAAAAGGAGATGGCAGATATGCTCCATTGATCATGACATAATCTTCAGAAGGTAGCACTAAGTATTTAGGCTGAATGTACGCCTGTGTAAGGATCTTGCATTTGGTGTCGAGTGCCGCATTCCATTTCTCTTCGATAGTATCGATGCCGATTCGGAGTCCGGCTACCGGTCTTGTGTATGTCAGTGGGAGCAAGTCTTCCCATTCCGGGCCATCAAATAAGATCACATCCATTGCGAAAATTTAAGTTCAAAGTTAGTCAACCGTGGGCAAATAAAAAAAGCCGTGGGCAAAACCACGGCTTGATATGAATACGTCTTGTATTGTTACTTGAATCGCAGCAAAGATTACTTTTGAATTTTGCGAATTTTTGTTGAACTTGTCGATTCTACCTGCAGTATCTACAAATTTCATTTTACCCAAAAGAATGGGTGTGAAAAAGATGAGATCTCTACTTTTACCAATGGGTACTCATTACCGTCTTCCCAGGTAATGGTATCTTTCGTGTTGACACATGATTTAGTAATGAAAGCCTCATCTGTAGAGATGTCTTTGAATACTACCGGTCTATAACTTGCAGGATGTATGTCCTTCTTCATGATATTCTTTTTTATTTCGAGGTGCAAAGATAAAATATTCTTGCGGAATATAAAAGTTATTTTGAAAAAATATTTGTGAAAGAAATAAAGCGAGAATATCATGAAGTTTTCTGACTTATAGAGAATATAAAATGCTCAAGAGCAATAAAATGCTTTGTATGGTCACGAGTTAAAAACTCGCGCCAGCGTTGGAGGTTAAAAAATACTCACGAGCAAGATATTAATTCGTAATGTCATGAGTTAAAAACTCGCGCCATCGTTCGAATTAGTTAGAACATCAGAATTACTCAAATGTCGGAAAGTACACATCCTCCAAATGCTTCAACGTATAACTCTCATCTTCATTCATCACGATACCTATAATGTCGAGTTGAACGGACCACTCATGTTCGATCAGTAGTGCATATTGATAACCGGCATCCAGCAAAATTGCTTCCTTTTGATCTGTGACAAAAGCGTCAGGTGTTCCAAAGAATGTATAAGACCTCGTCTTAACTTCGACCAGGACCAGTGTGTTTTCTTTCATGGCGATGAGGTCGATCTCCGCTCTTTTCCATCGCCAGTTGCGCTCCAGAATGCTGTAACCCTTCTTCAACAGGTATTCTGCAGCGAGGGCTTCCCCTTTTTCTCCAAGCTTTTTTGATTGTTTTGTCATGGGTCAAATGTTAAAGTCCGGGATTTTGTCATAGATGACACAATATACCAAGTTTTCTCGTCGTATAGTAATTGTCTTGTTTATGTTGGTTCCCAAAACTTTTAAACTTGTAAACAGGACAAGCTTATTGTCTTAAATCGTTTTATTTTAATTTCATGGTTTAATCCAGACGTTTCATTGAAATGTCTGGATTTTTTTTTGATTTGAAAGAGGAAGGGTTTATTTCACAGAGTTGCACAAAGTTTTTCGGTGTAGTTCCATTTTGCACTGTCTTTAATTTTTTAGAATTCTTTGCTATTGAAGATTTTTTGAGTTGCACAAAGAGATTTGACTGGTTTCAAATACTGCACCAATTAATCAGAATCTATTATTCTAACACAGAATCTCTGTGATACACATTCTTTTTGATACTCCCTCATAGTTCTGATGAGCAATTCGTTAAAAGTATACAGAATAGTAAATTCTCATTAGTTTTATTTCATTTCAAGATCGCATTCCAATCACCATTCAAAATACATTCTTATCTTTGATTTTTAACTTTAGGAACAAATGAATTTACGGGACTATAGACAACAGTACGAACAAGGTGCACTAGCAAGGATGTCATTGAATGACGACCCTTTTGCCCAATTTAAGTCAATGTTTGATAAGGCTAAAGATGCAGGTGTAAAGGAACCAAATGCTATGACACTTGCTACTTATGACGAAGTAAATGGTGTCAATGCACGTATCGTACTTTTGAAAGAAGTGGATCATGAAGGTTTTGTTTTTTTTACCAACTATCATAGTAGGAAAGGTAAAGATCTTGCAGGCTTTCATGGCGCTGCACTAGTTTTTTGGTGGCATAATATGGAATGTCAGATCAGGATAAAAGGTGATGTACATAAGATCAGTTCAGAACGTTCAAGTGATTACTTCATTTCAAGGCCACATGATAGTAAGGCTGCGGCAATAGCATCCGATCAGAGTGAGGTAGTTGAAAATTACGATACATTGATCACTAAATATGAAGGATTGCGTAAGGAAGAAGATGAAAATCTCCAACGTCCTGATAAATGGGGCGGATACTGCCTCGTTCCAACCGAGTTTGAATTCTGGCAAGGCCGTCCAAACAGGATGCATGACAGATTTAGATATACCAAAAAAGAAAACGATTGGCAGATAGATCAGTTGTTTCCATAATTGACGCCTTCATTTAAACAACCTTCCTTGCGAATAAATATACTTACTTCCCGATTTCCTTACCCTTTAGAAAAAGGGGATAAACTTCGTATATATAATCAGATCAAATTACTTTCTGAGCATCACGAAATATTTTTATTTTGTATTAATGATAAAATTGTATCACAGCAAGACTTAGATCATTTGTCTACTTATTGCGCTAAAATAAAGATCTATCACCTAGCAATTTGGAAGAGATTATGGACAGTTTTTACAGGGATCTTGAGTGGTCTGCCTATCCATGTGGCATATTTTTATGACAAAAGTTTTAAAAATGACATTAGTATTGAACTTTCAAGTACAGGAGCAGATCTAACATTATGCCAATTAATCCGCGTGGTGCCATATGTTACAAACTTTGAAGGTCCGATCTGGATTGATTTTATGGATTCTTTTTCCGGCAATTTGAAGAGAAGATACAAAATGGCACCGTGGTGGGAGAAAATCTGGCTTCCTTGGGAGATCAATAAAATCGCCAAAATAGAGCAAATGTCTTTAAGCATTGGCCAGCATTTTACCATCATTTCCGAACAAGACAGATCGGAGATTGACCCAAATAATGATAAAAATATTTTCATCATTCCAAACGGTGTCGATACCACATATTTCTGTCCGAATGAATACCAATATGAAGTGTTCGATATTTGCTTTACTGGCAACTTAGGCTATGAACCAAATATCAAAGCAGCATTATATCTTATAAAAAAAATTGGGCCAAAAGTTGAAGAAGATTATACTATAAGAATAGCTGGCGCACGCCCTCATAAGTCATTATTGAAACTGTCGAACAGTAAATATCACATTAATGGTTGGGTTGAAGATATTCGTGATGTTTACTGGTCAGGTAAGATATTCGTGGCACCATTGTTTACCGGAAGTGGTCAGCAGAACAAAATCCTTGAAGCCATGGCATGTGGCACTCCTGTTATCACCACATCTCTTGTTAATAATGCAATTGGTGCCGAGCCGGGAAAAGAAATTCTTATTGCTGACGACTTAAAATCCTTTCTAATCCAAATTGATTCACTTCGGGATGATGAGAATCTCCTGCATGAATTAAGCGAAAATGCCCGTGACTTTGTCGTTAGAAAATATACCTGGAAAAAGATAGGAGAGGAAATGGAGGAGTTTGTTGGTAATAAGTATAATAGTTAGCAAGTTAACCAGTATTAGAGTTAACCAGTGTCCAATGTTGGAGCTATTTAGCAGCACTCTAATACTCTTATACTCTAATACTGTTCTACTTTGAAACAACTTTTCTTACATTTGCCGTTTTAAACAGAAGATATGCTAGATAATATAACTGATGCCATAGAGGCTATAAAAAATGGAGATCTTATCATTGTCGTTGATGATGAAAATCGGGAGAATGAAGGAGACTTTATTTGTGCTGCAGAACTTGTGACCCCTGATAAAATCAACTTTATGGCGACTGTCGGTCGTGGACTAATATGTGCTCCACTGGAACAAGATAGGGTAGATGCTCTAGGTCTGGAGATGATGGTCAATAGGAATACAGCCATGCATGAAACTGCATTTACGGTGTCTATCGACCTGATTGGTCATGGATGTAGTACAGGTATTTCAGCATATGATAGAGCCACAGGTATCCAAGCCTTGACAGATCCAAAAATAACGAAGGATGATTATGCAAAACCCGGACATATTTTTCCATTGAAGGCAAAAGAGGGTGGAGTCTTAAGAAGAACAGGTCATACAGAAGCGGCGATCGATCTTGCTAAATTAGCAGGACTTTATCCGGCAGGTGTTTTGGTGGAAATATTAAATCCTGATGGCACAATGGCACGGCTGCCTCAACTCCTTGAAATAGCCAAAGAGCATGACTTAAGAATAATATCTATAGACGATTTGGTAGCCTACAGATTGCAAACAGAGCAATTGATAAAAAAGGAATTTGAGGGACCGGTTAATTCGCCTTTTGGTGAGTTGAAAGTGCATGTGTATAAACAGATCACCAGTGATGATATTCACATAGCACTGCAATGGGGCGATTGGACAGAGGAGGAAGAGGTTCCTGTTAGGGTATTTTCTGAGAATAATGCCCATGAGTTGGCAGCTTTTATTTTTTCTGGCTGGAATCAACAATTAGGAAAAGTGATGGATTATTTCAAGGATAATGGCAAGGGATTAGCCTTATTCATGAGACAATCTGAGAGTTCTCCTGACTTAATTGACTCTGTTATCAATCTTTCGAAGGGGATAAAAGTGGATATACGTGATGAGCAAAGAGACTTGGGTATTGGGGCACAGATCATAAGGGATATGGGTATCACAAAACTAAATCTGATCACTTCTTCCACAATGAGAAGAGTGGGCATAATGGGCTATGGGCTGGAGATAACAAGAACTACAGCAGTGGGTGAAATATGATATTAAAGCAATTTTCGCAAGCAAAGCTGTTGATAATTTAATCAATGATATCCTATAATCAGACTAATTAATGGCTATTGATGGCCAGATTAAATACAAGTCATTTCCGCATATTGTTTCTTTAATTTACAAGCTAGCATGCCAATACCATATAGCGCTTCTTTTGAATTTGCAAAAATGGTAAAGAAGTTTTCTTCCCCTTTATTAAATTCAAAAAGCACTTCGCAGCGATAGTCTGTATTTTGTTTTAACTCCAATTCCAGATATCTTTCGACGTCCATGACAGCAATATGATAGGGGAAACTTACAGTGATGGTTACCATATATAAGTGTTATAAATGTGTGTATTAATAAATATATTATTTGATTTAAAATCGATATGTACGTATGTATTCGATATTTAGATGTGGCTTTAAAAAAAGTCACTTATAATGACAGTAAAAAAAATTGAAATACTGATTATCAATAAGTTAAATTATGTCCTAATTAAAATTTTTTTGTGAAAAAATTCAATGTAGCAGTAACCATAACCAAAGAGGATATCATTGCACTTGCGATGTACAACCTGCGTCAAAAAAGGAGAAATTTTATAATTATTAATGCCGCAATTTTAATATTACTCGTGTATTTTTTTGATCATCAATTTAATAATATTTATCTGGTTTGGTTTTTATCCATTTGCCTCGTTACTTCATTCATTTTTCTATCCATTCAAATTGTCAAAATCAGAGCAATTAGGCAATACAACTCTCAAAAAGCATTCCGCCAACCATTATATTATGAGCTATTTGATGATCATTATGAAGTAAAATCAATTGGTCTCGAATCATCAATCACGTGGGCTTCGCGCTTTGCTATTCGTCAAAATGAAAGCTATATTTTTATTTATCATTTCAAAGAAGTCGCTTCGATCATTCCTAAAAGATATTTTGATATTAAAATGCAGCACTTTTTTGATGAGTTGATTAGAAAGTAGTGGTCAGTGGTCAGTGTGGTCAGTAATCAGTGGTCAGTGGTCAGTCATCAGTGATCAGTAATTCAATGTAGCCTTATTCTAATTTTTAACTTCTAATTTCTAATTTTTTTATCAGTAATCAGTAATCAGTGGTCAGTAATTAGTAATCAGTGGTCAGTGATCAGTAATTAAATGTAGCCTCATTCTAATTTCTAACTTATAATTTCTAATTTTTTTATCAGTAATCAGTAATCAGTAATCAGTGATCAGTAATCAGTGATCAGTAATTAAATGTAGCCTCATTCTAATTTCTAACTTCTAATTTCTAATTTTTTTACCAGTAATCAGTAATCAGAAATCAGTGGTCAGTGATCAGTGATCAGTAATTAAATGTAGCCTCATTCTAATTTCTAACTTCTAATTTCTAATTTTATATCAGTAATCGGTATTCAGTGGCCAGTCATTAGTTGCAAGTAAGCTACTGTTGCCTCATTCTAATTTCTAACTTCTAATTTCTAATTTTTATCAGTAATCAGTGGTCAGTCATCAGTAATCAGTGGTCAGTCATCAGTGATCAGTCATCAGTAGTCAGTCATCAGTGATCAGTCATCAGTAATCAGTAATCAATGATCAGTCATCAGTGGTCAGTCATCAGTGGTCAGTAATTCAATGCAGCCTCATTCTAATTTCTAACTTCTAATTTCTAATTTTTTTATTAAATAATCGCCTGTAGTATAGATCTAGCAATTCCGTCAGCTCTCATTATTCATTATTCATTATTCGTTGTTCATTGCTCATTATCCATTATTTAACCTCACTATCCGGATACGCTATCCTGATATGATTCATATTGACGAGCATCGTCTTAAATATCCTCGTACATACTTGTACATCTTCAAAAGTCATTTCTGACCTGTCCAGTTGCCCTGACTCGATTTTAGCTTTTATGAGCTTATCTACCATTTCATTTATTTCCTCTTCTGTAGGATTCATGAGGCTCTTGACTGCTGCTTCAACTGTATCAGCGAGCATGACAATTACTTGCTCTTTACTCTTTGGTTTAGGACCTGGGTATGTAAACACCTTTTCGTCAACAGGGTGGTCGGCATGTTCTTTCATGAATTTTCTATAGAAGTATTCCACTTTTGTAGTCCCATGGTGAGTTTTTATAAATTCGATGATCACACTAGGTAGTCCGAACTTTTTACCGATTCTAACACCTTCCGGTACATGCTCTATGATGATTTTGGCTGAAGTGACACAGTCCAAAGAATCATGTGGATTAACATTGTTTTGATTCTCTGTAAAATTGAAAGGATTTTTCATCTTTCCGATATCATGATAAAGCGCACCCACACGTGCCATGGTGCTATTGGCTCCTATTTTTTCAGATGCTGCCTCTGCTAAAGTAGCTACATGAAGTACATGTTGAAATGTTCCAGGAGCTTTAATAGAAAGTTCTTTTAAAAGGTTATTATTTAGATCTGATAGCTCAGCCAAGGTAATACTGGATGTAAAACCAAACAGTCTTTCCAATAATGGAATCAAAGGATAAGCAAGTAATGTAAGAAATACATTCAGGCATATCCACCAAATGCTGTTGATATTGAAATCATTCAGATTATTGTTTTTGATATAGGTTAGGAACAAGTAGGTAAAAGTATAGGTGGCCAAGAGAAGCATTAGTAAAAGAAAGAATTTTGACCAATATCTGGTTTCTTTAGTAAGGATGACAACCATTATTCCGGCTGTAATATGCATGATGATATAGTCCTTCGTCACAGGGCCAAAAAGAGCGACGATGATTAATATAACGATCAATGTGAAAAAGGCAAGTCTTTGGTTGTAAAAATTCTTAATTACAATAGGAGCAATACAAAAGGGGATCATCAATAGATCCAATGTATTAGACTTTATGACAAAATAGGTTAGAACGGCATAAAAAACAATCCACAAATTCATGAACAGCATCTTCTTGAATATAAGGAAAACTTCTCTGACATAAGTCCTGACATACATCACATAAAATACAAGGATGAACGTGATGAAAAGAAAATATGCCATAAATGACTTGAAATAAGAAAATCTTCCCGTATTATCAGCTTCAAATCTATCTTTGAGTGAAACTAATTTTTGATAGCTATCTTTGGATATGGTAGAGTTGCGGGTGATGATGATATCTCCTTTTCTAACCACACCTATATTGGGAGAAATGTCCTGATACTCTTGATTTAGAAATTCATTTGATAATTCCTGATCCAAAAAAAGATTTGGCTCAAGAATGGCATCAACCAATGGAAATAGATATAATCCTTTAGTGCCAATGGACATCAGCTCTTTCCGAGCTTCTTCTTTGGCATTACTTATGCCTGAAATGGCGGCTCTTGGCCTGAGCGTCAAGGTGTTACCGTCTACTATTTGGATTAGAAAATCCTTCTCTCGATCTTTGTATTGATCATTGGATTCAATAACGCCATCTTTGTAAATCTTCGAAAAAGCATCTTTTAGAAGCCGGGTGTTAAAATCATTGAAGTTTGTAAGGAATAATGCTGTGTCGCCTTGGACTTTATTCTTATAAAGATTATATTCTTCTAAAATATTATCTTCTAAATTATCTGTAATAGCCTCGTTTTTTTTGTAATAAGGCGTGAAAGTCTTCTGGATTTCATCCTTTTCTTTAGCTAGTTCAGAATCGGTTTTTCTTATGGCAAAATCGTATGGAGCTCTAAGGTCACTATACTTCCATTTGGACCCTTCCTCAAACTCGTAAGTAATTGATTTAATGCGAGGAAGAAGCAAACTGATGATCAATGCCGAAGTAAGAATGATAAGTAGTCGGTATGAACCTGTCAGATTTCTAAGAAATGAAAATGAAAAATTTGGCTCCATGTTTATTTGTTATGTGCAGGTTTCCAGGGAATATCCTCAAGCCCTTTTGAGAAACTTAAAAAACGAGCCAGAACGAAAAAGTAATCTGAAAGCCTGTTGAAAAACTTCAATAAGACTTCATCTACCTCTTCAACCTCACTCAAGCCGACTATGCATCGCTCTGCTCTCCGGCATATACACCTGGACATATGTGCGAAAGAAGTCGGAAGATAACCTGAAGGTAAAATGAAATTTCGCAAAGGACTTAATTTTTCCTCCATTCTATCAATATAAGTTTCAAGTTTGGTTACAGCATCTTCTCCAGGTGCTTCGATGTACAGTTTGCCCCCGGGAGGAGTTGCCAGAATTGAGCCATACGCAAAGAGCCAATGCTGCACCTCA
This sequence comes from Candidatus Brachybacter algidus, assembly GCF_016707225.1. Lineage (NCBI taxonomy): Bacteria > Pseudomonadati > Bacteroidota > Saprospiria > Saprospirales > Saprospiraceae > Candidatus Brachybacter > Candidatus Brachybacter algidus. Next base: position 560,814 of record NZ_JADJID010000003.1, on the reverse strand, counting down.
AGCAATTGTTCTTTTGCTGTTGCGTTGTCAGATGAATCAATGATAAGGCCAACAGATGAATTTAACTCATCGACCGTCCCATAAGCGTCTATTCGCAAAGAGTTTTTTGGCAACATTTTTCCTCCAAATAGCGAGGTCATACCTTTATCACCCTTCTTAGTGTAAATCTTCATGGATCTATTTATTGTCCAAAGATAAACATTTAATTAATTAGCTACGGAAGGCATGAAATGTAATAGCAGATATCCAACGTTGGCTGAAATGATAATCAACCAAAGCAAATTGAGTTTAGGCCACTTTAACAGTATAAGTAAACATAGAATGAAAATGATCCAAAGTTTAATATCTATGAGAACTACATAACCCATTGACACAGATGTTGCAAATAAAATAGCAATGGATGCAACCATGAGTGCGTTAAAGGCTATTTGCCATGTAGAAGATCTCAATGCCCGGGAAAGTATAGTACTTCCCAATATAGCATATACAAATATTGGAATCATAAAACCTAAAGTGGCAAAAAGAGCACCTTGCCATAAGTTTAACTGATATCCAAGAAAGGTGACAGTAGATAATATTGGCCCGGGGGCGAAAAGACCGAATGCGATCGTATCGAGTATGGTATTTAGTGGTAATATATTGGTGTCCACTAAATCCATTTTTAAATAAGCAAAGATTACATAACCGCTTCCAATCATAAGTGCGCCAATCTTTGCAAACAGTAAAATTAGCTTGTTATTATCGATAAGTGGTACAATTATCTCCGGAGGTATCTGCATCAAAAAACCGATTGATGCTTCTGATGCCTTGACTGTTTGTTTGACAATAATATAGGCTACGACACTCAACACCAACAGCAGCAGTGGGTTTAATCCGGCGAATGATGCTCCAGCAACAGTAAAAAATATGGCAAGTAGTTTAAGATCTTTTATATATTTTACAGAAAAAACAAAACACGTATATAAAAGTATAGAGATCACAGCAGCGCGAATCCCATAAAGGAATGGGTCGACAATTTTAAATTTACCATTTACAAATTCTTTATAATATAATGCGATGACCAACATGAGCAGACATGAAGGAATGACAAATGCAAATCCCGCTACTAACATCCCAATAATACCTGATTGCTGAAAGCCGATCTTCATGGCTAACTGTGTACTTGAAGGACCTGGTAAGGAGTTGCTTTCTTTCCGAAGTCTGTTAAATGTCTCCTGGTCTAGTAAATGTTTCTTTGTTACGATCTCATTTTCCATTAGCTTGCTATGTGAATTGGGACCGCCGAAGCTAAAAGCTCCAAGTTTTAAAAAGAACCAGAAAATATCCAAAAGTTTAGTCATGCCGGTATTTGTTAATCGGGCAAATATATTAAAAATTATAATTATATGTTTTGTTTGAAAGAATTAGACTTTAAAGATTTGTTCAAGGTATTGTAAATGCTAAGTTAAGTTTTAGCTAACTTATTACAGCTAAAATTTAGACAAAGGTCAAATTTATCGTGGTGAAGGTTCCATGAATTAATATTTTTTAACTAATAAAATATATTTCAAAATGCTCAAAAAGCATCGTCTGCATGCCATTATCCTGATTATAAAATTATCATTAACATCATTATCATCAGCATCTCATAAATCATAACAATATCATTACTACATATAATATTTAAATATATAAATTTTCATAACTTTGACCTTCCCTATATATCAACATCTTAATAAAAGGATCCATGTCCACATTTGCTCATTTGCATTGCCACACCCAGTTTTCCTTACTTGACGGAGCCTCAGATATTGGTGCAATGTTTAAAAAGGCGACTGCCGACAAAATGCCCGGAATAGCCATCACTGATCATGGCAATATGTTCGGTGTTTTTAAATTCGTTGCTGAGGCTAATAAATACAATTTAAAAGGGCAGGACCCCTCCATCAAACCCATAGTAGGGTGTGAATTTTATATGGTGGAAGACAGATTTAAGCAGCAATTTACCAAAACTTTAAGAGACAAGCGCTACCATCAATTGATGATAGCAAAGAATAGTACAGGGTACAATAATTTATGTAAACTCTCTTCTCTTGGTTTTATCGAAGGTCTTTATGGCAAATATCCAAGGATAGATAAAAAGCTTATTGAGCAATATCATGAAGGGTTAATAGCTACTAGTTGTTGTCTTGGTGCAATCATTCCTCAACTTATTTTGGAAGGAAAGGAAACTGAAGCGGAAGAAGAATTGAAATGGTGGCTTGGACTTTTTGGAGAAGATTATTACATCGAACTTCAGCGTCATAGGATTCCGGATCAGGAAAAAGTCAATCAGGTACTCATCCGTTTTGCTAAGAAATATAATCTTAAGGTTATTGCCTCCAATGATGCTCACTATGTAGATAGGGAGGACTCAAATGCACATGATATTCTGCTATGCGTCAATACCGGTGAAAAACAGGCCACACCAAAATCTGATGGTTTCAATGTGGATGAAAATGATGGCAGAGGCACACGTTTTGGGTTTTACAATGATGAATTTTTCTTCAAATCAACTGATGAGATGAAAAAAATCTTTCATGATGTCCCTGAGGCGATAGAGAATACCTTGGACATCGTAGATAAGGTAGAAATTTTAAATCTGAAAAAGGACATAATGCTTCCTTTTTATTCGATTCCATCCGAATACAAGTCTCAGGATACTTATCTGCGTCACATTACTTACTTGGGCGCCAAGGAACGTTATAAGGAGCTTTCACCCGAAGTAACAGAAAGACTTGATTTTGAACTTGGGGTAATTGAGTCCATGGGATTCGCAGGATACTTTTTAATAGTAGCAGATTTTATTAAAGCCGGTAGGGATATAGGTGTTTTAGTAGGGCCGGGTAGAGGTTCCGCGGCAGGTTCTGCCGTAGCTTATTGCGTTGGTATAACAAACATTGATCCAATTAAGTATAAATTACTATTCGAAAGATTTTTGAATCCGGATAGAAAGTCAATGCCCGATATTGATACGGATTTTGATGATGAAGGACGCCAGAAAGTTATAGATTATGTTATTGAAAAGTACGGTAAAAATCAAGTGGCACAGATCATTACTTATGGTACCATGGCAGCTAAAAGTTCCATTAAGGATGTAGCCAGAGTGCTGGATCTGCCATTAAGTGAATCGAACGAATTGACCAAAATGTTCCCTGAGAAACTAGGTTTAACTCTTAATCGAGTTCTTGCAGCTCCTTTGACAGGAGAAAATAGCCTTACTTCAAAAGAAGACCTGAATGCTGAGGATATGAAGAAAGTGGAGGCTATCAGGGTTATATATAATAATACTAATGATCCAAGGTCAGCTGTACTCGTTGCAGCAAAGAAACTGGAAGGTTCCGTTCGGAATGTCGGAGTGCATGCCGCAGGCGTCATCATAGCTCCTTCAAATCTGATGGACATATTGCCTGTAGCCACAGCCAAGGATTCAAATTTACTTGTTACCCAATTTGATGGAAAAGTTGTAGAAGATGCCGGTGTAATCAAGATGGATTTTCTTGGACTTAAGACATTAAGTATTATTAAAGATTGTTTGATTTTTATTAAAGAAAATCATGGAGTCGATATAAATATAGATGAGATCCCATTGGACAATGCGGCTACTTATGAATTATTCCAGCGCGGAGATACCTTTGGTACGTTCCAATTTGAGAGTGTGGGTATGCGTAAATATCTTAAGGAGCTCAAGCCCGATAGATTGGAAGATCTTATCTCCATGAATGCCTTGTTCAGGCCAGGTCCAATGGAATATATTCCTTCTTATATTCGTCGCAAGCACGGACAGGAAGATGTCGTATATGATATTCCCGAGATGAAAGAGATACTTGAAGAAACCTTTGGTATCACTGTATATCAGGAGCAGGTGATGTTGCTTGCCCAGCAGTTGGCAAACTTTACCAAGGGGGATGCAGATGTTTTGAGAAAGGCCATGGGTAAGAAAGACAAGAAAGTTCTGGATACCCTAAAAGACAAATTTATGGATGGCATCAGGGCAAACTCCCATGATGAGAAAAAGGCAAACAAAGTATGGAGTGATTGGGAAGCTTTTGCCGCTTATGCCTTTAATAAGTCTCACTCTACTTGCTATGCTTATGTGGCATATCAGACTGCTTATCTTAAGGCCAATTATTTGCCGGAGTTTATGGCGGCCAACTTAAAACATCAGGGCAATATTGAGAAGATCACGCTATATATGGAGCAGTGCAAATCTTCCAATTTGAATGTACTTGGACCTGATGTAAATGAAAGCAAAATTGATTTTGCAGTAAGCAAAACCGGAACTATTCGCTTTGGCTTATCATCTATTAAAGGCATAGGAGAAGGCCCATCGCAGGATATTCTTGACGCAAGAAAAGGAAAGTTATTTGAGGATTTATATGATTTTGTCGTACGTGTGAATACAAGATCCATCAATAAAAAAACACTTGAAGGATTAGTATATAGTGGGGGTTTGGATAGTTTTGGACTGGATAGAGAGGCATATTTTTCAGTGAATGAAAAGGGATCGACCTTTATCGAACAATTGATAAAATATGCTTCAGCAGTCAGAGACATGAATGAAGGTTCAACCATGAGCCTTTTCGGGGATGATATGGATCAAGTGGTGGCGCCGCCTGTGGCTTTTCCTTATCAGAACTGGTCCGTTAATTATAAGTTAGAAAAGGAAAAAGAAATGATCGGCTTGTATGCAAGTGGTCATCCTTTGGATCCATTTAGACTTGAATTGGACAAACTTTGCAATTGTGTACTTTCTGAAATCGCAAATATCGATAAACCTGATTTTGTAGTCAAATGTGGAGGCTTGGTGACAACAGCGCATCATAGTTTTACCAAACGTGGAGATCCATATTGTAAGTTGGAATTAACAGATTTTACGGGTAAGCATACTTTTTTTATCATGAAAGACCTGTATCATAAGGCTAAGGCACTAATGGTAGATGGGAATAAGCTTTTTATTGAAGGGGTTATAAAATCAAAATGGCAGGGTGGTGCATTGGAGATGGCTGCACAATCTATAAGACTTATGGAAAATCTTTCTGAAGCTTACTTTAAATCCATCACACTTAAAATTCCTGTTGGACTTATCACAGAAGATTTTATTGATAAGTTGGATTCATATACCAATCTTCACACTGGCAATCAGAGGATGAATCTGGTATTATTGGATGAAGCAAATAAGGTGGCACTTTCTTCGACTGTTTTTCCTAAGATCTTGATCAATCAACTTCTCATAGAATTGGTGGTTTCGCATGATCTTGAATTTGATGTGGAGATGAATTGATCTGTTCTTTGGAGAAATGTATGATCTTTTCAAAAGTTCTGATGTTTATCAGTTGAATATTAATTAGTTTTGCATCTTAATTATAACAGAAATGATTAAAAGTTATCAAAAAACAATACTTATTCTCGCGACTTTATTCGTCGTGCTGATGTTTATTCCCTTTGAATCATTTGCTCAATGTCCGATGTGTCGGATTGCAGCCGAATCTAACCTTAAGGATGGAGGGACTGCCGGAGCAGGTCTAAATGCAGGAATTTTATATATGCTTGCTGCACCATATTTACTAGTCGGAACCATCGGTTTTATTTGGTGGAAAAATCATAAGAAAATAGGGAAGTAAATAGGGGAAATAAAAAAGGCGTGATTTTTGATCACGCCTTTTTTATTTATTTAATTTCGTTCTTAGAAAGTATAACGAGCAGCTACACCACCAGAGAAATAAAATCCGCTGTAGTAGTCGGCTCTGATAATGTTAACTGTAGGTCTCGTATCAACTGAAACATTCAATGGAATGCTGGCAAATTTATAATCAACACCTGCTGTTGGGAATATAGCCAATCCAAATCCACTAGTCGCATCAAAATCTGAGAAAGAGTTATATGCAGTCAAACCACCACCTACAAACCATTTCAATCCAGGTACTGGTTTGATGTCAAAGTGATGTTGGTAGGCTCCTGAAGCTGAAAGTACGAACCAGTTATAACTAGAAAAACCACCAAACGAATAATTTCTAAAACCCAGGTTTAATTCAATCGCACCTTGCTCACTAATGAAAGTCTTGTAAGAAGCAGAAACCAGGTCATAATAACCACCAAATCTAAGTCCAATACCGCTTTTGTAATCACTCTGTGCATTTGCTGCTACTGAGAAAATTGTAACGAAAATAAATAAGTTAAGAATTTTTTTCATCTGTTTGATTTTAAAAAGTTTAAAAGAGTTTATACATGACATCCATCGAAATTTTCAACTACAAATATTACATTGGGTTGTAAAAGATAATGGCATTTTGTCCTGTCTTATTTCATTACAAATGTATAATATTTTCCTTTACTTACCTATCATAAGCTTACTATATATATTAATTTAAAATAATTGTGAAAATTTTAAAGCTTGGATGAGATTACCTATTATGTATTGGTTTCTTCCAAAATCTTAGAATAAAATCTTTGTTAATTTGTTTATGTACTTTTTTTAAGATTTGTTAAATGCTATATTTAGTGTAAAATTTATTACATATTATTATCAATTATATGTAATACTAGTATATGTCAATTATTTGGTTATAAATATTGTGATAAGGAAAAAAATAGGATTTTTCACAAATGAACATATTAAAAAAATATGTAATGTGATATTTTGACCCTATCTTTGCGAGATAAAAGTTTGATTCAATAGATCAGACTCGATAAACAATTTATACAGCATTATGGCAAAAGTTTTATTAGTAGATGATGAAAGCAGTATCAGAAGAACTTTAAAGGACATCCTTTCTTTTGAGAAATATGAAGTGGTAGAAGCAGTTGATGGTCTTGATGGTATCGAGAAGGTAAAACAACAGAGTTTTGATGTCATTCTTCTTGACATCAAAATGCCTCGCATGGATGGAATTGAAGCATTTGAAAAAATAAAAGCACTGGCACCCGAGACTCCAGTGATCATGATATCAGGTCACGCCAATATCGATACTGCTGTAGATGCTGTCAAAAGAGGTGCTTTTGATTTTGTGAGTAAGCCACCAGACCTCAATAGATTATTGATAACTATCAGAAATGCAATTGACAAAAAATGCCTGATTCACACTACGAAACAATTACAATCCAAGATAACCAACTGTAAGGTACCTGCCATGATCGGCAATAGCCCCGCCATTGCTAAAGTGCATGAGACGATAGACCGTGTAGCACCTACGGATGCCAGGGTTCTTATCACTGGAGGAAATGGAACAGGCAAAGAATTAGTAGCTAAATGGCTTCATGCTAAAAGTAATCGAAGTTCTACAGCGCTAATTGAAGTGAATTGTGCAGCAATACCTTCAGAGTTAATAGAAAGTGAATTGTTTGGACACGAAAAAGGAGCTTTTACTTCTGCTGTCAAACAAAGGATCGGTAAATTTGAGCAAGCAAACGGAGGAACATTATTCCTAGATGAAATAGGCGATATGAGCCTTGAAGCTCAGGCAAAAGTCTTACGTGCACTGCAGGAAAAAAGAATTAATAGAGTAGGAGGCGAGAAGGATATTCATGTGGATGTTCGCGTTTTTGCAGCTACAAATAAAGATTTACTCAAGGAGATCGAAGCAAAACGATTTAGGGAAGATCTTTATCACAGACTCGCAGTCATCATTATAAGAGTACCATCTCTTTCCGAGAGGGTAGAGGATATAAGATTACTTTCAGAACATTTCATTAAGGGCATCTGCGAAGATTATGGAATTCCTTCCAAAGAGATAACAAAGGAAGCTTATAAAATCCTTGAATTGTACAATTGGACGGGAAATATCCGCGAACTTCGCAATGTGGTTGAACGCTTGATAATTCTGAGTGGTGATAAAATCACCGCAGAAGATGTTATCAATTTCGTCCAAACTGATCCACAGCGAAAATCGGGTAAGATTGTTGATTTATTCGAGCAATTCAATAACATAGAAGATGTCCACCGATATATTGAGGATGCTTATTCAGATTTCAAAGGGAGAAAATAACATTTTAAAAATTGAGGCTATCCCAATCTACATGAATGTTTAATTCTGCTGGAGACAACCTCCAGAGTTTCATTCTGACTTCTAATTTCTTACTTCAGATTTACTAAAAATAACACTTTTATAGTTTCACTTCAAAAGCTGAAACATTTGATATTATTAAACATTACCTGTTAATCACCGTTATTCATTAATTTTGCAGTCTCAAATGAATTATTAATGAGTAAAAAAGGCAGAGTTCTGGTGGCCATGAGTGGTGGAATAGACTCAACTGTGGCAGCATTGTTGCTACATGAGCAAGGTTATGAAGTAGTTGGGGTCACGATGAAGACCTGGGACTATGCTAATGTGGGCGGAAGTAAAAAGGAGACTGGTTGCTGTAGCCTTGATAGTATTAACGATGCTCGTGAAGTCGCCGTCGATAACGGTTTCCATCATTTTATAATTGATATCAGGGAGGAATTTGGCGATTACGTTATTGACAATTTCGTTGATGAATATATGGCGGGAAGAACACCGAATCCTTGTGTACTATGCAATACGCACATTAAATGGGCAGCTCTCCTTAAAAGAGCTGATCAATTGGATTGCGAGTTTATAGCTACTGGTCATTATGCGGTGATGAATGAATTATATGGCCGAAGGTTTATTTCTAAAGGATTAGATACTAATAAAGACCAATCATATGTCCTATGGGGATTGAAACAAGAATTCTTGAAAAGATCGATATTTCCAATAGGCGGATTTCATAAACCTGACATTCGCCAAATGGCATTTGACAGAGGTTATGAAAAGCTCTCTAAAAAGGCCGAATCCTATGAAATATGTTTCGTTCCAGATAATGATTATAGAGGATTTCTAAAAAGAAGATTACCCAATATCGAAAATGAATTAGATGGGGGACTTTTTGTCAATAGCAAAGGTGAGGTCTTAGGTAAACATAAGGGTTATCCTTTTTATACAGTAGGTCAAAGAAGAGGTCTGGGTATGGCTTTTGGCGAACCAATGTTTGTCTCGACGATCGACCCCGAGACAAATACTGTGGTGCTGGGTCTGGAGCATGAGCTGCTTCGCAATGGTATGCGCGTCAAAGGTGTCAATCTCATGAAGTATGCAGAACTCAAACCGGATATGGAGGCACTTACTAAGATACGTTACAAGGATGACGGCGCTCTGGCGACATTAAATCAAGTCGGAGATGATGTGTTTGTTGAATTTCATGCCAATGTAAAGGGAATTGCTCCAGGTCAATCTGCGGTATTTTACGAAGGAAATGACTTGTTGGGTGGAGGTATTATTCAGTCAGGTTCAATTAATTAAATAAATAATGAAAAAACCATATTGCCTATTCATTTTTTCTATGTTGATATCAACGGTATATTTTTCTTCATGTGAAAAGGAAATAGATACAGATGCTGTGCAGCGAGCCAAGGATAATTTAGAGAAATCGTATCAATATTATCCGATAGCAATAGGAAAGTCATGGACCTATCAGATCGATTCTATTTATTATTCTGACAATCTTGGTAACATTGAAATCGATACGATAAGAGGGTTATACAGGGAAACCATAGTAGATACCTTTAAGAATTCAAGTGATAATGTTATTTATCGGGTCTTAAAAGAAAAGCAGGAAAATAATATCTGGTTCGTCACAAGAGTATATTCACTAATGCCGACAACAAATCAGCTCATACGCACTGAGGACAATACACAACTTATCGACCTGATCTTCCCTTTACAAATCAATTCTACATGGAATCCAACAGCGCTGATCGACGCAAATAGTACTTATCTGGTAAGAGGTAAAGGGATACAGATATTTAAAGACTGGCCATCAGCCTATATCAGTGATATCGTGGAAGAGGAAGTATTTGGCGAGGTCAGAGAAGTGTTGAAAATACAGGATGTTAAGCCTGATGATAATATTATTCTTTTTCAATCTTCTACAAGATCTTATGCTTCAGGCGTGGGCATGATAAGCAAAGAGCAAGCATTTTTTACAACACAAAAGACGGAATTGGCAGAAAAGCCGTGGGAGGAAAAAGCAGAAATCGGGTTCAAATGTATTCAGACACTTGTCGATTATAAATAAATAATAACAGTTAAAAATGGCTAAATTAAAAGAGTATTTGCAAGTCGGGCAAATCAGGAAGGGCCATGGCTTGGATGGGCTTATAAAAATGACGCTTAAGGCTGATTTTACTCATGTAATAGACAAGACAGATCATTTTTTTATAGAAGAAAATGGTCAGAAACTTCCACTTTTCATTGAAAAACAGGTCTTTGATGGGCAGGATTATATTGTTAAATTCGAAGATATAGACAATCCTCAGGATGCTACCCAATTGTCTGCAAAAGCTATTTTTATGGACAAGGCTGTCTTGGAAAAATTAATAGATTATAAATCAAAAGAAAAAGACCTACCCTTTGATATCACAGATCTGATTGGATATGTCATTAAGGATAATTCACTTGAAGATAACCTAGAGATCATTGATATACAGCAATTTCCTCGGCAAGTAATGGCTACAGTAGAATTGAATGGTAAAGAAATGTTTCTGCCCTTATCAGACGAACTTATTGCTTTGATAGACCACAATACCAAATTAATTTCTACCGCATACCCTGAAGGTATCTTTGATTTGTAAGACAGTTATTGGTAAAGTGGCATGTAATAATATGATAATCTAATACATCACGGACAAGGGCAAGCCTTATCCCTGCAATTATATTCTAATACTATTATACTCTAATACTATCATACTCTCAAACTCGTTCAATCACCATAGAACTAGCTCCACCGCCACCATTGCAAATGGCAGCTAATCCATATCGACCACCTTCCTGATGAAGAGCAGATGTCAAAGTGACAAGAATTCTGCTTCCGGATGACCCAAGGGGATGACCCAATGCAACTCCACCACCATAAATATTCATTTTTTCTTGTGGAATGTTCAATGATTTTGCAAAATTCAATGCCACAACAGCGAAAGCTTCATTCACTTCAAAAAAGTCGATCTGATCAATCGTTAAGCCAGCCTTTTTTAAAGCAATTGGTGCTGCTTCGACAGGAGCAGTTGTAAACCATTCTGGTTCATGCTCAGCATCTGCAAATGAAACAATTCTAGCTAAAGGCTTTAAATTTAGTTCTTTGACTTTTTCTGCAGAAGCAAGGATTATGGCAGAAGCGCCGTCATTGATAGTACTTGCATTTGCTGCAGTTACAGTTCCTGTAGGAGTGAAAACCGGTCTCAAACCAGGAATCTTATCCAAAAATACATTTTTAAATTCTTCGTCTTCAGTGATTAATACGGGATCTCCTTTTCTTTGAGGTATAGACACCGGGCTAATTTCATTTTTGAATTTACCATTCAAAGTAGCTTCTGCAGCTCTCTTATAAGATTGAATTGCGAAAGCATCTTGCTGCTCCCTTGTTATATCATATTTTTCTGCTGTGGCATCAGCAAATACACCCATCGCCTTGCCATCATATACATCTACAAGACCATCTCTTTGTAAACCATCTACAGCCTGAACACTCCCAAATTTACTTCCCCACCTCATATTAGGCAGATAAAATGGGATATTTGACATGCTTTCCATTCCACCTGCTACTATAAGATCATTTTGCCCTGTCATGATGGATTGAGCTGCAAGAGCTACAGATTTCATGCCACTGGCACAAACTTTGTTTACTGTAGTGGTAATGACTGTATTCCTGAGTCCTGCGGCTAGAGCTGCTTGTCTTGCCGGAGCCTGACCGTTATTAGCCTGAACGACGTTGCCAAAATATACCTCTTGTATTTCAGCAGGATCAAGTCCTATTTTACTATAAGCATCACGTATGGTTTCTGCACCAAGTTGAACAGCAGTTAAGCTTGAAAATACACCACCAAAACTACCCATAGGTGTTCTGGAAACTGAGACAATAAAAACTTCCTTCATTCGAATATTTTGTAGATAAAATGATTTTAGAACTGAAAACACAATAATATACAGTGTTTTCAATACTGGCACTTAAACAATTCAAGTTGATTTTCGTTCAAATTAAAATTGTATGCGAAGGTATATTAAATTTTAGTTTATATTTTGAATTAGATATATATATTATTTTTACCTTTGACCCAAGTTTAGCCTTGATATGATTGAATTCCGTAATATTTACTTTCTTTTATTATTATTTGTTTTTGGTGCTCCGTTCCAAAAGTCTTTCAGTCAGTCAGAAGAAAAAACAATCTACCAGAAAGTCAGAGTTCATCTTGATGGCAAAGGGCTTCGTCCTCTTGCAGCACTTGGTGTTGAAGTAGAACATGGATTTAATCGTGCCAAAGATGAAATCGTGAATTTTTATTCAATTGAGGAAGTGGAGCAAGTCAAGGCTGCAGGATTTAAAGTAGACATCATCCTTCCTGATGCAATAGCGCATTATCTGGAGGAGAGCAAAAAAGTACAGCCTGTTTCATTAGAACAATTGGAGACCAGAGATCAAACTTGTTACGGAGAAGTTCAAAAGTATAGGGTGCCTTTTAATTTCAAATATGGTTCTATGGGATCATATCTGACGCTGCAAGAAATAATGAATGAATTGGACCTTATGAAGGTTAAATACCCCAACTTAATTTCTAATAGAATGGGCGTCAATTCTTTTGTAACTAAGGAGGGGAATGTCATTCAATACGTCAAAATCTCAGATTATCCTGAGGATGATGAACATGAAACTGAAACCAAGATATTATATACTTCTTTGCATCATGCCCGCGAACCAATGAGTATGATGCAGATGATTTATTTTATGTGGTACCTTTTGGAGAATTATGAAAGAGATCCGGAGATCCAGTATTTGGTAAATAAATCAGAGATGTTCTTTGTCCCTTGTGTCAATCCAGATGGTTATGAATATAATAGGTTGCAGCATTCAGATGGCGGCGGCTTGTGGAGGAAAAACCGCAATAATATTGGCGCAGTTGATATTAACAGAAATTATTCATTAGGCTGGGCATATGACAATGATGGATCGTCACCTTTAAAAAGTTCAGATACTTACAGAGGTACACATTCAAATTCTGAAGCTGAAACAAAATCAATTTATACATTAACAAAATCTAACTCTTTTCAGATGGCTGTGAATTATCATTCATTTGCCAATGTAATGATATATCCTTGGGGGTATTTGGAGGCTAATACCATAGACAGTCTCACTTATATCAATTTTGCTCAGCAATTAACCGAACACACAGATTTCTCTTTTGGCCTCAATAACGAAACGCTTGGATATCCTATTAATGGCACAGCGGATGATTACATGTATGGAGAAGGTATTTACGCTTATACTTTCGAATGTGGTCCGGTGGAATTGACAGATACTACTAGTTTCTGGCCTTTAGCAGATAAGATACTACCTATGTGCGCCTCTTTTTTAAACCAAAATATCAATACTTTGTGGATGTTGAATGGAGGATTGAAAGTGCAACAAGTTTCTGACAAGATTATCCCGCAAGCCACAGGCAATGCTCAATTAAAAATTACAAGAGTCGGATTAACGAACGACTTAGTAAACATTAATATTCATCCAATATCTAATAACGTGGTTAACTTTTCAAAAGATTACGTTGTAACTCTCAATCATTTGGAATCCAAAGTTATTGATATACCTTATGCATTGAAGTCCAATCCTAAAGGGGAAGTCAAATTTGAAGTGAATTATTTCTACGGAACATACAACAAAAGGGACACCATCACTTATCAACTCTTCAATTACAAAACTAGATTTGAAAACCACGGTGAAGATTTAACTGCTTTTAAGAAAGAAGATTTCGGTCAGAATTGGATAATCGATTATGATGATTATTATGATACATTTGGTTCATATGCGCTCAATACACTATCCACATACAGTAAAGCGGAAAATAAAACACTGGAAACTAAAAATCCAATATATATTCCTCAAACAGATTCTCTAGCTTTTCTTTCATTTTATGCTAAATGGTATATTGAAAAAAATGTAGATTATCTAAAAGTATATGCATCTAAGGATGGCGTATTTTTTGCCCCATTATGTGGCTCTTTCTCCCAGCTTGGCAGTATAGACCAGGGAGAAGAAGAGCCTGTGTTAGATGGCTTCCAGCCTGACTGGGTCAATATAGTGATGGATTTGTCTAATTATACAGGAGAATATGTATATCTTAAATTTATATTTAGATCAGATGCAAAGGTCAACAAGGACGGTGTAAATATCGACAATATAAAAGTTATTGGAGTGCCTAGAGCAAACCTTGCTGACGTTGAGGTTGAATCAAAAAGTGCAAAGGCTGAAATTAGCCCTAACCCTGCTGATGACTTTATTTATGTCTATAGAGATATCGCACAGGATGCAATTATCAGTTTATATGATGCCACAGGAAAATTACAGATTAGAAAAAATATTTTAAACAAAGTTGAAGGAATTGATGTTCATAATTTACCATCAGGGATGTACTTATATGTTATTAATGAAGGATTTAAGAATCAAATCATAACCGGTAAGTTAATTATAGCCAAAAATTAATTTCTTGTAATAAGTATTATTTCAGATTTAAGTGTATCTTTGCGTCACTTTAATAAAAACATATCGCGGAGTGGAGCAGTTGGTAGCTCGTCGGGCTCATAACCCGAAGGCCGCAGGTTCAAGTCCTGCCTCCGCTACTAAGTAAAGCCTCGGTTTTTTCCGGGGCTTTTTCTTTTTTTAATCGACCGGTTTTTTAATCCTGATTTTCGATTTCAAAAGAATCTATTATTTTTGCAATTGATTAATAATATTTGAGGTGGTAAAAATAGGTGATATTTCATTAGGGCAATTTCCATTATTGCTCGCACCCATGGAGGATGTCAGTGATCCTCCTTTCAGAGCACTTTGTAAGGAACAAGGCTGTGACATGGTTTATACAGAATTTATTTCTGTAGAAGGTCTAATTCGAAATGCAGATAAAAGCATACAAAAGCTGGATATTAGTGATGAAGAAAGACCTGTAGGTATTCAAATATTTGGTTCAGATGAACAAAGTATGGTGCAGGCAGCAGAAATCATAGAACGGACCAAACCCGAAGTGCTGGATATTAATTATGGTTGTCCAGTCAAAAAAGTAGTTTGTAAAATGGCAGGTGCCGGAATTCTACAGGATATTAACAGAATGGTATCCCTGACCAAGGCAGTAGTAAATGCCACTTCACTTCCTGTTACCGTAAAAACAAGGTTGGGTTGGGACGATAATACCAAAAATATTGTGGAAGTAGCGGAAAGGCTTCAAGACATTGGCATTCAGGCACTTTCTATCCATGGAAGGACACGGAAACAAATGTATACCGGTGAGGCTGATTGGTCACTGATAGCTAAAGTAAAAGAGAATCCAAGAATGCACATCCCAATTTTTGGGAATGGTGATATTGATAGCCCTCAAAAGGCAAAGCTGTATAAAGAACGTTACGGAGTAGATGGTATCATGATAGGAAGGGCTAGTATCGGCAATCCCTGGATATTCAGAGAAATGAAACAATTTTTGGATTTTGGCACGATAGCAGAACCTCCGACCCTGGATGAAAGAATATCAGCTGTCTTGCAACATTTACACAGATCCATTATTTGGAAAGGTCAAAAGATAGCTATCAATGAAATGCGACGTCACTATACCAATTATTTCAGAGGCTATAGAGAAGTGAAGCAATTTAGATCTTTACTAGTCAACGCACTTTCGTATCAGGAAGTGGAAGATATCACAGCGACTATGCGTGAGTATTATTCAAATGAGCCTTTGCTGGTTTAAAATGGATTAGAATGTTTTTATTACTGAATAGTACAAAAACTGAAGAATTAGTTTACAATGTTCTTTCGAGAGCTGCCAAAGAGCTCGATTGTCAGGTTTATTTGATCGGAGGGTATGTAAGGGATAAAGTCTTGGGCAGAAGATCCAAGGATATAGATATTGTGTGTGTAGGCGATGGTATCATACTGGCAGAATATGTCAATAATTTACTGAACAATGAACATCCAGTCGTCATATTTAAAAGATTTGGCACAGCTTCAATCAGATTTAAAGAAGTCGAACTGGAATTTGTAGGAGCCAGAAAGGAATCCTATTCCATTGATAGTCGCAAACCTTCGGTATTGGCAGGTACACTCTATGACGATCAGTTAAGACGAGATTTTACTATCAATGCAATGGCTATTAGTCTGAATGAAGACACCTATGGCGAACTGTTGGATCCATTTGATGGAATGGAGCACCTCGAAGAAAAGTTGATCAAAACTCCCCTTGATCCTGGATCTACATTTTCCGACGACCCTTTAAGAATGATGCGGGCAATCAGATTTGCTAATCAATTAAACTTCACAATAGACCCTAATACCTTTCAGTCAATGACTAACAATTGTGAACGATTAAAGATCGTTTCGATAGAGCGCATTATGACTGAGTTTCAGAAGATAATGGAATGTGATAAACCTTCTATTGGAATTAATCTGCTATTTGAAGCAGGTCTTCTCGATTATTTTATACCTGAGTTGGTCGAGTTACATGGAGTAGAGATTCAAGAAGGAAAGGGCCATAAAGATAATTTCTATCATACGCTTCAAGTATTGGATAATGTTTGTAAAAATAGCGATAATGTATGGTTGAGATGGGCAGCATTGCTACACGATATTGCAAAGCCAGCCACCAAAAGGTTTGATGATAAACAAGGTTGGACTTTTCATGGCCATGAAGCATTGGGAGCTGCGATGGTCCACAGAATGTTCAAAAGGATGCACCTGCCATTGGATCATCAAATGAAGTATGTTCAGAAGTTGGTAAGGTATCACTTAAGACCTATTAGCCTTACAAAAGAAGATATTACCGACAGTGCTATAAGGAGACTTCTTTTTGATGCAGGTGATGATATTGATGACCTGATGATACTGTGTGAAGCTGATATCACTTCAAAAAATGAGAGGAAGGTCAAGAAATTACTGGAAAACTATGAACTAGTGCGTCTTAAACTGAAAGAAATAGAGGAGAAGGATAAAATGCGCAATTGGCAGCCCCCAGTAACCGGTGAATTAATTATGGAGACCTTTGGGATAAAAGCTGGCCCTATAGTAGGCGATCTTAAAAACGAAATAAGAGAGGCTATCCTTGATGGAGACCTCGAAAACGACTTTACTGCAGCCTTTAGTTTTTTAGTCGACCTAGGTAAGAAAAGGGGCTTGCAAAGAAATATAAAAAGCAAATAAGCATTTACCCAATCATAAACGTTTACATTAGATAAGTAGTTTTTCAACACAATTAAAAGCAATTATTAATCTTATATTTGCAAATTAATATAATAAAAATAAATGAAATCAATACAATACGCATTAAGTTTAATTTTAATGTTATCAATAATTGGTTGTTCTAAAGACAAAAATATTGTAGATGACACAGCTCAGTTTGAACTTGATAAACAGCTGATTCGAAATTATTTAAGAGATAATAATTTGAATGCTGACTCCACTGCAGAGGGGGTCTATTATATTATTGATTATACTAATGACACATTGCCTGATAAACATGCTTCAGTTTCATCTATTGTAGTCGTTGATTATAAAGGCTATTTATTGTCAGGAAAAGTATTTGAAACAAATTTCAACCAATCATTTGGACTTTACCAGGTGATAGACGGATGGAAAATAGGGATACCATTATTTAAACAAGGTGAAAAAGGACGTTTGTTTCTACCTTCGAGACTAGCTTATGGCGCCCAATCTACAGCGAGTATCCCTTCGAATTCTCCTTTAATTTTTGAAGTTAATCTGATAAAGGTAAATTAAACATTCATTTATTACTACTGGGTCGAAAATTTTTTCTACCTTACTTTGATAACATAAAAATATTAACAATGCTTATTAAAAAATTAATATTCAGCGGAGTGTTGATGTCATTCCTTGCTTTTGCAGCATGTAAAAATGAACCTGCAGCAACTGATGCGGCACCAGCAACTCCTGAAGCCGGAACTGAAGCTACAACCACGCCAACTACTGCTGCTCCTGCACCGGCTCCTGCTGGAGCTCCAACTAGTGGTCAGCCTATGCAGACAGAAGTTGCACCAGTGCAGACTATGCCTGCTGGTTCTACTGCACCTGCAGGTGGATCTGGAAAGATCAATCCGGCACATGGTCAGCCTGGACATAGTTGTGCGGTACCAGTAGGTTCTCCACTGCCTTAGTAGAAGCTTAGTAAAGAATTAAAAGCCGGATGATTTATGATTGTTCGGCTTTTTTTGTGTGATCAAAATGGTTATTATTTTTATTGCGAAATAGCATGTATCCTAAAGCAATAAAGGTGATTGCTGCTGAAAAATATAGTACCATGGGAATGTTTTTAATGACATCACTGTAATACCAGCCTGCCAATAATGCCCCGCCTCCAATTCCTGCTTCCAAAGCAATATACATAGTTGCAATAGCTTTACCTCTTTGGCCGGGAAGGCTAAGATCTACAGTCCAGGCATTCACTGCCGGAGATAGAATACCTGTAGCGAATCCATAGAAGATGGACCCAATTACAAAGCCTTCAAAATTATCATTGTAGCCAATGATCAGAAGGGATACAACTAACATAAATAGGCCAACCTTAATGATCACTAATCTGCCGTATTTGTCTGAAGCTTTTCCGGAGAAAAATCTCACAAGAATTGAAGATATTGTAAAAAAAAGAAAGAAAAGTCCTTTGTTGTGAATGCCAAGATGATGACTCCAATCAGGAATCAAAGTCAAGATCACTCCATAGGATACATATGATAGTAAAGTGACTACAGCTGCAGGAAGTGCTTCAACAGCAATGATATCGTACCTGGTGAGTTTGAGCATAGTAAAACTAAAGGGCTTTTTATCCTTCAATGTTTCTTTCATATTCATCAAAATCAAAATGGAAGTAAGTGCAAAGGCAGATGATACATAGAATAGTATATTCATCGAATAAGAAGCCCTGATTGCACTTCCCAATGCAGGCCCAATGGCCATTCCTGTGCTGAAACATACTCCATGTAGGCCTAGAGCCTCACCCCATCTACCAGGTGGTACGATATCAGATATGTAAGCTGAGGTCGCAGTAGGTTTAAAACCTGTCGAAAACCCATGAAAAAGCCTTAAGAACAAAAATCCGGAGACTGTACCCAATACAGGATACAGAAAACCGCAGAAAAAGCAAACAATCGATCCTGCAGCCATAACTGGCACACGACCAAAAGTATCCGTTAATTTTCCACTGAAAGGACGCGATATACCTGCTGATAGCGTAAATAATGCTATTATTAATCCTTTGTATTCAGCCCCACCAAGTCCACTTAAATATTCAGGCAACTCCGGGATCAACATATTAAAACTTGCTGAAAATAAGAGAGAACTTAGGCATACCATTCCAAAATGAATATTGTATATGGGATGCAACGATTGGGCCATTGTTAGTGGGCCATTGTTGAATAGTTTTTTGAAATATGGATTTTTATTTTCTTTATTAGAAGACACGCTAGACCTTTGATACAAATTAAAACAAACGAAATTAATTAATTGACTTTTATTTCACATTATATGTGACCTAGAGACGTTTCATGAAGATATGATTTTCATTTATAGAGTTCAATTAGAATGTAGAATTTCATCAATTGTAATAAAAAAAGGCAGAACATTCTGTGCTCTGCCTTTTCTAAATTTTTAGCATATTTACCTCACCAAGGTTACACTTCCAAAGTATAACTGTGTCTTTCCGTCAAGAAAAGAAATTTCGGAAACATAGGTAAACACATCAGGATTTAATTGACTTCCTTTGAATGTGCCATCCCAGCCGTTTGTTGTACCATATTCCGATGGTGGTAAGTTTTTTTGTTCATAAACCAATGCTCCATAACGATTAAACACGCGCACGTACATTACCTCTTTTACTCCCGGGCCAGTATATATCTGGAATTCATCATTGATGCCATCTTTGTTGGGTGAGAAAACGTTTGGAATAAAAATCTTCCTTGTTTTGTCAACTTTTAAAAGAATAGAATCAATACCTGAGCATCCATTGACATCAGTCACTAACACATTAATGTATTGATTGCTAATGGCATGCGCATAAGTTTCATCGCAATTGACACAGCTGACATTCGATGGAGGAGACCAAACTGATGTTCCTACAGGGAAAGCACTAAGCACGACAGGGCTCAAAAGTATCGAATCTCCAAGATTGATTACAACATCTTCAGGAAGACTAACCAATATTGGTGCAGGCTCTGTAACGGTAAAGGTAGAATCCAAGGTGCATCCGTTTTCATCTGTAATTGTAAGTAAGTGATCGCCACCCAATACCTTTGCTATTTCAAATGTAGTATATGTCTGACCTTGGTCTATCGTATATTTATAATCAGGTCCCGCACCACCAGTAATGCTATTGATTTCAAAATTTGTTTCAAAACCCGCACATGCAGGTTCCGGCACCGGTCCAAAATCAACTGAAAGTGCCAATGGTTCGTTTAGTGTGACAGAGACATCATCACTGCATCCTTTTATATCGGATACTGAAATAAGGTAATTGCCGGCTGGAAGGTTATTCCCAGTATTGACATTACCCAGGATTGCCGGATTCCAAGTGAAAGTGTTCGAGCCGTTTCCTCCAGTGACATCTACGCCGATCGCACCTGTCGATTCTCCAAAACAATTGACATCTTGAGTGATTGTACTATTCAAGGTAGCAACTAATTCTGCAGGTTCATTTATTTTAAATGAATCAACACCAATACAATTCTTATTATCGGAGATAGTAACTTTATATGTTCCTGCACCCAATCCATTTAAAGTAGCCGTATTTGTTTGAACCGGACTCCAGGTATAACTGTATCCGCCATTCCCTCCACTCGCTACGAAAGTTATTGATCCATCATTATCACCAAAACAAGTGACATCTGTGAACTGCGCTGTTGCTTTATTGGCTGTGATAGCAGGTGGAGAAGGTATAAATACAGAATCAACTACATTGCAATTTCCATCTGAGATGGTGACGAATTGCCATCCACCTTTTAACTGTACTGCTGTAGAACTAGTGCCACTAAAGGTCTCACCACTTGACCAGGTAAATGAATATGTTCCAATTCCACCGCCACTTGCATTCACGGTGGCTGATCCGGAACCTAAGATGGCGTCAAAACAATCCGAAGCTACTATTGTATTTTGATCTACACCACTAATTATGGATGGGGCAGAGGACACGACATAAGTATCAATGAATGGCGGGCATCCTGAAGCATCTGAGATAGTAACTGTATAGCTACCAACTTTTATGTTTACAATAGCATCAGTCACATCTCCATTACTCCACAGGTACGTATATGGCATTATTCCTCCACTGGTAGTCAGCTGAATAGAACCATCGTCTGCATCCGGACATGTTGTAGGGACTATCAGAGCGTTGTCTACAGCTATTGAGCCTTGACCTTCCAAAACAATGGTATCTTTTAATTCACAACCACTAAGTGTATTGACAGTAAGGATGTATTGCCCACCTGTGAGATTACTTACAGTAGAAAAATATTTTCCATTAGGATCCCCTGAATTGACAGGCAAACCGGCATTATTGCTCCATGTCACTGAAGTTATCTCAGAACCTTTAGCAGTTAAAGTTGCTTGAATGCTCCCATTATTTCCTCCACTACAAGCAATTGGTATTAATGTGTCAAACTCAATCAAGGGAGCATCTTTTTTAAAGATCAAGAAGCTGGTATCTGCAGTACATCCATCCACTCCTGTGATGGTCACATAATATCTTGTACCATCTGCTGTTCCTGATAAATTGTTAAGTTGAAGACTCACTGCCTTTAATGTTGTCGGATTAGATCCATTGGACCAGGTAAATTCATATAGCCCATTTCCCGGATTGTTAGGATCTGGAAATGGGATAGTATTTCCACTGCCATCATAAATAGTTGCTGATCCGGATGGCGCTCCTGAGCAATTGTCGTTGATTTTATTAATTATCAGGAAGACGATCTCTCCATTGCCCTTTATTTCTATAGTTTTTTCTTTAAAACAACCGGCAGCATCTGTTATAGTTACATCGTAAAAACCGTTATTCAGACCGGAAACAATTGATGTTGTATTTGTATTGTTGGGCACTCCGGCAGAAGCTTCCCAGTTGAAGGTATAAGGTCCTGTGGTAGTGCCATTTGTTGTTCCTGTAGCAGTGATTTGCCCCGTGCCATCACCAAAGCAAACAGGTATTTGTTTGTCTATCGTGGCATCAATGGTTACTCCAGGTACTAGTTCAAAATTGGAAATAACAGAACAATTATTTGCATCAGTGATTGTCACAGAATATATACCTTCCGGAATTCCTGAAATAGATCCGGATACTACTCCATTCTGAGTGGTATTGTTTGACCATTTATAGTCATAAGTTCCTCCAGGCTTAGGAGTTCCACCGGTAGCTGTAATACTTATACTTCCTGTCGGTTTACCTGAACAAGCCGGGCTTACGATCACTGCTGGAGTAAGGCTAATAGATGGAGTAAACAAAGTAAAGGATTCTGTATAAATACACCCAAGTTTATCTGTCACTGTGACATTGTAAACACCACTACCAAGGTTATCAATACTATTTTTATTAAACTCAAATGTTGACCATTCTATAGCATATGGAGTTACTCCTCCTGTAGATGAGATGTCAACTTTACCATCCTTTGAAAGATTACAGGCAGGATCTGTGATTGTGGAATTAACATTAATGGGCGGGGCATTCGAAACAGTTATAGACGATATAACATGTGTCACTCCTGATACATTGAAAACATCAAGCGGATATATGCCGGAAGCAAGATTAGAAATTGTAAAAGGTTCTCCAGTATTAACAAAGCTTGGAGCCCCATTATTAAAATTATAATTATACTGAGCTTCAGGTCCATAAACAGTGAAAGTGATGGAACCATTATTGCCCGTTGTACTACAGACATTTAGAGATACCTGGATCGTTGTAGGATTGGTAATCATCACAATACCGGCAGTATATCTTACATTGAATGAAGTAAGATCTATATTTGTGAATTCCACACCGAATGATGCTGATGGTATGTCCGTGATAATCACTGGTGTCTTAGTTCCCGGAGGACCGATGGCTTTAAAGCAAATGGTAAAGAATATAGCGTCATCGGGCAAGGTCTTACCTGTGAAAGAGGCATCGTCCCATAGAAATCGGATTAAACCTTGAGCAGCTTCTGATGTACTAAATCTTCCAAGTGAAAGATTGAGTGGATTTACTCCCGGAATTATTATCTGGTCGAACTGAAGAAGGTTTGGATTGAATCCAATTGCGAATTGTCCTCCTACCATATCCTTTAGATTTTTTACGGTAAAATCCAGGCAGATGATATCATTCATTGCTACCATTCCTGACTCGACAGTGATGTCAATGTTTCCCTGAGGTAAAATGACTTCCTCCGCATGTACACAACTTTTGCCATCTGATATTGTAAGAATATATGTTCCTGGTTCCGGAGCAGCAAAGGTAACTTTTGAGCCATGTTCGAAAGGTAGTCCAAATAGATTTGCTTTGACTGTTGGCTTGGTCTTGTGAACCATAGTGACGGTATAGTTTTTACTAGCATCGAATTCAGGAAATCCTCCTGTCACGTCAAAGCTTCCAGATAAAGAAGTTGGTGAATTCGTTTCAAAATTTGTGACTTTTATCTCATTCAGATATACCACAGGAAATGCTGCAGTTCTATTGACTTTAACGCAAGATCCGCCATCTTCATATTGTCCATAATATTCACCACCTGAGAGTGTAAATGCATCAAAGGTGGCAGGAGCTAACCATAAAGTAAAAGGCGAGCCTGCATTGAAGTAAGCATTGGTACTCCCATCATTGGACAGGGTAATATCACCATTTGGAGTTCCCATAAAATACCATAGTTCTCCGGGTGGTGGTGGAGGATTAGAAAGAACACAATCTCCTTGAATTGCCGCAAATGTAGGGCCTGTCAATGCTGGCGGGCATCCGTATAATAAGAAACCTGCTGCAGAAGGTGTTCCTGGCACAGGGTCGCCATCATTAAAGTTACCATCGCCATTATTTTTAATAAAAATCTGATCATTGTAACACAAGAAGATGGTGTCAGGCCGACCATCATTACTTTGACCTACAATCGGTCCAAAACTCACTGATCCCGGGCTTCTTGAAGTACAATCTCTTGGCCCGATCTCTGTGGCGTTAATAGGAGCTGTACTTTTAAGTTTTTGGGCATTCGAAATCTGGCCGAATGTTAAAAATATTACTAAAATGATGAGTATAGAACGTAAATTCATCTGCTAATTTCTGTGTTTGTTGTTCAATTTGAACCTGAAATGATTGAAATTTAGATAATTTAGTGATCGCTGCTTTATATTATATATCTGTATGAGATAGAAAATGCTGCATTTGATCGATAAATATCACGCAAAAATAATATATATATTTTTAATATTTGTTTTTCTTTTTGTCATAGTACCTTTGCGCTGCAAAAGTAACGAATTAAACGTGGACTGTCGTATTCACCTGATGTGGTTAAGTAAAATACAGTAAAACTATGAGGTGATTTTTTAGTAGTATTGAACTAAAGATATGAAGAAAACAAATATAAAATTTTAACATTTAAATTGAATTTG
This sequence comes from Candidatus Brachybacter algidus, assembly GCF_016707225.1. Taxonomy (NCBI): domain Bacteria; kingdom Pseudomonadati; phylum Bacteroidota; class Saprospiria; order Saprospirales; family Saprospiraceae; genus Candidatus Brachybacter; species Candidatus Brachybacter algidus. The sequence goes on along the minus strand of NZ_JADJID010000003.1, from coordinate 536,151 downwards.
AAATATATTTTGGCATTTTAAACAAATATTATGTTTAGATTTGTCTCACATTGTTTTTAAAATATTTTTTATGTCAATTATTGATCGGGCATTTTTAGTTATTTTCAGGTATGCTGAAAAGGGTTTGGAGATTTTTTTGGTAAAAACTGAAGATGAAGAGATGCAATCACAATTGGTGGAGATCTCTGAACAATTTCTTACAGAAATACCGTTGAGGTTTAGTAATAATACTCAGATTATTGAACTTGATCCTATAGAAGATGATCAAACCGGCAACATCAGAGCAATAGCCATAGAAGGTGATTGGCACGATATTCCTTCTCTTCGAGCGTTGCTTAAGGATGATTTACATTTTATGAAAGATAGAGTCAAAAAATATATTCCAAACATCGATACAGGGTCATTCATTTCATTCAAAGAAGTCGTAAAAAAAGCAGTAAAGTCTGAATACCAATTGCTTAAAGAACTTAAAGACGTTCTTACAGATCGCAATACGATCAACAATATTTGATCAATGTTTACCTGATTAAATTGCCCTCTATTAATTTTTAAAATTTGCTGTAATATGGAAGGACTTCGATCCACACATATCGAATTGCCAGAAGAAGTAGTAAAATATTCCGGAAAGGTTCGTGATGTTTATATTAAAAATAATTTATTCATCTCTGTTGCATCTGACAGGATCTCAGCTTTCGACCATATTCTACCCAGAACGATTCCTTTTAAAGGACAGGTATTAAATCAAACTGCCGCTTATTTTCTGGAATCCGTGAAAGATATCATCCCCGTTTGGATGCGCCATGTGCCTGACCCTAATGTAACCGTTGGTGTTACTTGTGAGCCTATAAGGATAGAAATGGTCATCAGAGGATACCTGACAGGCCATTCATGGAGAGAATACCGTTCAGGTAAAAGGGTCTTATGTGGAGAAGAGATGATAGAAGGGCTCAAGGAGAATGATCCATTTCCCGTTCCATTGATTACACCAAGTACAAAAGCAGTCGAAGGTCATGATATGGATATTTCGAAAGCAGAGATTATTTCTCAAGGTCTGGTGCCCTTGGATCTATATGAAGAAATGGAATTGATATCCAGAAAATTATTTAGAAGAGGGCAAGAGATGGCATTGGCTCAAGGTCTGATCCTGGTAGATACAAAATACGAATTCGGATTGCACGACGGTACATTAACCTTAATGGATGAGATCCACACTCCGGATAGTTCCCGATATTTTTATCTCAAGTCCTACTTTGAGAATCAATTAAAAGGCTTACCACAAAATCAACTTTCGAAGGAATTTGTAAGAGAATGGCTGATAAGCAAAGGGTTTCAAGGTTTGGAAGGTCAGGTGATGCCTGAAATGGACGATGAGATGGTACATACAATTAGTGAACGGTACATCTTACTCTATGAGACTATCACAGGTAACCAATTTCAACGAACTGATCCGAATACAATTCAGAATAGGGTAGAAGGGGTGGTTACTGAATTGATACGAGGCTAGAGGTTAGAGGTCAGAGGTCAGTGGTCACAATTATTGATGATCATTGATATTGATATTTAAGCACAAATGCTATTCACTTTAAATAATCAGTCCATAAATTATAGTCAATATTCCAAAGATACAAAAGTTGATTTGAGTATAGAATTACAGTTCTCTCAATCAAATATTGCAACCTTGTATGTTATTGAGCATCAATAATTTAAGAAAAATCAGAAAGTAATTTCAGTTTTCGGAAAGCGAGAATTTCAAAATGGTTACTGTAGAGACAGGTCGCGACCTGTCCCTACATTAACCATTTTGAAATTTTATTTTAAGGCGACACTATAATACGTTCCCTGATTAATAGTTTTAATTACCTATTACCAATTACCCTTTCGTCTGAATCACGCTTGCCTGCCAAATAAGGCAGGGATTTTAAATGATTCTGGTGATTGTCCTGATTCGTTTTATTTGGAATGTGTTTCATTAATCCGCGAACAGCTTTCGCAATTCGCTGGATGGAGGCGACCTTTCAGGCCTTATTGTTATTGATTTTTTTCCCTGACTAAAGTCATGGGTTATTGAACGCGAAGACTGAAAATTCATTATAATTTTTTTCTTTTCCAGAATAATTATTGATTATTTAAATGCTAATACGTTCCCTGATTAATTATTTTGATTACTGATTACTGATTACTGATTACTGATTACTGATTAATGATCACCCATCTATCAAAACCTCACACTTATTCCACCCAACACATTAAACCCATAGCTTGGATATCTATACCATCTTTGATATTTGACAGATGCGACATTATTCAACCCAAGGAAGGCACCAAATTTCTCTGTAAAATAGTATTCACCTCTTAAACTTAAATCAAAAAGAGGATTGCCATTGCCAACGCTTCCAAATCTATTTCGATATGGACTGCCTGAAGCAATATTTAGGTCACCTTTTAATCTAAATTTATCTTCGAATGTCAACCAACTTGCATTGAACCCTAATTGGAATGGCACGATACCATAAGCTTTAGATTGCACTCGAGGAGAAGCTCCCTGTTGTAGGAAATTAACTGAGGTAGTAAGCTTTTCGAAGAATGTGGCTGAGAGTTCTCCTCCAATATAAATGATGTTTACGTCGTCTACCAGAATATCGAATTGTCTTAAGTCTGTAGCTTGCTGTATAAATAATGCGTAATTGTCATTAGTCTTGTAACCGGCTTTAATACGGTACTTGATGCTTTTAAATCCGCCTCCAATTCCTCCGTAGAAATCATAGTACTTTGTATTAAAAGGACCTTCACCGACCTGAGTGACAGCAGCTTCTGCAAAATGTGTCTGAACGAAAGGGTTCAATGTACTTACCCTTTTAAAACTATTTTGGTACATATCTCCTGCTGCTCCTGCGAAAACCATAATGGATGGTCCGGCAATATTGGCTGATGCTTCTAAATCAGGGAAGAATCCAAATCCTTCCGGTGAATTTACGAGATTTACTCCAAGTTTGATTTTGAATACATCCCCATGGAAAGTAAAAGAAGGTTTGATATTTACATTATTCGTTTTTCCTTTCTCGGTATCTCCATAAGCTAACAGAGAATTAGTGATCTGTAATGTAAAGTTGTGCTTGTCAGCTATCCATTTTGTGGCCCCTATATCCAATCCAAAGCCGCGTTCTGTGGCAGCGAAATTGTCCTTATATCCATAAATGTCAAATCCGGCCCAAAAGTCAATATCATTACTGTTCTTTTTAGAGTTAAAGATTTTTAGGCCTGCACCTATATTAGTGAATTTTCTCTTGGCCGGATCTCCCGGAAATATAGTATCTCCTTCATTATATCCACCAAAGAATCTGTAATTATTAAGGTCTAATCCGACGTGAGCATTCACAGCTACACCGGCTTCCAGATAATTAGTACCACTCACACCGAGACTTGTTTCAGAAAAGACTTGACTTTCTCTCGGTGAAGAGAATATTCCATAATGTTTTCCAAATATATCGATGAAGTATGATTTCTGATTCGTGTGGGAGTATGCTCCCTCAAGAAATGCTGATGCAGGATACCCTGACCCAAGTTTTAGATAACCTTTGTAAGATTCAGGTAACTTCTCAGCTGACATTGTAACGGGACGTATATTTGGCGCGTCATATTTAATGTCCATCTTTTTATCTCTGGATAAAGGATTGAGTTCATATTTATACTCCTTCTCTATACCATCATCATTCGGCAGCAACCCTTGTAATGGGAGTTTCTCTGCATCAAATAATTTGGCATCGTAGTTTTTTATAACTTCTACTTTCCCTGACGGTAGATCTTCTTGACTAATTCCATTTTGAAGACTAAAAACTGATAGCATTATAGTCGGGAGACAAATATTTTTTACCAGGAAACTAAGACTTTTATTATTGCTCATATTTAAGTTATATAAGAATTCGATTATTTTGATTTATATATGGGTGTTATGTTATTCTCCTTCTGATTCAGTATCCTCCTCTTTTTGGATGAGATTATTGCCCGACTTGTCTTTTTTCTTAACCGCCGCCAGCTTATTATTGGCTTCATCTAATATTTCCTGATCGTCCTGGAAATTTTCAATTACAGCTTCCAACGCAGCCTTAGCATTGAAATAATCACCTTTTTCTGTCAATATGTCAGCAGTCAGGATCAATGACTTAGCAACCCAGTAAGGATATTCTCCATTAGCCTCCATTGATTCTTGTGCCAATTGTTCAGCTGTTTCCAAATCCTTTCTTATGAAATAAATCTGTGCTATTCTGTATCTAGATTCAGCAGTCTGAACAGTCTCTGAATTTTTAACTACCTCATTATAAGATTTAAGCGCGGTAGAATAATCTTTTATATCCTGAGCAGATTTAGCTCTGAAGAAATGTGCAGATGATTTTTGCTCCATTGATGCACGTGGACTATTGATGACCAGATCCGCCAAACGCACTACATCTTTTTGCTTACCTATTCGGTAAGCACTTCTCAAAGCTCCAATCTGAGCTTCGAATTTTTTGTCCTCTTTCGTTTCAAGTTCTGCCCATGTTGAATAGTAGGTAAATGCACCTTCAAAATCATTGCTGAAGTTGTAGGAAATAATTGCAGCTTTTTCAAGTGCATCTTTGTAAAAATCACTATTGCCAAGTCCAATTACATATTTGTAGTCAGCCAAAGCAGGATCATATTGTTTTAATGCAGCATTACTCTCTCCTCTATGATAATATGCTTCCATTGTGCGCGCCCCTTTTGGATATTTCTTTATGTAGGTTCCATATGCTGTAATGGCCTCCTTATAATTTCCATCTTCATAGTAATTTTCTGCAACCTGAAAATTGGCGACATCCTTTTCATCAGTGCTGGATTTGTAACCTGGTATTGTTTCCGCATAAGCAAAAAACTCATCAGGCTTCTTAAGGTCCGTGACATAGATCTCTTTAATAGCTACAAGAGCAGCATCAGCTTCCTCTTTGTTGGGATTGTTTTTGTAAACATCTTTATAGGACTTGAGTGCATTATCATAGTCATTCTGATTATAATAAAGCAAGCCCATTTTTAGCAACGCTTTGTTGATGAGATTTGATTTTTTTCCCTGCTCATTAACCAGTCTTTTTAGAGCACTTAGACCTTCTTGTGGTCTGTTAAGTGCTTCATAAGTATTGCCCATCTCAAGTAGCGCATCATCTGCATAATCAGAATCTGAATATTTATCTGCAATATTTTTCAAGCCGGATAGTTTTGCATTCGTATTGCCCTGAAGTCCTGAAATGACTGCATTTTGAAACAATGCATATACAAAGTTGGGATATTTTTTGTCAATTGCAATGTCATAATATTCTTTTGCTTTGGCGTAATTATTCTTTTTAAGATGTGAATCTCCCGCCCTAAGAGTAGCATCAGGTAATAATCTCGAACCCACAAATGGATCTTCAGAGCTTCTCACATTTTTGAATCCTGCGATCGCCTTTTCAAAATATTTTAATGATTCAACATAATTTTCCTCTTTTAAATAAATATACCCTAGATCATAATTTCCTGCAGCAATGCCACTTTGAGGAGGAAGACCTTTCATATCATCCGCCATCGCTAAGAACTGATTTAGTTCAGTTTTGGCACCTTTCATATTGTCTTTATTATACATAGCATCTCCAAGGAAAAAATGCGATTGAGCTTTTATCTTTATGTCCGAACCTGTATTTAAGGCCTTTGTGAACAATACCTGGCAAGCATCCCATGATTTTTGTGTATGGAGCTGTATTCCCCGATAGAACAAGACTTTTTGGTAAGTTTCTGTCATTTTGGGAGATTTATTAGGTATAGTTTCAAGGAGTTTCAGGGCTTTTTCGTAGTCCTTGGTGTTGATCAAAACATCGCTTATTAATTCTTGCGATTCTGCATAATATTTGGATTCAGGTTTGATTGCTTGTAGGGTGGTGATAGCTTCACGATCGAATCCTAATTCTACCGACAACTTAGCATAATTGAATAGGGCTTCTTCATTGATAGCAGGGTCAAATTTCTTACCTGAAGCTTTGAAAAACGCGTTTCGGGCAGCACTTTTATCATTGATTCTTAAGTAAGAATCAGCCATGTAGAACATAGCGTACATGCCCATTTCTGTGTTTTGATCACCCAATGCCTTTAGTGTTCCTATAGCCTTGGTGTATTCTTTCAATTTATATTGAGCCACACCTAATTGGAATATATCTTCTTCTCTTTTTTTGCCTGAACTATTGGCAAACTCTTCCAGATATGGCATTGCTTTCTCGTAATCACCCATCTCGAAATATGCCTGACCTAATATTTGCCTTACTTCTGCTTGTTTTTTAATTGCAGGATCTTCTAAAAGCGGCTCTGCATAAGCGATAAGCTCATCGTATTTTTTTTGTGCTAATAGGATCTGACAAATGTGGATTGGCACAACTGTTTTATATTTTTTTGAATTACTGAGTGTTTTAAATGCTGCTACAGCCGCGTCAAAATCATTAGTATAATAAGCGGAGAGACCGTAATAATAATTGGCAGGCTCGTAATATTTATTTTTTAAATTTTTGATTGCACCAAATGAAGCCTTTGATTCTGAGTATTTCTTTTTAACGAATTGCGCATAGCCTTGCTTAAATTTTATTTCAGATTTTTGATCATCAGATAAAGTGGCAGGATCGACCATATTATAAAAAGAAATCGCTTCCTCATAATTCTTTTTTGCATAATAATAATTTCCCAGGTCCATCACTGCTTCATATGCAAGGGCATCAGGTGTATTATTTCTGAAAAAAGAAAGCATCACCATTTCTGCATCAGGTTTACCGATGCGCACAGCACTCTTACTCATCATTAATTGTGATTTCATTGATAAGAGGTCTGCTTTAGGCTCTACGAGTTCTGCATCTATTTTTGAAGATTTCTCGAAAGCAGTTAGCGCGGCTCCGTATACCCCTTTATCGTATAAGTCAAGACCTCTTTCGTATTCAGCTGTTCTTTCAGCAAAAACAGAAGTTTTCTGAGCTTGTAAAGAGATTACACAACAGAAAAAAAAGCTTAAATGCAATAATTTCATTAGTTCAAATTTGTTTGTAATGGGTATAAAACAGTTTTACCCGTATCATTTATTATATAAACTCTGCGAAGATATAAATATATTTTATAACACAAGTGTAAAATCGTCATTAAGTGATAATTATACGTTATAATTATTTGATATGTGTTAATTTTGGGTGTTAGTAACTATTTCTAATTCAATCACACTATCAATATGGCAGCTTTTTTGCGTAAAACAGTATATTGATATTAACATATTTACGGCATCATCTATATAATTAACATTGTTTTAAGGTACTTCCATTTTTTGAATAGTTAACTTTACAGAGCTTACTTTATATTTATGCAATACAATTCTTTTAGATATATTTTACTTGTATTAATATTTACGACCTCATACATTGGTGATATTAATGCTCAGGCTTTGAATGATGATTGTTTTTCAGCTATTCAATTGTCAAATGTTCAGAATTGGTGTTCTTCAGGATCCCAATTCAATAATTTTTCTGCAGTGGAATCCGGTTATGGACCTGCCACCTGTTTCTCACAAGGTGGGCATGACGTTTGGTATAGCTTTACAGCGATTGCTTCTGATATTACTATTTTAATTAAACCAGGTACAATGAAAAAGCCGGAAGCTGCTTTATATATCGGTGTATGTAATGGTGTGATCAATGAGCTTGAATGTCAAACTAACCTATCTCAAGGAGGTGTACTTCAATTGTATCAGGGTGGTTTGTTTCCCGGCAACGTGTACTTTCTTCGGGTTCAGGGCGAAGAAGATTCTGAAGGAAGTTTCGATATCTGCCTTGACAATTATTTTCCGCCGGTCAATCCAGGAAGTGATTGCAATACAGCCTCAATTCTTTGCAGTAAGGATCCTTTTGTGGTTCAGATAGTTGAAGGTGTTGGAGCAGTTAAGAAGGAATTTGATGATGCCCCTTGCCTTGCAGATCCTCAGTTAACTCAGGAATCTGAAACCAATTCGACCTGGTTTAAATGGACATGCGATACCTCCGGGACTTTTACTTTCTCCCTTACTCCGCTCAACGCGACTGATGATCTTGATTTCGCCGTATATGAATTGAATGGCCCGATTTCTACTTGCATAAGAACAATATTGCGATGTGAAGCGGCATCCTGTAAAGGGCCAACCGGTCTTAGGGAAGGAGCCAATGATATTTCTGAACCACCAAATTGTGATAAAGGTCAAGATAATTGGCTTGCTCCTATGATGCTTGAAAAAGGAAAGAGTTATATGTTAGGTGTAAATAATTTCTCCAACACCGGTAATGGTTTCAGGATTGAATTCGGTGGAACCTCTACTTTTGAAGGCCCCATTGTTGATTTTGATTTAATTATTGATTCTACTACATGCCGGGAAGAAGAGATTACTATTGTAGATAAGTCAAAGATCAATGTAGGATCAATAGATCAGGTGCATTGGATCTTTGGGCAAGATGCCACTCCAACTGAGTCAAATGTTCCTGGCAATCAGACTGTCTCTTGGTTGAAAAGAGGACAGAAAGTTGCTGTGTTGACTGTGACAAGCGATAAGGGTTGCATTGTTTCTAAAGCAAAACCTTTGGAGGTGCTTTGTTGTGGTCCCAACCATGATATTAAGGTAGAAAGAGATACTACCATCAGTCTTGGAGATTCTGTAGACATAGAAGCATCGGCAGTCCTCGAGGGAAGTAATATATTTTATTTTTGGCAACCACCTGGTATTATAAAATGTCAGGGTTGCCCTCAGACGAATATCAAAACATTTGTTGATCAGCAGATCATCGTCACTGCCACCGATGAATTCAATTGTGAAGCCAGAGATACTATAGAGATTCGTGTTGAAGCTCAGCGTCCCTTTTTCTTTCCAAATGTCTTTTCTCCAAATTTTGATGGCATCAATGATGGCTTCACAGGATTTGGGACTTATGTAGCAAAAAAGATAGATTATCTGCGTATTTACAACCGTTGGGGTGCGTGTGTTTTTGAGCGCAAAGATTTTGCCCCAAATGATGAATTGCTTGGTTGGGATGGGTTATTCAAGGGACAGGAGTTACCTCCGGATGTTTTTGTATATTTAGCGAAAGTTACTTTTATTGATGATGTTACAGTTATCTATAAAGGTTCCGTAACTATAGTTAAATAAAGCAGTATTGTGTTGAAATACTTTTTGTTAATTCCATTCCTTTTAACAAGTTTTTTCCATTTGATTGGTCAGAATCCTTATGACGACTGCTCAAAGGCTTATTTTGTTAATAATGCACAAGACTGGTGCAGCGATGCAGCAGCGTTTAATATCACGGATGCCACACCTTCTAAGAATAGTTTTTCTGCTTGTTATGATGAATTGGGAAAAGATATCTGGCTGTCTTTCTATGGCGTAGCGAGTGATGTAATCATAACTATTAAGCCTGAAGTTGGTCATAAGGTCAGCGCTTCATTATATGAAGGAGATTGTAATGTACAAGTGGAGATATTATGTCAGGAACAGAAAAGCGGTTCCGACGTTTTATGGATGTACAAAGGAGGCATCACTCAAGGTCATAAATATCTACTAAGGATCGAAAGCAAGGATGTCGATCCTTTTGCTTTTTCAGTTTGTATCAATAATTATTTTTCACCGCCAAAGGAAGGAAGTGATTGTGATAAAGCCAATCTTCTGTGTTCAAAAAATTCCTTTATTGTCAATAATGTAGTGGGATTTGGTTTTGTCCAGGAACTTGTTGGAGTTTCCTGTTTTGGATCTTCTATTGAATCTAATAGCATTTGGTTCAAATGGAAATGCAAAACTCCTGGTGATCTTTCATTTACTTTAAATCCTTTGAATGCAGATGATGATATAGACTTTGTGGTGTATAAGGTCAATGGTGATGAGAAAAGTTGTGATCTGGAGCAAGTGCGATGCATGGCGGCCGGTGTCATTCCTTCACAATGTAATACGAATAATAATTGTTGTGGTCCCACCGGTTTACAAATAGGAGAAGTTGATACAGAAGAGTCGGCGGGTTGCGGACCTACAAAAAATAACTTTCTCAAACCTTTGGACATGTTGGCAGGGGAAACCTATGCATTGATCATCAACAACTACACTTCCATGAATGAGGCTTTTGAAATTAGCTTCAGTGGAAGTGCCACTTTTGAAGGCCTTAAGGCTGATTTTGATATTAGTGAAAAGGACGGATTATGCAGAACAGATACAGTCAGTATAAAGGACTTAACAATTAATGGAATAGGCAATATCAATAATGTTAAGTGGGTCTTTGGACCGGATTCAGATCCGGAGACGGCAAATGCATCAGGGGATCAGAAAGTATTCTTTAATAGATCAGGTAATAAGTCAGTTTCACTTATTGTAGAAAATGATTTTGGCTGTAAATCTTATTATAATGATACTCTAAGGGTGGATTGCTGCGGCGGTGAATTGAGTGCAGATATTGGTTCTGATACAGTCATTCTAGCAGGAGATGCAATCCTTTTGAAACCTTCCTATTTGTTGGAAGGAAGTAATATCTCAATTAACTGGTTTCCTCCTGGTATATTTTTGTGTGATACCTGTGCAAATGGATTTACAATTCCTTTGGAGGAAGAACAATACGTCAGTGCTAAGATTAGGGATGAATTTGGATGTGTTGCAGAAGATCAATTAAAAGTAAGAGTCATAAATAATGATATTTTTGTACCCAATGCCTTTTCTCCCAATGATGATGGTATTAATGACTATTTTACGATTTATTCTAATGAATCAATTAAGGCTGTCAGAGTCTTGAGGATTTATAATAGGTGGGGTGCACAGGTTTTTGAAGGATTAAACTTCGAACCTAATGATGAATCACAAGGTTGGAATGGTACTTTTCGCGGGAAAGTTGCCAGTCAGGGAGTCTATGCCTATTATGCTGAAACGTTAAATAAAAATGGACACATTACTAAGCTTAAAGGGTCTTTAACCCTTGTTAGGTAATAAAAAATTAAATTATATTTTTCAATCAATTAAAAAAGCTCACTTTTGCACATGCGAATTTTCGGAACCTTAACAATTCTAACAATTTTATTATTTTTCACAATGATGGTAATGTCTTGTGAAAATGACTTGAAAGAAGTAAACCGTGTAGCAGGAACAGCGGGCAGTGGATCAATGGAGACAAGCAGTGATGGTGAGATCATTTATAGTGACTCCGCTCACCTAAAAGTCAGGATCGAATATGATACAATGATTAGGTTTCTGGACCAGGCCGATCCGAAAGATGTATTTCCCAAGGGCGTGATCGTATCATTCTATGATGATAAAGAAGAAATTTCAAGTATTCTCACTGCGAACAAAGCAGAGAGGCAACCACGTAAAAATCTAATTATAGCGACAGATTCCGTGCATCTTGTTAGTAAAAATGGCGAAGAATTACTGACTAATGAGTTGATTTGGGACGAATTAAAAAAAGAAGTTTACACTAATAAATTTGTAAAACTTACTCGTCCGGGTGAGATCATATATTCATTTGGATTCAGGGCCAATCAAGAATTTACTAAGTATGAGATAAAGGCGATCTCCGGAAAATTAAGTAAGAAAAATCTGGACCAGAATTTGTAGGAGATACTAGACAGTAGACACTAGACACTAGAGTTCAGAGATCAGAAGTCAGAAAAGGTGGTTTCTGAAAATTGGAGTGAAGAGATTATATGCTCCAATATTGAATACACTGCTTCATCTTCGAATCCAAATTGCTCCTAATTCTAATTAATAAAATTTTATTAGAATGTATGAAGTTTGAGGGAAATAACAATTAACAATTATGAAATAACAATTGTCAGTTCTCTTTTGTGTAATAGTTATAATCTTTTATAACACGGTCAATAAACTGATCATTATCTTCTTCCGGCGTCACATTCATTATACTCGAAACTTTAATAGTGAGTTGACTAATCAGCTCTGCATCCATTTGTCTTCTGGCTTGAAGTAGATTGTTTTTGATGATGCGCATATCATTGTCATTCAACAAAGATACCTGAGGATATTTAGGCATATAATCCGTGTCAATATCTTCAAAAATAGTTTGTCCAAATTCGACTGTATTACTAAGACTGATGACGGTAGTTCCGGCAGCAAGATCACCTAGTCGCTGATTTTTACCACTTGTATTGATGGAGATGAATCCTATTAAGCCAAATCCAATTTGGATGTCGATTAATCTCATCACCCATCTCGTAAGATAATCCATAAAACTCGCTTGAAAACCATCTATTTTGACGACTTTAATGCGTATTATTTTCTTGCCCAATGTCTGACCTTCATTAAAATATTCCAGGCAAAGACTGTAAAAAGCAATAGGTAGATAACAAATTATATAAATAGAATTCTCACTCCAGGTGTCCAATCCATTTAATATATGCGATTGCGCCAGAAGGATGATCACTAGAATGAAGTAAATCAGCTTTATCAGAAAATCAATAAAAAAAGCAGTCAATCGCTTACTTAGATCGGCAAGCGAAAAATTAATATTTACATTTTGAGAGGTATTTATAGTGATATTAGTCATTTATATATATTTTCACATCAGGATGAAGGAAGTCGCATTTATAAGACAAAATAAATCAAAATGGCTGGAATTTGAAGCTTTTGGTAATGGTTCAATTCATATTAACCCAGAAAAATTATCTGAACTCTACATCAGCCTCGTCAATGACCTTGCATTTGCCCAAACTTATTACCCAAAGAGTAAGGTAGTGATCTACTTGAATCAATTATGTGCAAAAGCTTTTCAGAAGATTTACAAAACTAAAAGAAATAAAGCTTCTTCCATAGTTGCATTCTTCAGAATCGAAGTTCCACTTTTGATGGTCGAATACAAAAAACAGCTAATAATTGCATTTGTGATCTTTTTTTTGTCCGTAGGAATTGGACTAATATCATCTATTTATGATGATAATTTCGTCAGACTCATTCTGGGAGATAACTATGTTGAGATGACACTCGACAATATCCGGAATGGCAATCCCGTGGCAGTTTATAATTCAGGAAGCAACTGGGGTAGTTTCCTTGGTATTACATTTAATAACTTACTTGTGAGTTTAAAGTGCTTTTTGTATGGTATTTTTGCAGGTGTCGGTACAGTATATATTGCCCTTACAAATGGCGTAATGCTTGGTTCTTTCCAATATTTCTTTTTCAAAGAAGATGTTTTCTGGGAAAGCGTGAGGGGTATCTGGATCCATGGCTCAATGGAAATATTCTCTATCATTATTACGACTATGGCCGGGCTTGTTCTCGGGTCCGGTATCTTATTTCCGGGAACTTATTCAAGAATAGATTCCTTCAAAAAGGCTTTCTCTTCCGGTTTTAAAATTTTCATCAGCACAGCTCCTTTTTTCTTCGCAGCTGGTTTTCTAGAGGGCTTTGTTACGCGCTTTTCGGATCAAATGCCTAATTTTTTAAGTATTTTAATAATATTGATGACTTTGGCTTTCATTTCGTATTATTATCTGATATATCCTTACCATGTTTTGAAAAAAATTACCTCGATTTGAAAAGAGCGATTGGATTACTTTTTATCATCTTTTGCTCCATCCAGCAATGTATAGCTCAGTCGGATTCTATTTCTGAAAGTGAGTTGGATTATTACAATGGCGAAGAGCAACAGCGCACAGATAGTGAGATATATGTCGAAGATAGTCCATATGGCCCCTTCTTTCCAAAAGATTCATTAGCGTCCGGTTATATTTCCAAAGTAGCGTTTAAAAAGAATTTTAAAAAAGAGTATAAAAAACTGGCAGCACAATATGATGTAGACCCACAAAAGGAGCCCAAGCAGTACAACTTAGGCTGGTTAGCTCGGTTGTTAGATTTATTTCCAGGCATAAATGTAGATCTGTTAGTCTTGATTGCCCGAATCGTTATTTATAGCCTTATCATCGCTATTTTCTTTTATATTTTAAAATATTTCTTTTACAAAGACATAAATTGGAATCCATTCAAAAAGAGTAATAGAACAATTGCACAGGATGAAAGTACCGAAGGTGAATTAACCGGTGATGAATATGAAAGGAAAATTCAAATAGCATTGAATGCAGGTGATAAGCGTATTGCTATCAGGTATTATTACTTGTGGTTATTACAAAAATTAAATAAATATCATCATATCAAATTTCATCCGGAAAAGACAAATTCAGATTATCTATATGAACTTACAAATGTAAAATATCGGACTTCATTTGCAAACTTGTCTTACATATATGATTATACCTGGTACGGAGAAGCTGAATTAAATGAGGAAGATTTTGCTAGAGTTAAGGATAATTTTGATACTACAATAAGTCAGATCATCTAATGAAAAAAAGTACGATCGTTATTATTGGGTGTGTTTTGGTCCTGTTAGGCCTCCTGATTTTATTGCCAAACAACAGAGGTCAAAAGGAATTGGATTGGACCCCTGATTACGGCCTTTCCGATAAGAAACCATTAGGCTTGTATGTATTTAACAGCGAAGTTAAGGAATTGCTGAAGGACAGAAATGTGACCAAAGTGGGAAACCCTCCTTTAGAATATTTAAGTAATGTGTTAGGTGACACAATTTATCCACCACATACTTTTATTTATATCAATGATCATATGACCTGGGATGATGCTTCCGTGCATGAAGTGCTCAATTCAGTGAAAGGTGGAATGACAGGTTTTATTAGCGCTAATTATTTTTCTGCAAGATTTTTAGAACAATTGAATTTAAATACCTATTACTCTCGGCAGGATAGCGGAGTAGTTAAATTAAAAGTCGGTACTCAAAAATTCAACATTCCTTCGCAGCAGGATTTGCAACATTTTACAAGATATTTAAAATTAGAAAAAGACACTTTTGACGTTTTAGGTACTATCGAATGTAAAATAGATAATGAAAATTCAAATTTTATCCGAGTAAAATTGGGTAAAGGGCTGCTTATTCTGCACAGTAGCCCGGCAGTATTTACCAACTATTATTTATTGAAATCCGGTTCTGATAAGTATGTAGAGCAAGTATTGAGCCAATTACCCGGTAAAGACATTGTTTGGGTTACAAATGAAAAGGAGTCGGGAAGCATTTCAAATGCTCCGTTGTCTTTTATTTTATCACAGGAAGCTCTCCGCAATGCATTTTATTTAATTTTAGTCGGAGCTGCATTGTTTTTTATATTTAATGCTAAAAGAAAACAAAGAATAGTACCCGTCATTCCGCCAGTTGAAAATACCACTGTAGAATTTACAAAAACTATTGGCAATTTGTATTTTCAGGAAGGTAGCCCAATGGAGTTGTTAATTATCCGAAGTTCTTTCATACTGGAAAAGATCAGATCTGAGTACAATATTCCGACTGATAAAATGGATCAGGAAATGGTTCATATGCTGACAATGAAGACAGCAAGAGACATACAAAAAATACAAGAGATGACAGATATTCTCAGAAATATTCAAAATAATCAGGTTCAGGATCCTAAAACAATACTCGTAACATTTGACAATTTAATCTATCAAATATTTTATTAACTATGGAAGACGAAAAATTAGAAAAAACAGTGCATTTTGAATCCAGGCTCGACCTCACTTCCCTGAGTTCAAAATTAGGTAATATAAAGTCAGAGATTAGCAAGGTAATAGTGGGTCAAGAGAAAGTCATTGATCTAATCATGGTCGCTATGCTTGCCAACGGCCACGTATTGCTTGAAGGAGTTCCTGGGGTAGCCAAAACCCTCCTTGCAAAACTGTTTGCCAGGGCCATTGATTCAGGTTTCAGCAGGATACAATTTACACCGGATCTGATGCCAAGTGATATCCTTGGAACTTCTGTATTCGACCTTAAAACTTCGCTTTTTACTTATAAAAAAGGTCCGGTATTTTCTAATATCATCCTCATAGATGAGATCAATAGAAGTCCGGCTAAGACCCAGGCCGCTTTGTTTGAGGTCATGGAGGAACAACAAGTTACAATGGACGGTGTAACTTACCCAATGTCGAAACCATTCATGGTCATTGCTACTCAGAATCCTATTGAGCATGAAGGTACATATCGGTTACCTGAAGCCCAACTCGACAGATTTCTACTCAAAATAAATATTTCTTACCCAAGTCTTGAAGAAGAAATCATAATACTCAATAAAGAACATTCGAATAGACTGGAAAGGAAACAAGATATCGTACATCCCGTGATCACAGCGCTGGAAATCATGGAATTACAAAAGGTGATCAGAGAGATAATCGTAGAACCGGAGCTATTGGAATACATAGCGAAGATCTCAAAGAGGACCAGGGAGAATTCTTCCTTATATTTGGGGGCATCTCCAAGAGCCTCTATTGCTTTGCTAAAGTCTTCGAAGGCTTATGCTGCTATCATGGGCAGAGATTTTGTGACACCAGACGACATCAAAGCTATTGCAATATACGTCTTACAACATCGTGTTATCGTCTCACCAGCACAGGAGATGGAAAATATCACTTCAGCAAAAATAATTGGGCAGATTCTGGATTCTATTGATGTCCCAAGATAATATAAATGGCAGGTTTTTTTAAGAGTATATACATCAGCAACCTATTCTTTTACTTAGGTTCAGCCATCGTGTTCAGCATGGTGTTGGGCTTCTTTTTTCCGGGACTGATCGAAGTATCCTGGCTCCTGTTAATTGGTCTGGTATTATTTACGCTGGTGGATACCCTTTTACTTTATAGATTAAAAAGTGGGATCATCGCAGAAAGGCGTTGCTCTGATCGCTTATCCAATGGGGATGAAAATAAAGTCGCAATAGAGGTGCTCAATAATTATCAATTCGGTATTCAAATTAAGATCATTGATGAAATTCCATACCAATTTCAGGTTAGAGATTTTCTTATGACTGAAAATATCAAAGCAGGCAAATCGAAAATAATCAATTACTCATTGTTTCCTAAGACAAGGGGAAAATTCCATTTTGGATCAATGAATATATTTGTATCGACCAGCATGGGTCTTATCAAAAGAAAGTTTCAGATAGAACAAGGAAAAGAGGTAGCTGTTTATCCATCTTATATTCATCTAAATAAGTATGACATAAATCAGCTTTCGAATTCCATTAATTTCCCGGGGATAAAGAAAACGCGAAGGCTTGGTCATTCCATGGAATTTGAACAAATTAAAGAGTATGTACAGGGTGATGATTGGCGCTCTGTCAACTGGCTTGCCACTTCCAAGTCAAATAAACTTATGGTCAATCAATATATGGAAGAAAAGGCACAATCAGTTTATTGTATCATAGATACCGGTAGAGTGATGAAGATGCCTTTTAATGGTTTGAATCTTCTGGATCATTCTATCAATTGTGCACTAATAATTAGTCATGTTGTCATAAGTAATCAGGACAAAGCGGGGCTTGCCACTTTTAGTAGGAAGTTGGAAAATAGGGTAGTTGCTGATAGAAGGTTTGGGCAAATGCATAATATACTTGAAAAACTTTACCGTGTGCAAACAGATTTTTCTGAATCAGATTATGGCCGCTTGTTTGTTGATCTCAAAAAATTTGTATCCCAGCAAAGCCTTCTTATTCTTTTCAGTAATTTTGAAACAATAGATGGGCTGAAGCGACAATTAAAATATTTGAGAGCCATTGCAAAAAATCACTTGTTGCTTATTGTCTTCTTTAAAAATTCTGAGATAGAAGCGATAATGGCCAATAAATCTGAAGATATTCATGGTATTTATGATAAGGCAATAGCTGAAAAATTCTCCTATGAAAAAAAGCTCATCGTAAATGAACTCAGAAAATATGGCATTATGTCAGTGCTCACCGAACCTCAGAATCTGACGATAGATGTCATTAATAAGTACTTGGAGGTAAAGGCTAGGGGGATGATATAGGTAATGAAGAATTAATAATGAAATAATGAATAATAAACGAGTGAGCGGTTTTGCTTGAACTAAATATGGGGCTATTTCTTCAGATACTTTACATATTGAATCATTTCTTATGAATCGTACCTCATCCATCAAATTACCCCCATTACCCATTACCCATTACCCATTACCGATTTTTATATCACAGAGGGCCATTACTTCAAAATTATTAGTGTTTAAATGTAGTTCAGTACCTCAAAGATTTAAAAATGGATTGAGATATTGGATTTCCCTTTTGACTTATTAAGAGGATTTCTTTATTTTTAGAAAGATCACGGAGAGATCCGACAACCACTACTACTACATTGCATTCCCAAACTTTACCCGACAAAGTCAAGGGCCTGTTTTAATAATCAAAGAAGAGTAGTGGAATTCTAAGGTTACCGATTACCGCCCACACCATTTCTCACCACACCTTATCACACCCCCCTCACTTACCCTTACCCATTACCATTTTTCACAGAGGCCATTACTTCAAAATTTTAGTGTTTAAATTTATTTCAGTACTTCAAAGATTTAAAACTGGATTGAGATATTGGATTTCCCTTTTTGTACTTAATGGAATAAAGAAGTAGAACGATATTTTACTTTATTTTTTAAGAAAGATCACGGAGAGATTTTGTCTTCGACAAAATTTTCAAATAGATGGAATTCTTCCTATAATTTTGAAACTACTGACTACTGATTACTGACCACTGACCACTGACTACTGACTACTGATTAAGCATTACCCATCAACTATCACCACCTTTTACCCATGACTAAAGTCAAGGGCTATTGAACTCGAAGATTTAATTGTATTTATAATAATCAAAGAAGAAGTTAGATGGAATTTCTAAGGTTACCGATTACCTGATCACTTATCACACATCACTTATCACACATCACTTATCACACATCACTTATCATCTATTACCCATTACCAATTACCGATTTTTATATCACAGAGGGCCATTACTTCAAAATTATTAGTGTTTAAATTTATTTCAGTGCTTCAAAGATTTAAAAATGGATTGAGGTATTGGATTTCCCTTTTTGTACTTAATGGAATAAAGAAGTAGAACGATATTTTACTTTATTTTTTAAGAAAGATCACGGAGAGATTTTGTCTTCGACAAAATTTTCAAATAGATGGAATTCTTCCTATAATTTTGAAACTACTGACTACTGACTACTGACTACTGATTACTGCCCACTGACTACTGACCACTGACGACCGACCACCGAAATAACCAATAAAGAGATAACATTGTCATCCCCTTATTAGTCATATTATTTAATAAATATCCTAGAAATTAAACTGCGGATTTGCCGGATCTTCCGGTCTGCCGATCTCATCCAAATCGCCAAATTCTGCATCTCCATAATAAGCTCTCCTTACTTCTTCATAGAACTTAGCATTAGTGATCAGAATGTAAGGGAAAAGCCATAAAAATCCAATACCAAGAGTGAATAAACAAAGTATCGCCCAACCAATAAAGCTTAAATTGAGTAGAAAGAAGTCCATTTTATACCCATCCATCATTTCTTTACTTTTTTTCAAAGTCTCACTAGGTGTTAGTTCCGGTTCGTCAGCTAAAATGTAAAAAATCATTGAATATGAATAGGTAGCTATAATTCCTGGGATAATAAATAACAATGTCCACAGCAATATGTACAATAAACTCAAAAGATAAGTTACCATTGAATTGACAAAATTTTTAAATCCATCAAATATTTGGGTTAAGCGAAATTCATTGCCACGAGAGACAGACAAGTTAAATATTGCCATTCCAAGAGTCAAAGCACCTCCTGCAATAAAAGCACCAATAAAAGTGTATTGCAAAGTAACTATCACTAAGAAATAAACCAGATATGTTCCTATCACAGGTCCCCAATTTCCGGATAATGAATTCAGTGCACGCACTTTTAGTTCAGAAAATGAAATGTTCATAATAGTATTATTTAAGTTTTAAAAATTTTGATCAGACGAATATACTCTTTTTTGAAGTATTTTGTATTATAAATACAGCCACATGTAATTAACTAATTGCACAACAACTTATATATTCAAATAAATAATTTATAAAGAGATGGAATAAAGTAGTTGATTATTATTTGGCAGATTCCTCCCTTTAGTCGGAATGACAGCATTTTTTTTCTGAGGGGTTATAGAATGGGGTGTGCAGCCTCCACATTTTATAACCCTATCCCATCGACTAAAGTCTTGCCTATTGAAGCGAGGAATCTTTATTCGTTTAGTCTTTTCTTTTTTGGCATTGTGCAATTTGGTTTACACCCTACAATCATTTGAATTTTGACCTTATAGGAAACGGAAAAATAAAATTGACCTAAAATATGCCGTATAATACCGAGCTTTACAATGCCGAGCTGGGTTTCGTTTTGATCTGCCAAAGCAGAGCAATTTAGGAAACACTATTCGGTATGAAAGTCGTTTGACCAAATTTATTTGGACTATTACAAATTTTCATTCGGTATTTGTTTTGTGGGTTCACTGGGATTGAAATTTTTCCAGTTATTTGAAACAAAAAAGGCCGTCTTTTCAGACAGCCTTTAATTTTCATTTTAATAAGAATTACTTCTTATCTACTTCTTCAAATTCTACATCGGTTACATCCTCAGTTTCATTTGTATTGTTGTCAGCATGGTTGCCATCTTGTGTTCCATCAGCTGTTGGTTCACCTTGACCTCCACTTTGAGCATACATTTCCTGACTTGCAGCCTGCCATGCATTATTCAACGCAGTAGTAGCGGCATCAATCTTAGCAAGATCTTCAGTTTTGTGTGCATCTCTCAATTCAGCAAGTGCTGCTTCGATTGGAGCTTTATTACCTTCAGAGATCTTCTCACCGTACTCCTTCAATTGTTTTTCAGATTGGAAGATCATAGAATCAGCTCCGTTCAGTTTCTCTATTCTTTCTTTTGTAGCTTTATCCACATCAGCATTTGCAGCAGCTTCAGCTCTCATTCTTTCTACTTCTTCCTTTGAAAGACCTGTGGAAGCTTCGATTCTGATACTTTGCTCTTTGCCTGTGCCTTTATCCTTTGAAGTTACTTTCAAGATACCGTTGGCATCTATGTCGAAGGTTACTTCGATCTGAGGAACACCCCTAGGAGCTGGTGGTATATCATTCAAGATAAATCTTCCAACACTTCTGTTATCCTTAGCCATAGGACGCTCACCTTGAAGGATATGTATCTCTACGGAAGGTTGATTTTCAGCAGCAGTTGAGTAAATCTTAGATTTTTTTGTAGGGATCGTCGCATTTGCTTCAATGACCACATCATATACACCACCCATCGTTTCGATACCCATTGATAATGGAGTTACATCAAGCAACAAGACATCTTTCACATCCCCGCTCAATACACCACCTTGTATGGCAGCGCCGATAGCGACTACTTCATCCGGGTTAACACCCTTACTTGGTTTTTTACCAAAGAATTCTTCTACAGCTTCTTGTATTTTAGGTATTCTTGTCGAACCTCCTACTAATATAACTTCATCAATATCACTTGTAGTGAGACCTGCATCTTTCAATGCCTGTCTGCAAGGCTCGATACTTCTGCTAACTAAGCTATCAGTAAGTTGCTCGAATTTTGCTCTGGTTAATTTTGTAACCAAGTGTTTAGGAACTCCATCTACAGCAGTAACATACGGAAGGTTGATCTCCGTTTCATTACCTGCAGAAAGTTCGATTTTAGCTTTTTCAGCAGCCTCTTTCAAACGTTGAAGCGCCATAGGGTCTTTTCTGATATCTATTTGCTCTTGTTGTTTGAAGGTATCAGCCAACCAATTGATAATCTCTTTGTCAAAATCATCTCCACCTAAATGTGTATCACCATTTGTTGATTTAACTTCAAATACACCATCACCCAATTCAAGGATAGAAATATCGAAAGTTCCTCCACCTAAGTCATAAACAGCAATGGTCGAATCTTTGTGTTTTTTGTCTAGTCCATAAGCCAAAGCAGCAGCAGTAGGCTCATTGATAATTCTTTTGATATTAAGACCAGCGATCTCACCTGCTTCTTTCGTAGCTTGTCTCTGAGAGTCATTAAAGTAAGCCGGCACGGTAACCACCGCTTCTGTTACTTCCTGACCTAAGAATTCTTCAGCAGTTTTCTTCATTTTTTGAAGAACCATCGCAGATATTTCTTGGGGAGTATAGAATCTTCCATCGATTTCTACTCTTACTGTATCATTGTCGCCTTTGACTACTTTGTAAGCAGAATGTTCTGTTTCATTAGAACTTTCAGAGAATCTGTTACCCATGAAACGCTTGATAGATGCGATCGTTCTTGTTGGGTTAGTGATGGCCTGCCTTTTAGCAGGTGCACCTATCTTTCTTTCACCATTGTCTAGAAATGCCACTATTGATGGCGTAGTTCTTGCACCTTCGTCATTAGGAATAACCACTGGCTCATTACCTTCCATTACTGCAACGCAAGAGTTTGTCGTACCTAAATCAATGCCTATTATTTTTCCCATGTTTAGAGTTTTTGTATTATTTATTTAGTACAAAACAATATTTATGCCAAAATGAAATGGTTGACATTTTGTCATATATCCACAGGGATTTTCATTAATGATTGCCATTAATGCAGGATATTAAAAAAGTAGTGGAAAAATTGTCAGAGATTTATTTTCTGAAATTAAGCTCTTTTGTATACCGACCTACAGCAAGTGAATCTAAAGATAATTCACTCAAATAGTATCCAGGAAAATTCTGAGTATTTTTTGAAGAGAAAATACCGAATCCTCCAATAATATTAGTGAATATTGGAAAGTCCTGTGTACCTGTGATACCTGAATTGGCAGCTAATGCTTCATTGTAATCAAGAAACTCTTTGCCTCCGGTTACTACCACAAAGTCTACTGAAGTGGAGTACCGGTCTATCGTTGCAGATTTTGCAAGGCTTTCTCCTATTTTTGCATATATTTTATTTATAGAATATCTAAATCTGTTACCGTCAGGTATGACAGATTCGGCTACAGAAATTAACAGGCTTTTAGGGATATATTCTTGAGATACTGCTTGGTCACGTTCGTTATAATTGAAACGCACGAATAAACTAACTATAGCAGGGCTTGCTTCTTCCTGGCTTCCTTCTTTATTTTGAAACCAAAATAAAGGTGATTGAGTGATTACTTCATCTACCTTAGGATTCCATAGAAGTGGTTGTGAAATTTTGGGTTGCACGATCTCAATTAAATTGATAAGTAGGGTAGAAGAGGTATATTCCTTTCCTTTCACCTTGATGGATAAATTGTATTTTCCTCCAGGTTCAAAAATAAATTGATCTTTATCTACTTTATAAATATAATTGGGTGTATTGGCAAAAACACCTGTATCTCTTGGAAATCCCAATGTGGTAGCATCCACTCTTTCCAATTCTACCGAAAAATTCTTGCTTGGTAATGAAATAGTTACAACCGCATCATTATAATAAAGGCTATCAGGATTTTTTGACAGCTCCAATGGAGAAATATTGTTGTCTCCAAAAGCCCTCTCAAGGCGAATAAATACAAATGGGTCTGATATGGATATTGCTCCATAGATAATTGGCACTTCTACCTTTGGTCCGATCAATTCAAGATCGTTATCACAAGAAGAGAAAAAAGCTGATACTCCAATCAGACAAAATATTATTAAGAAAGACTTCAAATGAATCATATTAAAATATAGGTTATTTAAGGAGGGCAAATATAAAGTAAAAATTAAATGTGCGCGAAATTAGTCATTTTTCTAACTTGCAGCTCAATTTTAACATAATGTTATATGTCAGTAAATAAGGAAGTAAAAAGAATCACTACCCACACCATGCAAGAAATGAAGCAAAAAGGTGTGAAAATCAGCATGTTGACCGCTTATGATTACAGCATGGCTAAGATTATTGATGATGCCGGGATAGATATCATTCTTGTTGGAGACTCAGCTTCCAATGTCATGGCAGGACATGAAACGACGCTACCTATTACGCTCGATCAGATGATTTATCATGCCTCTTCAGTAATTCGTGCTGTGAATAGGAGTTTTGTGGTAGTTGATCTTCCTTTTGGTTCATACCAGGGTGATAGCAAGCAGGCTTTAAGTTCATCCATCAGAATCATGAAAGAATCAGGTGCGCATGGCGTAAAATTGGAAGGCGGGCAAGAAGTTGGAGAATCTGTTAAAAGAATACTCACTGCGGGTGTCCCGGTGATGGGTCATTTGGGTTTGACTCCTCAAAGTATTTACAAATTTGGCACTTATACAGTCAGGGCGAAAGAAGAGGAGGAAGCTAATCGACTTATAGAAGATGCAAAATACCTTGAATCGTTGGGTTGCTTTGCTTTGGTTCTTGAAAAGATACCTGCTGATCTTGCCAAAAAAGTTGCAGATGAACTCACCATTCCTGTCATTGGTATTGGCGCGGGGAATGGGGTAGATGGCCAGGTGCTTGTCACTCACGATTTATTAGGTATTACAAAAGAGTTCAAGCCAAGATTTTTAAGAAGATATGAAGATCTTTATGGAAAAATGAAAGATGCGTTTGAATCATATATTCGTGATGTAAAGTCCGGAGATTTTCCAAATGAAGAAGAACAATACTAGGAAATCATTGTTTGTGTGCAAGCCTCTTAAATAAAAACAAATCAATTTTTTATTCTATGCGAAAAGTTTTGATCAGGATCGGAATAGCTATTGCTATCCTAGGCATGGTTGGCGTATTTTTCTTTAAGGGTAGCATCTTGCCAAGTGTGACAACGGTTGCAGATGATGAATATTTTCATATCTATAAGGCCGGCAATCTTGACAATGTTGCTGATTCTTTAATTAAATATGGATTTATTAAGAGTAAGAAGGATCTTATCTCCACTGCCGGTCTTATGAGGTTTAAAGATAGCGATCTAGTGCCGGGCAGATTCAAATTGAAAAAAGGTTGGAATAATATACAACTTCTGGATTTTTTAGCAAGGGGAAAACAAAGTCCAGTCAAATTGGTGATTAATCCGATGCGCAAAACTGAAAATGTTGCCACCTTTCTTGGCAAAAATTTAGAGAGCGACTCGTTGGATTTCATAACCTTAATGCAGGACACTACTTTTCTGGACTCTTTGGGAGTAGATGTTCAAAATGCCATGACCCTCTTCATACCTAATACTTATGAAGTTTATTGGACCTCAACTCCAAAATCATTCCTAAAGAAGATGAAGAAGGAAAGTGATAAGTTTTGGGAAAAAGATAACCGAGAAGAGAAGTTGAAATCATTGGGGATGACGCGTCAGCAGGTGTATACACTTGCTTCCATAGTAGACAAGGAGACTCAACAGAACATTGAAAAAGCTACTATAGCAGGATTATATTTGAATAGAATAGCACAGGATATGCCACTTCAAGCTGACCCTACTGTGGTATTTGCGGTAAATGACTTTACAATCAAAAGAGTAACGAATAGGCACATCGCTACAGTCTCACCTTACAATACTTATATCAATAAGGGTCTTCCTCCCGGACCAATAGGTATGGCTTCAGCCTCTGGTATCGATGCAGTATTAAATCATGAAAAACACAATTACCTTTATATGTGCGCCCGACCGGATACGTCAGGCAGACACAATTTTGCAGAAACATTTGCTGCACATGTAGCTTTCGCTAATATTTACAGGGATTGGCTTACAAAGCAAGGCCTTGGACTTTAATTTCAGAATAATTAAACAAATTTTGAAGAGCAACTTCTATGCTGAAACTTAAATTATTTGATGTAAATTATTCGAAAAATTTATTGACCATGCTTCAATAATAAAGTCGACACAACAGATTGTAATAGTTAAATTAGTAACTTTGCCTTGAGAAGGATTGTCATCGTAGAATAAATTTTGTTCAGATTACTAACGGCCACCTAAAATCTAACATCTAACATCTTCCTTCTCTTTGATTATCAAAACAAGAAGATATTAATTAACCAAGATATAATTTCACATATGGAATACAGAATAGAAAAAGATACAATGGGTCAGGTCAATGTACCTGCGGATAAATATTGGGGAGCACAGACTCAACGGTCTATTGAAAATTTTAACATAGCCAGAGATATAGATAAAATGCCAATGGAGATCATTCGAGCATTTGCCTATCTGAAGAAAGCTGCAGCAATGACAAATTTCGAGGCTGGGGTGCTTCCTGAAGATAAAAAGGACTTAATTTCGCAAGTATGTGATGAGATTTTAGAGGGAAAATTGGATGATCAATTTCCACTTGTAGTTTGGCAAACCGGCTCGGGCACTCAATCCAACATGAATACAAATGAAGTAATTGCATATCGTGGCCATGTTCTGAATGGTGGTAAGCTTTCGGATGAAAAAAAATTCATCAATCCGAATGATGATGTCAATAAGTCTCAATCTTCCAACGATACTTTTCCTACTGCGATGAGCATATCGGCAGTGAAGATGCTGTTGGACAAAACAATTCCGGGCATTGAGCAATTGAGAGATACACTCACTGCAAAGGCTATTGAATTTATGCACATAGTGAAAATAGGTCGCACGCACCTTATGGATGCAACACCTTTGACACTTGGCCAGGAATTGTCAGGATATGCAGCCCAATTAAATTACGGATTAAAAGATATTAAACATTCTTTGTCTCATTTGTCTGAACTGGCTTTAGGTGGAACTGCTGTCGGTACTGGTATTAACACACCTCCCGGCTATTCCGAAAATGTTGCAAGACACATTGCCAATCTGACAGGAATGCCTTTCGTTACTGCGCCCAATAAATTTGAATCACTTGCTGCGCATGATGCGGTAGTTGCTGCACATGGTGCTTTGAAAACGGTGGCTGTTTCTTTAATGAAAATAGCCAATGATATCCGATTACTTGCGTCCGGGCCTCGTTGTGGCATCGGTGAGATCTCCATTCCTGACAATGAACCAGGTTCATCTATCATGCCAGGCAAGGTCAACCCTACACAGTGCGAGGCGATGACAATGGTGGCAGCACAAGTCATGGGCAATGATGTGGCGATTGGAATTGGTGGTTCTAATGGACATTTCGAATTAAACGTCTTTAAGCCAGTCATGATCAAAAACTTCCTCCACAGTGCAAAATTGATAGGAGAAGTCTGTGTTTCATTCGATGAAAGATGTGCACAAGGTATCAAGCCAATATTGCCAAATATCAAACGCAACCTCGACGAGTCCTTAATGCTCGTCACCTCACTTAACACTAAAATCGGTTATTACAAAGCTGCGGAGATCGCTCAAACAGCTCACAAAGAAAACAAAACACTTAGACAGACTGCCATTGATCTTGGCTATGTGACAGGTGAGGAGTTTGATGCTTGGGTAAAGCCGGAGGAAATGGTGGGGAGTATTTAATGAAGAATGAATAGTGGATAATGAATAATAAACGAGCTGGCATCGTCATTGAGTCTATATACAGGCTATTTCTGAACATTCTATAGCAATCCATCAGAGGAAAGAATATACTGATGAGCAGCTGTCCCTCTTTGGAGAGGGCCGAGGGAGTGGACCTTTTTAGTGAAGAATGAAAAATGAAGAATGAAGAATAAACGATCAGGCAGCTTGCACAGATCTTGATTACAGGCTATTTTTGAGTATTCCACAGCTAACTATCAAAAACCAAAAGTATGATGAGAAGCAAAGAATAATGTTAGAACTTCCCCTCTCGAGGGGTGGCCAAAGGCCGGGGTGGCTTATTAATGAAAAACGAAAAATGAAAAGTGAAAAATCAGAGCCGGCATTGTTCCTTGATTTGGAAAGCAGCCTATCTATGAGCATTCCACAACAAACCATCAAGGAACAAAAGTACGATGATGAGCAGCTGTCCCTCTTTGGAGAGGGTGAACGACGCAGAAAAGGTCTTAAAGTGACCTTTTCAAGGAAGTGAAACGAAACGAAGTGCAAGCCCCAACTTGCACAAAGTGAAGTCAGAAAACAATTGAGCTTGCCTGCCGTGAGAATATAGGAAGGGTACGAGATTGTGCTTCTGCGGAATAGGGAGTGGCCCTTATTAATGAAGAATGAAGAATGAAAAATGAAAAATGAGAGTAAGCGTTGTTCCTTGATATGTTATACAGGCTATTTTTGAACATTCCAGAACAATAAATCAGAAGAAAGAATATGATGATGAGCAGCTGTCCCTCTTTGGAGAGGGCCGAGGGAGTGGACTACATGAATGAAAAGTGAATAATGAAGCTTGAAAAATGGACGATCATTCAACTTCCCACGATCTTAATTATAAGCTGTCTCTGAACATTCCACAGATATTGATTCAAAGTCAAAAAAATGTCGCAACTTCCCCTCTCGAGGCTTGCACGACAAATAGGCGGGGGTGGCCAAAGGCAGGGGAGGCTTTTTAGAGAATATTGAATAATGAGAGCCTTCATTACTACCTCGTATTTAAAAAAAACGATTTTCGAACTTTTCGTTTGAAATTTAATCTTTATAGAATAAGATATAGCCTTAGCTTACTTCATATCCAGAATAATAGCAATATTCTCCTTAACAGCTTGTCTTAATTCCAATGGCAATTCACCTACTTTTTTAACTAAACGCTTGTTGTTAATTGCTCTGATCTGATCAATCATGACATCACAGTTTTCAAGTAAATTACCCATGCCCTTTTTTAAATGGACTCTTAAAATTTCTGAATTATTTTGGACCATTGTTGACAATGGGCAAACAATCGTGGAAGGGTGAGAAACCTTATTTAATAAATCTGTTTGGACAATTAAAACTGGTCTGGTTTTGCCTGGCTCTGTCCCGATTTGAAGACTTAAATCTGCTATCCAAATTTCAAATTGATTTATCTGCATCGGTTATATTTTCAAAATCTTTCAAAATTTCCATAGAGTCATTTCGCACTAAAAGAGATTCAGACTTGAGTTTTTTCTCCAAAATCATTCTTTTTTGAATCGTGTTGTATGATTCAATTGCTTCGTTGATATATCGATTTCTAGGAATGCTTATTCTGGATAAAATTTTTTCAGTTTCTCCGAAAATTGAATCGTCTATTTTTAAAGATATTGTCTTCATTGATATAAATTGTATACCATAAAGGTATATACTTTTAGTATATCAAAAGTTAATTTTTTTACCCAACCGAAGTATTGTTCTTCAAAGCAGCTACTAACAACAGCACCAAAGCCACAATCGACGACAGCGTCCTCACCAAATTCAAATTATTCCAACTACTTTCAAAAGCAGTTCTTGTCAATTTTAAATCCTCCACTGATATTTCATTTAACTTGATCGCATCCAGCGCATTATTCAATGGCACATTCCCGAAAAAAGTAACTACAATCGTTCCAATCAGTTTAAGAAAGGTCACCAAGGGATTTTAATCTGCGATTAAAATTTCAGCTGCTATTGAACGATGACTTTCACATGAATTTTAAAATGTGCACTGTAGGGACAGGTCGCGACCTGTCCCTACAGTGCACATTTTAAAATTTACTCATCAATTGTACATTTTTTCTATTCTAAATTACACCCATGACTAAAGTCAAGGGCTATTGAACGCGAAGATTTATTAGTGATTATAATTTTGATCCATCAATTACCAATTACCGATTACTAATTACCCATTACCCATTTCACTTCTCACTATTAAAACAAGACGCCGGCAAACCCGCTCCATTAAACATCGTCGCCAACTGAGTATTGCTCCACTCAAATCTTACGTTCACAGGTTCGCCAACATCTTTCGATGAGAGAACTACTTCATTGTTTTTAATTACAGCTTTTGCCTTATGATAAATACCGTCCTTACCTGCAACTTCGAATGTGCCCGGGTCCTGATCTTTGAAATGCAATCCAACAGCATTTTCGAATTGGACCGTCAATGTATTTTTGTTGGCCTCGAAGCTTTTATATAATGGTCCGTTTACTCCTACATTTTTTGTGTTATAATGATTCACAAGTGCCAGGTCTGCCAGGCGGATACCAACTTGCTTTTTTTCTTTTGGATGGATATCGTCCGAAGTGCATATATCGCTCGTGACGATCATTCCTGTATTGGAAACTATATTAGGTACCTTGCTTTGATCATATCTGAGAAGTGCTCCATAGGCATCATTTGCTCCGTAAGTCCAGGGAGCGATCTGTGCAAAATAAAACGGAAAGTCATATCCACGTTTGGCTCTCCATGATTCGATCAAGACCTTCATCGTCTCGGCATAAACTTCCGAACCGACATTAGATTCACCTTGGTACCAAATAGCGCCGGCAATTTTGTAATTCTGAGATGGGTAGATCATTGCATTATAAGCCAGACCCGGTTTTGTTGCAGTATATGTTTTCGGTTCCAATTTGGAAGCAGCATCATTTACCTTTTGATTATTATCTACAGCTTCTTTCGGTATCCAAACCTCAGCAGGGGAACCGCCCCACGCAGAAACAACCAATCCTATTGGAATGTCCCCAAGATCTTCCTGAAGCCTCCTTGCAAAGAAATAAGCTGTTGCGCTATACATCCTCATTGTTGCAGGGCTGCATTTATACCAGTTGGCAGGTACATTATTTTGAGGAGTTTCCGCAGTCATCTTATAATATTTTATATACCTGATATTTGGATGATCAGCTAAAGCAGCTTCT
Source organism: Candidatus Brachybacter algidus (assembly GCF_016707225.1). Taxonomy (NCBI): domain Bacteria; kingdom Pseudomonadati; phylum Bacteroidota; class Saprospiria; order Saprospirales; family Saprospiraceae; genus Candidatus Brachybacter; species Candidatus Brachybacter algidus. The sequence continues at coordinate 505,635 of NZ_JADJID010000003.1, read as the reverse complement.
TCTTCTCCATTATTTATGCCCCAATCCACGGACATTTCCATGTTTGATTGTCCGGAACAAAGCCACACTTCGCCGATTAAAATGTCTCTAACCTCCAGTTCATTGTAGCCTTTGAAATTCAAGTTATATGGGCCACCTGCCTCCGGAGTTGGAATATTTACTGACCAATAACCTTCTGCGCTTGTCTTCGTTTCAAATATATTGCCGGACCATCCTGCTGTGATTTTTATTGGCTCTTCAGGATCGGCCCAGCCCCATATTGTGACTTCTGAATTGCGCTGGAGCACCATTCCTTCGGAGATGATGGAAGGGAGTTTGATGGTTGCTCCACAATGGAAACTGATAATTGTAATCATTATACAGCTTTGGAGAATTTTTAATAGAAATTTATTTTTCATCGTTTGTTTTATAATTTGTCATTCACTATTTATCATATTACCCATTACTGATCTCCGACCAACGATTACCGATTTTTTATATCACAGAGGTAATTTGGCTCAAAATAATCAGAATCTATATTTTAATCAATGCGGCACAGATTAAAGTCTGATTTGAGGGTTAGGATTAAGTAATACGTATTGAATTAAACGATCACAAAAAGTTAATTTATACACTATTATTTAAAGGAGATCACGGAGGGATTTTAATCTTCAATTAAATTTTTTGCACCGCTTGAACTCTTCCTATAATATTGGACTTTAAATTACCAATGTCCCATTACTATTACCCATTACCCATTACCCATTACCCAATCACTCATCACCCATCAGTGATAATTAACAATTAATAAATAACAATTAAATAAAAAAACTTCTTCCCGAATAACTATCTCTAAATTTAATAGGAGAACAACTTTTCCTTTTTTTAAATATCCGATTAAAGTTCGAAATATTATTGTATCCGCAATGGTAAGCTATCTCTGCAACTGATAAAGTCGTATCGATCAACATGCGTGATGCATTGCCCAACCTGATTTCTGTCAATGCATCGATGAATGTAGTTCCTGTCTTCTGTTTAAAAAATCTGCTAAAACTGGCAGATGACATATTCGCAATTTTTGCAACTTCACTCAATTCTATTTCTTTGTCAAAATTCTGGTTCATGTGCTCATAGACCTTTTCTATCCTTCGGCTTTTGTAGGCTATTGGATTGGCATCATTGAAACTACCATCTGACAATACCCTGATATTTCTTGAAATAGAAAGATCATGAAGGATCGACATTAATTCAAGGATAGAGTCAAAGCCTTGTTTTTTTGGCAATGCTATTATGCGTTCAGATAGTTGCATGGCTGTTTCCTTTGAAAAAAGAATTCCCCGGCTGGACTTATCAAACATTGTGCGCATATTGCTTAGTTGATTCCTTTTAAGAAATCTTTCACTAAAAAGATCTTTGTGAAATTGTATCGTTACTTCCTTAATTTCCTTAGATGTGCATTTATGTGTCTGCCATGCATGTTGGAGATTGCTCCCCACCATGACGAGTTCATATTCAGCGATTTCTTCTATATGATCTCCAATAACTCTATTTGCTCCGCTTGCATTTTCTATAAAATTGATCTCTATTTCTTCATGATAGTGGATAGGGAAGTCAAAATAAGATTTTACCCTGGAGAAAATAGTAAAACAATCATTCTGAGTTAATGGAGTTATCTCCCTTAATATTTTGCTATTCATTATGTAAATTTAGTATAAATTGAGCAATAATGACAAAATTACAAGAATAGTACCACAATTGGTTAAAAAAAGTATCAAGCACTATTTTTATATTAAATTTTATAAAATATTGATTATTAATACAATATAAACTTAGTGTAAATTATACACTAATATTTAAGGTAAAATATGTCAAATAATTGTCAAAATAGTATTATTAATAATTGGTAATTAGCACAAAATTTGACGAAAATTGTATAACATGAAAAGCATTTTACATTCAAAGGCAATTGCACTTCTTATTCTGCTTTGCTGCTTTTATTCGGCCCATTCGCAGAGCCGGCCCCTTAATGGAAACCTTAAAGACGTCAAAGGCGATGCGCTGACTGGTGCAACTGTTCTTATTAAAGGAACTGCAGATGGCACCACCTCTGATGCCAATGGAAATTTCCAATTGAATATTCCGAAAGATGGAACTTCACTCCTTATCTCTTATCTTGGATACAAAACAAAAGAAGTTGCAGTAGGAGCTGTTGAAAACCAAATTTCTATCATTTTGGAAGATGATGCTGCTTTGCTTGATGAAGTAGTGGTGATTGGTTTCGGAAGCATTCGTAAAGCGAATGTTACATCTGCAATCAGTTCGGTAAGTGAAAAAGATCTGGAAGATTTAGTGGTCGCTGGAGCAGATCAGGCCTTGCAAGGTAAAGTAGCAGGTGTCACAGTCAATAATAACTCCGGCCAACCGGGTGCAGGTATTTCTGTGCGCGTCAGAGGTATCACAAGCACCAATGGCAATGAACCTCTTTATGTAATAGATGGTGTACCCATTCTTTCTGAGAGAAGGAGTATTGAACACAACCAATTAGGTGGTCAGGCAGGTCAAAGTGTACAAAGTCCGCTTGCTTCCCTTAATCCAAATGACATTGAGTCCATTGATATCCTAAAGGATGCCTCGGCACAGGCGATTTATGGAGCACTCGCTGCCAATGGTGTTGTCATTATTAATACGAAAAAGGGCAAAGCCGGTAAAGGTAAGATTGGTTATGATACTTATGTCGGTTACCAAACTATTCAAAAGAAACTTGATCTGCTTGACCTTAGACAATATGCAGGTTATTATAATTCTTTAATTCCTGAGATCAATAATTCAGGATCAGGTCATTTAGATTCTATAGATGAATTTAAAAATCCTTCCGTTCTGGGAGGTGGCACTGATTGGCAGGATGCTATATTCCAGACAGGAAAGATACAAAGTCATCAGTTATCCTTCTCAGGTGGTTCAGGAAAAACAACCTATTATACTTCACTTAATTATTTTGATCAAACTGGTATAGTAATTGGTTCAGCCTTTAAAAGATATTCAGGAAGAATAAGCTTAGATCATGAAGTAAGAAGTTGGTTGAATGTTGGGATGAATACCAACTTATCTCAAAGTAACCAAAGAATCACTTTGACTGATGGATCAGATGCTGTCATCGGAATTGGATTATACAACAGTCCTGCCGCACCAGTCAGATCCTTTGACGGTGAATATGCTACTACCGCAAGCATTCAGGGCAATTCATTCGGAAACCCTAAAAATCCGGTAGCATTAGCAGAATTGAGAGATGTTAGAAACGTGCAGTCGAAAGTATTAGGTAATGTCTACGGTGACATTAAGTTTTTGAAACATTTCACACTAAGAAATGAATTCAATTACGATTTCAACGTCACTCAAAATAAGGCATTCCAGCCTTTAGTAAGAAATGAACAAACGGGTATCGTAGTACTCAGTCCTAGTAGATTAATTGAAGAACGTGGCCTTGGCCTTTATTGGGCTTTCAAAACCTATTTGACCTTCGAAAAATCAATGGGTAAGCACTGGGTCAATGCCCTAATAGGACATGAAGCACAAGAATCTAATTACGATCAATTGATTGCTTCCCGTCAAAATCTTGTTTTAAACCTGGAATCATTAAATGCAGGTGAAGGTGGAACTACACAGTCTATAACAGCCGGCAAATACCCTTGGGCGATGGAATCATATTTCGGTCGTGTGAATTATGCATACAATGATAAATATTCCTTAAGTGCCTCTATCAGACGCGATGGATCATCAAGCTTTGGAAAAAATAATAAATATGGTTACTTCCCGGCAGCATCTGTAGGGTGGACGATCAGTAATGAGCCTTTCTTTAACGAATCCAAAATGATCTCGTACGCTAAATTACGTCTAGGTGTAGGTTCAGTAGGTAATTCTTCTACGAGCGGTAATAATTTGTACAACACCAATATTCGATTATTCAGCACAGCACCTTTTGGCGCAGGAGGTATTCCTAGCAACGTAGGTAACCCTGACCTAAGTTGGGAAAGTGTCGTTACTCAAAATGCAGGTCTTGATGTCACACTATTCAATAAGATCGCTGAAGTTTCTGTGGATGTCTATAAGAAAGTTTCTACGAATATGATCCTTCAGACTCAGCTTCCTGTATATAGCGGCTTGGGTACTGACTGGAATGACATTAATTCTCCTACCACCAATGCAGGTGAGATGAGAAATACAGGGATTGACATCGCACTGAGAACTTATAACATTTCCAGAAAAGATTTTAGTTGGAGATCAAGTGTCGTATTCAGCCATTATAAAAATGAATTAGTCGCATTAAATGATCCAACAGCTTCCTTAAGAGGTTATAAAGAATATGGTAATGCTATTTTAGTTACCAATACATACGCAGGTGGTCCTGTTGGTACTTTCTTTGGCTTCGTAGATGATGGACTTTTCCGTACACAGGCAGAACTGGATGCGGCTACGTATACAGTGGACCAAAATGGAGTAGCGGTTAAGTATATTCAAGGTCTTGAAGTAGGAGAAAATCCTGTGACAGGTACTTATCTGGGAGACGTAAGGTACAAAGATGTCAATGGTGACGGAAGAATAGATGACAAAGATCTTACAGTAATCGGTGATCCTAATCCTGATTTCACTTATGGTATCTCAAATACATTTACTTACAAAGACTTTGACCTTTCATTGTTTTTCCAGGGTAGTCAGGGAGCTGACATTTTGAACTATACCTTAAGAAGTACTGAGTCTTCGTTTAATCCTTATTTAAACCAACAGGCGACAGTTCTTGACAGATATACTGCTGATAATATAGATGGCTCATTGCCGAGATATAATCAATGGCACAACAATAACAGAAGAGTTTCTTCTAGAATGGTGGAAGACGGTTCTTATTTCAGGATACAAAATATCAGCCTTGGATACAACCTTCCACGCACTTTGTTAAACAGAGTCAACATTAGCAATCTTAAGATTTATGCTACTGTTCAAAACCTCTACACGTTTACTAAATACTCGGGCTACGATCCTGAACTTGGGTCGTTTAATAACAATATCAGATACATGAATGTGGACGACGGACATTATCCTAATCCTCGTACCTGGACCATTGGCGCCAACGTAGCATTTTAATTATTAAACGATAAAATCATAAATCAAATGAAATATAATTCTAAATATAACTTTCTATTTCTGATACTTTTGCTGGCATCTTGCAGCAAGGACTTCATAGACCGTCCATCAGAAAACGGCCCGACACTTGATGTTTATTACAACAATGCAGCAGAGGTCAATGCGGCAACCGGATTATTGTACAACACAATTTGGTTTGACTGGCAGGATAAAGCTTTCCATGCCATAGGTGAAGCACAAGGAGGTAATATGCTTACACCAAATGGAGATGCTAACTACGGAAGCGGTGTTTACAACAATTTTAAAGTTCAATCATCTGACGTATTGGTAGCAGCCAGTTGGAAATCACTTTACAAAGTGGCAGGAAATGCAACAGTTTTAGTCAAAACTTTTGAAGAAAAAGCGTCGATCATTGGCGAGCAGCCTTATTTAACTCAGGGTATTGCTGAAGCAAGATTTTTGCGAGCAATAGCATATTTCTATATTACACGCACTTTCGGAGATGTTCCGATAGTAGAAGATCCTGTAGCTTTAGCAAAATCAGGCGACTATAGAGTTCCTCGTTACATTCAGTCTGATGTCATTCAGTTCATCATTAATGACTTGAAATTCGCAGAGGAGCATTTGTCTGAAGTGTCATATCAACCGGGTAGGGTCAATAAATATTCTGCGAGTGGTTTGATGGCAAAGGCTTATTTATATGTGCAGGATTATGCAAATGCAAGGCTGAAAGCTCAGGAAGTAATCAATTCAGGTAAATTTGCCTTGTACGCTGATTATGGCAAAATGTTTACCTCATCTGCGGCTAATAACAATTCTGAATCATTATTTGCTTTACAATGGTCCGCAGCAGGAGGATATGCTATTGGCAATCCTATTCAAATATATGCAGGACCAAGTACTTTGTTGAAACCAGATTTCGATAGAGGTTATTCTTCCGTATTGCCTACATTAGACATTGTCAGAGCTTATGAAGATGGTGACAAAAGACGAGGCTGGTCTATAATGGAGCACGGTTATTCAAATCCGGATTGGAAAAACGTCAACTTTCCTGATGGCTTTTTGTATGATACTACTTATATGGATAGTAATGATGATGCCAAAAAAATTAAAAATGGATCTCGTTGTAATTCATTGAAATACATTGTAGGTACAGGTTCTAATGGCGAATTGGTCAATGATGGATTTTCTGACATTTGCACATATATTCTGCGATATTCAGATATATTGCTGATCTATGCCGAATCCATTCTTGGATCAGGTAATTCAACGACCGATGCACAGGCACTGGATGCTATGAATCAGGTCAGAGCAAGAGCAGGATTGGCCGGTGTCGCTGAAATAACTAAGGACAATATACTGCATGAAAGAAGAGTAGAATTTGCCTTCGAAGGCGATTATTGGTATGATGTTCAGCGACAAGGTTTTGATAGAGCTAAAGTAATTATTGCCGCTCAGGAAAGAGGCAACTATAATTATGATGGAACAGTAAATTCTATTCATGCATCTATTGTGTCACCTAGTCAATTATTTCTTCCTATTCCGTTGACTGAAGTTCAGGCCAATCCGAAACTTAACGAAGCTGCGGTTAAATATTATTAATTATTTATTAAATAAATATAGAAATGAAACATAAATTAAATTATATACTTTTCCTCTTAATAGTTGGAATTGTAACTGTTTTACCGTCGTGCAACAAGGATGATTTAGGAACTCCTACGTTGTCCAGTATTAGTCCGGGCACTGGCCCGGGTGGTATGCTTGTGACGCTTCAGGGGTCAAATCTTTCTTCAATAAGGACTATTGTATTTGATGGAAATAATGCACCTGCCGGTTTTAATCCTAATTTTAATACCGATGATGCCATACTTTTCAGAGTGCCTGATACCGCTAGTGGAGGAGCTCAGAATATTATTTTGACGAATATTGATGGCAGTATTTTGACAGTGCCTTTCAATGTGGTTGCATTTCCAAATGTGAAAACAAGTTCAAACTACGATTTTCAAGCAGGTGACCAAATTTCCTTTACAGGTATTAACCTTGAAGGTGTTGATGCCGTTAAATTTGAAGCTACAAATGAACCGATTGAAATCGTATCTAAAACTAGTAAATCCCTAATTGTTAAAATGCCGGCGACTGCCTTAACGAGATCAAAACTTGTGATATCAAATTCTTCCGGAACCACGACGACAGCTGATGAATACATCAACATAGATCAGGCATTTCAGATTTTTACAGATGATTATCAGAATGGTTTCGCAGATGGTTCATGGGGTGATGCCGGCATGAGGACTGAATCTGAGCATAAGACAGGTATTGCTTCTGCGAGTAAGAAATACGCACAAGGCAACTGGCATTTGATCAATTTTGTAAGGTGGGGCAATCCTGTTGAGAAAAATACCGAGTGGAAATTCCTTGTAGCGTGGGTTAAGGGTGGTTCCCTTGATTATGATCTTTATTTCGGCAGTGATAAGTCTGAAGGAGGTTTTGGTAGCTTTAATGAAGGGAATAAAATCACAGTAAAAGCGAATGTCTGGAATTACTACAAAATACCAATGGATAAACTTGACTTCTGGAAAGGAGGTGGTGGATTCGAACAATTTGGGATAAGGATCCAAGGTCCTGACGCTCAGGATGAAACATTTTATTTTGACGATGTGATGTTTGTAAAATAATATGTTTCATTTTAATTAACTATTTGCTTTTAGGGGTTGCAAAAGTGTACGTTTTAATTATTCTTTTGCAATAAATTTTATAATTGCAACCCCTTTTTTATCTAATTATTTCTATTAATTATGACTTATTTAATTAATGGAAATAATTTTTTTTGATGTTTAATTAATTTATAAATAGTAATTGTTAATCCCGAAAACCCAGCAAAGATGTACTTAAGGCATAATATAATTCTTAGTTTATTTATTTCGATTGTTGTAATTAGTTGTAGCAAAGATCAGGATGATTTTGTGAAAATAAATAAAACCAATTTTGAGATAAATGGAAAGGACTATACTTATATAGGGACTAATTATTGGTATGGGCCATCCTTGTATTTTCAAAAAGATGAACAACGAGGAATAAAGCGTCTAAGCTCTGAACTGGATTTTTTGGTTTCAAAAGGAATAAAAAATCTGCGAATAGTTGCTGCAGTCGAAGGTGAAGGTTTGTTGCAAGGTGTCCCCAGGGTCGGCCCTGTATATCAATCAGCTCCTGGTGTTTTCCAGGCGGACAATTTAAAAGGTCTTGACCTTTTATTGTCTGAAATGTCAAAACGTAAAATGAAAGCAGTTCTCTTTTTCAGTAATAACTGGGATTGGAGTGGTGGGTTTTTACAATACTTGCGTTGGAATAATCAAGTTACGGAGGAAGATTTTCAAGCAAAATTGAGCTGGGATAGCCTTCGGGATGTTGTTAGTAAATTTTATTCTTGCGCTCCCTGCAAGGAACAATATCTTGATCAAGTCCTCAGCATTATCAATCGAAAGAATACTGTCACTGGTCAAATTTATAAAGACGACGGCACGATTATGGCGTGGCAACTGGCCAATGAACCACGTCCAATGCGGCCAGCAGCACTGGCGGATTATATTAAATGGATAAGTGATGTGGCAGCTGAAATTAAGAAGATTGATTCGAAACATTTAGTAACTATTGGCGTAGAAGGTGAAATAGGGACTGAAAACATCGAAACTTTCAAGAAAATTCATAGTGATAAAAATATCGATTATGCGACCATCCATATCTGGCCTCGCAACTGGTCATGGTATAAAGAACTGCATGATGAGGGACAATTCGCACAAGTACTTGAACTCACCAAATCTTATATTGACAGTCATTCTGATGTAATGAAAGAATTAGGTAAGCCCTTAGTCCTTGAAGAGTTTGGGTATCCAAGAGATAATAATTCTTTTTCACCTGATGAAAAGACTTCAATTAGAGACAAATTCTACGATGAGATTCTGAATAAATGGAAGAATGGAATAAAAGATAAAAGTCCATTAAGAGGCATCAATTTCTGGGCATTTGGCGGTCAGGCCAGACCAATTAAAAATCAAAATTTTTGGAAAGAAGGTGATGACTACATGGGAGATCCTCCTATGGAAGAGCAAGGCCTATATTCAGTTTTCGACTCCGATACTTCCACTTGGAATGTCATCACAAAATATCAAAATAAATAGGAATGATATTCCGCAGCATCATTTTACTGACATATTTATTGAATTGTGGAATTTGTTTTTCACAAAGCAAGACATTTGAATTAATTGACAAAAACCCTACAAAAGAAACAAAAGCATTATACAATAATCTACAAAATATTTCAAAAAAAGGATACATCATCGGCCATCAGGACGACCTGGCATATGGTGTCAACTGGCGCTATGAAGAGGGTAGGAGTGATATAAAAGATGCAGTGGGTGACTATCCGGGACTCTATGGATGGGATCTTGCCGGCCTAGAACTAGATAGCAAAAAAGACATCAATGGCATTCCTTTCGAAAAGATCCAAGCTTACGTCAGGCAAGGATATGATCGAGGCGGAGTGATCACTTTTTCATGGCATATGGTCAATCCTGTGACTGATCTTCATTCATGGGATACTGCAACTTTGAGTTTAAAGAAAATGCTACCTGGTGGCCCTTTCCATGAAAAATATAAGACATATCTCGATAAAGCAGCTACTTTTTTGTCCACATTAAAAGGTCCAAAAGGTGAAATGATCCCAGTAATATTTCGACCATTTCACGAACTCACAGGCAATTGGTTTTGGTGGTGCAAGCATGCCAATACTAAAGAAGATTTTATTCAGTTATGGAGATTTACAGTGGATTATCTGAAGAATGAAAAGGGTTTGCACAATCTGATATACTGTTACAATGTTGCAGATTATGACGATCAAAATGGCCTGATGGAATACTATCCTGGTGATGCGTATGCTGATATTATCAGTTTCGATCTTTACCAGAAAGATGGGATTACAAGTGATGATTTTGTCCAAATATGCAGGAAACGATTTGCCATTATGAACAAAGTTGCTGCTATCCATCATAAATTGACAGCAATGGCGGAAGCGGGTTATGAAGCAATTCCACAAGCTGACTGGTGGACTAAAGTACTGGATAATATCATGTCCGGTAGTAATGTGTCCTACGTCCTCTTGTGGAGAAATCATGGCTTAGTGAAAGAAACAGGCCACATGCATTATTATGCACCATATCGTGAACAGGTTTCAGCAGCAGATTTTAAGAAATTATATGACAAAAAAGAATCCTTTTTTGAATCTGAATTGAAACACTTTCAACTTTACAATTCAAACGAAGAAGAGATGAAATTAAGTTGGATCGATATTTCAATGGTTTTAATCTATCTGGTCGGTATGGTCTGCCTCGGTTGGTACTATCGTCTGAAGGCGAGAGAGAGCAAAGATTCCTACCTCATGGGCAAAAAGAAACTGCCCTGGTACATGCTGGGACTTAGTGATGCCAGTGATATGTTTGACATAAGTGGCACGATGTGGATGGTTTCTCTTTGTTTCGTTTATGGATTAAAAAGTGTTTGGATCCCTTGGTTATGGCCTGTTTTTAATCAGATATTTTTGATGATGTTTCTAAGTAAATGGCTCAGAAGATCGAATGCTAATACCGGAGCAGAATGGCTTGTGACCAGATTTGGACGCATAGGTAAGGGGATAGTCGGCTCACATGCGGTGGTCGTAGCCTTTGCATTAATAAGTTGTCTGGGGTTCCTCGCTTATGGTTTTATCGGATTGGGCAAATTTATCGAGATTTTCATTCCATGGGATATCGTTAGCCCCTACATTCCTTTTAATATTCCGGCTCCATATGTCGCCCATTTCTATGGAATAATTTTCACCTTATTTGCCACTTTTTATTCAGTGATTGGTGGGTTGCATAGCATCGTCATGGGTGATGTGATCAAATATATCATCATGACTGCGGCTTGCTTGTCTATCGGATACATCGCTATGACTCATTTGCATGATGGAGTAAACGCGCTCAATGTGCCTTTAGACTGGGCAAATCCTTTCTTTGGAAAAGACCTGAACCTGGATTGGTCTAATATTATTCCACAGGTGAATCAAAAAATAAAGGATGACAATTTCGGTCTTTTTAGCATCTTTTTTATGATGATGTTATTCAAAGGCGTCTTTGCAAGTTTGGCAGGTCCTGCACCCAATTATGATATGCAAAAAATACTATCTACCAGATCTCCAAAAGAAGCCAGTAAGATGACAGGTTTTGTATCGATCGTATTGCTACCGGTGCGATATACGATGGTCACCGGGCTAACTGTTCTGGGGCTCTTGTATTTTGATAAAATCAACGTCGCTGACGCAGCCGGCAAAATGGACTTCGAAAAAGTACTTCCAGCTGTGGTGAATCAATTTCTTCCTGTCGGAATTCTTGGTTTGGTTTTTACAGGATTACTCGGTGCTTTTATGGGTACTTTCTCAGGAACCCTCAATGCTGCTCAGGCATACATCGTCAACGATATTTATCTGAAATATTTCAAAAAAGATGCTTCTACCAATCAGATAATGAGGATGAATTATTTGTCCGGAGTCGTGGTCGTATTATTGGGTATAATACTTGGTTTTTTTGCCAAAGATGTCAACAGCATTCTTCAATGGATCGTAGGAGCCTTATACGGCGGCTATATCGCCTCGAATATGTTTAAATGGTATTGGTGGAGATTTAATGCAAACGGTTTTTTCTGGGGTATGGCAAGTGGTATCGCTGCAGCATTGTGCTTCCCTCTTATTTTCCCTGATACTTTGCCTTTATACGTTTGGCCTTTATTGTTTCTAATATCTGTGATTGGAGCAGTTGTGGGCACTTATACAGCTCCGCCGGTCGAAAAGGAAACACTTATAAGTTTTTATAAAACAGTCAAACCTTGGGGTTTTTGGCGACCTGTGCACTCCATGGTCATGGAGGAAGATCCTGAATTTGTACCCAATAAAAGATTCAAACTGGATATGTTCAATGTCGTTTTGGGCATAATTGTCCAATGCTGTTTAACATTACTGCCTATGTACATCATATTATGGATGAAGTTACCTCTACTTATAGTTATCATTTTGATTGCAATTATTGCCGTTATTTTGAAACGCACATGGTGGAATAAATTAGAAGATTAATAATTTAAATATTATGAAAAATAAAGAATTTCAGGATAGATTGGTTGCTCTTCAGGAACGTTATGAAAAGTTGATTAATAGAAATAATGAAAGAGCTGAGATTGGAAATGGCATTTTCAACAGATTTAAATACCCGGTATTAACTTCGGAACATACACCTCTTCATTGGAAGTATGATCTGAATCCGGTGACCAACCCATTTCTTATGGAAAGAATTGGAGTTAATGCTGTATTTAATGCAGGCGCCATTAAATTTAATGGAAAATATTTGATGGTGGCGAGAGTAGAAGGAAATGACAGAAAATCTTTTTTTGCAATTGCCGAAAGCCCTAATGGCATTGATAAATTTGAGTTTTGGAATCGACCGATTTCAATCCCGGAATCAGATGTTACTGATGCCAATATTTATGACATGCGACTCATCGAGCATGAAGATGGATGGATATATGGTGTTTTTTGCACGGAAAGAAAGAAAACTGATGTTCCACCATCTGATACTTCATCTGCTGTGGCTCAATGTGGCATCGTGCGCACTAAAGACCTTGTAGAGTGGGAGAGATTAGAAGACTTGACTACTTCTTCTTCCCAACAGCGAAATGTTGTTTTGCATCCGGAATTTGTAAATGGTAAATACGCCTTTTATACCCGCCCGCAGGATGGTTTTATAGATCCTGGCTCCGGTGGTGGTATAGCCTTTGGATTATCTGAAAAAATAAATCCTGCTATTGTTGTGGACCAAAAAGTCGTTGATAGTAGAATTTATCATACAATCAATGAGGCAAAAAATGGACTGGGTCCGGCACCAATTAAGACAGAAAAAGGTTGGTTGCATCTGGCGCATGGCGTTCGAAATACAGCAGCCGGACTTAGATACGTGTTATATCTCTTTATGACAGATCTACAAGACCTTTCTAAAATAATTCATAAACCAGGTGGATATTTCATGGCACCTGAGGGGGATGAAAGGGTAGGAGATGTGAGTAACGTATTATTTAGCAGTGGTTGGATATCCGATGATGATGGAAGTGTTTACATTTATTACGCTTCTTCTGATTCGAGAATGCATGTGGCGACTTCAACTATAGAGAGATTGTGTGATTATGTAATAAATACACCTGAAGATAAATTCTCTTCCAAGGAATCTGTTTTATCAATTAACGCACTTATCGATGCCAATGAACTCTATTTGGATGAGAAAAACGAAGCAGTAAATGATTCAATTAAAGTTCCGGCCGGCGAATTTGTTTCTTCTAAAGAATAATTAGAATTAAATATGTTAGATTTTAGAAGCTTGTCCGACAAAGGTATAGCGAAGGCGGGGTAGATGTTAGATGGTGTTCCTTCAAAAAATTGAACCTTTTGACTTCTAAATCAATAAAAAGTTTTTATGAATCAGTTTACAAACGACCATCTACCTTCTAAAATCAGCCATCTACCTTTGTTTATTAACTGGCAAAACTTAAATAATTCAACTTTTGTTACAAATTAATTTAATTCTATTGAATATTTTATCAGAAGAATTTGAGGCGGAATTAGATAATATTTTGAGTTTCTGGGAACAAAACTCAGTTGACGAAATAAATGGGGGATTTATTGGGCAAATCGATGAGAATAATGTCAGGAATTATGAGGCCAGTAAAGGGCTTATCTTGAATGCACGGATTTTATGGACTTTTTCTGCGGCATACAAGCAAACCAAAAATCAAACCCATTTTGAACTGGCACAAAGAGCTTACCAATATTTAATTACCTATTTTTATGACAAATTAAATAAAGGTTTCTATTGGTTATTAAGTCCTGATGGGAAAGTAATTGACGGTAAAAAACACATTTATTCTCAAACATTTGTGATCTATGGATTGAGCGAATATTATACCATTTCGCATGATCAAAATGCATTAGATTTAGCGATAGAAATATATCATCTGATCGTAGAAAAGAGCAAAGATCTTGTCAATGGTGGTTATACAGAGGCTTTTTCTGCCGATTGGAAAGAACTATCAGACTTGCGGTTGAGCGATAAAGATGTCAACGTTCAGAAAACTATGAATACCCATTTGCACATCGTTGAGGCTTTCGCCAATTTATATGAATCCTGGGCTGATGAAGAGTTGAAAAGCGAAATTATATCAATTCTATATTTAATTAATGAAAAATTTATAGACCATAAATCCGGACATTTAAAGTTATTTTTTGATAATAAATGGCAGGATCATACGGATGTAATTTCCTATGGTCATGATGTGGAAGCCTCATGGTTGTTGCTTAGGTGCGCCGAAATAGTTGAGGATGATAAATTGATTGAAGTATACAAGGAGGTTGCAATTAAATTAATGGACTCCTCCATTTCTGCCATTGATGCGGATGGTGGACTCTGGTATGAAAAAGAAATTAATTCAGGAGCATTCGTCAAGGAAAAACATTGGTGGCCACAGTCAGAGTTTGTTATTGGTGCCATGAATGCGTATCAATTAACTTCAGATAATAAATATTTAAATTATTGTAAAAATAATTGGACATTTATCAAAGAAAAAATGATCAACCCAACAGGGGAATGGTTTTGGGGAATAGGCGAAGACTATCTTCCGATGGCGAATCAGGATAAAGCAGGCTTTTGGAAATGCCCTTACCATAATGCCAGAATGTGCCTGGAATTAATTAATAGATTAAAAAGCAAAGAAATAACTATATGAAACATTTAATAACATTTTTATTAATGGCAGGATTAGCTTCCACAGGGACCTCTCAAAATCATGCAGCTGAAGTAGAATCGCTTTTGAAAAAAATGACGATTGAAGAAAAAATAGGGCAGATGACCCAAGTCACCATAGGTGCGGTAGGCAACGGAAAAGAAGGGGAAACTGACGCAGTTAAATTAAAGGAAGCAATTCAGAAATACCACATTGGCTCAATTTTAAATGTTGACCAACATGCCATGTCGGTAGCTGAATGGCACAGAATGCTTACTGCGATTCAAGACGAGGCCATGAAATCGAGGTTAGAGATTCCGATTATTTATGGTTTGGATGCCATTCATGGACAAACATATACTTTGGAATCAACCTTATTTCCACAAAATATTGCAATAGCAGCAAGTCGAAATATTGGCATTGCTAAAAAGGCTGCGAAGATAACAGCAGCAGAGTTGAGGGCCAGTGGTGTAAGATGGAATTTCGGGCCTATGCTGGATTGCGGAAGACAGGTTTATTGGTCCAGATTTCCTGAATCTTATGGGGAAGATACCTACATTGGCAAGGTCATGGGATCGGCAGCTGTAAAAGGTTATGAAGAGGATGGACTTGGCAAAACAACTTCGGTAGCCAGTTGTATGAAACATTACATGGGCTATTCTAACCCACGAAATGGTAAAGATCGAACTCCGGCTTACATTCCCGAAATAGAATTACGAGAACATTATTTGCCACAATTCAGAGACGCGGTTGCAAGTGGTGCATCATCAGTCATGATTAATTCATCTTTGATCAATGGTGTTCCGACACATGGTGATAAATATTTATTAACAGATGTGCTGCGAAAGGAGCTTGGATTCAAGGGTGTTGCCGTTTCTGATTGGGAAGACATCAAAAGATTGTATACATGGCACAAAGTGGCATCATCGCCCTTGGATGCGGTAGTTATTGGCGTCAACGCAGGTGTGGATATGAGCATGGTGCCTTATGACTTTTCCTTTGCAACTTTACTTTTGGAAGCAGTCAATAAGAAATTGGTTTCTATGGAAAGAATTGACGAGGCTGTCCGCAGAATCCTCACAATGAAATATAATGTTGGACTATTTGCCAATCCCTATCCTGAAAAGGAGGCAATAGGGCAGTTTGGCAAACCTGAATATAAGGATTTTGCTTTCGAGGCAGCAGCTGAAGCTACGACTTTATTAAAAAATACGAACAATATTTTGCCCTTAAAACCTGGCATAAAAATCCTAGTTGCAGGACCATCAGCTCAGAGCAAGGCTGCATTAAACGGCGCCTGGAGTTATACCTGGCAGGGAAAGGATGAAAAGTGGTATCCTGAGTCAGAATTAACTATTCTGGAGGCATTTCAACAAAAAATTGGAAGGGAGAATGTAATTACAACTTCCGGAATAGGCTATGATGATCCAGCAAATTTTGAAGTCAAAGCTTTAAGAGATGCAGCGCAGAATGTGGATGCTGTCGTGTTGTGTCTTGGGGAGAATGCTTATGCTGAAAGCCCGGGGAATATTTTTACGTTAGATATGCCGACAGAACAGAAAGAACTAATTAGAGCAGCAAAATCGAGTGGGAAGCCTGTAATTGTAGTATTGAACCAAGGTCGACCTTTATTTATCACAGATATGGTCAATGAAATGGACGCGATTTTATTGGCTTACTGGTCGGGAAGTGGGGGAGCGAAGGCAATCGTTTCGACTATCATGGGTGATAATAATCCCAGCGGAATTTTGCCCTTTTCCTATCCAAAATACCCAGGAGATATTGTGTTATACGACCATATTTTCACAGAAACAATCAGAGAGGTCTTTAATAATAATGTAGGAACAGGTTATGATCCGCTATTTGCATTTGGGTTCGGGTTGAGTTATACTACCTTTGAATACAGCGATCTGAAGCTATCTGATAATAAGATGTCCGCAAATACAACCATCAAAGTCAGTGTCACTGTTCAAAACACTGGCACAAAGCAAGGAAAACATTCAGTTGAGTTATACACACATGATCAATACGCTTCCATCGCGCCGAGTGTCAGACGACTTCGTGCCTTCCAAAAGATCGAACTGAAGGCCGGTGAAAAAAAGACTGTTACTTTCGATTTGAATGCTGAAGATCTTGAATTCGTGAATGCTCAGTTAAAAAGAGTTACAGAACCGGGGGAATTTGATGTGATGATTGGAGAGTTGAAGGGGACATTTGATTATAGATAGGTTAATTATCTTCTTAAAAACTATTAATACTCAACTTATATTCTCTACGCCATAATCTATAAGTAAAATAAAAGAGCGATAATATCATCAGTCCATAAATAACAAAACGTGGTCTTTGCACTATTTCTCTATATGAATTGTAAATAGCAACATTATAGAATTGGCAAAGATTATGAATGGTAGCTAAAAAACTTGCGAAAATTACGAATCGTATTAACACATATCCGGCATGTGCCAAAAGCATATTTTTGTTTTTTGGGGTTGTATAAAAAATTTCAAGAAAGCGCCCTTTTTCATTAAAATACATTTCTGAAACAAAGTCAGTCAGTTTCTCTGGTTTCGATACCTTCATTAAATGTGAATACTTAAATGAATAATAGTAAAATGCATAAATAATTAGCCCAACAATTATTACATTAGTAAAAATCAAACCTGACCAACCTACACCAAAATATCGGTACAATGGATTTGTTTCACCTGTAGGATTGTCAAAAAACCAAAGACTGGTAGAGTAGAAGTCGCATCCTCTTGAGAAAAGAACTAAGAAGGTCAGTAGAAAGAATTTTATTTTCATAAAACTATAGTTTCAACTAAGTACCATGCACCTAAATATATCTAGAATTTGTTTTGGATCCTTTCCACATGCAGCGCACCTAAATATATAAAAATAATTTTCCTTTAAGGTTACTTCTTTTGATTCTTTTAGAATGAATTGTATTAATTTAATCCAATCCAATCCAATAGTCTTAACTAAAAGGCACAAGGTTTAAATTGCTTTTCAAGCCAAACAAAGATCATTCTTAGGGTTTTATTGTTATTCACCTTTTATTTCTAATGTCTTCATCAAAGCAAAACAAAGTTTATCAATTTTTTCAAATTGGCTGTGATAAGATGAGACATTTGCCAAAATTATTACTCCATTTTTGTGTTCAACATCAATCGCCATAGAAGTTGAATATCCGCCTGTTCCGCCATTGTGCCAATACCATTTGGCGCCACTTTTTTTATTAATTATAAACCAACCCAATCCTACATCTCTCGTATCTGTTTCCTTGTATGTTTTAATTCGTGTAAGGGCTAGTTCCTTATTAGTGCTGTCAAACTGAGCTAATGCAAATTTTGATAAATCTTCAACTGTAGAATAAATTCCACCAGCGCCTATGAGAGCGCCGGGAGTCCAATTTGCTGTCGGCTTACCACGGTCATTTAGTCCTTCAACCAAAATATCAGCAACTTTAGTTTTATCTGAACTAGAATGTGTCATTTTATATTTATCGAAAATCATTTCTTTGGCTAGTTCTTCAAAACTACGCCCTGAAGCCTTTCTCATGGTGTAAGCTACAAGACCCATTCCTAAATTTGAATACTCGCTTTTACTCCCTTTGGGGTAGTCTAAAGAAACATCGTTTTTTAAGTAATCATCAAGTTTTTTATCATCATAATTCTTGTAAGGGTCTGATGGATTGAAGATGGCTGCAAAACGCATGTTGGAAGGAAGCCTCGGCAAACCTGAAGTATGATTCGCTAATTCCTTATAAGTAAATTCAATGTTTTTATTGAAAGGATAATCAAATTTTGCATTAATCCTATCGTCCAATTTCAATCTTCCATCCATAACCAAGTTTGCTAGAATGGTAGCAGTAAAGACTTTGGTTATAGAACCAATTTCAAATGCTTTATCACTATTATGAATTGTAGTTAAATTGTCATTTTTGCGCATTATTCCATAATAGGTTGTTTGTCCATCTTTAATTAAGGCAAAAGCTATTTGAGCATTATTAGGAAATCTATCTGTAAAATTGAAAATTGTATCCTGCTGTCCAACTTGTAGACTTTCTGATTTTAAATTATTTATTGCCGGTTTGTCTAAAGGTGGTCTGCCACACCCTAATAAGGTGAATGCTATAACTAATGCAAATACTATCTTTTTCATATTGATTGTTTCATTGAATGTTTTAAAAACCTTCCCTATGTGCAATGAGCGAATAGAAGTGATGCAAATCAATTTCACACTTGGCATCAATTTAAATTCGAATTTTCTCAAGTTTGAAATTGCCGTCACTGAGCTTAATACTGCACAGAAATTATAATATAAGTCAGAAACCCTATTTTACAAGTAAAATCTGTCAGCTGTTCGCTTTTCCTTTCTTTAAATTAGACTCATAAATATTTATCCATTCTTCTACACTCATCTTTTTCATCAATTCACCGATAAGATCATATGGAATTTCATCAATTTTCTTAAACCTAACACAACTTTTGCCCATGTCAAGTTTTAGTTTACTATGTTTTTGATATTCATTTACAAACCATTCATATAAATTTGGGTTGGAATAAATCCCCATATGGTAAAAATTAATAGAATTTTTTTGAGAAGAAATTCCTGCAAAAGGTAAAGGCTCACTTGGTTTACAATGATACCCTGAGGGATAAAGAGCATGAGGAACAACATATCCAAGTCCACCATAGCTAATGGACGGTTCAAACCCTATCGGAAGGTTCTCAACAATTACGCGGTGCAACTTATTGAATTGTTCTGCTCTTTCCGCCGGAAGGTTGGCCAAAATTTCCTGTACTGTTTTGCCGTCTGCTTTCATATGCTTTTTATATTAACGATGCTGGTCTAATAAAATCACATTGCCATCAGGGTCTGTTAGCATAAGACTTGCAGGGCCTTTTGTTTTTTCGTCAGCTTCGCTGGTTAAAGTTAGCCCATTATTTTTTAGTTGGCTTTGAATTTTACGAATGTCGTCAAAGTTTTCTAAGTTGCTTGCATTCTCGTCCCATCCCGGATTGAAAGTCAATATATTGCCTTGAAACATACCCTGAAAAAGTCCAATTAGTGCATTCTCGTTTTTCATTATGAGATAGTTCTGCTCCATACTTCCTGCAAATGTATTGAAACCTAATTTTTCGTAAAACTTTTTTGATGACATTAGATCCTTTACACTAAGACTGATTGAAAATGCTCCTAATTTCAAGTTACTTTGCTTTTTTGTGTTAATTAATGCTGTGTTTCCTTTTACTGATATGTTTGCACTAACAGTATTGGAGTAAAATCCTATTCCAAATGTAGCAACAAATCCAATAATGATTAAAATTGTTCTTTTCATTTTTTGTATTTTTAAGTGAATTTCCAGGTATTGCTCTATTTCTAATGCTAATTCTTACAAAATCTTCATTAGACTGAATAATTCTTAAATATCTCTGTAAGATAAATAAATTAAGCGTTTCAAGAAAAGAAACGTGCAGGAAAATAACAAGAAGGCTGTTTGTAAAATAACAAGATAATAAAAGATGAAGTCCAACGACAATGTTTGATGTTATTATCGCTAAGTTGTCAATTTATTTTTTGTTCCAATGATCACAAGCCACAAACAAGTTCCTATTTCACCGAGGCTTGCAGGGAGTCTGACCAATGTCGCTATACCTAGCTCAAGATAGTTTTTTATCAATAAATTGCCTGTAAAATTGATTAAATAACCGAAACAACCAAGCATTAATAAGATGCCTAGAATTTTTGGAATAAATCCTGATTTATAAACTAAGTATCCAAAAGGAAGCAACCAAAGCCCCCAAAAAACTGATACTAAAGATATACCATGTTCATATTCATTAAGGTGCAACATCACCTGACTCTGTAATTGCTCCAAAGAGTAAATTTTTAAAAAGTCGCTTTTACTTATTAAAGTAAGAATTGCAAATTTATGCTGCAAATTTAAGAATGATATAGGAACACTGATCAGGGCTAAAATGGCCATCATTTTAGCATAGAATTCATTTACTTGTTTTAACAACTGATGTAATACTATTGGTAAAAAAACGAATGCTGTATAGCAAATTATACTGCTGTAAATTCCGAGTTTAAACAAAAATTCTGAGGCTACAATTTTATTAAATGTGAAGGCCGGATCTTCCCAATTGATAAGTGTTTTAGGAACATATGCTAAGCTAAACATTCCGGTAAGTACTACTATTAAATACAATATTCCCGCGATCCTGGCAGTTTTTTTGTTCGAATAATCCATGCTGCTTTTAATTAAAATTTTTATCTAATAATAGAGGTTTGAAGTTTGATGTTTATGGTTATATACTTATTTTTGGCCATTTCCATGCGTAAAATACTATTAGAGAAGTAATAACACTTTCTACTATGGCCAGAAACACATAAAAAGTTCTCCACGGTGTAATAGAAGTTATGGCGATTAAAATCATAATTGCTGTATAAAATATTCCAAACACGATATTAAGTTGCCTGTTTATTTTAGGTTTTAAAATGATGGAAAGAAAAACCATAAGTGCCGGAATAGCTAGCAGTAAAGATGCTGAAAATAGCTTCATTGGGCTATCAAGCAGATTTGTCCCATCTACAAGACCCTTCGTTTTATTGGGAACATATAGCTCAAAGTAATCTCCATATAAATAACAAAGTGTAACAGATGTCCATAGCGCTGAGAGTTTGATTTTAATATTTATCTGTACATTTTCATAATCAAATAATAACTTCTTATTAATATTCATTATTGTGTTTTTTTGTATCAATTAATTGCGCACTCAACCTTTACTTTCCGGTTGAATCATTTATAAAATTCGATATTGTGTCAACAAATTCTTCACCTTTATCCCACCAAATGATGTGCCCTGCATTTTCTACGAATACATATTTGCCTCTCAATAGATCGGCATATTCATATACGGATGCATATTCACCCTGGTCATATTGCCCTTGAAGCACAAGTGTAGGAATATTTAATTGTTTTAAATTTGATCTCACATCAGGAAGATTACCATAAAAATTGCTAAATCCATGTGAATAACCACCTGCACCACCTTCTTCCGGTTTAACGTTTTTAGGATCAGCAACCATACCTTTTGTAAATTTTGATGCCATGGTATTAGTATAATCATCAAATTCTTTATCACTTGCCCATTTAAAATTAAACGTCAATGCGCAAAACATTGACATAATAATTCTGGGTTGTAAGAAATCCCTTTCCGTTTGTTCAAATACTTCTAATGGTGCTTTAAATTTATATTGAGATGGGATAGGATAAAGTTTATTCATGTCTGCCATAGTGCCATCAGGTTTGGTTCTGTATGGTTGCAAGTCTCCTGGTGAAGATAGGATTAATTTACTTATTTTGTCAGGATGATTAGCTGCAAAATGTGTTGCTAATATTCCACCATAAGAGTGCCCAATTAAGATTATCTTTTTCTCTTTGATTTGATTTTCTATAATTTCATTAAGGTCATGCAGGTGCCGTTCAAAAGAATAGTCTCGTGGCTTTGGCAGTCGGTCAGACAGGCCAGAACCGATCTGGTCGTACAAATAAATATCATAACCGTTCTTTGAAACTTCCTTCATCAGCTCTATTATTGCTGAATGAATGTAGCCCCCAGGTCCGCCATGAAGGAATACAATAGCTGGTTTTGATCCTGAGGAATCTCCAGAAATCTTTGTATAAGCAATCTTGTAACCCTCTTTCATCATCCAATACTCAGTATCTTGCCTTGGTTTTATTGGGTTGACGGTTTGTTTTAAGGGAATTAAACTCCAGATTATAAATATTAATAAAACGATTCCGATGGCAACTATTAAGTTCTTTATAATACTTTTGAAAAGTGATTTTTTCTTTTTATTTGTTTCCATTGTGTTCTACTTTACAATTTAATTTTTGTCTGAATCGTCTTGCCGGTAATTTATTTTAATTTTTTAGAGATGGCTTCAAAAGTCCCATTTGGCTGCACTGATGTAAATCCTATTGGTTTGTTATCCTCCATTTTAAAAGTAATGGTATATCCATGTTGTCCTTTGACTGTGAATATATTTTCAGAAATTGGTAGAAATTCACTATCCTCAATTCCTGGAACAATAGCCCATAATCTGTCGTTTCGCATCTCTAATTTCATATCAAGGTTAAAGTCAATTAAAGTATAAACTCCAGCATATCGCTGTAAGTATTCAATTGTGAATCCATTTTTGTCTGATTTGGAAATCTTATTTAATTTTCCAAGAGTTGATTCACTATTATTTATCTGCAATGCTTTTTTGTAATTTGTGATGGCATTAGTGGTGTCTTTAATTACTAAATAATAGTCTGCATACGAATCGTATACATTATTGCTTTCTGGATACCATTCTGCATTTAAATTAAATAGTGCACTTGCTTTTTCGAAATGATTTTTGCCCAATGCATCATATGCCAGGTAATTAATGAAGGTTTCCGGTGCGGCGTTCTTATAACCCATTTTTTTTGTGACTTCTGCATAATGTGTTTTTAATGTTGAAGCAATTAATGCAGTGGAATCTATAAAATCTTTTTCGGTTAAATTCACTTGATAGAAGTCAAAAATGAACTTTAATCCATCGTACTCACTTAAAAGTGGCACCGAGTTGTGATTTTCTTTTTCATAATATTTATTCGAATATGCTAACCCATTTGTATTTGTTTTCAAAAAATCAATTAAACCAAAGATAGACCGGATATGCAGAGTTTCTATTGAAGTATCAGTTTTGAGTTGTGATAAAGTCATATTTTGAGGCATTGTATTAGCCGTTCCAACAAATAGCCTATTTCCATTCATATTTTGATTTGGGAATTGGGCTATAGTGTTTTTTAAATGCACCTCATTATTGTACCACATACTTGGGTCAATAGCGATGTAAGCATTAAATAATTTAGGAAATTTAGTTAGCACATCTATTGAGGTTAGCCCGCCTAAAGAGTGACCAACTAACAATTTGTACGGAGCGGTATTGTAATTCTTGTCTATGTACGGTAATAATTCGGTGGATAAGAAATCAATAAATGGATTAGTATTATTGAGATCGGGAAGAGGTGATAAATCCTTAACTCTATTGGTGTTTTCAATAGCAACCACAATCATTTCGGGCAACACGCCATTTCCATTTGCCTGGCTAAGTTGTTGGATTATACCAATCGTTGAAAAGAAATGAGCTTCGCCATCTAACAAATACAACACCGGATATCGCTTATCAGGAGATGAAAGCTGAGAAGTAATGTCTGGGGTATAAATCCAAATCTTTCTATTTTCTTTCAGTACCTGTGAATAATAATTTTCTTTTTTCCCTATCGAAATACTTTCACTTTTTTGAGCCTGAGCAAAATAATTGCACCAAAAAAATAGGGCACATATATATAGTACTTTCATTAAATTAATTTTTAGTATCTTCTACATATTCAAGTATATCTGCCGGCTGGCAATTGAGCGCTTTGCATATAGCATCTAAAGTGCTAAAACGTATCGCCTTTGCTTTGCCGGTTTTTAAGATTGAGAGATTAGAAAGTGTTAATTCCACTTTTTCCGAAAGTTCATTGAGGGACATCTTTCTTCTTGCCATCATTACATCCAGGTTTACAATTATTGCCATAGCTTAGACGGTTAATTCGTTTTCGGTTTGAATATCTACTCCTTTATTGAAAATAATTGCGATAATATAGATCACTGCTGCCATTAGTATGAAAGCTTCGCTATCTGACCAAAATTGGTTTAAGTTGTCGGGAACAAATCCGTGATGCATTAAGCTGTTAACTAACTGTCTGCCAATGTAACTTAATAAGCCTATGGAAAGAGTAAAATAACTAATTTGTGAAATTTGCCTGGCAACAAAAGCGCTGAATGGTTTTGATAAATCCATTTTGTGCATTAGTTTAACAACTGCATAAAATAGGCAAGCTTTTAAGACTGAAATGGTTAGTATAAAGCTATAAATTCCGAAAAAGGCTAACTTACTGTTTTGATACATTTCAGTTAAGTCCAACTTCTGATATAGATTTTGGATAAATTCAGGTCTGAATAGACTGATAATAAAATTGACAAACAGGCCTCCAGCTTCAATGGATAAACCGACAAAAATTAACCAAGCCACAATATATAAGCCCCAAAATACGAAGTTGTTTGTTTTTGACATTATTATTAAGTTTAGAATTATGATGCAAACATAACAAATATTTATTGATAAACAATAAAAAAATATTGAGTAATATTAAAATATTGCCTAAGCTCCATAATCCATACTACAGTAATTGTAAATTGCTTGACAGCTAGTGAGTATATCCCCATGCATGAATACTATCATCATATTCGTTCAAGCTAATGAAGTTCAAGTATGTCCCCGTGACCAAATTGATTTAGTAAATCTATTTTTCGAATAGGAGGAGCACAGCGCTCGTATGCAGAGTGGCAAGGTTGGCGCAGATATCTGAGCAGCTGGAGAGGCTGCCTACTCGATTGTCTGTTGGTTTTTTATGTATTAATTTCGCTTTTCTTAGTTTTTGTCATGATTGCTACACCTAACCAGTACAATAATAAAAATGGCATTCCTGGAATAAAGAATAGAAATAAAACTTCAAATCCTTTTGGAATATTCATTTGAGTGATGAAGACTACTATTGCGGAAACGATACCCAATAAGGCAAATATAAAAGATATAATTGGACTCCAGATTTTGATTTGTCTCAACTTATATAGATACAATGAAAGCCAAATTACCAATGAGAACTGAATAATTCTCCCCAATACTCCAATATTAATAAAATTTACAGTGTCATAATTTTTACCAAATTCTTCTGCATTCTTACCTTGGGTTACCCATTCCTTCAATGCTTCCGGATAAAAGTAGTGATGAGTGAACTCCCAAATAAATTCGGAAAAGGCAAGGGCAAATAACACGATCATTAAAACCTTAGTTGATTTTCCAATTTTAAGGGTATTACTCCTAAATAGAAGTAGACCAAATACGCCAAAAAGTATTGCTGCTATGAAGAGAAAAATATACCTTAAATGCTCTAGCTCGGGATGTTCAAGCATTTTAAGGCTTAGGTCAGGTGGTGCTGCAAAACCAATTATTCCTACTATTGGACAAACTAGTAAAAAAAGAGTTAAACTCAATGGCTTAGAGTTAGACTTCAACAACAGTGCGGCACCCGAAGCAAGAACCACTGAAATAACAGTCCAAATAATTAGATAAGTGCTAAAACTGTTTGTCTCTAAATAAGGGGAATGTTTTCCTAAGAGTATTCCTAATAAAAATGGTAGAATAATTAAAATTAATGCTGTCAGGTTTCCTAGTACTTTACTTTTCATCTTTATACTGTTTAAAAGTTTTACTTAATTGGTTATTGCGGTGTCTTGTTAAAATCAAAGTCAATACCTTATGTGTGCCACGAATGGCAAACTCTTTTATAAAAGTAGGTAAAAGCAGAGACAGTAATGATGTATTATAAAACATTTATTAATTAGGGAGTGAAAGTGTCCTGTATGCGGGTTAATGAATTGAAGCACTATTAGGCCTGCACCAAGAGCACAGCAGTAAGGTAAATTATTTGAATTCTCTTGGTTAGCTCTCCCGGGTGGGGGGGGGGGGGGGGGGGGGGGGGGGGGGGGGGGGGGGGGGGGGGGGGGGGGGGGGGGGGGGGGGGGGGGGGGGGGGGGGGGGGGGGGGGGGGGGGGGGGGGGGGGGGGGGGGGGGGGGGGGGGGGGGGGGGGGGGGGGGGGGGGGGTTGTTTGAATAGATTTTGAATAAATTCATCGTTTTTTACCAAGATTACCATGATAGTTTTGAAAAACAATGCAATAATTATTCCACTTCAATTCTGCTCCAGGAACTGCTCTAGAAATGTTTAATTATGTAGCTTGAGGATTAATTAATGGCTTTAGATAAAGCAGAAAAGTTTAATTAATCCAAGTCTATTTGCCTTTAAAATTTTTCTTTTTTTAATTTGCTAATCTTGTCCAAGTATTTAAGGAGTTAGAGGGGCATTGCAAAACTTAAAAAATTAATATTGTACGTAGATCACTTATGTCTAAACCAACAATTAAAATTCTCATTTTCATATTTTTTAAACATAGTATTTACAGGTGCACTGTGAATTAAATTTAAATTAAATTTCGTTCTACAAATAAAATTGAATCCTCCCATATCGCCCGTATATTGTGTCCTATTATTGTTATTGTAAACATGATGAAACTCACATAAAGCTTCTAAAAAATTAATCATTATATCAGTTTTGCCGCCAATGATTCCACAATTCAGCAAAATAGAATCTTTAAAGTTAGTTTCAAAATTTTCAAAACCGGGTACAGAATCTCTAAAATGAGTATTGTGGTCATGCATCCATTCATCATCTAAATTTTTATCTTCATCACCACAAAAAATTGCTTTAGGGTTTTCAGCAAAAAGAGTTGTAATAAAAGGATTGTTTATCACCTCGACATCTGAAACATCGGTAACAAAAAAAGAGTCAATTGACTCTTGGTTTTTTTTTACATATTCCAAATAAGCAAAGTATCTAAATACGTTTGGAGTGAATTGTTCATTGTAAATAATTGATACAAATTCTAAATTTGTTGATGTATGTTGTTTTATACTGGCTTCAGAAAAATTATTGTGAAATAGAATACCTTTTAAATTATTTTTTTTAATTGAAGTAGCCCATTTTTCTATTAAGGGGTATTCATCAGGAGGCAAAGTTTCTCTCCGATTAACATCAAAAACACCTGTGATATGGCAGCCTAAAATAAGTTGATTCTTAATACTTGGTTGATTTGAAATTTTAGCCATTCTGACTTTTTAGAATTTTGGTTTTTAAAGTTGCACTGATACTTGTTGGAATATTTCGATAATAAATATAGGTACGCAAATCAACTTTATTTACTTTGTATGCTGCAGAAACCCGCTCAAAAAACTCGGCATCAGCTGCATACATACTTTTAAATTGATACTTTTTAAAGATTTCTTTTTTACCAAATAACGTAGCAAACAATATGCAATCATCCACATGAATTAATTCATTATAACTATTTTTATCCGGTACAAAAAAATCTTTTACGCTATCTGCAACAGTCTCAGCTGTTGATGCTATTAAATCGTAAAAAGGCATTTCTTGCAAGCAGCTGCTCAAATGATTTGTTTTAAACTCATCATCTGAGTCAATAATAGTGATATAACTTCCATTACTGTGTTGCACTCCTCTATTTATTGAAGCGGATTGCCCCAGATTTTTATGATATAAGTAGGTGATTTTATTTAAGTGCAGTGAAACATATTCAAGAATTTGAATTCTATGTTCTTCATCACTTCCATCATCAATAACAATCAACTCAAAGTCTTTAAAATCTTGATTTAAGACAGATTCAATAGCCCTCTTTACATACCAAATGGGCGTGTTATAAACAGCCAAAAGTACCGATATGGTTGCATTCATTTAAAGTATATTTTTATAAAACTGTGCTAACGTTGTCTGTTGCTAAGACATAATAATCTATCAATCATTGGATAATTATTGTCCTCTTTTCTGTGCATTAACTTCATTTAGTGATTTTTGTTTAAACAATGCATTTGTTAGCTAAAAAAAGGTAGTGATTTGGGTGCGCTGTTTGTGCATTCCTACTATCCCGTCACTAAAGATGCGTAGAACATCAATACATTTTCTTTAACACTTTCATCAAAAAGTAAATAAAGGAAAATGTAACAATAAAAATCACCATACTTAATAGCTCTTGTCCTGATAAATTGGCAAGTAGCCATACAATAACAGACATTGCAAGTAAGGGTATTGTAAAGCCTCCTGGAACCTTAAAAGTTTTTTCGGATGGCGGTGAACCAGCTTTCCTAAGTTTTAAAGTGGCTAATACAGCTCCCAAATAAATGATGAGTGCTGAAGCACTTGCTATGATAGCAAGTTGCTTGAACCCACCGAAAATTGCAAACAAAAGTCCTAATGATGCATAAAATAAAATAGCAATATAAGGGGTATTAAATCGGGGATGTATATTGGATAGTGCTTTTGGCATCAAGCCATCTCTTGCGCCAGCAAAGAGGATACGAGGCACTGATAATATTTCACCGCCTAATGCGCCAAGCATGGATATGACTGTGGCAATAGTTATCAATATTATTCCACCTTTACCGAAAACAATGCCTGCTACTGCGGCTAATGGAGCATCTTGATGTGCAGCAATTGTTCCTCCAAGTACTCCTTGTGTAACCATCTGAATAGCCAAATAAATGATCAAAACACAGGCGATTCCTAAAAATATTCCGAGCGGTACCGTCCTCTTTGGATTCTTTATCTCGCCACCGTTGCTAAGGGGTGTTTCAAATCCCATAAAGGCGAAAAACAAAAGAAGAGATGCTGACCCTATATTGTCGACAGTAGGAGTAATGGTCCAGTTTAAGTTTTCTCTTGAAATAAAACTTGCTCCAACAATTACTAAGATCAGTAACGGAATAAGTTTTCCAAATGCTGTAAACTCAATGAAACGAATTCCGTTTTTTACACTTCTAATATTGAGTAGTGCAATCCCACCAAAGATTAAAATAAAGAAGGCTATTCTAAAGATCTCATTGTTAAGTGAAGGAAAAAAATATTTCAACGTGTCAGCTAACGCATTAGCAATTGCTGCATCTGAAATTACACATGCCCCAAACCAATAGATATTATTGGCTAAGAAACCTGCATATGGACCAAATGCAGTTTCGATGTATTCATAAACTCCTCCGCTTGCAGTCGTTTTGCTACCTAATTCAGCAAAACACAAAGCAATTAAAAAAATAAGTATACCGCAAACGATATAAGTGACCACTGCAGCTGCTCCTAGTGTTACTGCTATAAGCGCCGGAATTACAAAAATGCCTGTACCAATGGTTTGGTTGATAATCGCCAAAGTGAGAGAACGTACTCCGATTTCTCGTTCAAGGTTTTCTTTTACTGAATCTGGATTCATCATATTTTCTATATTTTGTTAATTCATTTATCAAATCGCTTTATGTTAATAAAGGGACTTATCAACGAATACCAAAAACTCTGTTTATTAGTACCTTCAAATTCTATTAATCCATATTTAATATTGTCTACCGGTAATTCTTTAAAAGTTCCAAAAAGTTTGTCCCAAAAAATGAATACATTTCCATAGTTTGAATCTGTATATATCTGGTCTTGATGATGATGAACTTTATGAAAATTTGGGGTAACAAAGACCTTTCCGAAAAATGAGTCAATCCATAAAGGAAATCTAAAACTACTATGATGGGCAATAAATAAAGGCATATATATAATCCATCGTAGCACAATGATGTTTATATCCAAACCAAATGCAATTCCGGCTATTATAACTGAACCATTATCTAGAAAGACATCAAAGGGATGAGCTCTAAATGCAGTGGAGCTATCCATTTTAGTATCGCTATGATGAACTCTGTGCAAACGCCATAACAAATGCCATTTATGATAAAGCCGATGTGTCCAATAACTAATGAAATCTATTACAATAATTCCAACGAGAATTTTTAAAATGTAAGGTAATTCAAGATGGTTGAGTAACCCTATTTTATTCTTTGCCACCCCATCAAAAATAATGACAAAAATAGAGCCAATTAAAATATTCAGAATTATGTAACCTGCCTGAAGAATAAAATTATTGAATAGGTGAATACTGTTTTTCTTCATTGCAGCACCATTTTCCAATAATTGCTCGATTGTAAAGAAAATTGCAAGTAAAAACACAAACATTTTGTCAGTATCTATACTTGTTAGGCTTTCAATAATATTGTTCATTTATGTTTCTGTCTGGTTTTGGTTGTGCGGCACAACGTAGTTTTCTTATTTTCAATAATCATGTGATTCAAGCTTGCATTATTTTTCAAAAAAGTTTCGTGCGTCTAAATAAACATTAATCAAAAGAAATAAAGAGCAAGTCAGGACGAAAATAGGTAAAAACTGTCCGAAAGTTGCGTTTTACTTATTGAAGTGTGTATAACAAATTGCACAAAACTGAAAAAGAAAAGCTTACCGAATAAAGATTCCTCGCTTCGCTCGGAAAGACACTAAGCCGATGGTATAGGGGTATAAAATGGGTCGGCGCAGCCACCCCATTTTATACCCCCTCCAAACAAAGGTTATGTCATTCCGACAGAAGGGAGGAATCTTCCAAATTGTTATACATACCTTATTGAAGTGAAAAATTGCACATTGAGTCCAAATTTATTTTTCAGTCTTGTGATTTATTTACTCAGGTTGCGGTAGCTAATAAGCCATAGCAGTTGCTGCAGCTGAGTGGAAGTCCCGGACTAGATTATCGCAACTGAATGGAGTGGATAATCATATGGGAGCTATCCAATTAAATAGTATATCTAAATGCTGAATACTATCAACAAATTCGGTCAAGTTAGTGAGGATGCTGTAGATTCTTGTGATATAAAATATTTGAGAAATCTCTTAATTAAAGGGGAGGAGCGTAGCATGCGGATGCAGGTTGTTGTGAGAGGCGCAGACATCGGAGTGATTTGGTGAGGGCGTCTACAGGATTATGCGCTGCCCTTTTCTCAATCGTG
This sequence comes from Candidatus Brachybacter algidus, assembly GCF_016707225.1. Classification (NCBI taxonomy): domain Bacteria; kingdom Pseudomonadati; phylum Bacteroidota; class Saprospiria; order Saprospirales; family Saprospiraceae; genus Candidatus Brachybacter; species Candidatus Brachybacter algidus. The sequence goes on along the minus strand of NZ_JADJID010000003.1, from coordinate 474,090 downwards.
TTTTGGTTCCGCCAAATCAAAAAACTCATTTTTTGTTTTGTCCAAAGTTTGTGAAATCAGATTGAAGTTTTCTTTTGTGGGTTTTAAGTCAACGAATTTATCAATTATTGCTCTATTTCTATAAATTACAAACGTATTCTCCACTTCTGGATTTATTTTATTAAGGACTGCATCACTTTCCTTGTCGGAAAATGATGGAATGAAGGTTAAAGCGGTGTTCTTAATATTAAGTTCATTCCCCAAACTTTCTAATTCCTTTAGTCTTTTTTCTTTGTTGTAATTTTTCTCATTGCCATAGACAAAATAGACTTTCAAATATTTACTGCGACTTACGCTTTCAAGTTCTAAAAAAGTAAGCCACTTTTTAATGTTGACCCAATTTGAAGTATTGCCAACGAAATAAACTATTCCGTGAAATCTTCCATATTTACAAACTGGACAAGTTCTAGTTCCTTTATCTGGTCCGAATGCGTGGAATGGTGTAAATGAAGGATTGTCTTCGCCAATTTCAAGTCCGGAATTCAGTTTCGATTGATTTATTTGGGGATAGTTTGGAATATTGAGCCCTAAAATGATATTGTGTTCTGCTACTTGCATATCTTTATCAATCAGCACTCTTAAAACTCCACTTCCACCTCGATTTTCGAGTGCTTTTCTTTTATTACCTGATAACAAGATGTCGTCATCAAAAACAAATTCGTCAATGTAGTATTCGTCCTTGATGTTTGGTTCTTTTATAGAAGTATGAATGTGTGCAGGTATATCATCATTTGGATAAGGTGCCGGACGAATTGTATAAATTGAATATTTTCCGTTTTCATCCGATTTTACCCAACCCCTAATATGTCCATGTCTTTTTGCATGTTCATCCATTCCTTCTTTTGGGGAATAATATCCATTGTTGTCCGTTTGCCAATAATAAATTACAACGTTCGGTGCTGGAATTTTGCCGCCAATTTTAAAGACTGTTCCTGTTATCAAAATTTTTTGACCTTTTTCTTTCCAGCCTGCGCTTGTGTCAATTGAATTAATATTTTTTGGCATTCCAACGTACATCAATTCGCAACCATCACAGCCACCACCAACTATTTTATTCTTTTGAGTTGTGTTTTGTTCTGTCTGCGATTTCTCTTTTGTCTGTCCGTTACAGCTTGATAAAAAGCTAAACATAATTACAAATAGTCCAAATTTAAATAGTCGTTTCATTTTTGCAATGTCGGTTTTAGGATTACGAAGCACTAAACTTTCAGTTAAGTACAAAATTTGAAACGAGCCACAAGCCCAGAATTCAATACTGTTTCGTCTATTCTTTATATACATTTTTATGCAATCACCTTATTATCATCTACATTAATGTATTCGCCTTTCTTTTCAATAATAACATTGCTCAATAAATATTATAACTTTTCTAATTGTCTGCGCAACTTGTCCTCTACATCGGTCAAAAGTGCGTGGAAATTATCGCCATATTCTGAGGCGAATGGGTCATTGCCAGGAACACCTAAACGTATACTTACTTGTTTTTGTTGAGTTTTCTTTTCAGCTTTATCCTCAAGGTATATATCTGCCCATTCTATTTTGTCATAAAATCGACTAAGACGTGTGATAGTTTTACGTATCGTGTCCTTAATATCGTCTCCAATAGAAATATCTACTGCTTGAACATTTATCTTAATTCCTGTAATATTTTCTGTGTATTTCATATTTTTAAATTTTAATTTCTTTTGTATGTTGGATAAGGAATATATTCAGTTTCATCGCCTTCAATTTTAGGAAATTCTTGTGCTTCCCATTTTTGTTTGGCATCTTTGATTAGTTCTTTGCTCGATGAAACAAAGTTCCAGTCGATAAAGCGTTCCTCAGGAAATGGTACGCCACCAAAAATGTAAATGGTGGTGTTTTCTTTAATGGTAAATTCACAAAGTGTACTATCTTTTGCCACTAATAATTGGTTAGGTTCATAAATATTACCTTCATTTTCAATTGTTCCTTCCAGAATATATAAACCCGATTCGCCATAAAGCTGATCTCCAATATTTACAGTACGTTTTGTTTTGCTTTTTATTTCAAGCATATACAGTTTGCTAAAAACTGGGACTGGTGACTTTCGTCCAAATGCTTCTCCAGCAACCAATTTAAATTGTAGATCTCCATCTGTCCATGTTGGGATTTGCTCATGACCGATATGAAAAAACGCTGGTTCCATTTGCTCCAAATGTTTTGGTAAGGCCACCCATATTTGAAAACCGTGCATATTTAAAGGGGAATTCCTTAAATACTCAGGCGTTCGTTCTGAATGTACTATGCCTTTTCCTGCAGTCATCCAGTTTACTGCATCGGGCTTAATTTCTACTTCATTACCTAGCGTATCACGGTGCATTATACTACCTTCTAAAAGAAAAGTTAGCGTTGAAAGTCCAATATGTGGATGCGGTTGAACATCAAAGTTTTCCCGCTCATTCATTTTAACAGGTCCCATATGGTCAATATAAATGAAGGGCCCCACCATTCTTTTTTGACGGAAAGGCAGTAAGCGCCCCACCATAAAATTACCTATGTTAACTGCTCTTTCTTCTATTATTAGTTTTATGTTAGACATATTAAAATTTTCGTTCTGGCATGTTCAGTTTTTGAATCAACTTAAAAGATGCATAGTCTGCATAAACACCATAAGCGTTTACTAAAAGACCTTTTATTTTACCATCTGTAGAGGAAATGGCATATAAAACACTTTCATTATCAACGTCTGACATTTCTTGAAAACGGTGTTTTTCCTCTATCTCAAAATCTTCGGGTTGCAATTGACATTGGTTTTCTTGACACTCTATACATTCTTCCTTCATGTTGAAATTATAGGTATAACCTTTTTTTGTAAGGTCGTTGACGGCAACGGATAAGCTTGCGTATTTTCCCATGTTATTATAGTATTTTATGTGATAGTTAGTTCTAGTTTAATTCTTAAAGACAACATCTCCATCTTTTGACAAAGTATACGAATTGCCTTTACCTCTGAGTTCGTAGCGGTCATTTTTATACCAAATTCCGGAAGCTGCCTTTTCTTCAACCAATTCTATCTGCTCGCCACCATTTAAATAAGCTTTCACAGTTCCTTCCGTGTTGTTGAAAGTCAGATTCAAAACGTCTTTCTGACTCTTTGCTTCTATATTCACAATATCATCTTGATGCTCAAAAATTACGATTCCATCTTTTTTTAGGGTTATATCGTTACCTTTTCCCCGTAATTCATATTGCTCATTTTTGTACCAAATACCAGACGCTGGTTTTTGTGAAATCAATTCGATAGTTTCATTATTAAAATTTAGCGTTGCAGTTCCTGCCATATTATTAAATAGAAATTCTAATTTTTTACCATCTTGGTTGATTGAGGTGGCTTTAGTAATCCCATCTGAAACATTCTCAATTGTTTCTATGTTTTTCTTTTCTGCACCCTCTTTTCTTGTGGATTCTTTACAAGAACCTATAATCATTGCAATTAGTAATGCAATAGTTAACGTTTTTTTCATCATTTTATCTTTTTAATACTTTAAATCAATAATCGAAAATTATTATTTGTTTTCCGTGATAAATCCATACAGTATCGTATGAAACTGTTGACACAAATTTATCTGCGTCGCCACTACTAAATGCGGCAAACATATTTTCTACTACTTTTTTTGCTGAATTTTTCATTTTTATAATTTGATTTTTGATACTAAAACAAATATAGGATTAATTAAGTGTATATTTGTCATACATTGCCTTTTGGGAAGTGGTTTCCTCTTTGGAACTACCCACTAAGTTAGTTAAGATATCGTTCAATACTTTTGTAAAATCAATGAGAAAAAAATCAATAATTAACGAAACCCTATTTGTCAAGTTAGAATGCAGGAAATAAGTGATGCAATGAGTATTTTGTCAGGTAAATGGAAATTTCATATTTTCGGAACTTTAATTGAGGGAAATAAATTAGGTTTTGTGCATTTGTTAAGTGAAGTTGACGGTATTGGCACAAAAATCCTAACCAAAGAGCTGCAAGAGTTAGAGATAAATCGTCTATTGACACGAAAAGTAATGTATACAAAGCCGATAACTGTTGAATATTTTATTACGGAATGCGGAAAAACATTATCTCCAATAATTAAAGAATTGGCAAATTGGCGGATAGAATATAGGCAATCAGTTTATCGCTCACAGCCTGCATGTGCTCTTTTTGCATCAGTCTAGCTTACTTCTTTCCAAGGACATCAGTAACTTGCAATAACCCATATTTAAAGTCATAACTCATTTTTTTGAATACTGTTTCACTTTTTGTCTCCGAGAAATTTAAGTTACTGCAACAGTACTTAAAAAGCACGAGCTTTTCTAAAGCTGCTTTAATTGGCATTGCTATTACTGTGCCTATTATCGTGGGCATTGTAATGGATAAATTAGACATTGGTCTTGCTATTTGTTTTGGAGCCTTCTGGTGTTCGCCAAGTGATGTGAGTGGGAATTTAAAGCACAAACAAATTGGTATTGCTTTTTCAACCCTTTTAATAGTTTTTGTTAGTTTTATTGGTGGTCATCTTCAAGTCTCAAATTATATTCTTTTCCCTTTTTTAGGTGTGCTTACATTCTGCATAGCGTTTATTTCCATTTACGGTTTCAGAGCTTCGATGATTAGTTTTTCCGGTTTATTGGCTTTGGTATTAAGTTTTTCTTACAACCCGGAAACGCTGGATGCATATCAATCTGCCTTATGGATTGGTACAGGTGGTTTGTGGTATTTAATATTATCTACTAGTTGGTTTTACCTAAACCCAAAAGCATTTACTGAAGAAACACTTCACAATATCTTTCTACTTACCGCTGATTTTTTAGACACTCGAAAACAACTTATCGGTGAACAACCAAATAGAGAAGTGTTACAAACAAAACTCATCAACTTAAAGATTGAGCTAACCGAACTGCACGACAACTTTCGTAAAATTTTAGTTTCTAACCTTAAAAACTCTGGTAAATCCAATTATCACCGTAAACTATTATTAGTATTTGTCGAGTTGGTCGAGCTTTTAGAAACTGCTATAGCAAACCCTGTAAACTATAATAAAATGGATGTACTTTTTGAAACACATCCTGAGTTTAAAGCTGATTTTCAGAAGCTGATTTCTGAATTTTCATTCCAATTACGAGCTATTGCAAACCAAATAAACAATTCAAAAAAAATCTCTTCAAACAAAGTGCTTTTCAATGAATTTAAAAATCTTGAACTTGATATTCTAAATGTAAAAGATGAAACTAAATCTGAAGATTACGAGCGTTATTTAATGCTTCAAAACTTTTTGGATTATCAAAAAAAGCAATTCGAGAAGCTTAAAAAAATCAAATGGTTGTTGGGTAATCCTGAGTTAACTTCGGCAGAATTAGTACCTACAGATGAACTTAAACGTTTTATAAATACCCAGGATTACAATCCTAAACTTATCCTTAGAAACTTCAGCTTTAGGTCTACTATTTTTAAGCACTCACTTCGTTTAGCCATTACAGTTATGTTGGGCTATGGTATTGGTCTATATTTTGATTTGCAAAATCCATATTGGATAATATTGACCATAATTATTATAATGCGGCCGAGTTATGGACTTACAAAAAACCGTTCAAAAGACCGTGTTATTGGTACATTAATTGGGGCAGTTATAGCGAGTGGTTTAGTCATTTATATAAGTAACATTTATGTATATGGTGCTTTAGGCGTGCTATGTTTAGTTCTTGCCTTTTCCATTCAAGAAAAAAACTATAAAGCCGCTGCAGCGTTCGTCACCTTGAATGTAATTTTTATATATGCCATTTTAGAGCCAAACATTTCAAAGGTCATTCAATTTAGAGTTATAGACACTATTATTGGCGCAGCATTATCTTATATAGCCATGAGATTGCTTTTTCCGGCTTGGTCATTTATGGAAATTGGTGATGCTATGAAAGATGGGTTGAAGGCCAATAACGCTTTTTTTACATCCATCAGCAAATATTATCAAGATAAAGGCAAGGTGCCTACTAGTTTAAAAGTGAACCGAAAAGAAGCGTTTTTACAAATGTCTAACTTAAGTGCGGCATTTCAACGTATGGCTCAAGAACCAAAATCGAAGCAAAACCATTTTGATGACATCTATGAACTTGTTGAAATTAATCATAGTTTTTTAGCTTCGCTGGCATCGTTGAGTTCTTATATTCAAAATCATAAAACAACAGCAGCCTCGGAGGAATTTATAATGATTTCAGAAAAAATTCAAGCAAACTTGGACAGGATTTGTTCTCAATTAAAAGCTATAGATTTTGAATCTAAAATAATAAATTCTAATCCATTAAATGTAATAAACGAATCAGAACGCCTTAAATTTTCAATAGAACACCTTACTAATAAAACCATAATAAATACAGAAAATGTACGCAATCATCAAGAAGCACATTTAATTTGGGAACAGATGTATTGGTTGTTTTTATTGAGTGAAAAAATGTTGAAATTGACACTTAAATTTGAGGTGAATTAAATTTTAAAATTCCGAAGTATATTGTTCTAAATGATATCATTTACCATTTTAAAAACAACCTACCTATAACGCATATTGCAATGGATAGTCCTGAAATTGGTGTAATGTTTTTTTTTAAATCGGCCATCATTGATGTTAGTGCGGCTTAAGGCATTAACTCGGCTAGTATTCCCACAAACATTATTGATGCCATTAAAATCATAACTAAAGTTTCGGAGTTGGTTATTGAATTGATAATCAATAATATATATCAATTTGTAAATGCAGGAAATAAACAGCTGTATACCAAATCGTTAGTTTTATTCTTAAAATTCTTATTGTTTTTTAAATGGTTTCATTTGCAGGACTCATTCATCGAAGTTTCATTCTGACTTCTGACTTCTAACTTCTAACTTTGATTGAGCAATAGCAATACTTTAAGAGTTTATTTATAACGCCGAAACTTTAGATCATAATAAGCTACGGAAAAGATTTACTAGCTTTTTCTGAAATATGTTGTGTGTTCATAGCTTCGTTTTTATAACTAATGGAGATATTGTAATTACTTCAATCAGTTATATTAAATTTTTTTTATAAAATAATCCATTCAAGTACTGAAAGATTACTTGAATTTAAAATTAAAGACTTAGAGGAATATCATATGGTATTTCTTTTTTACGGAATAAGAAATTACCATTACGTACAGATGCAAGCACATCTACTCGTCTGCGAATAGCCTCATAAACCGAACTTTCATTTAAAACAATGAAGTTTGCTGCTTTACCCACTTCTAAACCATAGCTATTTTGAATGTTTAAACAACGTGCTCCATTATAAGTTATTAGATCAAAATTTGTTTCTATTTCTTTTTTAGACATAATTTGAGCGAGGTGAATTCCATTATCAAGAATGTTCATCATATTACCATTTCCCATTGGATACCAAGGATCGTTGATGGAATCTTGTCCAAAAGCAACGTTTATTCCAAGTTCCATAAATTCCTTTACCCTTGTCAAACCACGTCGTTTTGGATACGTATCTTGGCGACCTTGGAGATAGGCATTTTCAGTAGGCAAAGAGATAAAATTCATCTTACTTTTTTTGAATAAATCCAGCATTCTATAAGCGTAGGAATTGTCTGCTGAACCAAACGAACATGTATGGCTTGCGGTAGTTTTAGTACCAAAATCTTCCATAAGCACCAAGGCATTAAGGATTTCGACAAAACGGGAATTGGGATCATCGGTTTCATCACAGTGCACATCAATCAATTTATCATATTTTAAAGCAAGCTTAACTATATCGTGAATAGATTTTTCTCCAAATTCTCTTGCAGGTTCATAATGTGGAATACCACCTACCACGTCTGCCCCCATTTTAAGTGCTTCTTCCACTAAATCACGTCCACCTTTATACATGTACATGCCTTCTTGTGGAAAGGCAACAATTTGAATATCAACCGTATCTTTCAATTCTTCCTTCATTTCTAGCATTGCTTTTAATGCTGTAAATTTTGGATCGGTAACATCAATATGTGTTCTAATGTGTTGTACACCTTGAGAAACTTCATCTTTAATTCCCTTCATAGCCAATCGTTTTACACTTTCTACTGTTAGTGTTTTTTTGAATTGCGGCCATAACTCGATAGCTTCAAAAAGCGTTCCAGAACCTGCTCCTTCTTGTCCTAATTCAGACAAAGTATATACGTAATCTAAATGTAAATGTGGATCTACATAAGGTGGAAGAACGAGTTTTCCATTAAGGTCAATTTCTTCATCACAATTAGGTAAATTAGTTCCTATTTGAGTAATCTTACCATTATCAATAATCATTTCATTTGCTGCTTCGTTGCGATAAAGTTTCGCATTGAAAAACTTCTTTTTCATGTTTGATTATTTAAAACTAATTAAAAATTTTACTACCGAAACTTGAGTAATTAAAATCAATTTCCAATTAAACAGATTTAGATAAAAGAATGATTGGTCAGTACCTGGTTGTAAATTTTACACTGTACACTTGTAATCTGTAAGCAGTAATGGGTCTTAAACAATACATTTTTGCCACAACCCAAGTAGCTTGCATTTGGTAGTGTTTTCAGTTTGCCCAGAAAACTACCAAGAAAAAGGGCTGGCACTCACCCCAATCACCCCAATTATTCCACCTTTCGGCTTAATCTTTTAACTCTGTAAGCCAATTTAATTCCTGAATTTTACTATCGATCTCTCTAAAAGCTCTTCCTGTTTGATCCATTTCAGTTTGTAACTTCTTAATGTCAATGGTTGTTTTAAGGTTGGCATCACCACTATTATCTATTTGAGCAGCATACCTAATATTTCTTAATTTTTCAGAAAGCATTTTTAATGAATCTCTTTTAACAAGTGCCTCCATTAGCGAACCTTCTCCATTAATATTAATTTCATTATTTGTCTTATTGATTCTAATCACCAAGATTTCTAAATCTTGAATTGCGGTTCTCAATTCAGCTATTAGCTTTGTTGGATCCTCTTGGGGTTTTTTGTCATCTGATACTATAAGAACAGGTCTTATTCTATTTTGAATATGTTCAATTTTCTTCATCAAATCTGATCGTAACAAAAGTGCCTCGGCAAGTTTCATTTTATTATTTTTTTCTGACATACTTTAGCTTTAAAAAATTAACTAATTATTGCTTTGGACATTTAGATAGTGGATTATTATCTGGCTCAGGTGCCCATTCATTATTAGTTGACATATCGAAATTATTTACTTCATCCAAAGATAAATCTAATGCTTTTGCAACACTTCGTCCATATTCCGAATCAGCTTTATAGCAGTTTTTTATATGACGAATTTAAATGAATTTTTATGCATCACCTACTTGAGCTGCTGATTGTGTGTGTCACTTATGGCAAACTCCTCTGTAAAAGTAGCACAATTCAGAGAGAGAAAGGTTGTTAGAAAGAACATTTATTAACTATGGAGTGAAAGTCTCGGGTGTGCGGGGTAATGAACCGAAGCACTAGCAAGTAAAATACCCGGAACTTTAGTAATGTTTATGAAACAAGTTTTGGGGTAAATTTCTTTTACCAAAGAATTAAATAGTTTTTCATGTGACAAATGGGGTAAAAGTGGTTTTTAAAAAATATTTATTTGAAATTTCGGATACGGATTCGTGTCGAGTTACAAGAAAGGAAAACGCTGTAAATATCAACTAGTAGTAAGAAAAAGTCTGTGTGAAAGAGGAAGAACCTCATACGACTGGGATTAGATCCGGATCATGCGTATGCATGGAGCAAGACGAGGAAGGGAGGCTGGCGCATAGCGCAAAGCCCCATACTCGGAACTACTGTATCCGTTAATCGTCTGAAGTCGCGCCTTATATCTCCATGCTTGAATACTATCAACAAATTCGGTCAAGTTAATGAGGGCCCTGTGCGTGATCCACACTCAGGGTGGTGTGAGAGGCACAGACATCGGTGTATTCCGGTGATGTCATCTACTCTATTAGCGGTTCGTTGTTTATTGATTAATTTCATTTATATTTGATAACCAACTTGTCCCACCCTGAGAGTTTGCCCATTATAGTAACAATTCCATTCGTGATAATCTCAAAGAATACAGGTCTAACTCTTGAAAATTCTTTTAGTCCAATTCGTGGAACTAGATAAAAGTATTTCATCATATTCATCATGCTATCGGGCTTTTCATTGTCAAGAGTAGAAAGTATTTGAAACATTCTATGAGTGTCAGCACAAGGCGAATATGTTACAGTCATACTGGCTTGTCCTTTAATCGCATTAGTTACAGAATGAATTATACCTCTTGGCACAAAAAATTCTTCGCCAACTGTTTTAATTATTTTTTCGCCATTGACTTCAAATAGAACTTCTCCTATCATTATTTTGAAATGTTCGTCCATGTGAAAATGAACATGAGGGGGGACTTTTCCGCCTGCTTCAACTGTCCAATTCATAACAAAAGAATTTTCATCATAGGATTTTGGGTAGAATACCTCTTTTCCAAATTTTATTGGTCTAAAAATGTCTGTTGTCATAGTTCAATTTATTATAGGTTAAAAAACTATAATTCATAATTTGATTGTTGTTGTGTCGTATGTTACTTTGACTGCTAACGTTCCGCGGCTACAAGAAGTGGCGAACTTCGGAACGAATTATTTTCTGTTAAAGATAAAAATTCTTGCGAAACGCGAACATGAACTTACAACAAAATTCGCCATTTCTTGTAACCGCTGTTAGCGGCTGGTTTTATTGTCCCTTAATGTTAGCGCATACTTAAATATTTCATCATAAACAGTTGTTCTGAAATTTTTCAATTCAGCTTCTTTCAACTCTGTATTCATAAAGAGAATGATGCCAACTTTTTCCTTAGTGTCATAATACATAAACGTCCTTACTCCTGGGTCTCCACCTGTATGCCCAACTCTTTTGCCATTATTATCAAATGCCCAAAATAGCCCTTCATTACGCTTGACTAAATCGACATTATCTGGCTTAACTGCCTCTGTGAACTGCGGTTTAGTCATTTCCGCAACAGATTTCTTTTTTAATATTCTTACTCCGTTATTTTTTCCTCCATTCAAAAGGCAGATAAAAAACTTCGATAAATCTGAGACTGATGTTCTAACTCCTCCATCGGGATAAGTTGTCAAGCCATAAGGTTTAATTACTTTAAGCGTATCAGTTTCTCTGTTATACAGTGTTGAATGATTGGCCAAGTTGATTTCAGAAAAGAACCAGCCTGTATTGTCCATCTTCAGAGGATTAAAAATAAAATGTTTACTGTATTCATTTAGTTTTTTTCCTGTTCTTATTTCAATAATATAACCAGCCAATCCGGCAGCAATGTTTGAATAATTAAAATACTTACCTGGTTTGAATTTCAAAAAGTTATCTTGATTATAATATTTTCCTTTGGTGTCAAAATAGTTTTTTAAAAAATCTCCTAATTGTTCTGGCGAATCGCCACCATAGTAATAAGAATTATCGTACAAAGGCTCTTGATCTGTTATACCAGATGTATGTGTAGCAAGATTTCTCAAAGTAATTATTTCATTTGGAAAGAAGGGGTTAATAACCTTAAATGGCAAATAGTTATTAATGTCCACATCAAGCGATAGTTTATTTTCTTCAACAGCGTGCATCAGACAAGCTCCTGTTATGGTTTTACTTATTGAGGCAATATTCATGATAGTATTTGGAGTAAATGATGTTTTTTTGTCCTTGTCAGCATATCCATATCCATGTGACCAAGCCACTTTTTTATCAATTACTATTGCGGTTGCAACTCCAACCATTCCAGATTCAGCCATTTTATTTTCAATGAAGCTGTCAATATAAGTCGCTTTATTTTGCCCAATAGAATCTTGAGTGTATGAAATAGATAATAGAAGTAAGAGTATAACGATAAATGTTTTCATTTTTAAACTTAATTATTTATTTACATCCTGGTCGGTCGGCGGTCAACTTGCCGCTAACGTTTTGGTTTTTTTTTCCCCCCCCCCCCCCCCCCCCCCCCCCAACATACTTGTATATGTAACAAAATTAAACATATTTGCATCATATAGTTGGCTTTATGTAGTTTTATTAATGCCTACTTTTTCATAAATCATCAAATTAACTTTTTATATTTTGATGGTTTTTGGTTCTAAATTATTTGTTATTTTCTGTCATTTTAATTTAATTATGCCAAGTAACTTTTGGATATAAATTATACGAAGCACAATTATCTAAATAAACATTATTTGCCTTATTATATATAGCTTTATAATAGCAATTAGGGTTTCGATTTTGGGTCGGCATGCCAAAACATGTTGTAACCGCTATCAAATTTGGGTTTCGTTTTACACTATTTCGCATTTCTATTTGAGTTTAAATAAAAAAGCGGATGAAACACTTATTGTCTCATCCGCTTTGTTTTTTCGATAATGTCCTTTATTAGTTTGTCATTTCAAAACTATTGACCACATCTGTTGATACCTGCACCATATCGTCAGTGTAAGCTATGCTCACTATAACAGCAATATTAGATTCTGTATCGAATAGTATTGCCATAGTCATTCTTGTGCCATCAACCATACCATCAATGTACACACCTGCTAAAGAGGTCAATGCCAGAGGACCTATGTCACTGTTTTCTGACATGCCCATACTTGCCGCAGCTTCGCCTAATGCCCCGCCCATTGTCTCAGGAGTAAGTCCTTCATAATCCATCACTTCCATGCTGACAGCCATACCATCCATTTCAGCAGAAAATTTTATTTCGTCATTCTCAGTTACCTTCATTGAAGATGGAGCTTCGAAAGACAATCCATATTGATCCCATGTCCAGCGAGTCTGAGCATTAATACTTGCTATTGAAGCAATAAATAAAATACTTAGTAGTAGAATCTTTTTCATCTTAATTATTTTGGTTTAAATACACTACAATAATAAATATTTTAATCAGCATTTGACATGATTTCTATATTCTTTGTCCGTAGATACCTGCGAATTGAGCAGGAATGACTATTTTCTGATCGGGAAAGTCATATTTGTTTGAAAAATTGTAATTATCGCGCTTTCTTAATGGATAATTGAATGCGATTTCTGGGAAGATCCAGGTTGATTACCTTTACCATGATTTTCTGATTGATTGATAAAATCTCCGATGGATCCCTTATAAATTTATCGGTAATTTCAGATACGTGGACCATTCCGTCCTGCTTAACACCAATGTCCACAAATGCTCCAAAATTGGTCAGATTAGTCACCTGTCCCGGGATGATCATGTCTACATACAGATCATTTATAGAATAGACTTTAGCAAACTCAAACGCTTCAGCAGTGGATCTTGGATCTACACCTGGCTTTTGCAGTTCGCGGATGATGTCTTTTAATGAAAGTTCTCCATGAGTATCGTCAATATAGCTACTTATAGAAATAGTTTTTAGAGCATCATTGCCGATGATCTCTTCCATAGATAATTTATGGTCTTGTGCAATTTTGGCAACGAGCTTATAAGACTCAGGATGCACACCGCTTGCATCCAATGGATTGTCACCATCTTTGATACGCAGGAATCCGGCTGCCTGCTCATAAACTTTTGCTCCCAATCTCGGCACTTTCAACAATTCCTTACGACTTTTAAAAGAGCCATTTTGCTGCCTATATTTGATGATATTATCCGCAAGGACCGGACCGATACCGCTCACATAGGAAAGTAAATATTTGCTGGAGGTATTCAGGTTAACACCAACATTATTGACACAACTTTCGACCGTTTGATCCAGTTTTTCTTTAAGTCTGGTCTGATTTACATCATGTTGATATTGGCCTACACCAATGCTTTTAGGGTCTAACTTAACAAGTTCTGCAAGCGGGTCCATAAGTCTGCGGCCGATTGAGACTGTTCCTCTTACCGTAAGATCAAGGTCGGGAAATTCTTCACGTGCGATCGTTGATGCAGAATAAATGGAAGCTCCGTCCTCATTGACTAGAAAAATTGGCAGTTCCATCGTATTTTCCCTTATGAATTTCTCTGTTTCTCTGCCTGCTGTGCCGTCACCAATTGCGATGGCGTCCACATGATATTTTTTTATCAGACGATCAATAATTATTGCTGAGCCGGACAGTCGGTTTGATTCATGAATATAAATCAGATCGCTGTCAAGCAATGCACCTTGTTTGCTTAAAACAACGACCTTGCAACCACTTCTAAATCCCGGATCAATAGCCAAAACTTTTTTTTCACCAAGAGGGGAGGCGAGTAACAGTTGTTTAAGGTTTTTTGCAAATACGTCTATGGCTTCCTTATCCGCTTTTGCTTTTAATTCCGTCTTCATTTCAGATTCCAAGCCGGGTTGGATCAGTCTTTTATAACTATCTTCTAAGGCAATATTGACTTGTTCTGCTGCATCAGAATTATTTTTAATAAATGCACGATCGATGCGCATTAGTGCACTTTCCGCATCCGGACCGATGGACATTCTTATGAATCCCTCATTTACTCCGCGGCTTAAAGCCAGAAAGCGATGGGACGGAATTTTTTTAATATTTTCTGAATACTCAAAATAATCTTTGTACTTAGCAGCCTCTTCTAATTTAGTTTTAATGACTTTGCCGGATACTGCACTTTCCTTCGAGAAAAGTTGTCTTAGATTTGCCTTTAAAACAGCATCTTCTGAAATCATTTCGGCTATGATGTCCCTCGCTCCTTGGAGCGCATCATCAGCAGTTTTGATATTTTCATTTTTGAATCTTGTAGCTTCCTCTTTCACATTGAAACTTCTTTGTTCCAGGAGTTTTAGCGCAAGTGGTTCTAGACCATTTTCTTTTGCCACAGTAGCCCTCGATTTTCTCTTAGTTTTATAAGGTGCGTAAATGTCTTCTAATGCAATAAGGTCTTTTGCTTTGTTCAAGGCAGCCTTAAGTGCATCTGTCAATACATTTTTCTCTTCCAGGACCTTTAGGATATAGGTTCTTCTTTCAGAAATATCAATTTGTAATTTATGGGCATTTCGTATTTCGGCTAGTTCTATTTCGTCCAATCCTCCTGTTTTGTCTTTTCTATATCTGGCGATAAAAGGTATCGTGGCCCCTTCAGCG
Organism: Candidatus Brachybacter algidus; assembly: GCF_016707225.1. Taxonomy (NCBI): domain Bacteria; kingdom Pseudomonadati; phylum Bacteroidota; class Saprospiria; order Saprospirales; family Saprospiraceae; genus Candidatus Brachybacter; species Candidatus Brachybacter algidus. Next base: position 459,002 of record NZ_JADJID010000003.1, on the reverse strand, counting down.
AATAGCTCGAGGACGACTTTGATCTTTTGAAGGGGAATACCTGTTTGATTGGAAATTATTTGTTCGACCATTTTTTATAGGTAATGAGTAATGAGTAATGAGTAATGAGTAATGAGTAATGAGTAATGAGTAATGTGCAATGAGGAAATCGGGTGAAACATTCTAACTTTCTAACCTCTTAACCTTTCAAGCTATTTCACAAAGTCTCCCAAAGAAAAACAAAGTTTCACAAAGACTTAGAGTCATCTTAGGAGGTCATTCTAACTTCTAATTTCTGATTTCTAACTTTTAAGCTATTTTACAAAGCTTCACAAAGAAAAACAAAGTTTCACAAAGACCAAAAGTACCCTATGAATTTCATTCTAATTTCTGACTTCTAATTTCTAATTTTTTTATTTCACAAAGTTTCTCAAAGAAAACCAAAGTTTCACAAAGGCCAAGTGTAATCTTAGGAGGTCATCCTAATTTCTGACTTCTAATTTCTAATTTTTTATTTCAAAAGTTTCACAAAGAAAACCAAAGTTTCACAAAGACCAAGAGTAACCTTAAGATGTCATTCTGATTTCTAATTTCTAATTTCTGACTTTAGAAGGTAGGACAAAGCAAGTCATCATTCACATACAGTCCAAAGTAAGAAACAGTCAGCTCAAATGTGCCCTGATTGCGGCTATAATTAATGATGCTCGGTATTCCAATATCATAACTTGCACCTACCTGCCAGTTGCTTATCTCCACTCCAAATAATAATCCTGCAGAGTCGAAATTATATTTATTATTGACACCTGCAGCGCGACCAAATACTCCCATATGGACAGAAACAAAGTAAACATCTACTTTCAGATTAGCACCCAAAGTGGCCATGTCTTGAATACCTTGACGTTGGTACATAAATCTGGGATGGATACTTGTAAAGTCATCAAGAATAATCCTACCACCTGCGTGAAGTGTGTATTTCATTGGCAATCTGAAGGATGGTGTAGTTTCATCAGAATTTGGATCTCTCTTGTAGAAGGAAGCTTCAGGGCGGGATAAATGCGCTATGGAGGCACCAACATTGAACCCATGTTGATTGACCTGATAGTTGGCATAATTAACCCCGATTCCTTGATCGAAATAGGAGAAATTATTTTCTGCTAAAAGTTCTGCAGTAGGCGCTGTATAACCATCTTCTCCATTAAACTGATCTTCGAATGTCACGTTTGTAAAGTTGGAATTTCTTTGATTTAAACTCAGATATAATCCCCCTGAGAGAAATTGATTCGGCCCTAGTGCTTTGTGGTAAGCTCCGGAAAATCCCATTTCAGTATTGCCAAAATCAAGAATACCAGCTTTATCATGAGCGAAATAAAGTCCTGCCGAGGCGATGTCGTGGACTCTTTTATTCTTCAAACCCAGATTGAAATTGAGATCTACACTACCCGTAAATGTGCTAAATGGCTTTTCAAAGTTCTTAGACCATTGATTCCGGTAAGCCATATTTACTCTATAATTACCCTCAAAGTTTCCTGTCAGAGATGGGTCCAGTGTGATTGGTGCACCGTAGAACTGTGTCAGGTAGCGCTCTTGTGAATAGAGTGAACTTACGGATATGAATAATATGAATAGATATATAATTCTCACTAAGCAAAATATTTGGTTAAGACCTGTATGATAGCCTGTTTAATTTGACAATGTAAAACTAAACATAGAAGTTTAAACGAAGGAATTCTTTTTTAATTATCCATTAATCTCTATGATTTGTGATGCTTAACAAACTGAGCATAATCGAGAAAATAGTTAAATCTGATTGAAATACTATTGCCTTTGATCTTGTTAAGAAAACCGTTATAGGACTTCCAGTAGCGATTGGAATTGTCCGAAAAGTCTGAATTACCGCTATTCCATGCGAGAACAATGTCACTACCCGGTGCAAATCTCCAGTTGGCTCTTGCTTCAAAATTGGTAAATTCAACTACTGAAAACTTATTATTTCCGGTAGGTTCTAGTAAATTTGGTACTAAATATCCATCTAATCCAAGTTTTTCATATTTGTCGAATTTGACCTGAGACCAATAATTTCTGATTCTGAGTGAAAAGTTAAGGTTGGGATTGATGAGAATAATGGGGTTTAAGCCAAGTTCAATTGTTTTAATATCCCGTACACTAAATATAATGTCTCCCTGGTCAAAGAATTCGTTATCGAGTTGATTGGTGTATGCATAACCTACATCATTGAGCAGCTTATTAAATCCAACTGTGCCAAAGATCGAAAAATGATCGTTGAAGCGTATTCTAGGGCTTAGGTCCATGTTGTGTTGTAATCGACCATCTTCATTCCATTGTCTGTAATTGTATGAAGCATCCAATGCAAAAGGCTTCCTGTAGTCACTCGATATAAATGACCTGACCATTATATTGGTGGGATACGTATAATATCTGCTAAAATCACTCCTTCGAGGCTCGTAATAATCATACGTGATGACAGGTTCAGCGCGGATGGTGACCTGCGCGGCATTAAAATTTCTGTCAAGATAAAAATGACCTGTCTCCAAAGCAAAATTTGCAAAAACATCGGGTTTTAACTGGCGATCATATTGGACACTGAAAGAACTTGTAGATTTGTTCCGATATTTACTTTGTACGTAAGTAGAATAAGCAATATTTAGGATCGTAGATCTGTTATTAAAAATGCCCAAGAAGCCCATATCTGTAGGGTCATACCTCTTAGAAATCTCCTGATATAGTAAGTCATAAGTAAAATTTCCACTATTCTTACCTACGTCTATTACATATTTATAACCTGGTTTTGCAATTTCTTTTTCACTTATGTATGAAAAGGAACCATTACCCTTGACAAAATAATTCTGTTTTTTATTTCGGATATCAAAATCTATTCCGGATACATTTGCATCCCGGAATTCCCCTTGACGTATGACGTTGGTATTGATAAAGGAGATATAGGAATTATTCTTCAGGTTTTTATCCAGGACAATCATATTGAAATTAGAAACCGAATTGATCAGTAACTTTTCTGTTTCACCAGTTTCGTTGTCTTTTAAAGTGGCATAGGATCTGCCTTCGATGGCATTGAACACACCAACTCCAAGACCGTCTTTGTCCCGCCCGGTTAGCTTGAAAGCGTTGAGTAGTTTGTTTTTAGTAGGGTAGTCCTGGATTGATTTTCCTTCAGGGACGCCATATTTGTTGAAGTAATTGTTGTCTCCGGCAATCCTTCTAGAATAAAATAATTCTGCCCTGGAAAATAACTCCAGGCCTTCTGTAAAGAATGGTCGTCGTTCTTCAAAGAAAACTTCAAAAGGGCCGAGGTTATTTACCTGCTCGTCAAAGGAAACTTGTCCAAAATCAGGTATGAGTGTAAGGTCTAAAGTGAATGCATCATTGATACCATATTTTAGGTCGAGCCCACCTGATATTTTAAACTCTTTATTGGATTCCGGGGCATAATATGCAGAAACATAAGGGAATAGAGAAAGTCTTAGTGGAGATTGTATGTTTTTCAGCCCTTCAAGGTGGCCGCTTTGATTCAGAAAACCGGAGATAGTTGGGTCAACTTTGACCCATGTGCCTTTTTCCCTGCTTTTTTTCATCTGGCGGACTAGATTGATATTCCAGTTTTGAATGTCTTGTTTTGGGAAACGCAGTTGCGAAAAAGGAATACGCATTTCGATCTGCCATCCATCATTTACTTCTTTGGCAGCACTTTCCCAAATCCCGTCCCAACTATCATCTTCATCCAAAGAAACATATCTTGCATCTAGTTGAAGATTTCGCGGCGATACATAGAAGCCAAATCCATTGGTGCCGGCGGCGTAAGGGTCGAAGATGATGCCAATGAAATCTGTATTGTTGTAATTATCTCTTTGGGCAAGTTCTTTAAGGATGTTCTCCGGATTGTCCACCATTTTTGCATAAACATAAAAAGCTGTATTGTCGTATAACAATTTGAAATATGTAGGCTGTGAAGGTTGTCCGCCAGGGTTGGGCTCCAGCAATGTGAAATCTCCGTATTCTTTGGTGAGATTCCAGACGCCATCGGTTAAATCACCGTCTATTTTAGGTGCATCACCATCATTTATTTTGACAATGGTGCAGGTTTTTTTGACAGAATCTATGGTAGATATTTTGTCTTGAGCGGCGCAAAAAACAGGTAAAAGCAACATTAAAAGTAATAATGGGAAAAATTTAGCCATAGTAATCTTTGATCTTAAATGCGAAGATCGAAATTATAAATAAGTTAGGAAGATTTTATCGCCAAATGGTGTTGAAATGCCGACAGGATTTACAATAATTGAGGATTACTGTTTGACTTTTTGTTTTTTAAGAAGTGTTTACCTTGAAAGTATATTTTCAAATATTAAAATTGATTTGCCTGCTCATCAGATCAGGAAGTTCAGCCCGCTTTCCTCATTTATAATTCACCATTCACCATTCAAAATTTTTATCACCCAATTTTCGACCAGTCCTTATTCTTTCTGAACCTTGTACTTAAAAATTCTCGAAGGCCTTTATTTTGTGGCTTTTCTAACTTAGGATCTTCAGTAATGATCTTCATGGCGGCGTCATTGGCTGCCTTAAAGATTGCTTGATGTGTCAATAAATTGGCCAATTGAAACTCATTACTGCCACTTTGTTGGGTGCCTTCTATATTGCCCGGACCACGCAACTGCATATCGACTTCAGCGATCGTAAATCCATTATCCGTTTCTTCCATTGTCTTAACACGGGTCTTTCCATCTGCGGAAAGTTTAAAACCTGTCATGAGAATGCAATAAGATTGGTCAGCACCACGACCGACGCGTCCGCGCAGCTGGTGCAACTGGGACAATCCGAATCTGTCAGCATTTTCAATGACCATGACTGAAGCATTGGGAATATCTACTCCAACTTCAATGACGGTGGTGGCGACAAGGATGTTGGTCTGATGCTTAACGAAACGTTGCATTTCATGTTCTTTATCGGCTGCTTTCATTCTGCCATGGACGACGGAGATTTGATATTTCGGTGGTGGAAATGAAATGAATAATCTGTCGTAACCCATTTGAAGATTTTCAAGATCGACTTTCTCGCTTTCTTCAATTAAAGGGAAGACGACAAATGCCTGACGACCGATGGCTAGTTCCCGGTGCATCAACATTTCCATTTCTGTTCGTTTCATTTCATTAAAATGAAGTGTTTTGATGGGTTTTCTTCCCGGTGGCAATTCGTCAATAACACTCACATCCAGATCGCCATAGACCGACATGGCAAGCGTCCTTGGGATTGGAGTTGCCGTCATGACTATGACATGCGGGGGCAGGGGAGTGGCTTTACGCCATAGAGCGGCGCGTTGTTCCACGCCAAATCTATGTTGCTCATCTATGATGACGAGGCCCAATTGTTTGAAGATCACCGGAGGCTCGATGACGGCATGTGTGCCGATGAGGAGTTGGATGTCTCCGGACTCGAGTCGCTTAAGCAATTCAACTCTTTCTTTTTTCTTCGTGCTTCCGGTCAGCAATTCAACTTTTAATCCTAGTGGTTCGACGAGTTTTTTGATAGACCTGAAATGCTGTTGAGCAAGGATCTCCAAAGGCGCCATGATACAGACCTGATAACCATTGTCGATGGCGATGAGTGAAGCCATGAGGGCTACAATTGTTTTTCCGCTGCCTACATCACCCTGCAGCAATCTGTTGAGTTGAAAGCCAGAACCACTGTCGATCCTGATCTCTTTAATGACCCTTTTTTGAGCATTTGTAAGTTCGAACGGCAGATGGTCCTTGTAAAACGTGTTAAAGTAATGACCGATCTGTCCGAAAACGTAGCCTTTTATGTTATTCTTTCTGTATAATTTCTGGATCATCAGGGAAGCCTGATTTATAAAGAATTCTTCGAAGATCAGTCTGTCTTTTGCTCTGGCTGCTTCTGCTAGATTCTTCGGAAAATGCATTTGCCTGATAGCATCAATACGCGCAGGAAATTTATAATGATCGATCAACGCATCAGGCAGCATTTCAGGAAATTGATATGGAGTAATGGACTTCATCCAACTTTCCATCAGCCCTCTACGGAACTTCATATCAAATCCGGCACGATTCAAAGGATCTGTAGTAGAATAAATAGGCATTAACACTTCTGAAATAGCATCCTGACTTGTATTAGATTCTAGTTCTGGATGCGGCAAGCTTATTTTGTTATTAAAGACATTGATCTTGCCGTAGATCAGAAATTCTTTTCCAATGGCCAACATGGGTTGGATCCATTTAATGCCCTGAAACCAGACGAGTTCCATGAAGCCGGAACCATCAGTTACAAAAGCAACCAGACGGCCTTTTGAGCTTCCAATCAGATCAAAGTTGGTCACCTTTGCTTTGATCAATACCCACTCATCTGTTGGTTTGATGTTTTTTATCAAGGTAATATTTGTCTTATCGATGTACCTGAAAGGATATTGAAGGATAAGATCACCCACTGTTGTAACACTGAAAGCCTTTTTGAGCAATTCAGCTTTTCTTGGTCCTATTCCTTTTACATATTCTATTGGTTGATCGAGATCAGGCATTTGAGGAATGGTAAATTATAAATTACAAATTACAAATGGTAAATGATAAATTATTCTTTATGAGTAATTAATGACAAAGCTAAAAAAAATAGGTGACCATTTTATTTGACCACCTATTAATTATCATTACTTCGACGAAAATTATTTCAAATCAAAGCGGTCAGCATTCATGACCTTCGTCCATGCAGCAACAAAGTCGGAAACAAATTTATCTCCAACATCGGCACTTGCATACACTTCTGAAAATGCCCTAAGCTCTGAACTGGAACCAAATACAAGATCGGCTCTGGTCGCTGTCCATTTCAAGTCGCCATTATATCTACCTCTTCCTTCAAATAATTCCTGATCATCTGAAGCAGCTTTCCATGTCGTGTCCATGTCAAGCAAATTGACAAAAAAGTCATTGCTTAATACGCCCTTTCTTTCAGTAAGAGCTCCGTGAGAAGATTGGTCAAAGTTGTTGCCCAATACTCGCAGCCCACCAACCAGAACTGTCAATTCAGGTCCGGTAAGATCTAAAAGTTGTGCTTTATCTATCAACATCGCTTCAGTAGCTACCGGATAATTGCTTAATTTATAGTTTCTGAATCCATCGGCTAATGGCTCCATGTAAGAGAAGGATTCAACATCAGTTTGTTCCTGACTAGCATCCATTCTTCCTGGAGTAAATGCAACACTCTTGTCATGTCCACCTTGTTTTGCTGCTTTCTCTACTGCTGCATTTCCAGCTAAGACAATCAAGTCAGCCAGTGAGATTTTCTTGCCATTACCTGAACCATTAAATTCTCCTTGTATTTTTTCAAGAGTATCTAATACCTTGGAGATGGAGCCTGAAGAGTTGATTTTCCAATATTTTTGAGGCGCAAGACGAATTCTGGCTCCATTGGCACCACCTCTTTTGTCTGAACTTCTGAAAGTAGATGCAGAAGCCCATGCTGTAGAAACAAGTTCTGAAACAGTCAAACCTGAAGCATGTATCTTATCTTTTAATGCCGCTATGTCAGCTTCATTCACAAGCTCATGATCTACTGCAGGAATTGGATCTTGCCATATTAGTACTTCAGAAGGTACTTCAGGACCAATATATCTTTCTCGTGGACCCATATCACGATGTGTGAGTTTAAACCATGCGCGTGCAAAAGCATCAGCAAATTGATCCGGGTTTTCCAAAAATCTTCTGGATATTTTTTCATATGCCGGATCTAATCTTAAAGATAGATCCGTCGTTAGCATTGTAGCACGTTGCTTTTTGTCTTTATCAAAAGCATCCGGGATGATCTCCTCACCACTTTTAGCGACCCATTGATGTGCACCTGCAGGGCTTTTTGTTAATTCCCATTCATTTCCAAATAGAATTTCGAAGAAATCATTACTCCATTTTGTCGGTGTGGTAGTCCAAGTTACTTCAAGACCGCTTGTGATAGCGTCACGGCCGGATCCACTGCCAAAACTACTATTCCATCCTAATCCTTGTGATTCAATCGTCTGAGCTTCCGGTTCCTTGCCAACGTGATCAGCTGAAGCCGCGCCGTGAGTTTTTCCGAATGAGTGACCCCCAGCGATGAGCGCTACCGTCTCTTCATCATCCATGGCCATTCTTTTGAAAGTATCTCTTATGTCTTTCGCTGCAGCTATTGGGTCCGGATTGCCATCGGGACCTTCCGGATTCACATATATAAGACCCATCTGAACTGCGCCCAATGGTTTTTCTAAGTCACGACTGTGAATTTGTCCATCGGCATTGTCGTCTGATGAAACAACTCCGTGAGCTTTATCCACTCCATCAGAGCCATGTGCATATCTGTCATCACCTCCTAACCAGGTCGTTTCAGATCCCCAATATACATCTTCATTTGGCTCCCATACATCAGCTCTTCCTCCGGCAAAACCGAAAGTTTTAAAGCCCATACTTTCCAAAGCGACGTTTCCTGCAAGAACCAAGAGATCAGCCCAGGAAATTTTGTCGCCATATTTTTGTTTGATTGGCCAAAGTAGACGTCTTGCTTTATCCAAGCTGACATTATCGGGCCAACTATTAAGTGGTGCAAATCGCTGTTGACCTTGACCTGCACCGCCACGTCCATCAAATACTCTGTAGGTTCCGGCACTATGCCAAGCCATTCGTACAAATAACGGTCCATAATGCCCAAAATCTGCTGGCCACCAATCCTTACTGTCAGTCATCAGTGCATTCAAATCTTTTTTCAGGCCTTCATAATCCAGGCTTTTGAAAGCCTCTGCATAGTTGAAGTCTTCGCCCATCGGGTTAGATTTAGATGAATGCTGTCGTAGAATGTTGATCTTTAATTGGTTTGGCCACCAATCACGAGTGTGTGTTCCCCCGCCACCGACATTGTTTTTTTCTTTAGTAGCAAGATATGGGCACTTGCTTGAATCGTTAGAATTATTGTCCATTATATTTTGTAAATTATTTTTTATATTCAGGTAACGCTAAGATCAAAAAACTGTTCAAATAGAGTATAATAGTATAATAGTATTAGTAGTAATGGTATAATAGTATTAGTATTATAGTAATGGAGTATTTGGGTTAACTATAATAATCTGCTTTTTCTTGAAATCTCTGGTTTTGTTTTTATTACATGGACACCGATTAACTATTACACTGGTTAACTCTAATACTGACATACTGAAATACTGAAATACTCATATCCTTTTAATCTATTTATATTTTTATTACCTTTGCCGCTCAAATTAAAAAAACAACTATATGTCATATTTATTCACTTCAGAATCAGTTTCAGAAGGACATCCGGATAAGGTAGCAGATCAAATATCTGACGCGCTTATCGATCATTTTTTAGCATACGACAAAAACAGTAAGGTCGCTTGTGAAACGTTGGTAACTACAGGGCAAGTGGTTTTGGCAGGTGAAGTTAAGTCTGATGCATATCTTGATGTTCAAGAGATCGCTAGAGAAGTGATAAGAAAGATCGGATACACGAAGAGTGAGTATATGTTTGAGGCAAATTCTTGCGGAATATTCTCTGCGATTCATGAGCAATCTCCTGATATCAATCAAGGTGTGGAAAGAAAAAGTCCAGAAGAACAAGGTGCCGGCGATCAAGGTATGATGTTTGGATATGCAACCAATGAAACAAGCAATTATATGCCTTTGGCATTGGATCTTGCACACAAATTACTTGAAGAGCTAGCTGTAATCAGACGTGAAAATAAGGAAATTACTTACCTAAGGCCTGATGCCAAAAGTCAGGTGACGATAGAGTATGATGACAATAATAAGCCACTAAGGATAGAGACTATCGTAATATCAACACAACATGATGGTTTCGATGATAATGATGAGGCGATGCTTGCAAAGATCAAAGCTGACATCATTGCTGTCCTTATCCCAAGAGTTAAAAATCAATTAAGTACTGAAATTCAGGCTTTATTTAATGACGATATTATTTACCACATTAACCCAACAGGAAAATTCGTAATTGGCGGACCTCATGGTGATACCGGTCTTACTGGTAGAAAGATCATCGTAGATACCTATGGTGGTAAAGGAGCACATGGTGGTGGGGCTTTTTCTGGTAAAGATCCATCTAAAGTGGATCGAAGTGCAGCATATGCTACACGTCATATTGCCAAAAATATGGTGGCTGCCGGGCTTTGCGATGAAGTATTAGTTCAGGTTTCTTATGCTATCGGTGTAGCAAAGCCTTGTGGAGTATATGTGAATACTTACGGCACAGCTAAGATAGACATGACAGATGGCGAGATCGCTAAAAAATCGAGGAGGTATTTGACTTACGTCCATATGCAATCGAACAAAGATTGAAATTAAGAAATCCTATTTATAGCGAAACTGCTTCATATGGTCATATGGGCCGTGAAAACCAGATAGTAACAAAAACTTTCAATAAAGGACGAAAAAATGAACTTTCAATGGAAGTTGAATTGTTTACTTGGGAGAAACTTGATTTTGTAGATAAAATAAAGTCGACTTTCGGTCTGTAAGCTTTGCCCGCGGACATTCTACCAATAATGCATCTATTTAGAAACTTATTCATTAAGTGCTGAATAGATGCATTTTTTAACATATCAATTTGATAAAAAGCCTGACAAAATTCATTCAAAACATGTCATCAACTAATATGGCTTTTAGGTTGACGACGCTCGAAGATGATGGAAGAGAAATCTATGTTTCGGGTTCGTTTAATAACTGGGATCCTACAGATCCCAGATATCGTATGAAAAAAATCGCTGAGGGCAAATACGAGTTGAAAGTAAGTTTGCCTTCCGAAATTTCCTATCCAATAGAATATAAATATGCTAAAGGTAACTGGGAGAACGAAGAAATAACTCGTACCGGACAAAAAACAAAAAACCGCACTCTAACCAAACGGGTGAGAAGCGTTTCAGATAAAGTCGCCAGATTCAGATATAATGGAAATTCCGATTACAATCGTTTTCTTCCAATTATAGAAAAAGTCAATGATTTTTTATTTCCATCCCTACCTTCCAGAAGAGCAATTCAAGTATTATTGCCTTATAATTATTACATTAATCCGGATAAAAGATATAAGGTCTTATATTTAAATGATGGACAAAATCTTTGGGATAAATCAGCCCCTTTTGGGAATTGGAGCCTTGACCAAAAGATTGCCCAATTATCTGCAGGCGGTAAAAATAATGTTATTGTTGTTGCTATAGATCACGGTGGTCAGGAACGAATAAAGGAATTTACACCGATAAATGGGACACGGGTCGGAAAGGCCGATGGTCAAAAGTATCTTCGCGATATAGTGAATTGTGTCAAGCCTTATATTGACAGTAAATACAGAACGTTGCCGCAAAGGGAAAATACCGGAATTGGTGGTTCGTCCATGGGGGGGCTTATTTCTATCTATGCCGGAATAATGTTCCCTGATATTTTCGGAAAATTAATGATCTTCAGTCCTTCATTATGGATCATTCAGAATTCGCATATTGAGACTCTCAGATTTTTCACACCCTTTCACACTAAGATTTATTTATATGCAGGTGGTAAGGAAAGCGCATCCATGCTTCCTTCTATGCGCCGATTGAAGCATAATCTAGAAGCTCAAGATTTCTTTCAAAAAGTGATCGACGTCAAACTTACCATCGATCCAAAAGGTCGTCATACAGAAACAAAATGGGGGAAAGAAGTGGTTTCGGCTGTCACTTGGCTTTTTTATAGTTGATTTTAAGAATCATATCAATTTCAGATTTTTTAACCTATGGCTAAAGTCAAAGGCAATGGAATAATATTCAGTTGAATTTACTCTATATATTAAGAGTTCTTCAATTCTAGCTATAAACATCATGCTTCGCGTTCAATTGTCTCCATCTTTAGATGGTGGCTAATAAGAGCCTACTATTACCCTTTTTCAAAGAATAAAAAGTTATTAAAAGCAAATTAATGCTTGTAATATATTATCAATCAGATATATATAAATAGTCATTTAATAATTTAGTTGAAGCTGATCGCTTTCTTATAGCTTGCTTTTTCAATATTTTGCTTCTCATTGTCCCCTTAATATTGATTTCTTACTCATGTTGCTCTGCTATTGTGCTCTTGATGCTCAATTCTTAACAAATTCTATATTTTCTGGCTTTTAACCAACTGGATTTCGGTTCTTTATAGGGCTTTAATTGTTAAACTCCCACAATTTACCACTACCTTTATGATTTAACTATATCGTAATCTTATAATTAAACTTCATACTTAGATCACTGTTTTACACTATCTTTGATATAGATATAATTAAAATATGTTAATGTGTAATCAAAATAGTGACATTGTAGCATCTTCTTGTTGATATTCATATATGAAAAACAATAATTTGTATAATATTTGAAAATATTTGGGGGAATATGTGGAATAAAGTGGGAGGAAGGTATATTTTTGAGGCATTAGAACAGTAAATGATTTGTTAGAACCTAATTGATGCACCAACTTTACGGAGAATACGAATGTAGCGTCGATGATAAAGGAAGGATTAAACTACCTTCTGCTTTGCTTCGAAACGTGGGTGGAAACCCGCCGTATAAGTTTTTTGTCAACCGTGGTTTTGAAAAATGTTTAATGTTATATCCCGAGAAAGTTTGGGATAGAATAGTAGATAAGGTAAATAACCTCAACTCTTTCGTAACAGAGGAACGAAACTTTATCCGTTATTTTTTTAGAGGACTTAGAGATGTAGCTACAGATTCAGCTGAGCGCATTCTTCTACCAAAGCCTCTTCTGGAATTCGCGGGTATCACAAAGGAAGTTGTTCTGTTTGGTTACATGGATCGTGTCGAAATCTGGGACAAGGCTACTTATTATGAGTGGGCTGATATGGAACCGGATAATTTTGCGCAATTGTCTGATCGACTTTTAGGCAATCGGGACGAATTCTCAGTAGAACAAGAATAGATATGGATGTTTATCATCTTCCGGTGCTCTTGGAGGAAACCATTGAAGCATTAAACATAAATCCTTCGGGTATATATGTTGATGTTACTTTTGGTGGTGGAGGACATAGTAGGGCAATTCTGGAGAAGCTTGATGAAAATGGCCGCATATATGTGCTGGATCAGGATCTGGAAGCAGTTCAGAATGTGTCGGAAGATGAAAGAATGATCTTCATCCATAGCAATTTTAGACACCTAAAGCGAGTGTTAAGAGTGGAAGGAGTTACTCAGGTCGATGGTATTTTAGCGGATATCGGAGTTTCTTCACACCAGTTTGACAAAGGCGAAAGAGGGTTTTCATTCAGATTTCAGGGTGACCTGGATATGAGGATGAATCAGGCTCAAAAGCTCACAGCTGCTGATGTTGTAATGACTTATAGCGAAGACGAGCTTACTGATCTTTTTCAAAATCTTGGTGAAGTCCGAAATACAAAAACACTAGTAAAGTGTATTTGCGAAGGGCGGCTCAAAATGAAGATCAAAACCATTGAGGAATTTATTCACTGTATAGAATCTGTGATAAAAGGCAATAGAGCCAAATATCTGGCTCAGGTTTTTCAGGCACTTAGAATCGAAGTGAATGATGAACTAACGGCCCTGGAGGAAATGCTTAATGATGCCTACGATATTTTAAAAGAGAACGGAACACTAGCTGTCATTAGCTTTCATTCGTTGGAAGATAGGATAGTAAAGAACTTTTTTAAAACAGGCAACGTAGAGGGTGAGTTGGAAAAAGATGATTACGGTAATATTTACAGACCGTTTACGATCATAACAAAAAAGCCAATAGAAGCTTCGCAAGCGGAATTAAAGATCAATAGCAGAGCACGTAGTGCTAAACTTAGAGTAGCGAGAAAGTCTGAAGAGTAAATTTTACCTGAAGATAGTGGAAGTCACAAAGTACCGGGACACAAAGGACTAAGAAAACATTTTTTTATATTTTTTAAAGCAGGCTTTTCTGCTTTAGGGACTAAGGTCTCAAAACTAGAAACTACAAACGATGAAAAAAATTATTAAAGAAAATCGAAATTGGCTCGACGATTTTGGTTTGGACATGCTTAAAAGGAACATTCCCTTCATTTGTTTCCTTTCTTTACTTGGCTTATTTTACATAGCCAATTCTCACAGTGCTGAAAATAAAGTCAGCCGAATAATCTCACTGAAAAACGAAATTAAAGAACTGAACTGGGAATACCTTTCCTTGAAGAGTGATCTCGTACAAAGCAGTATCTATTCTTCCGTTCAACAAAAATTGATCGATCAGGAATTGGGATTAAGAGGAAAAAAACCTGTCCAAATCGTCGTTAACGAGCATTAATGAAGGCCCCTATTGACAATAAAAATGAGGTAGTACGCAATTCAAACATTGTATTGATTGTGTTCGGAGCTTTAGCGGTATTGACCATCGCTCAGGTGATCAATATTAGTGTTGTCAAAGGCAAATACTACAGAGACCTTGGCCGTGAATGGCATATCAAAGCAATAGATATTAATGCGGATCGTGGAAATATTTTGGCTGACAATGGTGAGCTACTTGCCACTTCAATGCCTTTCTATGACGTGTATTTCGATCCTACAGCCTCCAGACAGTATGTAAAAGAAATGAAGGAGAAGGATAAGCATTTTATGAAGAAGGAAGGAGACATTTTTGCAAAAAATATTGATTCTCTTGCTTTCTACATTTCAAAATATCTTAATCCAAATCTGAGTCAATACGAAGTTAAAAGCTGGATACTGAAGAAGAGATCGCAAAATGAACGCTATCTGTGTTTAGCAAAAGGGATTTCGCACTCTAAAATGAAGATGGTTAAAAATTTTCCATTGTTTAGATTAGGAAGAAACAAATCCGGTGCCATCTTCGAGGTGAAACCTCAGAGAGTTAGACCCTACGGGGATATGGCTTTGCGAACTGTCGGTTATATCAGAGACAATACAATGCCGATTGGTATCGAAGGTAAATACAATGAGGATCTCAAAGGAGAGGCCGGGAAAAGAATGGTTCAATACATTGCCAAAAACAGGTGGGTCCCAATAAACGATCTTACTGAAATAGAGCCACGTAACGGTAATGACGTTAGAACAACTCTTAATGTTCAAATGCAGGACATCGCAAGAAGTGCATTACAGGAAGCTCTGGAATATCATAATGCAAGTTACGGCTCAGTCATCGTCATGGAAGTAAAAACCGGAGCAATAAAAGCAATGGCAAATTTGAAAAAAGATGGAGATAAATATCAGGAAAGTTACAACTATGCTGTAGGCGCCAGTACAGAGCCGGGTTCTACTTTTAAACTAGCCTCAATGATGGCAATTCTGGAAGACAAAAAGTTAGACCTTGATTATAAAGTTGATGTCAACTATGGCAAGGCAATGGTGAGTGGCAGAGAGATGAAGGATTCTGAGGGACATGGACATGCGACACTCACCTTGAGAGAAGCATTTGAAAAGTCATCGAACATAGGTATCTCTAAAGCAGTGGTAGCAAGTTATGGTCAAAACAGAAATGATGTATTTCAATATATTAATAGAATAAAGCAGTTTCACCTGGATAAATTGACAGGTATTGATTTGGCTGGTGAGGGAAAACCTTTAATAAAGACACCTTATAATCTAAAACAACTTTGGAGTCGCACATCACTGGCTTGGATGGCACACGGTTATGAAACACAGTTGACGCCACTCCAAATGCTTACATTTTATAATGCAGTTGCGAATGACGGCAAAATGATGCAACCTTACTTGGTGTCAAGTGTATGGTCTCATGGTGAAGAAATAAAATCTTTCCTTCCAAAAGTATTAGAGGAAAAGATTGCAAATGATACTACAATACGCCTTGCAAAAGAACTTTTAGAGGGTGTGGTGTTGAGAGGAACGGCTAAGAAATTTAAAAATGATCTTTACTCCTTCGCTGGCAAGACGGGCACGGCTAGTCTAGATTATGGTGGTGTAAAGAGAGGCAGATACAGAGCTTCATTTATTGGATATTTTCCGGCAGAGAATCCTATTTACTCCATTTGCGTATCGATTACGGAGCCTAGAGATCATGGTTATCATGGATCAGAAGTTGCTCTTCCGGTCTTTAAATCAATCGCCGACAAAGTACTTTCATTCGATCCTCATTTCTTCAATATTTCATCTCCTGGTAAAAATGCAACGGCATTTTCATCTCAACTTCCTCAGGATGCAAGAGGCAATAGAAATGATTTTGTTAGCGTGTTCAATAGATTGGGAGTGCCTGTGTATACTGAAGGTAAAGCTACTGATCTAGTGATCACAAAAAGAGCTGATGCAGAAGTTAATCTGGTAGGTTACATAGATCAAAAAGGCCAGGTGCCGGATGTAAAAGGGATGGGATTGAGAGACGCTTTATTCGCTCTGGAATCGCAGGGCCTCATAGCAGAAGTAAGTGGATACGGTAGAGTATCCGCACAAAATATACCACCCGGTACAAAGGTATCGGGGCAGAAAGTATTTATTAAGTTGCAATAAGTCATCATGAACTTATCCACCTTATTCGACCTCGCCAACATACCTTTCAATGGCTCCAATGGTAACATGACCGTCAGCGGTATTGCCATAGACTCAAGAACGGTTAAAGCGAATTATGTTTTCATAGCCATCGAAGGTAGTACCCAGGATGGACATGAATACATCGATTCAGCAATCAAAGCAGGCGCCATAGCGGTAGTTGTTCAAAAAGCAGCTAACTACAATGAAGAGAGCGTTGATCTGATCAAGGTCTCAGATAGTGCTAAAGCAGCAGGTCTAATAGCCTCAGCTTATTATGGTGCTCCATCTGAAAAGGTTAAACTTGTCGGTATCACCGGTACCAATGGTAAGACGACCACAGTGACATTGTTGCACCAGCTTTTTAGCCTGATGGGAATCAGGGCAGGCTTAATATCTACTGTTGAAAATATAATTGGAACTGAAGTAATTCCTTCCACGCACACGACTCCTGATCCCGTATCTCTGAACGAGCTGCTGGCAAAGATGGCGGATGGCGGCTGCGATTATGTGTTCATGGAGGTTAGCTCCCATGCTGCACATCAGCAGAGGATCAGTGGATTGAGATTTGAAGGTGGCGTATTTACCAATATGTCTCATGATCATCTTGATTATCACAACACTTTTGATGAATACATTGCAGCCAAAAAGTCATTTTTTGATGGTCTTAGAGGAGAGAGCTTTGCTCTGGTTAATATAGATGATAAGAGAGGAATGGTGATGCTTCAGAATACAAAAGCAAAGCAATACACTTACAGTATCCGCAAAAGTGCGGACTTCAAAGGAAAGATCTTTGAAAATACACTTGAAGGACTGGAGATGGAGATAGATCAGGTTCATGTGCACCTTCGCCTTATCGGTGAATTCAATGCATATAATGTGGTCTGCGCTTATGGGGTAGCTTCCTTGCTTGGTTTTTCTAAAACAGAAATACTTACAGGGCTAAGCGCACTGGCTGGAGCAAGAGGAAGATTCGAAACCATTAGAGATATCAATAGAGGTGTCTTGTACATAGTAGATTACGCTCACACACCAGATGCATTGGAAAAGGTTTTGAAAACTATTCATGCAATGGTTACGAAGCAAGCTTCTCTGATATCAGTGGTTGGTTGCGGCGGCAATAGAGACGGGGCGAAAAGGCCTGTGATGGGTGGTTTGGCTGCTAAATGGAGCAAAGAGGCAATTTTTACGGATGATAATCCAAGAAAAGAAGATCCTGTATCCATTACAGATGCCATGCAAAGTGGAGTTGCGGCGGATGATAGAGAGAAAGTACTGATCATAAACGACAGGAAACAGGCCATCCACACAGCATTCAGGCTGGCAAAAAAAGGAGACATCGTTCTGGTAGCAGGCAAAGGCCATGAGACTTACCAGGAGATAAACGGTGTAAAACATGATTTTGACGACCGGAAGGTCATTGAAGATATAATAGGCAATTAAAGTATTGCCACAAGAAGTAGGTTCTATTTTTTAAAAAAGGTTGGAATGGACAGGTTGGTCAGATTTGAGATGGCTACCACATCGGTTCTAGTGTTAGCACATGCATTTTTGCCACCTGTTCACCTTTTTATCTAATAGACTAAGAAACACCAATTTACATTACTGAGAATAACCCACACAAGAAACCTTAAAATAAAGTACGTCTGCGAAGGCGCACTATGACTAAGTTACAAGAGCATTATGCTGTATTATTTATTTGAATATCTGTACAAAGACTTGAATATACCGGGAGCCGGAGTATTCAGGTTTATCACTTTCCGCGCAGGTCTTGCTATTGTATTGTCTCTATTCATCTCTATTGTTTTTGGAAAAAAGATAATCAACCACCTTAGAAAAAAACAAATCGGAGAATCCGTTAGGGATCTTGGCCTCGCAGGCCAAAAAGAAAAAGAAGGTACTCCAACTATGGGTGGGGTGATCATCGTTCTTGCCATCGTCGTTCCATGCTTATTAGTAGCCCGATTGGACAATGTATATGTTATCCTAATGCTCATCAGCACGCTTTGGATGGCAAGCATCGGTTATATTGATGACTATATCAAGGTGGTCAAAAAGGACAAGGATGGTCTCAAGGGTATTTTTAAAGTAATTGGTCAAATTGGTCTTGGACTAATAGTCGCCTTTACAATGCTGATCAGCAATGATGTTACCATCAGAATGACACCACAGGAAGCGCTTGCAGGAGGTTATAAGGTAGTGAAAACGGTGGAGGTTGAGGATCCAAACATGAAAGGTCAAATGGTAGAAATGGTTCATGCGAAAGCTGCAATTACAAACGTACCATTCTTTAAAAATAATCAACTTGACTACGGAAAGCTGTTTGACTTCTTTAATATGAATAGTCAGACTTTATTATGGATCGTGTTTGTCACCTCGGTAGTATTCATTATTACAGCCATCAGTAATGCTGCGAATCTTACAGATGGTATAGATGGACTTGCCACGGGCGTTTCGGCTACGATTGGAGCAGTGTTGGCAGTATTTGCTTATTTGTCCGGCAACTCAGTATTTGCAGAATATCTCAATATTTTCTTTATTCCAAATTCATCAGAGTTGGTGATTTTCAGTGCATGCTTTATAGGAGCTTGTACTGGGTTTCTATGGCACAATTCATTTCCTGCTAAAGTATTCATGGGTGATACAGGGAGTTTGACACTCGGAGGTATTATAGCTGCTCTGGCTATTGTACTGCGCAAAGAGTTATTACTACCTGTGTTGTGTGGAATCTTTGTAGTAGAAAATCTTTCAGTAATAATTCAGAGATATTATTTCAAATATACTAAGAAAAAATATGGTGAAGGAAAGCGTATCTTTTTGATGGCGCCTATTCACCACCATTTCCAAAAACAAGGCTATCACGAGGCCAAAATCGTAACCAGATTTTGGATTGTATCCATCGTACTGGCAGTAATGACAATACTTACATTAAAAATCAGGTAATTAAAATTTATTATGGCATCAATTATTATCATAGGAGGAAAAGAAAGCGGAGTAGGGGCAGCCTTACTTGGGCTTAGCCTTGGCTATGAGGTAATGGTTAGTGATGCCGGTCCAATAATTAGCCCATTTAGGGAAGAATTGAAAAGATCCGGCATTGCATTCGAAGAAGGTGGTCATAGTGAGAATCTGGCTGATACCTTTGATTTCATGGTGGTTAGTCCAGGCGTACCTTCTGATAGTAAGGTTGTGACTGATTTTAGTATTTCAGGTAAAGAGGTTATTTCAGAGATCGAATTCGCATGGAGAAATATCGGTGACGGTCAGATCATAGGAATCACCGGAAGCAATGGAAAAACGACACTTTCTTCACTGATATATCATGTCATGGAGCAAGATGATCAGGATGTAAAATTAGTTGGAAATATTGGTTATAGTTTCGCTCGAACGCTGGCTACATCAAAATCTCCTTACTATGTATGCGAATTAAGTAGTTTTCAATTGGACCAAATTGTACATTTTAATCCAAAAGTTGCCATCATTACTAATATCACACCTGATCATTTAGACAGGTATGATTATGATATGAGCAAGTATGCATTAGCTAAGTTTAGAATTACAGAAAATCAAAGTTCCGAGGATCTGCTTATCCTCAATAAAGATGATCAGGAATCGATGAAATATTTTGGAAAGATTCAGACGAATGCTCAGGTCATTTACACTTCAACTGCGGAGATCAATGAAGAGACATTTACCAGCAATAAAGGAATTACTTACGATATCAGTGAGTGCAATCTAAGAGGTAGACACAATCAATCTAATATTGCTCAAGCTATCGAGGCATTAGAGTCAATTGGATTGAAGAAAAGAGCAGTCGAGAGTGGTATCTCAACCTTCCAGGGATTAGCACACAGACTTGAATTTGTGGCGAATGTGGATGGTGTGGATTATATCAATGATAGTAAAGCGACCAATATCGATTCTGTTTGGTATGCACTAGATGCAATGAAAAAGCCTATAGTATGGATAGTTGGAGGCATTGATAAAGGAAATGACTATTCAATTCTGAGTGAATTGGTCAGAAATAAAGTGAGGTGGATGATATGCATGGGCTTAGAAAATCAAAAATTGATCGACATGTTCGGTCACGAGGTAGAAGGATATGATGAGGCAGGATCTGCTCAGGAAGCAGTTTTGAAAGCGCAGAAGGCAGCTACATCAGGTGATGTGGTATTGTTGTCTCCCGCATGTTCAAGTTTCGATCTGTTCAAGAATTACGAAGACAGAGGGGAACAATTTAAGAAGGCTATTAAAAAATTATTATAAACTTTTGGGCTGAGGACTATGGTCTGGTATCAAAAATTGGTCTTTAGGAAAACTACAACTACAGAATGAAGATGAAGGAATGGTTTAGTACGAATTTCAAAGGCGACCCGATCTTGTGGATCGTGTTGGTCTTGCTCGCTCTAGGCAGCTTACTTGCAGTTTACAGTACCACCGGAGGTTATTCACAGATTGGCAATAGTCATGGGGCCAATAACGAATACTTCCTGTTCAAACAATTAGCCTTTTTAATAGTAGGAGTGGTCCTTGCGTATTTGTGCCATCTGGCAAAATATTCAAAGTACTCAGCCATCGCTTTGCCATTTTTATTTATTTCAATTATGCTTTTAGTTTTGGTTCTATTTTTTGGAATTGAAGTAAATGGTGCAAAGCGATGGTTGCCACTACCTTTTGTTGGCCTTACAATCCAACCTGCTGATATAGCCAAATTGGCCCTCATGGTATATCTGGCCAGGACGATTTCTGGGTCTCAAACTAAAATCAAAAACGATATTAGCGTATTTTGGTCATTGCTCATACCGACACTGTTGGTTTGCATTTTAATTTTGCCAAATAATCTTAGTACAGCGGCATTATTGTTTGCTACTTCTATCATAGTGATGTTCGTGGGTCGTATCCCATTAAAATATATTGGAAGCATATTTGCCATTGGAACGACAATGTTTCTCATCGTTTTCATTATTGGTTACTACCTGCCGACTGCCACGAGGGCGCATACATGGTCAGAAAGAATCTCCACTTTTATGGGTGACGAAGAGTCTTTCCAGTCCAAGCAAGCCCATATCGCTATTGCAAATGGAGGCATCATAGGTACAGGACCCGGCAATAGTATGCAAAGGAATTTCCTTCCATATGCCCATGCAGATTTTATCTATGCTATTATTTGTGAAGAATTTGGATTGTTGGGAGCAGCAGGTGTCATGGGTATTTATCTGTTAATGTTATATAGGTGTATTCGGCTGGTGAAAAAATCGCCGAAGACATTCGGGGCCATGCTAGCCATAGGTCTCTGTATTAACATTGTCATTCAGGCATATGCCAATATTATGGTCAACGTAGGGCTAATTCCTGATACGGGTGTCACCTTGCCGATAATTTCATTGGGTGGTACAAGTTTAATTTTTACATGTATATCATTTGGAATCATTCTGAGTGTAAGCAGATATATTGAATCAAGAGATGAGGCAGCAAGTGCAGTTCAAGTTAATAACGAATTACAAACTGCTTAAATGAATAAAGTCATCATAAGCGGAGGAGGAACTGGCGGACATATATATCCGGCTATTGCTATTGCTGATGCATTGGTGGCATTGAATAAGAATGTTGAAATATTATTTGTAGGGGCAGAAGGTAAAATGGAGATGGACAAAGTTCCACAAGCGGGATATAAAATAGAGGGCTTGCCGATAGCCGGTTTTCAAAGAAGACTGACGTCGAAAAATCTAATGTTCCCGATCAAACTTTTAAGAAGCATGCGCAAAGCAAGAAGTATAGTAAAAGAGTTTAAACCTGACATAGCCATCGGAGTCGGTGGATATGCCAGTGGGCCTATTTTACGGGTAGCCAGTAGAATGGGCATCAAGACCTTACTTCAGGAACAAAACAGCTACCCAGGCATCACTAATAGAATCTTGTCCAAATCTGCTTCATCTATATGCGTGGCCTATGAAGGCATGGATAAATTTTTTCCGGCACAGAAGATTCGGTTCACTGGCAATCCTGTGAGACAAGACATTAACTATTTGGGCGGAAAAAGAGACGAGGGGTATAAGTTTTTCGGCTTGGATCCCAACAAGAAAACAGTACTAGTCATGGGTGGAAGCCTAGGAGCAAAGACACTGAATGATGCATTGACAAATGCTTTCGACTTGATATCAGCCAACTCAGATATTCAGTGGATCTGGCAAAGTGGTAGTTTCTATAAGGGTTTATATGACCATAGTCCTTTGGCTATGTTGCCCAATGTGGTAAATATGTCATTCATCGAAAGAGTCGATCTTGCTTATGCATGTGCAGATTTGGTCATTGGAAGAGCAGGTGCACTTACTGTTTCTGAGATATGTGTTGCAGGAAAACCATCCATCCTAATTCCTTCGCCGAACGTGACAGAAGATCATCAAACAAAAAATGCAATGTCTTTGGTCCGGAGAAATGCAGCGCTTATGCTTTCAGATATGGATGCGCCAAAACAATTGGTGATCAAGACTATAGCTTGCGTGCAAAATAAAGAAGAATTGGATTCATTGGCTGCGAATGCATTGTCTTTGGCAAAACCGAATGCTGCTAATGAAATAGCGAGAGAAATAATGGAATTAATTGGTCACAATATCTCAAATAATTGAGCAATGGATGAATTGAAAGATATAAGATCGGTTTTCTTCTTAGGTATTGGAGGAATTGGTATGAGTGCGCTCGCTGAATATTTCTTTAAAAGAGGCGTGAAGGTTAGCGGTTATGATCGAGTGGAAACTCCATTGACACAGCAGCTTGCATTCAAAGGTGTTCAGATTTCTTATGAAGATAAAGTTCAGAGTGAATACAATCCAGATCTGATAATCTATACACCGGCGATACCTTCTACTTCTCATTTAATGCAACATTTCGCCAATTCTGGTATAAAAATGATGAAGCGTTCAGAAGTTCTTGGCCTTATCAGCAGTTCAGAAAAAACTATTGCAATAGCAGGAACACATGGCAAAACTACTACCACTGCCATGGTGAGTCACATACTTTATTATTCGGGTATTGAAGTTACAGGTTTTGTAGGAGGAATTATGTCCAATTACGATTCCAATTACATTGATAGTGGGTCTGAATATATTGTAGCCGAAGCAGATGAATTTGATAGATCATTTCTAACGCTTACACCTGCTATTAGTGCAGTGTTAAGCATGGATGCTGATCACCTGGATATCTATGGTGGGAGTGAAGAAGTAACAATTGGATTTAAAGATTTTATAAATAAAACAAAAAAGGGAGGTACAGTTTATCTTCATCGATCAGTGATTAAAAACTTTACTTCGAACGAATGGGAAGTAGTTCAGGAAAAATATAAATGTCTGACTTTCGGAGATAAGGATTCAGACATATTTGCATCCAATATCTTACCTCAAAAAGATGGCTCCGTTACTTTTGATTTAAATTACAAGACCCGCTTATATACTGGATTACAGCTTTCTATGCCAGGCAATCATAATGTTTCAAATGCTACGGTTGCTATGGCGATTGCCTTGGAAATAGGCATTCCTATCGAAAAAGTAACAGTTGCATTGGCAGCATTCAAGGGTATAAAAAGAAGATTTGAATATGTAGTCCAAAATAAATTAAACACTTATATAGATGATTACGCACATCATCCTGAGGAACTCCGCAATGCTATAGCTACGGCAAAAGACCTTTTTCAAGGTAAAGAGATATATGGAATATTCCAACCTCATCTTTTCTCCAGAACCAGGGATTTCGCTGATGGATTTGCACGAGAATTGGACCAATTGGATTATCCGATTCTTATGGAAATTTATCCGGCAAGGGAGTTACCAATAGAAAATGTCAATAGCCAAATGATTCTCGACAGAATGACCAATCCCAACAAACAAATAATGTCATTCAAAGAGATATTGGAATTTGTAAATAAAAACAAACCTGAAGTCCTAATGACTCTTGGCGCTGGTGATATCGACACAATTGTCCCAAAGATTAAAATTATTTTATCATGACATTAAATAAAGGAATGAAGGTATTTTTTCAGATTTCAAGCTTTGCATTATTTATTGTTGCAGTTTTTGGTTTGATCAGTGCTACTGATTCGGCAAAGACAGGTAAAATAAATAAAGTAGTTGTTGATATCGAACCTCTTCAAAATGATATTTACCTTATAAAAAATGATGATTTAGCCAAGTTGCTAAATAAATCATATGACTTGAAACTCAAGAATCAGATTGTAGAAAAACTTGATCTGACTAAGATTGAAAAGATTATAGAGAAAAACGATTTTGTTCGCGATGCTCAGGTATATATAGATGCCAGGAATAATCTTAGAATAATGGTCTTACAGAAAAGTCCCATCCTTAGGGTCATGCTTTCAGACAATACTACATTTTTTATTGATGAGTCTGGAAAGAAATTGCCGGTTTCCAAACAAGCTGTACTTCGTTTACCTGTGCTTACAGGAGCATTACCTGCATTTAAAAACGAAATGACAAAGGATAAAAAGAACGTCTATTATAAGGCATTTGAAGTAATTAAAGCTATTTACAAAGATCCATTTATGTCTGCAATGACTGAGCAATTGCTCGTAGACGAAAATAAAGATATCAGTATCATACCCAAACTTGGAAATCATAAAATCATTTTGGGAGATGCCACTGATTTAGAAAATAAATTCAAAAAATTGGCCATATTTTATAAGGAAGGTATGCCGCCGGAAGGATGGAGTTTATACAAGGAGATCAATTTGAAATTTAAAAATCAAGTTGTAGCCAAAAAAGTAGAGGGGGAGCCCATTAAAAACTAGGATTACAATTTTCAATTAAACAATAACTAATTTTTTTACAGAAATCTTATTATTATGGATAGTACATACAAAAACAACAATCCGATCGTCGTGGCTATCGATATCGGAACAACTAAAATTTGCGCAGTCGCAGGTCAAAGAAATTTTTATGGCAAGTTAGAAATTCTAGCTGTTGGAAAGGTAGAATCTGAAGGCGTGCTGAGAGGCGTCGTCAGCAATATTGAAAAAACAGTCAGATCCATCAGTGATGCTATCAGAATTGTAGAGCAAAAATTAAAGAAAACTGTTAAAGTAGTACACGTTGGTATTGCCGGACAGCATATTAAAAGTTTGCAGCATAAAGGTAGCAGACTTAGGGATAATGGCGATGTGGAAATTTCTAAGAATGATATTCAGCAGCTCATACATGACATGTATAAGCTCGTACTTCCTCCGGGAGACAAGATTCTACACGTATTTCCTCAGGAATACACGATAGATAACGAACAAGGTATCATAGATCCTGTAGGAATGTCAGGTGTAAGACTTGAGGCCAATTTTCACATCATAACTGGTCAGATTACTGCTTCTAACAATATCACTAGATGTATAGAGAAGGTGGGTTTGAAGCTTAGTGAGATGACGCTTGAACCAATTGCTTCTGCTGCATCTGTTTTAAGTGATGAAGAGAAAGAAGCTGGAATTGCTTTGATTGACATAGGAGGTGGTACTACAGATATTACTATTTATTACGAAGGAATTATCCGTCATACAGCTGTGATTCCTTTCGGAGGAAATGCCATCACTAAAGATATCAAAGAAGGTTGTAATGTCATGCAAAATCAGGCTGAAAAGCTTAAGGTGAAGTTTGGTTGTGCGCTTGCGGATGAAGTATTTGATGACAAAATCATAACGATTCCTGGTTTGAAAGGACGAGAAAATAAGGAAATTAGCCAGAAAAACCTTTCATTGATTATTCAGGCGAGATTGGAAGAAATCTTCGATTACGTCATGTGGGATATTCAAAGGTCAGGTTATGAGCGCAAACTTACAGGAGGGCTTGTATTGACTGGAGGAGGCTCATTGCTGGCAGGAATAGAAAAACTGGCAAGCTTGCATTGCGGATATGAAACTAGAATTGGTCTGCCTATAGAGCACCTTGCTCATGGATACCATGAAAATGTTTCAAGTCCGATTTATGCTACAGCAATTGGTTTATTGTATGAGGCTAGTCTTCATGCTACAGAATCTGAGGTAGAAGATAGGTTGCCTGATTACAGGGATACAAGCAACATTCCTTTGGAATTAGCACCTACACATTCAACTCCACATTATGCTCGTAAGGAAACTGTGGTAGATGCGCCTAAGGCAACTGCTCAACAAGCTGAAGCCAAGCCTCAAAAAGAGGAGGAAGATGTTAACAAAGTGTCTTGGGGCCGAGGTGTTATGGATAAAATGAAAGAGATGATGAGTAGTAACTGGGAAGATTCTGACCTCAGATAATGTTACTTACATTTCAGCAATAGCTTTGGAATCAAATTTATTTTAAACGAAACCTTTTTATTAATATATTTAAAACTGTACAAAATGCCAATCTTAGAATTTGATCTGCCAACTCCGGATCATTCAATTATAAAAGTCATAGGCGTCGGCGGCGGCGGAAGCAATGCGGTCAACCATATGTATAAACAAGGTATTGTAGGCGTGGATTTTGCCATCTGTAATACCGATAATCAGGCGTTGGACTTAAGTCCGATTCCTACGAAAATACAATTAGGCCCGGGCCTTACTGACGGACGTGGTGCCGGCTCAAGACCGGAAGTAGGTAAACATGCATGCCTGGAATCAATTGAAGATGTCCAGTTGTTTTTATCTCAACATACTAAAATGCTCTTTGTCACTGCCGGAATGGGTGGTGGTACCGGAACGGGTGCTGCTCCTATTATTGCAAAAGCAGCCAGAGAACTAGGTATTCTTACTGTAGGTATCGTCACGCTTCCTTTCACTTTTGAAGGAAAATTACGTCAACGATTTGCAATGGAAGGTCTTGATGAATTAAAAAGAAATGTAGATTCAATCATCATTATTTCTAATGATAAATTAAGAGAAATACATGGCAATCTAGCTATTTCTGAAGCATTCGCTCAGGCTGATAATATTCTTACTACAGCAGCGAAAGGAATTGCGGAGATCATAACTATTGCGGGATATATCAACGTTGATTTTGAAGATGTTAATACTGTAATGCGCAATAGCGGTGTGGCCATCATGGGATCTTCCGTTGCTGAAGGTGAGGATAGAGCCAGACGTGCTGTAGACATGGCATTGAATAGCCCACTCTTAGAAGACAACAATATTAGTGGTGCTCAAAATGTATTGCTCAACATTACTTCAGGCAATAAAGAAGCCACAATGGATGAGATTTCTGAGATCACTGAATTCGTTCAGGAAGAGGCAGGTATCAATACTAACATTATATGGGGTAACTGTTATGATCCTGAATTGGGTGACAAGATCAGTGTCACTTTGATCGCAAGTGGATTCGATAAAGGACGTAAATCCAATGATGCCGGGTCCAACAAGATCACTGTTTCTTTAGATGATGAGAAGGAAGCAATGTTTAGCAGAGATGATGCAAGAATGAACCTGGATACGACCAATCATCAAGTGGTTGATTTCTCTAAGCAAAACATTCTTGATACCGCTGATAGATATGTGGCATCTCATACTTCTGAACCTTTTATGAATAAAGACAAGGAAGGGGCAGAAGATGATCGCAGAAAACAACACGAACAAGAGCAGCTAAAGACAGATTTGAGAAGAAATGTTTCCAGAGTTAGGCTTAATAATGCACATACTATCGTAGAATTGGAAAATACTCCGGCATATGTTAGGCGCAGAGTAGTATTGGAAGAAGTGCCCCACAGCAGTGACAGAAATTATTCCAAATGGACCATCAATGCAGATGACGAATTAGTGATGCGCAACGATAATCCATTTTTAAGGGATCTCGCTGATTAATCGAAAATTGATTGATTCTCTTATCACCTATTTTGTCTATCCATAGACAGACGGGACTTCCTGTGCCTTGTTAGCATAGATCGTTCCGGAAAAATTGTATATATTAGTTAGGTTTATTGTTCTACGGCAGCTCTCTCAGGGCTGCCTTTTTTTATTTGAAACTGAATAATTAATTCTTTTCTCTACATAATAGTAAGATGATCGTTTTATCGGTCAAACTTATTCGGTTCAAATAACAATTATTTCAATTTATAAATTTCTTTAAATAATTTTATTTGCTGGACTCAATCATTGAAGTTTCCCTGCCTTTGTTGCACTTTGTCGGGCAAGCTTCTAACCTCTGAATTCTAACTTCTAATGTTTAATTCTCTAATATCAATAATTTTTGAATTTATTTCTGACGCTGAAAATTCAGTTACCTCAGAAATTAATCGAACAATTCAACCATTCGCCATCAAACACAACATCATATCTTTTATAAAAATTAATTGCCGGCTCATTCCAATCAAGCACCTGCCACATGATGCCATTGAATTTTTTCTCCTTACCTTCTACTATGATTGCATCCATTAGTTTTTTACCGATACCATGACCTCGATATTCCAGATTGACGACGATGTCTTCCAGATACATACGCTGTCCTTTCCAGGTAGAATAACGAACATAATAAAGGGCTATTCCTACTATTTTATCATCTATAGTAGCTACAAATGACCACCAAACAGGGTTAGATCCAAAGCCACTTTCGACAAAATGATCGAATTTAACTGTTACTTCATCTCCGGCTTTTTCGTAGACAGCCAGTTCTTTGATTAATTCCATTATTTCAGGGCAATCTTCTTTCAATGCCTTTCTTATTACTACTTCCATACGGTAAATTTATAAAATTGATGGGAAATCAACGGGTGTTAATTGGTATTAATTATGGATCGCAAAAAGCTTTCGTAATTTTCTAGGTGGAAATGAATTTTTTTCCCTGACTAAAGTCAAGGGCTATTGAACGCAAAGATTTTACGGAAATATTGATTTATGCTAATTACCCTTTACTCATCACTTATTGTCTGAATCACGGATTAAACGGATTATAGGATTTCACGGATTTTTTAAGTGGTAAATTATGAACCCATTACCCATTAACCATTACTTATTGTCTGAATCACGGATTAAACGGATTATAGGATTTCACGGATTTTTTAAGTAGTAAATTTGGAACTCGAAAATGCTTTTTATCCCAATACTCATTACTCATTTTAATAATCATTAGAATCTAAAATCTTTGCCCCAATGCTAGCTCTCATTCAACATCCAACATCCAAAATCCAACATTCGAATTATCGCTATAATCTATAATTATTGCTATAATGCCCGCTCTCATTATTCATTATTCACTATTCATTATTCATTACAATTGACCTCACTATTGCCTTCGCATGTTCCCTACTATTCTCTATAAAGTAACTATGAGTATCCATGCCGCCGCATACCACACCGGCTACATACAAACCTTTGATATTTGTTTCATAGGTAGTTTCATTGTATTCGGGTTTTAGTTGTTCGTCATCACTCAATCGAATACCCGTATTTCTTAAGAATTCAATATTTGGTTGATACCCGGTAAGTGCCAGTACCCAGTCATTTGGCAGTGTTAAGGGACCTTCTGGTGTGCTTATTTCTACAGAATCCTTTTCAATTTTTACTATTTCGCTGTTAAAATAGGCCTTGATCGAACCTTCCTTGATCCTGTTTTCTATGTCTGGCTTCACCCAATATTTTACTCTTGTTCCGATCTCAGAACCGCGAATGACCATAGTAACATCTGCTCCTTTTCGCCATGTCTCTAAAGCGGCATCTACAGCGGAGTTCATTGCTCCAACTACCACGACTTTCTGGAAGGCATACATGTGTGGATCATCATAATAATGCTTAACTTTTGGAAGCGCTTCTCCGGGAACATTCAGTAGATAGGGTAAATCATAAAAGCCAGTTGCTATGATGACATTGTTTGCAGTATAATTACTTTTATCGCTAATTATATTAAAAATACCACTGTCGGATTTCTGGATGGATTCTATTTTTTCAAACAAATGAATATTCAATTTTTTTACATCTGCTATTCTCCTGTAATACTCCAAAGCTTCGTTTCTATTTGGCTTGCTATTGATAGAGACAAAAGGAATATCGTCTAATTCGAGTCTTTCTGAGGAGGAGAAAAAAGTCATATTCCTTGGATAATTAAACAAAGAATTCACGATGGTTCCTTTCTCAATTATCAAGGATTCAATGCCGGCTTTTTGTGCTTCAATTCCGCATGCCAGCCCTATAGGGCCTCCTCCTACGATTATTAAAGGATAATGGCTTTGCACCGTTTTATCAGATATCGAATTCTTCAATTATTATTTCTTTAATAAAAGTAAGGATTGAAAGAGAAAAAAGTTAAATGTTGCCTTTAAATTTATTTTTATATTTTAGTGATTCTAAAAATATTAAAATTCAAAAAATGGCATCAGAAGCAAAACATCCGGCAGGACTCAAGATCATGTTCTTCACTGAAATGTGGGAGCGTTTCGGTTTTTACTTATTGCTCGGCATCTTACAACTGTATCTCACAGACGCGGAGAATGGTGGAATGGCCATGGAGCGTAAGTCTGCTGCGGATATTTATGGTACTTTTATCGCCTTGGTTTATCTCACGCCATTCCTTGGCGGACTTATTGCGGATCGAAAGTGGGGATATAGTAAATCTATCACCATAGGCGGGATTCTAATGGGTTTAGGCTATTTGGGTCTGGCGATTGGGACACTACCCACGTTTTATGCCTCGTTGGGTCTCATAATTATTGGAAATGGTTTTTTCAAACCCAATATTTCCACGCTTGTCGGCAATTTGTATAATAATGATAAGTACAGAGCTAATAAAGATGCCGGATTTAATATATTCTATATGGGTATAAACATTGGCGCATTTATATGTAATTTCTTTGCTGCTTATTTGCGTAATTCGATAGGGTGGGGCGCGGCCTTTGCTTCCGCCGGTATCGGTATGTTTCTGGGTGTGATCATATTTTGGATAGGTAGAAAAACCTATGTGGAAGCAGACGTTATCAAGCCTGCAGAGGAAGGAGATATGTCCATTATGAGAGTTTTTTCTACAGTGATTCTTCCCGCCTTGGTAGCCGGTTTAATTGGATGGTTTGTTCCAGGGAATATTCTTGGATCCGACAGCACTGATGCTTTCTTGTTTGCTTGTCTTCCGGTGTTATACTTTTTCTATTCCTTGTATAGCTCAGCTAATGCAACAGATAAGAAACCGATCGGGGCTTTGCTTGCTATTTTTATGGTGAGTATTATGTTCTGGGCTATATTTAAGCAGAATGGCACGGCACTTACTACCTGGGCTCAATATTATACAGATAGAGAGGTGCCTGCAGCAATTGAAAAGCCTGCAGAAAGTGTTTATTTAGTTCAAAACGTCACAAACAAAACAGAAGAAGTTGTTAAGTATGATGCATTCTTCAGAGTTGTAAAAGAGAACGGTGAGATAGTAAAAGAGCAAGGCAAAGACATTTACCTGCGCAATCTCCAGCAAGAGAAAATGCCTCCTGAGGGAGAGACTATACATGTCTTTAATACAGAATTATTCCAGTCCATTAATCCTTTCTGGGTAGTATTACTCACTCCTGTATTGGTCGGATTCTGGGGATTCCTGCGTTCAAGAAAGAAGGAACCTTCCACTCCATATAAACTTCTAATTGGATTGTTGGTTACTGCCCTTTCCTGTTTGGTCATGGTTGGAGCTGCTTATTTTACGGACACTACTATCAGCAAGTCAAGTGCATGGTGGCTTATCAGCACATATGGAGTAATCACTATAGGTGAGTTATGTTTATCCCCAATGGGACTTTCATTGGTATCCAAATTAAGCCCTCCCAGATTAACAGCATTGCTGATGGGAGGATGGTTTTTAGCGACAAGCATTGGCAATAAGTTGTCTGGTGTTTTGGCTGGATTATGGGAGGTTTTTGACAATAAAATGAATTTTTTCTTAATGAATTTTGGTCTTGTAATGTTTGCATTCGTCATTCTTTTTATAATGGTAAAGCGCATCAGTGCTGTGATGAAAGAACGTGGCATTAAGTAGCCTCAAAAATAAAATACATAACAATAAGACATAATATTGAATAAAATATTATCTTTGCACTCGCTTTGAAAAAAGCAAAATATATTTTGGTTCCATAGCTCAGCTGGATAGAGCAACTGCCTTCTAAGCAGTAGGTCATAGGTTCGAATCCTATTGGGACTACCACACACTTCGGGGGTTTTGGATGTAAGTCTGAAACCCCTTTTTAATTGTGATATGTTTAAATCAAATCTCGGTCGATTTTCCCAATCTGATGGTGTAATGAGTCGCTTTCCCGTTAAGATTATATTTTAGCTTAAACAACAGGTTCCATAGCTCAGATGGATAGAGCATCCCGATCTTCAAATCAGTAAGGTCATAGGTTCCCTGCCTGCCTAAGACGGCAGTCGGGCAGGGAATCCTATTGGGACTACCACACACTTCGGGGGTTTTGGATGTAAGTCTGAAACCCCTTTTTAATTGTGATATGTTTAAATCCCCTTTTTAATTTTGATATAATTACATCAAATTTCAGTTGATTTTCCCAATATGATGTTATAAGAAGTCGCTTACCCGTCAAGATTATATGATATCTTAAATAACAAGTTCCATAGCTCAGCTAGATAGAGCATCCCGATCTTCAAATCAGTAAGGTCATAGGTTCCCTGCCTGCCTAAGACGGCAGTCAGGCAGGGAATCCTATTGGGACTAGACACACTTCGGGGGTTTTGGATGCAAGTCTGAAACCCCTTTTTAATTTATATAAGTCAAGTTTTATAGATAATGGCCTTTCGCTGATAAGATCAAAATCCTATCATCACTTATTTCATAAATAAGCCTATGTTCTTTGTTAATTCTGCGAGACCATAATCCTGTTAATTGGTGTTTGAGTGGTTCTGGTTTGCCAAGTCCTGAGTGAGGGTTTATCTTAATATCATCGATAAGCTGAGTTATTTTTTTTAAAATATCTTTGTTGCCTGTAGCAATCCAAAACTGTAAATCATCTTCAGCGTCCGGTAGGAATATTATTTCCATAATGCATTAAGTTCTTCAACCGTATATATTTTCCCTTTTCCTTCCTTGTAATCTTTGCGGCTTTTTTCAATTTTTGCCACAAAATCCGGATTGTAGGGCTTTTCTTTAGCTGAAATTTCGAACTTGATTTTGAGCGCATTGACAAATGCCGTTAGCGCTTGTGATTGTTCTTCAGTTTCAGGATGTACTATAAAAATATCTTGTGTGCGCATAATTTAAAATTTTGTTGAGTGATTTTAGTTAGCTTTTACAAATTGTAACAAATTTACGTCATCTATAGTTGAAAAACAAATTTAGTAAATTGCTATGCAGCCCTTATCCCACCGCCGGCGCAAGTTTATAACTTATTTCCTTTCGAAGCCAAATCAATAATTTCGCGCTATCACCCGCTCCACAGCGCTGTCGCGAGTTTTTAACTCGTGACCTTTCTAACCAGGCTGGCGCGAGTTTTCAACTCGTGACCATTCGAAGCCAATCGAAAACACTCACTCTACCACCCGCTCCACAAACTCCTCCACCTTACTAAAATACGGCCCGATAATATTATCCTCCTCTATATATATCTCATGCCCTGCATCCTTGACAAAATAGAATGCTATGTTCTTAGCCCTATTCGCAAACTCATATTGACCCTGCGGTTCTACAAATGCATCATGCTCTGCTTGAAACATTAAAATTGGAATTTTTATTTTTTCTACATTTCCCTTGCTAAGCACTTCATGAGTCAGATCTATAAAATTCGCTCCTGCACCCCAGGATGCACCTGTGGTTGGATGCTGACTCAACTTTACAAGCGTGTTGTGCCAATATTGAGCTCTCTCTTTGCAATAAGTAGCTACAAGTGTGGGATTGTATTCCAAGTCTGTTTTCGGATTAAATTTCCTGTGGCCGATGGCATATTCTTTACCTTTGCCCAAGGCGATCATTAGCTTTGTCACAGGTTCGCCGACGAATTCCGGAATAGGATTTTTGATTTTCAGCATTGGAGCATTTAGGATTAATCCGTCCACAAGTTCCGGATTATTTTCAACGGTCAATGCGGCTATAGCTCCTCCCATGGAATGGCCAAATAAAATCGTTTTTAAATCTTTCGAATGTTTTTGTACTGTACCAGTTATAAAAGCATTGAGATCTGACGCAAAATTCTCATAAGCTTCCACATGAATCATGGAGCTATCCGGGCATTCTCTACTGGAAGAACCATGTCCGGAATGATCAAGTATGAAGACCTGATAACCCATCTTAAGAAAGTAATATATGGCCTCTTTGTATTTTTCTTTTCTTTCTATAAAGCCATGTGAAATGACAATATTAGCCTTTGCATCGTCCAAAAGATACATGTTGTAAGCAATCGTATGCGATCCATTTTTAAAGGATCCATTAGTTTGGAGGCTATCCACATAGGGCAGAACGATATTGCTCATGGATCCTTCATATTTTTTTGATTCGATCAAATAGTTACTTTCTTTGTATGATAAATCCAAACCTTTTAATTTTTCCGAAGCGCTGTCACAGTGGTAAGTCCAGGTATAAATAGCTCCATAAACTGCGAATAGTGCTAGGATCGTTAGCAGTGCTACGTATATTCTCTTGAAAGTCTTTGATTTAGCGTTGGTATTCCTTATTTTATGTGCCAATGTTGTTAATTTTTTTGTGATACATGCTTAATTATATTCCTTATTCAAAGTTAGCACTCATTTGGTAAAGCGTTTCTTCGCGCTTCAATTTTACGAACTTAATTTTGAAATTTTCAGTTAATTTTATTTAATATCAATAACTTTTTAGAAAAATTAAAATACTTGTTGAAATTTTAAAGCAATATTTAATATATTTTGTAATTTTAACTAATGATATATGTATCGTTTTTTGATCTTTTGGTTTTTAGTAATATATTCATAGATAATGGACTATTTGAGTCAGAATATAAATCAAACAAAATCAAACACTTTAATTTTTTGCATAGAAAATTATGAATATAAAAATAATTGGTAGTGGTAGTTACATACCTGATTTGATTGTAGACAATCAGAGTTTTGAACACAATATTTTCCTCGATGAGAGTGGAATGTTGCTGAATCAACCGAATACTCAAATTTTAGAAAAATTTTCTGCAATAACAGGTATTAAGGAGAGAAGATATGCTTCTGCTCAATATGTTACTTCTGATCTTGCATTTTTTGCGGCTCAAAAAGCTATTGAAGATGCTGGGATCGATCGTGAAACTATTGATTACATCCTTTTCTCACATAACTTTGGAGATGTAAAGGTCGGGATGATACAGTCTGATATGGTTCCTTGTCTTGCGGCTCGAGCTAAACACAAATTGGGTATTAAAAATCCTAAATGTGTTGGTTTTGATATCATTTTCGGTTGCGCAGGTTGGACTGAATCCTTTATTCAAGCCAATGCTTATATCAAATCTGGCATGGCAAAGCGGATCCTCGTCATCGGTGCAGAATGTCTTTCCCGTGTTACGGACAAACATGACAGGGATTCAATGATCTATGCAGATGGAGCTGGAGCCGTGATAGTCGAAGGTACTAATGATGACTCAGGATTAATCTCACATGAAAGTGCAAGCTACACAGAAGAAGAAGTGAAATTTCTGTTTTTGGGATGTTCTTTCAATGCTGATTCAGATCCAAATACGCGGTACATTAAAATGTATGGACGGAAAATATATGAGTTCGCACTAAACTGTGTTCCTATTGCTATGAAAAGTTGCCTTGATAAGTCTGGTGTTCCCATTGAAAAATTAAAAAAAATACTAATACATCAGGCAAATGAAAAAATGGACGAGGCCATTGTACACCGTTTTTATAAATTATACAAAATGCCAGTTCCAAAGGATATCATGCCTATGACTATTGGGACACTTGGGAATAGCAGTGTAGCCACAATTCCTACTTTATATGATCAATTGATAAAAGGAGAATTGGATAATCATGAAATTGAGAAGGGAGATATACTTTTGTTTGCTTCAGTAGGTGCCGGAATGAATATAAGTGCCTTTTTGTATAAAGTTTGAAAACACTATATCGGGATTTTCTTACCTTTTCCAATTGTAGTTTTATCCAAGGATACGTCTATAATAAGGGGTTTAATAGAATTATATTTTCTCCTAAACTTAGCCTAAACTTAAATAAAAAGCCCAGCCAAAATTCTTTATTTATTGAACTAGTCAAGTTTAGGAAATTCGGCTGGAAACTTATTGAAATTTGGAGATTCTCTATTTAAACAATTGACACACTTACTTAATCCATATTTTATTGGGGCGGAATGATGCAAATTGATGACGCAAAGGTATGTGTTACTTTCTAATATAATATGAAAAGACTCAATAATTAACGTAAATTTATATATAAAATATAATGTAATGTTTAATCATTTTAAAAACAATATTATATAAATATAATAAAATATTAATGTTTGTCAAATGTATTTATTTACCAAAAAATGTATAAAATATAATTTCGTTTAAGGCTGATATGTGATTTTTGAAGATTAAAAAATTATAAAATTAAAAGATTTACAGAATAAAAATTTGGATTAAATGAATTTATTTCATCTAAATTCGAGGATGATAGAAATATTTATAATCAATTGTACTTTTCCATTGAGTTATAAAAAAAGCCGGACGTTATTGACATCCGGCTTATTATTTCATGAATTTCACAATCTAGAACAACACCCCAACCTTTAAAGAGATCAAGTGATTAACTTCTTTGCCGTCACTTGAGCCTCGTTTCTTGGTCATATCAAAAAAGCCTTGATGGTAATACAATCCAAAAAGTATTGCATTTGTCTCGCTGAAATTATATTCAAATCCGCCTCCAAGGCCCCATTGAGCGTTCAGTTGCTTGACATCTTTTTTGATATTCTCTTTATTTACATCAAGATTCGATGCATCTATACTTCCTTTAGCACTTGTCACGGCACTAAGAGTAATAATAGGAATCTCCGCAAAGTACCTGATATATCCATATTCCCTTGTCCTTAACTTAAGGCCTAAAGGTACTTCAAGATAATTCAATTTATAGTTGATCTTAGTATCCGGTTCAAAATTGTTGCGGATTGATTCAGGTACTTCGTCAGACAATAAACTATTAGGTAATAGGTCTCCACCATTAGCAAATTGCAGCTTTCCTCCATGATTTAATCCAAATCCTATTCCTACTGTGAAGAAATAGTTTTCAGCAAAGCCGAACTCAGCTTGTGCACCTACCTTTAATCCGACATCGACTCCTCCACCCAACACTTTAGAGTGATCTGAAGTCATCCAGCTAACAGTCGGACTCAACTGAGCTCCAAATCTCATGTTTTTGCCGGCGTCCTGTCCTATGGCTAAATAGGGTAGGGTACAAACAAGAATAATAAGAAAGTTCAAATTTATTTGTTTCATATACGTTTATTTAATGCTCTTGAAATAGTTGTTTTTTAAAGCGAGAAGTATTCTTTAATAAAATTGTTAGAATACTTATTCAAACATAATGGTTAATTTTGCAAAAAGGTTGAGACTTTAATTGATGCATTTAATGATACATTGAAATTAATGTTTCAAAATTAAGTTTCATCTACCATACTTAACAAAGTTATAATACCTATCGAAAGTTCAACTTCTTTTAATTTATCAAACCTTTATTCCGAAAGGGCTCTATTTTTTACATCATTACAAAGATATAGATATATGATTAAATTTTTTAATATTCTAGTGCTTCTATCTCTATTTCTTGCCTCATGCAAGGAAGAAAGTTCATATGACAAGTTTCAGGAAGTTACTTCTCCTAAAGTTATGGCTTGGGTGCGTTATGAAAAGTTGCTTTCGAACATAGATACAGCCAATATACCTTCTTCTATCAATCAGATCGTCGAAAAGTATCCAGATTTTTCTACGATTTATTTTCTTAGGGTTATCAATGACGCATATAAGCCGGATACTTCTTTCCTGAATATTTATGATTTATATCGTAAAAGCGATTTAATCCGAATGCTGAATGATACTATTCCGAAGCTCTTTGGAAACCTCTCAAGGGAGGAAAAGGATTATGCTGATTGCTTTGCGCGTTTACAGAAATTATTTCCCACTGTTCAGGTACCGGCTGTTTACACATGTTTTACAGAATTTGGAGTAGGAGCTTTTTCCACATCGGACCAATCGATGGCTGTCAGCTTAGAAATGTACTTAGGCAAAGGCAATAAATACTATGACACCGAGACCTGGCCAATTTTTATTCAAAGGACGATGAATCGTGAGAATATGGTTCCAAATCTCATGAAGAATTATATCCGCAATTCTATTCTTCCTGTATTTGAACCTAAGACTTTGCTGGACAATATGATTCAGCAAGGTAAAGAAATCTACATACTCAATCATCTAATTCCTGCGGAACAGGACACGCTGGTCTATGACTACAGCCCATCACAACTTGCTTTTTGTAGAACAAACGAGAAAGAGATTTGGTCGTATTTTCTAGCTGAAAAGTTAGTTTACTCTCAAGACAATAAGAAAATTCAAAAATATGTAAATCCGAGTCCTAATTCGCCAGGTATGCCATCAGATGCTCCGGGAAGAATATCCGCATTCATAGGTTCGAGGATTATTGAAGCATATATGGAGCGTCACGAGAATTTGGATATAAAAAGATTGATTAATAATATGAATGCACAACAAATTTTGGAAGAGGCAAGATATAAACCGTGATTGGTTTGGTTAAAATATTGTTAATCTAAATTTTTGTGTGATATTATTTTCAAGTTTATCAATTCTTAAAGTCTAATAATAAAGGTAGTGTTTGCAAAAATAATAATTAAAAAAATAAAATTATTATTACAATAATAGATAATTATTTACAATATTAATATCGTTTATTGCTATTTTTATTTAAAATATTTCAATCATACATATAATTATTTAAAAAATAACATATTTAAATAAATCATTATTAGTGCCGATAAAATTCTTGGCATTATATTTGCATACCCTAATAGTGTTGGAAATGACCAGCGAAATTCAATATTAATTGAAACAAATCTATTTGAAATAGGGTTAGTATAGTATAGATAAAATATATATATTAATTTTTTAAATATAAAGATATATCGCCGTAGGCGAAAAGAAGTAGTTTTCTTATTTTGAGACCTTAGTCTTCAGGCCCGGGATTGCAAAGGCAATCTACGGGTCTTTTTTTATCTGAACGCTTTCTCTCTCAATCTTTGAAGGAAAGGGGAAGCAAATATAAAATTTTGTAATTGCTCATTATCAGTGTCTAAAACATCTTCTTTAGATCCTTGCCAAACCAATTTTCCATCAGCAAGAAAATTGATCTCTTCGCCTATCTCCATAACTGAATTCATGTCGTGCGTATTAATGACAGTCGTGATGTTTAATTCCTCCGTGATAGACTTTATCAGTTTATCTATGACGATGGAGGTCTTTGGATCTAGTCCTGAATTGGGTTCATCACAGAAAAGATATGATGGACTCAATACTATAGCCCTGGCTATACCCACACGTTTTTGCATACCACCACTAAGTTCTGAAGGATATAATTTGTTAGTACCTGTCAGGTCTACTCTGGCCAAGCAATAATCAACCCTAGCATCTTTTTCTTTTTTAGTCATGTTAGAAAACATGTCCAAAGGGAATCTGATATTCTCTTCAACTCTCATAGAGTCAAACAAGGCAGAGCCCTGAAATAGCATGCCCATTGAATTGCGTAGTTTCCGGTTTTCTTTTTTATTCAACTTAAGGACGTTAATGTCATCAAACCAGATCTCTCCTTGGTCAGGTTGAATTAAACCGACAAGTATCTTAAGTAAAACAGTTTTGCCTGCACCACTCCGGCCAATTATAAGATTGCACTTACCCGTTTCAAAAGTGGTTGTTATTCCTTTTATGACTTCGTTTTCTCCAAAAGCCTTCTTGATATCAACTATTTTGATCATATAATTTCGTGGCTATTGGGTTAATAATAATGCAAGGATATAATCAGAAAGTAAAATTAGAATATCACTAACCACTACCGCCTGTGTGCTTGCCTTCCCTAGCTCAATACTTCCTCCTTTGACATAATATCCTTGATAACATGATACTGTAGTTAGGATAAAAGCAAATACGATCGCCTTGATGAGCATCAGTGCTACATTAAAAGGCAAAAAGAAAGAATTAAGACCTCTTATATATTGCTCATTGGATAGAAGTCCGGTAGGAACACTTGCAAGATAGCCCCCAAGTATACTAATACCGGCCCCAACTGTGACTAGCATAGGAATAACAAAAAGTCCTGCTAATAATTTAGGTCCGATAAGGAAACTGTAAGTGTTGACACCCATTATATCCATGGCGTCTATGTGCTCTTTCTGCCGCATACCGCCTATCTCCGATGCCATATTAGATCCTACTTTTCCAGCCAATACAAGACAAGTGATAGTTGGTGCCATTTCTATAAGAGTAATGTCTCTTACGATATACCCGATATAATATTTTGGAACAAGGGTGCCGTCCAATTGGTAATTGAACTGAATCGCAGTCACGGCGCCAATAAAGATGCAAATAAGAGCAACGATTAAAAGTGATCCAATGCCGATATCATACATTTGTCGAACCAGCTCTTTCCAAAACATAGAAAATCTATCAGGCTTAGAAAATACTAACCTCATCATGTTGATGTATCTGCCGATGTGGAAAAGTGGATTCTTAAACATATTGTGTTTGGCTCATAAACTTGGTCAAATATAAATTCATTTTTACTTATATATATAATTATTTTTCATATTTTTAATAAAAAATTATAAATTATTATATATCAATGATATACGAATGTCTAATATTATTATTTTAGTAATAATTTGAATTTTCTTATGTATAAATGAAAAACCAACGAATTAGCGAAAGGAAACGTTTTTATATGTAATATTGCAATATAGGTGGAATGCATCATTGATAATTCTAAGATCTATTTTACCTCATCTTCCTTCATTCTATTAAATAGTTTTTTATGAATTTAGTTAAATTTTTAGTTCTGAATTTTTTTATCGGTGCATTTTTATTGCCTACCATCGCTATTGCACAATCAGATGTTAAGGAAACTGTACAGATCAACATTGAAGGATCTGAACTTACTAAATTTACAGTTGAAGTTGATGGTAATAATATTCTTATCAATGGCAAAAGTCCTGCGGAGGCCGGAGTTAAACTAAATATTACCAGGCAAAAAACAGGGACGGATGTAAGGAATATATCTGAATATGGCCTTTCAGTCGAAGATAGTAAAAAAGCAAGAAGTATAGCGAACCCTTCCGGACCTATGTTAGGTGCTGTCACTATTGATGTAGCGCAAGGAGTTCAAGTTATAGAGATAAGAAGCGATGGCGCTGCTAGATTTGCTGGCATAAGGGTAGGTGACGTAATCGTTAAATTTGAGGATCAGAATATTAAAAACAATGCAGATCTGGCTGAGTATATAAAATCTAAAAACCCTGGAGACGCCGTCACGGTTGATTACATTAGAAAGGATAACCTCGTAAGTAAAGAAATTGTATTTGGTCTTCGGAATTCCAGAGTAGAAAATGATCGAAGAAGGATAAATAAAGTTGATTCTAATCCATCCTCCCCAAAATCGTTGGGTATGA
This sequence comes from Candidatus Brachybacter algidus, assembly GCF_016707225.1. Classification (NCBI taxonomy): domain Bacteria; kingdom Pseudomonadati; phylum Bacteroidota; class Saprospiria; order Saprospirales; family Saprospiraceae; genus Candidatus Brachybacter; species Candidatus Brachybacter algidus. Next base: position 416,927 of record NZ_JADJID010000003.1, on the reverse strand, counting down.
AATTAATAGAGGATAAGTCTGATAAAGCATGGAGAATTATTGAAATCACCAGACACTCAAGTGCTGAGACTGCAGGTGTTAAGGTCGATGATATCTTAGTCGAATTAAATAATGTTCGGATTAAGAGAGCAGCTGATTTGGAGCGAGCTATGAAAACGATTAATTTTGATGAGCCCATTAAATTGAAAGTTAGAAGAGAGAAATCTATTATTGATCTTGAGATTAAGTAAGATGAAGTAAGTTTTCTATATAAATTTTGAAAAGAAAAATGTGGGGCCTAGCAGAATAGCTCAATTTCAGATGAATTAGATTATTCTAAAAATTTAGATTTTGCAGAAGTTTACGCATAAGCGAATTAGAAGTAAGAATAATTTCACCGGATAGACGATCACTCATCACCTATCACCTTACTTGCACCCTTATGATTTAGGAATCTGCCAAATATAAATCAACTACTATAATCGTATACATCTTTTTATAAATTATTTATTAGAATATATAAGTTGTTGTGTAATAAGTTATACACAAGCTGTATACCATAAGTATTCAGGAAATATTACTTTTATTACCTTGCAGTTCCAAAATAAATATTCACACATCAGTCATGGCAGAAACGTCCTACGAAAAATACCTTTCAAATACGAAATTACTCGTTGGTTTCTTTGTACTTGCTTCGTTATTAATATATGCTCCTGCCTATCATGCGGGTTATTCGAGCGATTACTTCGGATATCTGGATGCCTATAAGAAAAATGAGTGGATGGATATTTTACTCACTTTTCACTACGGTTCCTTATTATATGTACTGCATTATGTAACCTATTTCATTGTTCATTATTTCGGTCCGGAAAATATTTTCTTCTTTCTGATCGCTTCCATATTTCATGGATTTAACAGCTATCTGACTGGGGTTTTCGCCCGAAAATTGTTTAATATTATGAATTTGGAGGTAGGAATGATAGCTATTGGGGCATCGCTCTTGTACCTTGTCAATCCCTATTTGTCTGAAGGCCTGACATGGAAGGCTTGTCTGCATTATCCGATGGTGGTGACCTTTATTTTGTGTGCATTAATAAAATATTGCGATTTTCTCATTGAAGGACGCGCATCGCTTCGATGGCAGGCAATACTCTTTTTTATCATCAGTTGCTTCACTTTAGAATTTGGAATGTTTGTCCCTGGTATTTTTGCTTTATTGCTTTTTTTAAAAGCATACATGGAAAAGTCATGGACATTGGTCAAAAAAGAAGCTTTATGGACCTGGATACCAAGTGGAGCTTTTTTAGGATTCTATTTATTGATGAACAAATTGATTCTTGGCGTTTTTATAGGCCATTATAAAGCTGCAAGTCACCTTGCATTTGGATTTCACAGTTTGACCTATGTGGTAAAAGCATTTATTAAAACTTTATTATTTGCAAGACATTGGCCACATACTATAAAGATGTCTTTTTATGAAGTTTTTCTGAATAAACCTGTTAATACACTAGCTTGCTTATTCCTTATCATTGGTATTGTTTTCATTCTTTTAAATAAAAATCGTTCAAAGCTCATAGTTGGTTTTTTTCTATTATGTGGCTTTGCTTTGTTCTTTGCACCCGTATGCAATTCTTATTTTGTAATGTTATCCTGGTTTGAAGTTGACAGATATGTATTCATTTCACTTACATTTTTTGTCATCCTCTACATGTTGCTTATTTCAGTTTTTCCTAAATGGATACAGATATCCCTATTTGGTATCTTCTTTTGTATATCTTCCTATTTTCTGACAATGCAAATAAAAATGCTTGGTGATTCTGCTGTTTCATCAACCAGAATTATGGATAGCGGTTCAGAATTATATAAATCTTCGAAAAATTTTATCTTACTTAACGTACCTGACAGCTATAACGGCTTTTGGATGTACACTAATTTCTCAGATGATGTTCCTGCTTTGACTGAGGGTTTGAGTCTGCTGAGAGATAGCGAAATGGATATCAGGAAGAATAAGCGCTTACTTGCATTTGTTATGCTCAATGCTAATGATTCATTCAATATAGAAAGGATAGAAACAAATAAATGGAAGATGTCCATGGGCCAATGGGGAAGTTGGTGGATCAAAAATGGCGTCGGCACTACAGGTTTTGAAAATGATTCGATGAAAGTCGAAATTGACAATATCCAAGCGGTAATCACCCTAAAAAAAGATATGAAAAATCTCGATTTTTGGTTAATGAATAAATCAATTCTTACAAAAGTAAATGGAATGAAATACGAAGAGCCATCTCTTCCTAAGATGGAATAGAGGCAATACTAATCAATTTGCCATGTTTTTATTTTCTTATCATCACTACAAGAAATTAACAATTTCGCATGGTCATTCCATAATAGTTTATTGACAGATCTTAAATGACCAGAATGGAGGTATAGGTCTATTACTTTCAATAATTCCAATGTTGCTGCCTGCCACAGACGGATGCTTCCATCTCTGCAGGCCGAAGCAATGATGTCTGAATCACCAAGCATACAGATTGAATTGATTGTACTATTGTGTGCTTGAATTTCATCAATTTTTTCCAGTTTTTTATTCCAGGCGATGATCTTGCCATCTTTTCCTGATGAATAGATAAAATCTTCAAATCCCAAGAGAGAAAAGACAGATCCGCTATGACTGCTATTAGATACAATTGGTTCGTTTAGTCTTAATGGGTCTATTTTATAAATTTTACCCTCAGTAACTCCTGCATACATATATTCATTAATGTTGCACAGGGCCCTGCACCTGCTATGAGAGATTTGCAGGCCTCTAAAAGGTTGGTATGTTTTTTCATTGATTTGACTTACAGCACCGTCATCGCCAACCATGAAGCAACCTGTATCATTTTTTATAAAATCAAAGATTCCGCCTTTCATTACCTTGTTTCTATATAATAAACTGTGGTCCTTAGTATCTATCACTGTTAGATGTCCGTCTAGCGAACCGACAAGTAATCTATTATATTGCTCATCCAGATATAAACACATTACCTGACCCATCGAACGAGCTATCATGATGCCCTCATCTACGATGGCATTTGGCCAATAAATTATATTACCATCACCTCCGGAGGAATAAAACCCTATTCCTGTGAGATCATTGCACAAAGCAAAAAGCATGGATTGGCTACCTGCTCTTGTATTTTGATAAGTGATATTAAGAATTTCCTTCAGGATCAGTTTTTTAGTGTTATAAATATGGAATAGGATTTGATAGACTTTTATTAAATGTTTAAGGTGGGATTAAGTTTTGCAATAAATTTAAACTGTAATATATGTACTTTTGACGTTGATGATGCCTTTTGGTCAGTTTAATGACTCATTTCAGTTTATGCCAAATATTTTAATACCATCGTTAACTAATGATCTTAATCTCTACCTTTGGGAGATAAATGAACCACTTGAATGGTTTGAGCCGCAGGTGAAATTAACTTCTGATGAAGATCTAGAATATTCCTCAATATTGGGTAAGCGTAAATTCGAATACATTGTACAGCGGTTTTTACTGCAAAAATATCTATCAGGCGCAAACCCATTGATGAAAAAAACATCAAATGGGAAGCCCTTTCTTATAAATCATAATGAGAAAATTTCTATTTCTCATTCAAAAAATATGCTTTTATTGAGCACTGCATCGTTAGATCATGGAGTCGATCTGGAGTGGATTGATAAGCGGATTCTAAGATTAACATCAAAATTTTGCAGCATTGAAGAGATGAAAGTTCCTGAGGGTATTGATCCGGTAATATGGTTTACACTGATTTGGTCGAGCAAGGAATCTCTTTACAAAGTGGATGGGTTGGGTCAACTGGAATTTAGAACACAAATTGCTGTAAACTTTACTGCTGAATCCTTTAATCAAGGGTGGGGAAGGGGTATCGTCGAACGTGGAGATACTATATTATTTTTTAAAATAAATTTTTCTATCATTAATGGATTTGTCGTAAGTTGGGCATATCCAGCTATTATAGTAAAAGATCGAAATGCCTATATTGAAACAGATTTTAACTAAACCTTGAAAAATAAGTCTAGACAATGAAATTATATTTCTTCTGTTTACTATTATTGATATGCTCTTGTAAAAAAAATACCGGATCAATTTCCAACGTACATCAGCTACCTAAAGATTTTACTCAATTTTATGATAAATTTCATGATGATAGTTTATATCAAATGGAACACATTATTTTTCCGCTGGAGGGTATGCCGGCCAGTGAGGGTAAGTTGACAGATCCTGACTTCAAATGGATGAAAGAAGATTGGCAAATTCATAAACCTTTTACAGATCCAAACGGTGACTATACAAGAGAATTATTTGCAATGGATTCTTCCATCGTCATTGAAAAAATTAGACTAAAAAACAATGAATTTGGTATGGAGAGAAGATTTGCTAAAAGCAATGATGAGTGGTACCTTATCTATTATGCTGCAATGAATCGATTGGTCAAAAATAATTCCATTGATTCAAATATGGAATAAGGTAATCATTTTATCTAAATTACTATTCAGGAATAAGGATACCTGTTTTTTCACCAAAATACTTTGTAAACTGTCTCATATCATTCGCTAGGGCATCATTTTGTGTAGATTTATGATAAGTATCGCACATCGCTCTGAAAGTCTGATAAAAAAATCTATCCATTTCCATTACTTGAAAATCCTTGGTCCACAGATCGATCTTTAAAGTATCTTTTGTCTCACTGTCAAACATGGATAAAAAAAATGCTTTGACTTGCTTTTCTCCGGCTTCATCATTTCCAGAGGCTTCCCATGAAAGCGACTCTGGCATTTTGTCAGCATCTAATCCTACCTGTATTTTTATCTCATATTTATGTTCTTCCATAGCTTGTTTTTGCGCCTTTAATACATTCATAAATGCCAAAGGTAAATAAATAACTAGGTTGTAATTAGTTCTTTTTTCATTCTGTAAAAGGATAAGAGTTCTTTACCTATCTCCAGATTGTCATAGTTTTTAGCTGCAAAGACCTGTGCTCTATGACTTATGTTTTGAGTTTGGATTGGATGTTCAAAGCAAAATTCTACAGCTTTTACAAATTCTTCAACCGTATCAGCCACAAGGACCTGATTCTTATGTTGTGCATTGATTCCTTCAAGTCCAAGTGAAGTGGTGATCACAATCCGTCCCAGGAACATTCCTTCTAAGATCTTAACTCTCATGCCGCTTCCAGACAATAAAGGCACGATAGTGATTGGATGATTATTGATAAATGCTTTGGCATCCGGCACTTCACCATAGAAAAATACATTTGGCTCTTTTCTTTCTATTAGAGAATCCGGCATGTTTCTGCCGGCTACATGGAAAGTAAGTTCAGGATATTTTCTGATCAATTGAGGCCAAATATCTTTTAAAAACCATTCTAGTCCTTCAATATTTGGGATCCAATCTAAGGAGCCTATAAAACTCAAAGTCGGCGTACTGTATATATTTTTATCTACTGCAAGATAATCGGAAGTATCCAAACCTACTGGAACTATTTTGGCTGACTGAAGATATCCATAAGACCTGAAAGTCTTGAGATCTCTTTGAGTGATGGCAAGCAAAAGATCAATGTGTTGAATTTGTTTTAATTCAAAACGCTTCAATTTTTTTGTCAAATAAGACATATAATGTTTTTTGACAAAACTTACCTGATTTTCAGATAGTCTTTCCCAAATTTCAAATTCGACATTGTGTGAGCGCAATACAATAAGGGCTTTACTATGTTCCCGAATGGTATCTATGAATTGCGTAAGGTATAAGGTCTCAAGATGAATTACATCAAAGGTTTCCCTTTGAAGTAATTCAATCAATTTTTCTTTAAACTGACGGGATCTGTAGCGACTTATATGATAAGAATCCCTACTGAAAAGATTCTGAAATGCCCCCTTAATATTAATTTCATTGTTGACATCTACATAATGTATGTCTGCATAATGTGACAACTCTTTAGGTAAGACGACCGGTATATCGTAATAATGTTTGGAGGTATTCATCGTCAAAAGTGTGATCTCACAACCTAGTTCAGCCAATGACTTACTTAGGTAGTTTACAGCCAACGACTCTCCATCTATCATCGGATAGGGAAACTTTTTACAAAGTTGTAAAATCTTCATATAACTATTTCAGGATGCAATTTAATTACAATATTTGTCACTTTCTTGGAACGAAAGAAATGTTATTTACATTGTTTGCCAAATAATATATTTAAATATTTAATCTGTTTCAACACTTCCCTTACCCTCACGAATCACGATCGGTTCATCAGAAGTAAGATCTATGATCGTACTTTGCTCTAACAAACCAGGTCCTCCATTTATAATGACGTCAACAAGGAGTGAATAGTCAGAAAAAATCTCCTCAGGATCCAAATAAAATTTATTTTCATCATCCTGATCAATTGCTTTTAACGAGCTGGACAATATTGGACGTCCTAATGCCTGGATCAAAGCTGTTGAAATTGGATGATCAGGAATCCTAAATCCAAACGTTTTATTTTTTACATGAAGAAGTTTTGGCAAGCTATTAGTAGCCGTCATAATAAAAGTGTATGGCCCGGGAGTATGATCTTTTATAAACCTGAAATTACTGTTTGATATCTGATTGGCATATTCAGACGCCATAGATATGCTATCACACATAAACGTCAGTGGTGTTTTAGCAGGATCAGAATTTTTTATCTGGAACATTTTCTCTACCCCTTTTTTACTGTTTGGGTCGCATCCCATGGCGTAAACACTATCTGTAGGGTAGATAATTACTGCTCCGTCTTTCATTTTTTCGATCACGCTATTGATCATCCTTGTATCCGGGTTGTACGGATTTATTTCTATCATCATATTTTTATTTTTTATTAAAAATCTAAAGAGGAATCATCGTCATTTAATATATCATCAAACATGTCAGCAAGAGCATCATTAAAGCTGATTTTGTCATCAAGCATTTCTCTCGATATAATGTTTAATTCGGCAAGACCATGCAGCACGATCTCCATAAGTAATATAGATTCATTCTTATTTTTGATCTTTTCTACGACAAGATCATGCAATCCATCTATGGCGGATAGTTTTTCTAAAATTACATCATCCGTGTCGTTGTACCAAAATTCTACAGAATTTCCTTTGCTAAACCATTTTTTAACAGGTAGGTAAACATCGATTTCAGTTTTTTTCAAGTTCTTTTCCGGATCAGGGAATATTGCCAAAAATTCTACTTTTAATGCAGATCCAAATAAGTTTAAAGCCACATTGTATGGCCCTTCCTGTTCACCTTCGTATACCAACTCTACCTTACCGGTAATAGAAGGGATCACACCAATGAAGTCAACAATTCGGATCAAGGTTGAATCATGTTTTGATTTCAAAAGCCTTCTATATGCTGAGCTGTATAAATTTTCAAGTCCGGAAATACTTAGTCTGGCAGAAACTCCACTGTGCTCATCCACATATTCACTTTCCCTGGCTACGAATGAAATTCTTTCAAGCAAATTATGAGCAAAAGAAGATAGATAAACGCTTTCCTTTACGTCAGCGGGAATCCTTGCTTCTTGTAATGTAATCAATTTGGCTACACTTATCTGGTCAGGATAATGAGTCAGGATCTGACTGTCTATTCTGTCTTTAAGTGGTGTAATTATGTTACCTCTATTTGTATAATCTTCAGGGTTGGCAGTAAAAACAAATTGAATATCAAGCGGCAAACGCAACTTATATCCTCTGATCTGTATATCACCTTCCTGAAGAATATTTAAAAGTGAGACTTGTATTCGGGCTTGCAGATCTGGCAATTCATTCAAAACAAATATGCACCTATTAGATCTTGGAACCAACCCAAAATGAATAGATCTTTCGTCTGCATAACTCCACTTATTGTTTGCAGCTTTTATTGGATCAATATCTCCGATCAGATCGGCGATGCTTACATCCGGTGTCGCAAGTTTTTCTAAAAAGCGATCGGAACGATGTAACCATTCAATGGGTAGATCATCACCTAATTCTTTTATAAGTTGTTTAGTTTGGTTAGTGAGAGGATGCAATGGGTCTTCATTCAATTCACTTCCTTTTACTATCGGAATATATTCATTGAGTAAATTGACAGTAAGTCTGGCGATCCTTGTTTTTGCCTGGCCTCTAAGTCCTAATAATAAAATATTGTGACCTGAAAGAATAGCTCTTTCCAAATCGGGAAGTACAGTGTCTTCAAAACCATAAATGCCGTCAAATACCTTTTCGCCATTTTTGAGTTTGGTGATGAGGTTATTCCTAAGTTCCTGCTTTATTGTCGTATATGTATATCCGGAAGCTTTTAAAGCTCCTAGTGTAAGTATTTCCTTCATTTAATTAGTTGTGGTTGAGTCAATGGTATGACGGGTCAATGATAAGAATAAATCAAGTGCTTTTCTTTTATCCTTGTTAAGGACATAGCTTATGTTTTTGGTATAATACTCATCCAGATCAAAATGTTTTCGAGTATTGGCCATCAATTGTACCAACTGGTCAATTCTTGAGATGCCACGTGCTTGAGCGTCATTAAAATCTGAAATAAAAGTTGGGTTCAAATGACTCTTACTAACCCAGACTGCAAAGACAAAAGGCAAGTCATGCATTTCTTTCCAAGCTCTTCCAAGATCATAAATGTAGGGTGATCTCAATTCCTGATCCAGTGCCTTATCGCCTATGATCAGACCTGCAGCTCTGCCGCTTATTTTGCTTTCGAAGCCCTCCGGTCCGGGAAGATAGATTACGTCTTTTTTCCAATAATGCTTTAAAAGATATTGAGCTAAAAGGACTGAGGTTTTGGAATCAAAGTCGAGAAAAACTGTTTCAATTTCTTCCATCGGTACATCGCTATACAAACATACTGTCCTGACATCACCATCGGTGCCGATGCAATAATCTGAAACAATATCGTAGTCCTCAAGTCCATGCAATGCACCCACAGGCATAAGTGCGATATCTACCTTATTGTGAATGAATTTTTCAGCACAAATAGAAGGAACATCAAGTGACAGATCGATATGCTCATACACGGGATGATTAAAAATCCCGTATAACATAGGTTTGGTATTAAGGTAGCTTACTGCAGAGACCTTTATCATAGTTATTTATAGAATAAAGTATGTTATGGAATAAGATGTGTAATGTCATCTTTCACAGAGCATGTCCATTTGCCATTTTGAAATAAGAATCTATATAATCCGAGGTTTTTGTGGCTCACTTCTTCCATTCTGCTAAGTGGTTTTTCCAAAAGTAAACAGACCAATGCTCTAATTGTTCTTCCATGTGAGCAAATCAATATATTCTTTCTTTCTACTTGCTTTAACCAATCTATAGTAAAAAGGCATCTCTGTCCAAGTTCTTTGGCACTTTCACCTCCTTCAACCCTTTCGTCCAGATTACCATTTTGCCAACTAGATACTGCGTGATTATATCTAAGTAATACTTCCTCTGAAGTAGCTAAACCTTCATTGATACCCCAACTGATCTCTTTCAATGTAGTTAATTCTACGCCCTGTATTGGTTTCGTCAGAAAGTGTTTGATTGTTTGTTGAGAACGGATTAAATCTGAATATAAGACAAGGTCAAAATCCTCCTTTTTATAAAACTCCCAGAATAATTTTGATTGATGTATTCCTTTTGAGTTCAGAGGCTCATTAATGCCTTGACCTTGAACTATGTTTTTTGCATTTAGTGCTGTCTCACCATGCCTTATAAGCCAAATATTTTTATCCAAAATAGTTTATTCTTGAAAGATTGAAAGTGAGACCAAGATAAGGAAAAATTTATGACATAAAAAAAGCGCCCGGAGACGCTCTTATTTTTACTTTGAGAAAATTACATTCCCGGCATTTGCTTTTTGAAATCTGTAAAATTAACCTCCTTATAAGTACCTGTCGGTGGAGTCATTTTGGCCGTATCAAAGGTCTTCTCGAATTTTTCAGCAGTAAAGGTCATCTTAGCTCCCATTGCCTCCATAGAGTATTCAAGCGGGTATCCATCAAATTTTACACCTTCCATTCCTTGAATATTGTTGGCTTTAATCTTGATATCTTTAGTTACGTACAATATAAAATTCATTCCATCACCATTGCTAATGTTAAATCTATTGCAGTTGAATCCAAGGATTGTTTTTGTATCCCCAGGGACTTCAACAATTTTAAAGTCTGAACCTTTCTTATCATTTTCTGATTTAAATGAAGTAAGTTCAGCAGCTGTCGGAACTACTTTCATTTTATTACCCATCATATCCATGTACATTATAAATTCATCTGTCTTAGGGTTGGTAAAAGTACTCATTACGACCATTCCACCCATCATATTGACATCTGTTCTAACCTGGTCATCATTCGCAAATGTTTCCATTTTCATTGTTTTTAGCGTGCCTTCCATCTGTTGCTGCTGTTCAGCATTTTCGGCTTTCACGGAGCTAACGCCCATTTTAATATATTGACTAAAAGAGGCTGTAGACATTAAAGCTACTAAACAAATAATTAGATTAATTTTTCTCATGTATGTATTATTTTTTTAAAAGCAAGTGCTTTTCTATAATGATTAACTCAATTTATTTCGATTCAAAAAGCAAATATAGCTTGTTAAAGTTCCCAATTATCAAAATGTTTTATAAAAAGTTTTGTTAAATTAAAGGCGTCATTGATCGCTCTATGCTGTTGACCTTCAAAGTCAATCTCTTCTCTTTCTATTGCTTTTTTTAAACCAATTTGTTTATTCATACCAGTTAATATCTGATAAGAAGGTTTTAGATTGACGCAATTCTTTAGCCAGGAATGTTCAATATTATATAATTCGCAATCTTGTCTAAATAGCTGCTTGTCGTTTTCTCCCCACGAAATTAAATAATATTCATCTTCATCATACCCAAACCATTCCATGAATTCTTCGATAATTCTGTCAAATTTATAGGCAGTATCGACGTTATGCTGTTGAATACTTGTCAGTTTTTTGCAAAAACCAGATAGGGTAGGGTTATGAACCGGCTTTACGTATTCACTGAAAATTCCTACTACTTCGCCATATCCATTCACTTTGTATGCACCAATCTCTATGATCTCATTATTGCCTACAGGGGGTCTACCTAACCAACACGTTGCCTCAAGATCATATAATATGTAATGCATTTAATCTACTTGATATATTACGGGTAAGATATTCCACTTGATCTCTGACTGATAGCCATAAGATTCCAATCTATTGTTATAAAAATAAAGAAGGCGGAAATCCTGACTATAAAAGTCTCCATTTTTATGGACGGTGATTGGGCGACTTGAATGAAAAGTCCCTATTTGGGCAATTCCGTCAAGTACAATATCAATCGTATCTTTTATAAAAATCTCCGGGAGTTTTAAGAGCCCTTGGGAAGCCTTTTCTTTAAGAAGTTCAATTACAATCCTGGATTGCTCTACAAAGCTATCCCTTGAAAAGAAATATTCATCTTCAGGTAAGCTAAGTAGTGCAAAAAGATCCAGATTCTTATTTGCTTCTTTGAACAGCTGGAATGCGACATAAGAAACAAGATGGCTACTCAGCACTATATTTTCTGCCTTATACCTTTCAACTATTTTGTTTCCAAGGTTTTTAGTGTATTCGGATTCCCGTTGATGGTTGGTTGACAATTTGCCATCACTTATGAAATAATCCTTTATATCTATGAGATTCCCTCTATTGTCTAAACTATGGCCATCATTATCAACAAAATTGCCGATACAATCCATTGGTCTTCCGAAAGACATAGTGATATCACTTCCTTTGGAGATAAACTGATAAATAAACTTAGTCCAACTGCGAACAGAAGTAAATTCATTTCTGGATTTTGTATATCGCTCTTTTCCTGTTTTTTTAAGGAAATCTTCAATAAGATTTTTTGCTTCAAGCACGAAATGATAAGAAAGCACCAACGGAACGACAAATACTTTGTCTTCTCTTCCTTCATCATAAATACTGCGTTGTGCTTCAATAACAGTGCTTAACAAGCCAAGTTTTAATTTATCTTCTAATTCCCCGGATCTTGAACGTGTTCCACCCGGAAAAAATAATGAGTTAGTTCCTTTTTGAATTGAAAGCTTCGACATACCTGCCAATGTAGAGAGGTAAATTGCGTTTTTCTTTCTTCTGTCCACCCTGTAAGCACCTAATCTATTCATAAAATATGCTGCAGGGCCAAAATTATACAGGTTTAAACCTGCTCCATAGGCAGGTCCCGGTAGACCTAATTTGTAGTCCATCGTATATCCAATAAGAATGGAATCAAGGTTGCTGGAATGAGTAGGAAGTAATATCACAGTTCCTTTAGTGGCGATTGACCTTATTTGTTCAATCGGACCATATATCATCAGCTTGTCCAGGAGGACTTTATCAGCTTTTTGTGAATTAATATTAATTCCCTTATTCAATAATCTTTTAAAAAGTGAAGTCAGAACAGTTCGAATCAATTTAAAGGTTTTCACATTGAAGGTACCTACAATTTCTTCGGCATATCTGTGAATGACCATTTTCAGGGCTTCCTGTATATTATTTTGTTTTTCTGAGGGAGAATCAATTTCAGTAACGTCTATCTTTTTCCTTACCCTATTCCAAAATATTCTGTCGTTGGGTGGATCTATCCGCCAAGGTTCTTCTTTCATCCGGATCTTTTCCTGAAAAATTGTTTTCTGGATTAGTTCTTTTATAAAGTCAGGTGACTTACGATTTAGGTTCTGCAGTGTATAGTATTCGAGCTCTTTGACGAAAGTGTCCCTATCTTCAGTCAATTTATTAATTGGCCAATCAGAGATCTGTTCAATCAAAGGGGGAAAAGTTTGTTTTTTTTCCGGCGTAATAGGGTTTCCTATATTATTATTTTGCTCTATGTTGCTCATTTATACTGTCAATATAATCAAGGATCTCATCCCGACCGGTTTTATTTGATGACGAAGTAATGAATTGTTCAGGTAATGTATTCCACGAAAGTAACAGGACTTTTTGAATTTCAGCCAGTTGTTTATTTAATTGATTAAAAGAAGATTTATCCGCTTTCGTATATATTATTACAAAAGGGATATTCTTCTGACCACAAAATGCCATAAATTCCATGTCAATCTTTTGAGCTGGAAGTCTGCTATCCAAAAGTACGAATAAAATGGAAAGGTTGTCCCGGCCTGTGAGGTATGAAGTTACCATCTTGCTCCATGTCGCACGGTTGGCCTTTGAGGATTTAGCATACCCATATCCTGGAAGATCCACAATATTCCATTGACCATCTATGTCAAAGAGATTGATGTGTTGAGTCTTTCCTGGTGTATTAGATACTTTGGCAATGTGTGTTTTTCCTGATAACATGTTGATCAATGAAGATTTACCTACATTAGACCTACCTATGAATGCAAATTCAGGAAACTCAGATTTAGGTACCTGGGATAGCGCGGTAAAGCTTCCTATGAATTTTATATTTAATTGTGTTGACAAATTGTTTTCCTTGGTTGGAATATTTATTGAGGGACAAAAGTATTAAATTTTTTTAACACCTTTACTTGATGTCATAACATACATGCTTATACAAGATATTCCTATCCCAAACGTTTAATAACAAAATTGGTTTTTGGGGTCTGTTTCGAATATTTGAATGATCTCTTTTTGATATTAAAGAAGAAATTAATCTTTTTTGACAAATAATTTGTCAGATTAATTAAAAGATATAACTTTGCTATAACATGTAATATATTACTATCCAACTATTTAAATTAAAACTAACATGAGGTCATTATTTCTGATTTGTGCTCTTGCATTTATCTCATTGAATCTCAGTGGTCAAGGGGTTGGCTTCAAGTTTGGAATAAAAGTTGGTTTAAGTCAAGCAGATTACGGCATAAAGGAATTGTTGATCAGTGACCCAAATTCATTCAAGATAGATATTACAAACACTGAAGTTGGATTTCATGGTGGCATCACGCTTCAGCTTAAGATCAATAAGCTGATAATTCAACCGGAATTTTTATTAAATTCTTCTAAAGTCAATTATAAACTTTCAGGAAATTTACCTAATTCACTTGATACTTTGCTCGCTAGTGAAACATTCCGAGATCTGGATATACCGTTGATGATCGGTTTTAAATCTGGAGCATTAAGATTGAATGTAGGTCCAGTGGGTCACTTACATCTCAATAGTACATCTGACCTTACTAAAATAGATGGCTATGAAGAAAATTTCAAAAAGTTACTTTGGGGGTGGCAGGCCGGAATGGGTTTTGATTTTTGGATCCTAACTATTGACTTAAGGTACGAGGGAAATTTCTCAAAATTTGGCAATCATATCAAATTTGGCAATAAAAATTATTCATTTTCAGATAATCCACAGCGTCTTATCGCTTCTCTTGGGGTGGCTTTCTAGTGTTAATTGAAGCCCTGAATTTTTCCCACAATAATCTTTGCAATTTTATAAAGTATTTATTTTAATGTAATGTATACTTAGCATATGTTCAGTATATTGGCATATATATGAAAATTATGTATAGATTATTTAACAATAACTTAACTTAAATATATATTTTTGGGAAAATTTATTGCTTTTTTTGAACCAAAATTAGTAAATCATGAATATTAAAAGTACAATTTTATTTTTGTTAATGATCTGCACTTCCGGTTTGATGGCCCAGGTCACAACCTCCGGAATTACAGGCGTAGTCAAAGATCCATCCGGCGCGACCATGATCGGTGCGACAGTGGTTTTAACTCATGTACCATCCGGTACAGTTTATGGAACAGTTACTCAGACTGATGGGCGTTATAGCCTAGTCAATCTTAGAGTAGGAGGACCATATACTTTGGAGGTAACTTCTGTAGGGTCTGAATCCAACAAGACTTCAAACATTTATCTTGCTCTTGGAGATGTATTGGTTAATAATGTAGTTTTAGCTGAGACTTCAACTCAATTGGACGAGATGGTCATCACAGGCAACAGAAATGCCATAATCAATGGTGATAGAACTGGTGCTTCCACAAACATTAACCGACAGACCCTTGAGAGGCTGCCGACATTGAGCAGAAGTTTGACCGATTTTACAAGAATCACTCCACAGGCAAACGGAAACAACTTTGCAGGACGTGATGGAAGATATAACAATATACAGATCGATGGAGCTAACCTAAATAATGCTTTTGGATTAAGTGGAGACCCACTTCCAGGAGGTGGAAATCAGCCTGTTTCATTGGACGCTATTGAAGAAGTCCAAGTCAATGTCGCACCTTACGATGTGCGTCAGACTGGTTTTACAGGAGCTGGGATCAATGCTGTAACCAGAAGTGGTACTAATGAACTACATGGTTCAGCGTATGCTTATTTCAGACCTAAATCATTTACAGGGTTGAAAGTGGAAGATTTTGAAATTAATGAAAATGCACGTTCATCCTCCACAATATATGGAGCCAGATTAGGAGGTGCAATTGTTAAGAATAAATTACTATATTTTGTAAACTTTGAAACAGAAAACAGAGAAAGTAATGGAAATGCTTGGGTGGCTGACAGAGGTACTAATACCGGACAGCCAAATGTTTCCAGAACTACAGCAGTAGACTTAGACAGAGTATCTTCTTACCTAAAATCTAAGTATAATTATGATCCGGGAGCTTATGAAAATTATGCTCCAACATATAACAATCAGAACTATAAGGCTCTTGCCAGGTTAGATTGGAACATCAATGATAAGAATACCCTGACTGCAAGATATTCATTCATGCAAGGAACAAATGACCAGGGCACTAACAATAACTCAGGACCAAATCCGCGCTCAGGTAACAATAGGATCTCAGATAAATCCATAGCTTTCGAGAATGCAAATTATTCTTTTAAGAATACGGTGAGTTCTGTTGCAGCTGAACTGAATACGAGACTTTCCAATAATTTAAGTAATCAATTGATCGTGACATACAGTAAAATTCAGGATACAAGAAGTACTCCCGGATCATTGTTCCCATTTGTTGATATAGGAGATGGAACTACTACTTCATCTAGTTTTAGCAACTATATGAGTTTTGGAACAGAGTTGTTTTCTTATAATAATGATGTGATCAACAACAATATAATTGCCACAGATAACCTTACATACCTTATGGGTAAACATACATTTACTGCAGGGCTAAGTTATCAATATATGGATTTTGCCAACAGTTATCAAAGACTTGCATCTTCTTATTACAGATACAACTCTGTTGATGATTTTGTCAATGATGCAGCACCGATATCATACGGTACTACATACTTGTATGATGGACAGGATCAATATGCACGGGTAAAATTTGGTCTGGCAGGGATTTATCTTCAAGACAAAATAGCAGTGACAGACAGATTTAATGTTACCGTTGGTATTAGAGCAGATATGGCATTATTTAATGATACGCCACCTTCTAATCCTGTTGTAGACACGCTGAATTTTAGAGGTCCTGATGGCAACGTGACTCAATATACTACATCAAAATGGCCTAAGTCAGTTCCATTATTTTCACCGCGTCTAGGTTTGAATTGGGATGTATTTGGTGACAGAATGTTGCAATTAAGAGGGGGTACAGGTATTTTCACAGGTAATATTCCTTTTGTATGGTTTACAAATATGCCAACCAATGCTGGAGTTATTCAAAACACTTTTGAGCCGGTTTCATCTTCAGTTTTGGCAAAAATCGACCATTTTGAAGCTGATCCTAATTTCTGGCCAAATGCATTGCCTGAGAATTTCCCTAAGACACCAAGCACTAAAGCTCCGGGTGGTCTTGCGCTTATCGATCCTGACTTTAAAATGCCACAGATTTGGAGATCTAACTTTGGAGTTGACTTCAAGGTTCCTTCCACTCCTTTAGTATTGACAGGAGATGTAATCTATTCTAAAGATCTTAATGGAGTAATGCAGTATAACGTAAACAGAAATCCGGCAACGCAAAAATTAGCATATTCAGGTGATAACAGAGATTATTGGGGTAGTTCTGCAAATGCAAAATTCAATAAGAATACTTCTCTAAATAATATTGTTCCACTATTGACTAATACAGATGAAGGATATTCACTTTCTGCTACCATTGGTGCTAATATCAATAATGTACGTGGATTTTCTGCAGGTGTATTCTATAGCTACACTGAATCAAAAGATATTACCGGTAATCCTGGATCATCTGCCAGCTCTGCATGGAGTAACAACTATTCTGTCAATGATCCAAATGAATCTTTGATCGGTTTATCACAATATGCAGTGCCAAATAGAGTAGGAGGTAATCTTTCTTACAGAGTAGAGTATGCCGGATTTTTAGCTACTACAATAGGTTTATATTATAATGGATCGAATGCATTCAGATATGCTTATACTTATAGTGGAGATGTCAATGCAGACGGTGTTTCACTGGATCTGTTATATATCCCACAAAGCGCTTCAGAATTAACTTTTGTTGACCTAAAAGTTGGTGACGTTACTTTCTCTGCAGCTGATCAGGCTGCAGCATTTGATGCTTTTGTGAATAATGTACCTGAACTTAAAGAAGCTCGTGGTGGCTATGTGGAAAGAAACTCTGGTATATTCCCTTGGGCAAATCGCTTTGACCTTAAATTCTTACAGGATTTTTCAATAGGTGGTAAAGATGGCAAGAAGAAACATACATTGCAGTTAGGTCTTGATATTTTCAACTTAGCTAATTTGATCAACTCTGATTGGGGTATTTATCAGGAGCTAAATGCTGGTTCACAATATAATTATGCACTTCTGAAAGTGGTGGATAATAAGACGACCGTTCCTACTTTCCAAATGGCTACAGTCAATGGCAAACTTGCTACGACACCATTCAGAAACAACAATTCAACTTCCAGTACTTGGGGTATGCAAGTAAGTGCGAGGTATATTTTTTAATTAATAAAAGTAAATTATAAAGAGGCTACAAATGAAAATTTGTGGCCTCTTGCTTTTTAGAACATCTTTGTTTCATTCACTATTGATCTTATTCGGCTTTATTTTGATAGCTAATTTTTTGTTTGAAAAAAAATTCTTAATTTTACCTATCAAAATAACAACTGCACCTTTTCTAAATGCTTGAAGCATTCTTGAATTAACATCAGTTTTAAGGCTTACCATTTGCTATCAATTCTAAAAACATATTTCTTATGAAAAAATTATTTACTTCTCTTTTCATTTACTTATTCATGATCGGAATGGCTTCTGCCCAAAATTCAATAGTCATTTCTGAGATCATGTACAATCCGCCTGAATCAGGCGACGATTCTCTTGAGTATTACGAGATCGCAAACACTTCCGGTACAGACTATTCACTTGCGGGACATATTATGACCTCCGGAGTCGTAGATTCCTTTGGTGTCAATGATGTAGTTCCTGCACATGGATATTTTGTATCTGCGAAAAAAGCATCATCTTTTAAGATCGTCTTTGGTTTTTTGCCGCATCAATGGAAAAGTGGTAGTCTTAATAACGGTGGTGAAACATTAACTTTAAGTAATGGAGCAGGAGGTATTGTTGCCACTGTTGCATTTGGAGATTCCGGATTAGGTTGGGTGCCGGAAGCTGATGGGGAAGGGCCATCAATGGAATTGTGTGATCTCTCAGGAGATGTAAATGCTCCTTCCAGTTGGGGGATAGCCACTACCGGAACAGGTATTATCGTGAATGGATATGAAGTTTTTGGAAGTCCAGGAACTGACAATACTGCAGAATGTGGATCTGTAGTAGATCCAAATACTGTAATTGTGGCTAATTTTCAATTTACACCTGCTGACATTACCATCAATGAAGGAGAGAGTGTAAAATGGAAGTTTGAAGAAGGTATGCACAATGTTAATGGCAATCAAAATATTTTTCCTGCTAATCCTGAATCATTCAGAAGTGGTGAACCAGCAGATGCGCCATATGAATATAGTCATCAATTTAATATACCGGGTGACTATGATTATCATTGCGATCCCCATGCCCCGGGAATGAAAGGCAAGGTGCATGTAATCGCAAAACCACCTGCTGTCACTTATCCTATCAGGACCATTGGTCAGGTAGATGATTTGAATGTTGATGGAGGAGCAGATTCTCTTGGAAAAAAATGTGAAGTAAGCGGAATAATCTATGGCGTTAATATGAGAGCCTCTGGTTTGAGTTCTACGATCATTGATGGTGCTAGGGATGGAATTGGCATCTTTAACCCAAGCAAAACTTTTGGGTATACAGTCAAAGAGTCTGATAATGTTACAATAAGAGGAACCGTAGATCAATTCAACGGACTTACACAAATATTAATAGATACGATCTGGGTCAATAGCACCAATGCCTCATTGCATGATGCACGAGAAGTGCTGGCCCTGGATGAATCTGCAGAGTCTGACCTTGTTGTGTTCACAGATATGTCACTTAAGACGCCTTCAGAATGGGTTAAAGGATCAACTTTCAATGCAACAATAACTAACGGATCCATAGATGTTCTTCTAAGGGTGGTCAATACTACGACGCTTTCTGCGCAAGATGCCCCTGTAGGTACATTCAGTGTGAAAGGAATAGGAGGTCAGTTTGACAGCAGTTCTCCTTATACAGAAGGATATCAGCTATTGCCAAGAAGAAAGGAAGATCTTGATCTCTTTGCTTCTACGAAAGTAAATGATATAGCTAAACAGGTTGATATTTATCCAAGTCCTGCTCAGAATGATGTATTTATTAGGACCAGTCTTAAGATAAAACAAATCGAAGTAATAGATGCACAAGGCAGAGTACTGACTAAACAACTGAATCAGCTTAATAGTGTAAATATTTCTGCTCTGTCTCCAGGAGCTTATTGGTTAAAGATCACTACAATTGATGGCAGCGGTGTGAAATCCTTTCAAAAAATATAAACTTATTTGATCAAAATTGAAGCCACATTCATTTATTTTAAATGGGTGTGGCTTTTTTTATTTATAAGTTAAACATTTCAAAATAATTAAACTTTTCAACAATTCTTCTATTAAAGAACATAACTAATTATTCTTTGATCATGAGATCAATACTTTTTGTTTTACTTATCAATACTGTAGCTCTCAATGCTCAGAAATTGGAAACAATTATTTATTATGAAAAAGAAGGGAATGATATCGTTTATTACGCTGACAATCTAGAATTAGGTACTATATCTTTATTATTTGAAGCAGAATTAATTGAAATGGAGTCCTCAGCCGGAAAGGATTTTTTCATAGTTATGCCAGGTTTAAGTAAAAGAAATTTTGTAACAAAACTAACTGCAATAGGAAATAGAAAAATGTCTTTTAAAGTAAAGACAAAGGCGGTCTATGGGGATCTTGGAAAAACTAAATACGATAATCTCTTACTTGATCTTCCTTTTAAATCTGGATTGAGCTATAAAATATTTCAAGGTTATAATGGGCGAGAAACTCATAGAGGTGAAAATTCTTTAGACTTTGGACTGAAAATAGGTGATGAAATCCATGCTGCTTTTGGTGGCAAAGTAGTCAAGATAGAACAAGGGAATTCTGGCCGGTGTGCAAGACCTGAATGTGCTGAAAATAATAATTATGTCGTGATAGAGCATCAAGATGGTTCATTTGCTGAATACGTCCACATTATAAAGAACGGTGCAAGGGTGAAAATCGGAGAAGAAGTAAAGGCTGGTCAATTAATTGCTATCAGTGGCGATGTGGGTTATGCTACAGGACCTCATCTGCACTTTTCTGTCTTTATTCCTGACAAGTCAGGAAGGAAGACGATCAAAACAAAATTTAAGATCAATGATGGAAATAAAAGCGAATTTCTGGACGATCAAAAAACATATTTAAAAAATTATTAATATCAATAAAATATCATGAATACATTCCGTATATTTCTATTACTTTCAGTAACATATTCTTTGTTCAGTTGCGCCACCGGCCAAAAGCCTGCCTCCTATGTATTGTCTCCTAAAGAATTTAATGAAAAAGTATCCACCGAAGAATCACCGATTATCATTGATGTGCGCACGCCAAAAGAGTATTCTAGCGGGCACTTAACCAATTCAAAAAATATAAATTGGA
This sequence comes from Candidatus Brachybacter algidus, assembly GCF_016707225.1. Lineage (NCBI taxonomy): Bacteria > Pseudomonadati > Bacteroidota > Saprospiria > Saprospirales > Saprospiraceae > Candidatus Brachybacter > Candidatus Brachybacter algidus. Next base: position 395,899 of record NZ_JADJID010000003.1, on the reverse strand, counting down.
ACGATGATAATTTCGAGAATAATATCTCAGAAATAGATAAATCAAAACCGGTATATGTTTATTGCTTGAGCGGAGGTAGGAGTCATGAGGCTGCAGAAAAAATGCGTTCGGATGGCTTTACTACTGTCTATGAAATGGATGGAGGCATGCTTAAGTGGAGGAATGCAGGACTTCCTGAAGAAGGTGACGTAAAGAAAGCGGAGCCAAAAGGAATGTCAAAAAATGACTTTGAGGAATTATTGGAGAGTGATAAGCTTGTAGTAGTAGATTTCTATGCGGAATGGTGTGGTCCATGCAAAAAAATGAAGCCTTATCTTGAAGAAATGGAAAGTAAAATGTCAGACAAGGTAAAATTGGTTAGAATTGATATCGATGCTAACCCAGGACTTGCAAAATCAATGAAAATTGATGCTATACCGGTTATCCATTTTTATAAGAACAATCAATTAAGTTTTTCCAATATAGGATTTATAGATAAAAAGGGTTTTTATAAAGAACTAGAAAAGGAAGGTGTTAAATAACTGAAGTTTCGGCATAATGAATAAATGTTAAAAGTATTGCTATTACTCAATCTAAGGTAGAAATTAGAAATGAATAAAAAATCCCATCCAAAATTTTGGATGGGATTTTTCTTAATTTCTATTCAAACAATTCAGATCTTCAAATGCACCTTTAAGTCTTGATACAAAGTTGGTCTCTGCTGAACGAATCCAAACTCTCGGATCATAGTATTTTTTATTAGGCTTGTCAGCACCATCAGGATTTCCTATCTGGCCTTGCAGATAAGCTTTATTCTTTTCATAATAATCACGAATACCTTCCCAATATGCCCATTGCATATCTGTATCTATATTCATTTTAACTGCACCATAGCTTATGGCCTCGCGAATCTCTTCTCGGCTTGATCCACTTCCTCCATGAAATACAAAGTTGATCGGTTTCGGGCCGGTATTGAATTTTTGCTGGACATATTCCTGTGAATTATGCAGGATGACCGGTTTTAATTCTACATTGCCTGGTTTGTATACTCCATGTACATTGCCAAATGCTGCAGCGATGGTAAACTTGTCACTAACTTTTAACAAAGACTCATATGCGAATGCCACTTCTTCAGGTTGCGTATACAGTCTCGAACTATCAACGTCACTATTATCAACGCCATCTTCTTCACCTCCGGTTACACCCAACTCTATTTCAAGTGTAATCCCAATAGCGGCCATTCTTTTTAGATAACCAACACATATCTCAATATTCTCTTCAATAGGTTCTTCAGAAAGATCTATCATATGTGAGCTATAAAGGGCATGGCCATTTTTTTCAAAACTACGTTCGCTGGCTTCTACCAGACCATCGATCCATGGAAGGAGTTTCTTAGCGCAATGATCAGTATGTAGAATGACAGGAACTCCATATGCTTCAGCTAGGACGTTGATGTGAGCTGCACCTGCAATGCCTCCTAATATAGCTGCTTTCTCGCCATCATTCTTAATACCTTTACCTGCATTGAAGACGGCTCCACCATTTGAGAACTGTATGATAACAGGTGAATTCACAGTCTTTGCAGTTTCTAAAACAGCATTGATGGAACTACTCCCGATTACGTTAACCGCAGGGTAAGCAAAGTTATTATCATTTGCATGTTTTAAAGCTTCTGTAACTTCATCTCCATGTAATACTCCCGGTCTAAATATAGCTGACATTATTTTAATTTTTATTTATTGAAATTTATATTTGGATGAAAGAGATTTTACAATATTCATCTACTCGACTCCAATGTCCACAAGGTATTTTTCAGCTTCAAGCGCAGCCATACATCCTGTACCAGCGGATGTCACAGCCTGGCGGTAAACGTTGTCCTGTACATCACCGGAAGCGAATACTCCTGCAATATTTGTGGCAGTCTTGCCAGGTATAGTTACAATATATCCACCTTCTTCCGTGGTGATGTAATCTTTAAAGATATCTGTGTTTGGCTTATGTCCAATAGCTACAAAGAAGCCTTTGAGGGCTATCGTAAATTCTTCGTTGCTTAAGTTGTTTCTAAATCTAGCGCCTTCAACTTCCTCTCCACCTAATATTTCTAGAGTTTCGGTATTAAAATGTACTTGGATTTTAGGATTTGTAAATACCCGTTCCTGCATGATCTTAGAAGCTCTAAGTTGATCTTTACGTACGATCAAATGTACCTTTGGACAAAGCTTAGATAGATAAATTGCTTCTTCCGCTGCGGTATCACCTCCCCCGACTACTGCCACATCAAGACCTTTGAAGAAAAAGCCATCACATACAGCACATGCAGAAACGCCTCTGTTAGTAAGTCTAAGTTCGCTTTCAAGACCGAGCCATTTTGCATCAGCACCTGTTGAAATAATAACTGTATGAGCTTCTATTTCTTTGCCGTCTTCCGTCCAAACCTTGTGTATAGGTCCGGTAAAATCTACTTTCATAATATTCTCATAGTGCATCTCAGTATTAAAACGTATCGCCTGCTTCCTGAATAGTTCGACTAATTCCGGCCCTTGTACTCCATCAGGGAATCCGGGATAATTCTCTACATCTGTTGTGATGGTGAGTTGACCACCGGGATTGCTTCCTGTATAAAGTACAGGATTCATTCCTGCCCTTGCGGCATAGATGGCTGCAGTATAGCCTGCAGGCCCACTGCCAATGATAAGACATTTTAAAGGCTGGGTTTGCTCCATTGTGATTTTATTTTTATTAATAGTAAAATAATATTCAGGCCAAATTGTTGATTTAATAATAAACAAAGTCCTTTAGTTTGAATTCTATGAGCCATAAATTGCCATAATTATTGAATTCACCGCCAAAGATGCATAATACAACTTTATTTATTACATATATGGTAAGAAAATAATTGTATTGGTTATTTCCTGGAATCTTCTTCTATCATTGAGACCAGTTTTTCAATCACCTGATAATCGTATCCAACATTTTCCAATCTTAATTTGGCTTTCTCAAACTCTGGAAGCCTTAAGTCATACATAGCTTGCAGCTGCAATTCCAATTGGTTGCCCTTCATAGAACTGATTAGAGGTCTGTCATCCTGCATATCCTTAAGCCTTTCGACTATTTCGCTCACTGATGTTTCGAGCCAAATAGTAGTGCCATTGTCGTTCATGTAATCCATATTGTCATTAAAAGCGGGAGTGCCGCCTCCTGTAGAGACAATTACGTTGTCCATTCCATCGAAATTCAATGAACGAAGATATTTTTTCTCAAGCTCCCTGAATCCTTGTTCTCCCATTTTTTTGAAGATCTCATTGATGGAAAATTTTTCTGATTTTCTAATATAATCATCGAGATCTATAAAAGAAAAATCTAATTTCCTGGCTGCACCAAGTCCTATCGAAGACTTGCCGACTCCCATCATTCCTATTAAGTAGTATACTTTTGTTTCAGGCATCCAATTTTTTTATCTTTTGTAGAGTAGTAGGTTTAGTGTTGCAAAATAACTAAATATTATAACATTTAGTTTGCCAATTAGTGATATATAATAATACTATGAGTCAAGATGAGTCAAGATGGTAAAAGAAATTAAGCTATATTGACCTTTAATTTTTCTATAGATATTCAATTTACAAAAGTGGATTGTTTTCTATTTCATAATATTCCTGAGATATATGAAGAACTAGATTGAGTTTAATTAACTTACTCATGAACCAAAATTTACTACCTTTGTTTTGATGGTTTTATAATTGGGTTGTAAAAGTTCCAAAACTGTTTTTCAAAATAATTTATCGAATGAAGTTTTTATTTTTTCTTCTTTTCACATGTGTAATGACATTTTATTCTTGTAAAAATGATCCTAAAGTTGATGAGAAGAAGGTTGAACAAATCCTTGGCGACGGCAAAGACTATCAGGATCTAATTAGAAATCCGATTACGGCAGATGAAAATGCTGATACTGTCAATGTAGCCCTGGCAAGATTTGAAGAAGTGATGCATGATTTTGGTCAACTTAAAGGCGCGCAAATAGTGAGCCACACATTTAAATTTGAAAATATAGGGAAAGTGCCCTTGATAATCAAAGATGCTACATCTACCTGCGGCTGCACTGTTCCTGATTTTCCAAAAGAGCCCATACAGCCAGGTGAAAAATCTGAAATTACAGTTAAATTCAATACAGAAAATAAGGAAGGATATCAATCGAAACCGGTGACAGTTATCACTAACGGATATCCTTCAAAATATACACTTACAGTCACAGCAGAAATAACAAAAAATTAAAATAATCAGATAAATATGGATTTCTCAGCAATTTCTTCACCATTATTATTGATAGGTATGGTCGGTGTGATGTACTTTTTTATGTTGCGTCCTCAGATCAAAAAGCAAAAAGAACAAACTAAGTTTAGCGAATCTTTGGCTAAAGGACTTGATGTAGTTACTGCCAGCGGCATTATTGGCCGTATCAATAAAATAGATAACAATATAGTAACTTTACAGATCGATCCTAAAACCTATATCAAGGTAACAAAAGGGTCCATTTCAAAAGAATTGACTCAGGCAATGGAAGGATCCATCACTGATTCTATTAACTCATAAAGTATAGGTGAATAAAATCAATAAGGATAGATGGATTTTTATTGGTTGTGTTGTAGTTGCTACGACCTTCTGGGCAATGCAGAAGCTCTCCAATAACTACAAATTTATCCAAAGGTATTCTGTAAGGTATACTATTCCAAACGGAAAGGTTTTCAAAAGGCAACCAACAAGCACTGTAGAGGTGACTTTGGTGGGACTGGGTTGGGATATTGTCACTAAATCAGCTAAGAACATAGGTGATAAAATAGAGGTTGAACTAAGTGCTGACAATAATCAGCTAATTCCTTCAAGTGCTATTGCGGAAAAAATAAATTCTTTATTGGCATCTAATGAAATTTCAGTTTCACAGATTAAGCCTTCCAATATCAATATTTTGCTGGAGGATCAGGCTAATAAAAAGGTTCCTGTGGTTTCTAAGATGAATATTGAATTTCTTCCAGGTTTTTTTATTAAGAATGAAATTCGTTTTACACCTGATTCAGTTGTCTTGACAGGCTCGCAGCAGCAGCTCAAGGATATAAATCAATGGAATACTGAAATAGTCTATATTTCAAAGTTGAATAAAAATATAGTTGAAATGCCAGTAGCTTTGGAAAGCCCTAAATCTGAAATGCTGAGACTCGATGAGAGCATGGTCAGAATGAATCTGGAAGTTGAAGAATACACAGAAAAGATATTTACTGTGCCACTTCGTGTTAAAAATTCTGATAGTAAAGTGAAATCTATCCCGAATAAAGTTGAGGTAAGATGCGTAGTTGGATTAAGTAAATTTGATTTACTCACGGAGGAGGATGTTGAATTGTACATAAATCTGGATGAAAGCCTCATTAAAAGAAATGTCAACATCGCTCCAATAAGTATTTCGAGGCTACCATCGTTTGTAAGACATATCTCTTATGAGCCTGCTGCAGCTAAGTTTTTTGTATTGAAATAAAGTGGAGATTTTTAGATAATAATTCTACTAAATTTCTGAAATAGTAGTAATAAGGCTGTTGTTTTACAGGCAATTTTATATTTTTGCCTTTTTATTACAAATATTTAATTCATAATTCAAAATCAATATATTGGAAAAAATTAAAGTAGCAAATCCTGTTGTAGAACTGGATGGAGATGAGATGACACGTATCATCTGGAAGTTTATAAAAGACAAATTGATCCTACCTTATGTGGATCTTGATATAAAATACTTTGATCTTGGGGTTGAATACAGAGATGAGACAAACGATCAGGTAACCATTGATGCAGCAAATGCGATAAAGGAGTATGGCGTTGGAATCAAATGCGCTACAATTACACCTGATGAAGAAAGAGTTGCAGAATTTTCTTTAAAGCAAATGTGGCGATCACCTAATGGAACTATCAGGAATATATTGGATGGAACTGTTTTTAGAGAGCCTATTGTGATGTCCAATATCCCAAGATTAGTACCAAACTGGACTGCTCCTATCTGTATCGGTCGTCATGCTTTTGGTGATCAGTACCGTGCAACTGACTTTGTTACTAAAGGAAAAGGTAAATTAACTATCAAATTTGAAGGCGAGGATGGAACAGTTCAGGAATTTGAAGTTTACAATTTTAAAGGTGATGGTGTAGCTTTGGCTATGTATAATACAGATGAAAGCATCATGGGCTTTGCCAGATCTTGTTTTAATCAGGCTTTGAGTAAAGGTTGGCCATTATATCTTTCTACCAAGAATACCATACTTAAAAAGTACGATGGCAGATTTAAAGATATCTTTCAGGAAATCTTTGAAAATGAATTTAAGGCTCAATTTGATGCTGCAGCTATTACATATGAGCACAGACTGATCGATGACATGGTAGCATCTGCATTGAAGTGGAATGGCAACTTTGTTTGGGCTTGTAAAAATTATGATGGTGATGTACAGAGTGATACAGTAGCTCAAGGATTTGGATCGTTAGGTCTGATGACTTCGGTTTTGATTACTCCTGATGGTAAAACTATGGAAGCGGAAGCGGCGCATGGCACGGTCACCAGACACTATCGCGAACATCAGAAAGGAAGGCCTACATCTACCAATCCAATAGCTTCTATTTTTGCATGGACCAGAGGTCTTGAATTTAGAGGTAAACTAGATGGTAACCAGGCATTGATCGACTTCTCTCATGCACTCGAAGCTGTATGCGTTGAGACTGTGGAAAGTGGCAAAATGACAAAGGATCTTGCAGTTTGTATCCATGGTAATAAAGTAAACCATGGGGAACATTATCTATATACAGAGGAATTCTTGGAAGCATTGGATCAAAATTTACAAGCTAAATTGAATTAATCAGATAAATAACTTAAGTTTCGGTAGTCAAATTTTCCTTTTTAAAGAAGAATTTTAGATTTTAATAAAATGTTAGATGTTAGAAGGCAGATTGTAGATGGCCCTTCATCAATCACAAGGATATTTTTCTATTAAACCTATTAAAGAAAAAATATGAATCAATTGACTAAAATCCCCGCCGTCACTTTGGCTAGTCGGGCAAGCATCTAACATCTAACATCAGCCATCTACCTTTGTTTTTTAACTGCCGAAACTTTAGTAAATAATGTCATAAAATTGCTGTCTTTTCTTGTGAGGAGAGGCAGCATTTTTTTTATAATAAAATCAATAAGGTTCAGTATTATTTCAGGTTACTAATCTTTTAACCTTTCCTGTTAAACAATATGGTGAATAATATATTATACCGTTACATTTGCAACATAATTAAAGGAGATACTCGTCCATGAGCGACCAAATAAAGCATGAGTGCGGCATAGCACTTATCCGACTTTTAAAGCCATTAGAATACTATCATCAAAAGTATGGCACCGCCTTGTACGGTATTAATAAACTCAATCTTTTGCTTCAAAAGCAAAGAAACAGAGGGCAGGATGGAGCCGGTCTGGCTACCATTAAAATAGACCCTTATCCTGGCACAAGATACATTTCCAGAAAAAGAAGCAATGCATCAAATTACCTTGATGATCTATTCCAGGGAGTTTATCAACATTTTAATGAGCTCAGTGAAGAACAGTTGGCTGACCCGGCATGGTTGAAAAAAAATATGCCATATGCAGGAGAGGTTCTTATGGGGCACTTGAGATATGGCACTCATGGTATCAATACCATTGAAACATGCCATCCATTCCTCCGACAGAATAACTGGATGAGTCGCAATCTGGTCATGGCCGGCAACTTTAATATGACCAATACTGATGAGTTGTTTGAAGAACTTATAGAGCTGGGGCAATTCCCAAAAGAGCGCTCGGATACAGTGACCATGATGGAAAAAATAGGTCATTTTCTGGATGATGAAGTTCAGCAATTATTCGATCATTTTAAAAGAGTTGGATATACGAATCAAGAGATAAGTGAAAAAATAAAAGATGATCTCAATGTCAGTAATGTCATCAGAAGAGCTTTCAAGAAAGTTGATGGAGGCTATGCCATGATGGGCATGATAGGCACAGGAGAAGCATTTGTGGTAAGGGATCCTCATGGTATTCGGCCTGCATTTTACTATCAGGATGATGAAGTGATTGCTATAGCCAGCGAACGTCCTGCACTCCAAACAGCTTTTGGGGTTAGATTTCGGCATATAAACGAAGTCCCTCCAGGACATTCTCTAATCATTAGAAAGAGCGGTCAACTGGAGGTCACGCCATTTACTGATCCTGTAAAGAGAATTGCATGTTCATTTGAGCATATTTATTTCAGCAGAGGAAATGACAAGACCATATATCTAGAACGAAAGCAATTAGGGGAACAATTATCTGAGCCGATTTTAAAAATGGTCAATTATGACTTTGAGAATACTGTATATGCCTATATTCCTAATACAGCAGAAACGGCTTTCTACGGTCTTGTAGAAGGTCTAGAGAAAAAATTGAATAAGATAAAACGGGAACGCATCATGGAATTGGGTCCTAATCCCAATGCGGATGCCGTGGACAGGATCCTGGCTATGCGTGTTAGAACTGAAAAGTTGGTAGTAAAAGATGCTAAAATAAGAACTTTTATTGCAGATGATTCCAGTAGAGGAGATCTCATGTCGCATGTGTATGATGTGACATATGGCATCGTAAGAAACGATGAAGATACAGTCGTGTTATTGGATGATTCTATCGTAAGAGGAACAACATTGAAAGAATCCATCATCAATATCTTATCAAAACTTTTTCCTAAAAAAATAATCATAGTATCATCCGCTCCACAGATCAGATATCCTGATTGTTACGGTATAGATATGTCTGTAATGAAGTCTTTCGTTGCTTTTCAGGCTATGATCGAGCTTTGCGAAGAAATGGGCAAAGAAGATTTTATCGAGGAAATTTATGAAAGATGCAAAGCTCAGGAAGATCTTCCTAAAGAAGAAATGGTTAACCATGTCAAGGAATTATATGCCATGTTTACTGACAAGCAGATAAGCGATAGAATAGCTGCCATCGTCCGTCCGGCTAATCTTAAATATGAATTGGAAGTTTTGTTCCAAACTATTGAAGGCTTGCATCTTGCATGCCCTGAGAATTTAGGTGATTGGTATTTTTCAGGTGATTATCCAACACCAGGTGGTACTAAAGTGGTCAATAAGGCATTTATTAATTATATGGAAAAGAGCTCAGAAAGAGCTTATTAATTCAATGGCTTCAAAAATCTTAATTGTAGGTGGCGGAGCTTCTGGTTATATGGCCGCGATTACTGCTGCAGCAATAGATAGAGATCTCCAAGTACTGATAGCTGAGAAAACCCTTAATACGCTTTCCAAAGTCAGGATCTCAGGTGGAGGAAGGTGTAATGTCACACATCAGCCTTATGAAGTTGATGTCTTTGCTCAAAATTACCCGCGTGGGCATCGCTTCTTAAAGAAGATTCTTTATGAATTCGGACCTGATGATACTATACAATGGTTTGAGCGTAGGGGAGTGGCCTTAAAAACAGAAACTGATGGAAGAATGTTTCCAGTATCAAATAAATCTGAATCAATTATAAATTGCCTTCAGCAGGAAGTGAGTACTTTGGGGGTCGAAGTGAAGACAAAGTATGGTGTGGAGCATTTTGAATTGGAAAAGAAAAACGGTATAAACTCATTTAAGGTAACTTTCTCAGATGGAACTATTGGATCTTTCGATAAAGTTTTAATTGCCACTGGCGGTTATCCTAAAGCATCAGGTTTTGATTGGATCAGATCCCACGAACTTGAGATTTCAGATCCAGCACCTTCCTTATTCACCTTTAATAGTCCTTCGAACCCAATCTGTTCATTGTTGGGAGTTGCTGTCTCGGAAGCTCGTATCAAGATACTAGGAAGTAAATTGGAATGGGCAGGCCCTTTGTTGATTACGCATTGGGGTTTTAGTGGACCGGCTATATTGAAATTGTCTGCCTGGGGTGCCAGAATACTTAAGGAGAGGGACTATAACTTTGAAATTTTAATTAATTGGATATCAAATATTGATAAAAAGGACATCAGGGAGGAGCTGACCCGGCTAAGAGACAACAAGTCAAAAGCTTTGGTTTCGAGTAATTCCAAATTTAACTTACCAGGACGTCTTTGGAAGTTTCTTGTCATAGAAGCAGGTATTTCAGAAGAAAAAATATGGGCAGACCTATCCAACAAAGCTCTTGAGAGTCTTATCATTAAACTGACAGAACATAGACATCAGATCAAAGGCAAAACAACGTTTAAGGAAGAGTTTGTCACTTGTGGAGGAATTTCACTTTCTGAGATTGATCACAATACAATGGAAAGTAAAAAGATCAAAGGATTGTACTTTTCCGGCGAGGTGATCGATGTGGATGGAATAACGGGTGGTTTTAATTTTCAGAATGCATGGTCCACAGGTTTCACAGCGGGTAAGGCGATGGCTAGTGAAAAAAGTCTCAGCGATTGATCAGCTAACAAACAACAAACTTCAAACTTCAAACCTCAAACCTCAAAGAAACCTCAAACCTAATTGCCGTGATCCTCTCAGATATTCTTCATCCAAAAGCTCCCCTTTGGTTTAATAAAATCTGTTCTCATTGTTTCTAAGTCAGGGATCAAAGTATCATAGAAAAGGGTATCGTCGTTGATCTCACCAGAAGCTATTTTTTCTTGCATCTGATCCTTTCTGACAAGGTGGATCTGATTGGAATCATCTATGTACACAAATGATTGTCTATCAAGAAAGTCAATATCAAAATCAATCTGTAAGGTCTGTATAAATCTCATGGCTGTATCAATAGAGCAACCACTGGCTAGCGCCAAAGAATTATCTACAACCATGATTATAAACAGATTATGTAAGACAAATGCAGTTGATTTTAATTGATTGTTGTGGCTTGCCCATGACTTTGTAAACTGATTTAATTTATCAGTGATTGCAGTAACCTCAGATGCAGTCATGACACGATTGGCTGTAAATATCCATAATTTGCTGTCTGAAGCATATTGATCAAGATCCCGCATTGTACTCATACATATTTTGTTTTACTGGAGTTTCGGAGTAAGGTTAAATATTAATAAATATAATTATATATCGTAATAACTTGGTGTCAAATTGATTTTCCCAACAATTGATATTTTAATTAATTTGTCTGACCAAATGTCTGCACTGCACAGCATTCGAAGTCATATTCTAACTTCTAACTTCTGATTTCTAATTTCTAACTTCTGATTTCTGACTTCTAATTTCTGACTTCTCACTTCTCACTTTAAGGCAAAAGATACCAACGATTTCAAAGAAATTTATTGACTCGAAGCTTCAGTTATGTTATTTAAACACACATACCACCGCAGACATTTATTACTTGCCCCGTGATATAGGATGAGAGATCTGATGCAAGGAATAATGCTGCATTAGCGATCTCATTTGCATCACCTAGCCTTTTTAAAGGAATGTTAGATAGAAATGCATCTTTTGTATTTTCTTCCAGCACATGAGTCATCTCAGTAGCTATAAATCCTGGGGCAATTGCATTGCATCGGATATTTTTACTTCCTAATTCTTTTGCCACTGACTTACTGAAACCTATTATGCCAGCTTTAGAAGCAGCATAATTAGCCTGACCAGCATTCCCAAAGACACCAACTACGGAGCTCATATTGATGATACTTCCACCAGTTCTTAACATTGGCTTGACTGCATATTTAGTCAGATTGAAGACTGACTTTAAGTTGACATCAAGCACGCTATCCCACATCTCTTCTGTCATTCTTAACAATAATCCATCTTTAGTAATCCCTGCATTATTTATTAAGACATCTAATTTGCCAAAATCTGCAAGAACATCCTTAATCAACTGCTCTGCAGCTGTCATAGATGCGGCATCAGATTTGTAAGCTTTTATTTTTATTGTGCTTGATAGCTCTTTCACTATGGCTTCAGATGCTTCGGCTGATGACGCATAGGTAAAGGCGATATCTGCACCATGTGCTGCAAATAATTTAACAATAGCAGCACCGATTCCTCTGGAGCCACCTGTAATCAATACGGTTTTTCCCTGTAATAACATCATATTATTTTACTATAAATTTTCCGTAACCAAATGAATTATTATCTCCAATTAATTTGAATAAATAAAGACCCTGACTTAATTGATCAATTTGGATCGTAGTTTTGTTTTTAACAATTCTAACAGGTGTTTTATTGACTAGCTGACCATTTTCATTAAAAATCTCAATGCTTTGTGGTTTGAAATTATCATTTTGCCAATCGATATTTAACGTGGAGACAACAGGATTAGGGTAAGAATTAAGTTTGATATTATTAAAATTGACATGGCTGATAGATGCACCAGGCCCTATTGCAGTTATCTCCGCCTGCAATATTTCTGTTGAAGTATTCGATTGAAGGAAACTTATTAGGTTGTAATCATTGTAGTTTGAAACAGGATAATCTATTTGCCCAAAGCTATAAGATATAACATCACCTGCATTAGCTCCTGCAGGAAAGCTGATTTGTATACCATCATTGCTCTCATCCAAAAATTTTCTAAATACATCATAATGATGTTGCTCCCCATTTGGAGCATTGTATTCGAGATCTTTCTCAGTAAGCGCAACGTAAAGCTTAATTGAGGCTCCAGAAGGAAGTGAATTAAGTGTTTTAATCTCCATCCTGACTTGGCTGGGGTTCGGATCAATAAACTTCAGTTCATAATTCGCAGGTTTAGAAATTGCATTCATATATTCTGCTTCAGAAGGTAGATTTGATCCGCCAGATTTACCATCAAGATATGCAGTTGGAGTGCCGAATAAGTCGTAATTATTTTGGCGTGCTGAATTGCCCGGAACATTAGCTAGGTATAGTGCACAGCTACTATAAGGGACAGATGGATGGATAGAGATATGAATAGCATTCTCCTTATATTTATTGTATCTGGTATAAAAACCTGGATTGTTTGATTTGCAAATAGGACATTTAGTATTCGTAAAATGCTCAACAAGAACCTTTCTATTTTGTGCTTCAGAATTTATATTTCCTACAAGAAACATTAGAATAAAACAAGTTTGTACTATGAACTTCATATCTTAAAATATTTTTTTGGACAAGCTTTGTTTGTCAAAGACATTGATAGGCAAATGTAAGTAAACTTAAAAAATTAATTGTTAAAATCTAATAATTGAAAAAATTAAAACAACTTTGTGGCCTCAAATAAAAAAAGTATGCTTTCTGCAATTTTAATGCTACAATTTCCGGATTTTTCAAATCCAACAATTTGGATAAGCCTTTTGACTCTAACATTTCTTGAAATCGTATTAGGAATAGACAATATCATTTTCATTTCAATTGTCGCTAGTAAGCTTGAAAGAAAAGATCAAGCAAGAGTAACAAATATTGGAATGTTGTTAGCTATGGCTTTGAGAATATTACTATTGCTTGGTATCACTGTATTGATATCAATGAAGGAACCTTGGTTTTCTATTGATTTCTGGATTTTCAAAGGGGCTTTCTCCGGGCAAAGTATCATATTAATACTTGGAGGAATTTTTCTACTTTATAAAAGCACCTCTGAAATACACCACAAGTTGGAGGGTGAGGATGAAATGAAAACTGAAAAAGGTGGATCAAAAAATATAGCTGGTGCTATACTTCAAATGACATTGATAAACATCGTATTTAGTTTCGATTCAATTCTTACTGCTGTTGGAATGACAACTGGAATTCAAGGAGCTTTGGTCATAATGATTGCGGCTGTAGTAGTTTCTGTTTTAATCATGATGTTATTCGCAGTTCCCGTTGGCCGTTTTGTCAATAATCATCCCACGATTCAGATGCTCGGTCTTTCTTTCTTGATCCTAATTGGATTTATGTTAATTGTCGAAGGTGGACATATGGCACATTTTATGGCAGGTGACGCAGAAATAGGGGAGGTTCCCAAGGGCTATCTATATTTTGCAATTGCATTTTCTTTGCTTGTCGAATTTCTCAATATCAAGATGCGTAAGAAACAGCAACCTGTGAAGTTGAGAGGTCCACATGATGAGTATGAAAATCAGTCGTCAGTGAATAGTGGTCAGTGATCAGTGGTCAGTGGTCAGTGGTAAGTGGTAAGTAGTCAGTGTTTCGTGGTTAGTGATGGCATGTATGGATTGAATTAGAACTTTAGATCAATGTCCATTAATTATTGGTATTCATATGAAGGAGGACAGACCTTTTTAAGCCATGAGACTGTTCAGAAAAGTGTGTCAACAAAATGACATATTTGTAAATGAAAAAGGAAGTTAACAAACAATCGAAAAAAGTAGAGCCATTCGATTACGCATCATTTGAAAAAGAGGCGATTAATGGATTGTATGAAGGCAAGGGTCTGATTGGAGAAGATGGTATATTCACAAAATTGATGCAGCGCTTTATAAATGCTGCATTGGAAGGTGAAGTTACAGCGCATATTAAGGAGGATAAAAAAGTTGGTCGTCCCAATCGTCGTAATGGTTACACACATAAAAAAATTGATACAGATCTAGGAGAAGTGCACATCAGCCCACCACGTGAAAGGACAGGAGAGTTTGAACCTCAAATTGTTGGCAAATGGTCCAGACAATTGGGCGGAGGACTAGATAAGCACATTCTAATGATGTATGCACATGGTAATAGTTACTCGGATATTAAAAGACAAATACGGGAAATATATGGTGTTGACTATAGCGAATCATCTATTAGCGAGGTAACAGAACAGGTGTGGGGCGAGGTAGTGAATTGGCAGCAGCGACCATTATTGTCATTATACTGCGTTTTGTTTTTGGATGGCATGTATTTTACAAGCCGGGAAGGCGGTAAATCTACAAGAAAGGTATTGTATTCAATATACAGCATAGATGCCAATGGTGAACGAGATATACTAGGTATATATATCAAGGAATCTGAAGGGGCTCATGAATGGGGCAGAGTGCTTGAAGATCTGAAAAGGCGGGGCATTGAAGATGTGCTGTTCTGTTGTGTTGATGGACTGAAGGGCTTTTCTGAAAGTATAGAGCAAGTGTTTCCAAAAGCGATCGTACAGAGATGTATAGTCCATATGGTCAGAAGCAGCACCAAATATGTTTCCTACCAATATATAAAATCGGTATGTTCTGATCTTAGAAAAATCTATTCAGCAGTGGATAGATCAGGAGCGGAAATGGCGCTGGAAGCATTTAAAGAAACTTGGAATGCCAAGTATCCGGAAATTGCAAAACAATGGGAAGCAAACTGGACAGAGTTAATGGCATTTATGGATTATGGAAGCGGTATCCGTAAAATGATTTATACAACGAACTCAGTAGAAGCATTACATCGACAGATCAGGAAAGTAACAAAGACCAAAGGTTCCTGGGTAAACGACAAGGCGCTAATTAAGCAACTATATCTAATATTGATGTACGGAAGTAAGAGCTGGAATAAAAGGTATTAGGGTGGTTAAATATATCAAAGGATTTGAACCAACATTTTGGGAAACGTTTTAGTGAGCATGAACTGGAATAAAACACAGAACTCGTTTTCAACAATTTTAACACCTTGAAAAAGCTTGAAAATCGAATTGGTTATTTTCCGCTTTTTAGGAATTAAAATATTGAAAACGGTGACTATAGAATTTTAAAACTATTTTTATAACATGACACACTTTTTTGAACATTCCCTAAGCCATTTATAATTTTACAAACTTCTTCACAATCTTTTATAAGCGTAACAGCCAATTCTTCTTTAATTAGATGCAGTCTTGGGGCTAAATATAACATCGATTTAACTTCACTTCCCGAAGAGACAGAAATATTTAAAAATCTGACAAACTCTTTTTTACTGCTGCGATCAAAACCTTCGGCAACATTATTTGATATAGAAATTACATCTCGCTGAATTTGATCTTTAAAACTAAAGTCCTTGATGTGTGCAAAATTGTTGTAAATAGCTACAGCCAAATCCTGAGCTTTTTGCCAGGCAATTAATTGTTCAAACTTGTTGGTAGACATGGTGGTTAGATTTGAAGTAAAAATTAAAATTAATCCTTTTTTCAAAAATTTTTATCAAAAATCAACTAAATAATAAATATTAAATTTCCGAACACTTAAAAATTTACCAAAACTTACTAAAAGACACCAACAACTCATGTCTGAAGTCTAATAAACTGCCGGCATTCCGACTGACGACTGACCACTGTTTACTTCCTAAACATCGACTCCACAAATGCCCTTTTATTAAAAACCTGCAGCTGTTCAATTCCTTCCCCGACTCCTAGATAGCGAATTGGAATTTTAAAGAGATCGGAAATGCCTATAGCTACACCACCTTTGGCAGTGCCATCAAGTTTAGTTAAAGCAAGTGCTGTGACATCTGTACTTTCCGTAAATTGAGTAGCTTGTTCAATAGCGTTTTGACCAGTAGTGGCGTCTAATACGAGAAGGACATCATGGGGCGCACCTTCCAACCTTTTTCCGGCAGATTTCTTGATCTTGGTGAGTTCGGTCATCAGGTGGATTTTGTTGTGCAATCTACCTGCAGTGTCGATAATACAGACATCACAATCGTTTTTAATAGCATAATCAACGGCTTCGTAAGCTACTGCAGCCGGATCTGTATTCATGCCTTTTGAGTAAAAGTCGCAACCGACACGATCTGCCCAGATCTTTAATTGATCTACTGCGGCAGCTCTGAAAGTATCACCCGCACCAAGCACGACTTTGTAACCTTTCTTCTTGAATTGAAAGGCTAGTTTTCCAATGGTTGTGGTCTTTCCAACACCATTGACGCCGACGACGAAGATGACGTAAGGTTTTATATTTGGAAGTTCAAAGTCTTCGAGTTCGACCGTATTGTTGTCTGTGAGTAATTGCATGATTTCCTGCTTAAGGATTTCATCCAATTCATTGGAGTTGAGATATTTATCTTTGGCAACTCTGGCCTCGATTCTCTCAATTATCTTGACGGTGGTATCGAGGCCTACATCTGAGCTAATGAGTATCTGTTCGAGTTCATCAAGTACTTCCTCATCCACAGAATCTTTTCCGGCAACTGCCTTGGTGATTTTGGAGAAGAAAGATTCTTTAGTTTTGGACAAACTATTATCAAGATCTTTTTCTTTGTCTTTGGAGAAAAATTTATTGAAAAAACTCATAATGCTCTATGCTTGGTTGATTAATTTGAAATAAAACAAAGACATAACAACGGTGGGGTTGATTAGTTCCTATTATAAATTGATTGGTTGATACAAAAAGGAAAAGGCCTTTTCTAAAAATAGAAAAAGCCTTGTATATCAGCCAAAAGAAATGTCTTACTTATAAAATTAATTAAAGTAATCCTTTGCTTTTTCTTTGTGGATCATAGCTTCTTTATAAGAGTAGTGACCTGTGACAGGATCTTTTACACTTTTAATTACTTTTACAAAGTCACGACCTGAACCTACGTTCGCGGCACGTTGAGCTACTTTTGCGTTTTTGGATACTTTCTTAGCCATGGTTATTTAATTTCTTTGTGAATAGTCATTTTCTTTAAAACAGGATTGAATTTCTTCAATTCTATTCTGTCAGGAGTATTTTTCCTATTTTTTTGAGTTACATATCTAGACGTACCAGCAAGACCTGTTGCTTTATGCTCGGTACATTCCAATATGATCTGGATTCTATTGCCTTTGCTTTTCTTAGCCATTGTTCAATTAGTTGTAAATGGTGGTTTAATAAAAAATGTTGATGGTATCACCTGTGTTACCAAGTTTTTTCAAATAAGAAGAGATACCCAGTTTATTGATTGAACGGATAGCACTTGTAGAAACTTTCAAAGTGATCCACACACCATCTTCCGGTATGAAGAAACGTTTCTTCTGTAAGTTTGGTAAGAATCTTCTTCTAGTCTTCGCGTTAGAGTGAGAGACGTTGTTGCCCGTGATCGGACGCTTACCTGTTAATTGACAAACTTTTGACATGTTAATATTTTTTCTTCTGTCTAATATTATTCGTGACCTCGGCAGGATTCGAACCTGCAACCTTCTGATTCGTAGTCAGATGCTCTATCCAATTGAGCTACGGAGCCTGCTTCTGAAATTCAGAGTGCAAAGGTACTATTAGTTTTTGGAATAGAAAAGTGTTTTATATGATATTTTTATAAATTTATTTTACGGTAAGTCAACATTCAAATTTTGGGAAATATTTGACATTGTAATGGATTCAATGAATAGGATTACAATATAGTTGATTTCTTTTCCCATTAGGTAAAACTAAGGGCAATTGAACTCGAAGATGAGTATGTTTCCTTCACATTTAAATGATCGCCTGCACCAATGATCTTGGATAAAGTCCTACTCTCATTTGTAATTTATAATTTAACATTCACAATTTACAATTCCTCTTTTCATTCTTCATTATAAAAGCTATCTTTGTTTGCGTACCTTCTACATTATCTATTTGACCATCACTTTGATCACAATTTATAATTAAATATTCCTGCCATGCGCTTAATTTTTACATTTTTACTTTTGATCACTCTGAATATAACACACGCTCAAATATCAGTAGATCCTGCATTTCCAACTCCAACATCAAATATCACTGTTTATTTTGATGCTACTCAAGGCAATGCGGCGTTGGCTAATTGTAATTGCATTGTATATGCTCATGCGGGAGTCATCACGGATAAAAGTACTGGTCCAAGTGATTGGAAATATGTACAGGGCAACTGGGGTACTGACGACCCAAAAGTTAAGATGACAAAAGTCTCAGACAATCTTTATTCACTTACCTACAATATTCAGACATTTTACAATGTTCCCGGTGGCGAAGTTATCAAGCAATTGTCATTTGTCTTCCGCAATCAAAGTGGAACTGTGGTGGGTAGGACTGCTACTGGTGGGGATATCTATTATAATTTTCCTGATCCAAATGCTGGACTTCAATACATTATCGAGAAGCCAAGTTTGGAGAGTAGAGTAGTATCCCTTGGATCGACACTTGATTTTAAAACCATTACCTCAAAACCGGCACAGATTACACTCAAACTGAATGATATGATCATAGCTGAAGCTATGGATGCCACAGAATTAAGCCATCAGATGACCTTAAATACAATACAAGCTTACAATTATAAACTTTTTATTCTCGCAGGCACAGATGGCGTGGATACTTCGTTTACGTGGACAGTAGGAGCTCCACCTGAGGTTAATGCAGTGCCTGATGGTATGAAACTTGGCTTTAATTACTATGATGTTCATGAAGGGTTAGTAGTGCTAGAAGCTCCGGGTAAAAGTGTCGCTTTCCTGGTAGGAGACTTTACAAATTGGACCGCCCAACCAACTTTTCAAATGAAGCAGTCTCCCGATGGCCAATACCTCTGGACTAAGTTCGATACTACAGGAATGAAAGGTAATTTCAATTATCAGATCTGGATGGGTGATGGTCTTAAAATCCCCGATCCTCTAAGCTTTGAAATCCTTGATCCTAACAATGATAAATTTATTGAGGAAGCTACATATCCGGAATTGCCTGCGTATCCATATGGCAAAACCAGCGGACTTGTATCTCATGTAAATATGTATGATAATTATCAATGGCAAAATAACTCATTCGTTCGACCTGAGAAAGGCGCTTTAGTTATTTATGAATTGTTGATGCGCGATTTTCTTCAATCTCATGATTACAATGATTTGGTAGATACGCTGACTTATCTCAAACGTTTGGGTGTCAATGCTATAGAGCTGATGCCTCCAAGTGAATTCGAAGGAAATATCAGTTGGGGTTACAATGTATCCCTTCATAATGCTGTGGATAAATATTATGGCAGCCCCGAAAAACTAAAATATTTTATTGACCAAGCGCATGGCATGGGGATGGCAGTGATCTCAGACGTAGTCTTTAATCATGCCTTCGGACAAAATCCTATGGTTCAATTGTATTGGGATGCTGTCAATAATAAACCTGCCCCTAATAACCCATGGTTTAATCCTGATGCTCGACATCCATACAACGTTGGATATGATTTCAATCACGAAAGCCCTTCCACGAAAAGATACGTCAAGCAGATCTTAAGTCATTGGTTAACAGAATATCATATAGATGGATTCAGATTCGATTTATCTAAAGGTTTTACCCAGACTAACAATCCGAATGACGTCGGTAAATGGGGGCAATATGATGCTTCCAGAATAGCCATAATAAAGGGTTATGCTGATCAGATAAAGTCTGTGTCACCCGATGCATATGTGATTTTGGAGCATTTTGCAGATAATGCGGAAGAAAAAGAACTTTCAGACTATGGTTGCATGCTTTGGGGCAATATCACACACGGTTACCAGGAGGCAGTGATGGGCTTTTCTTCAAATTTCAGCGGAGGTTATTTTAAAAACAGAGGTTGGAATCAGCCGGGCTTAGTTTCATATATGGAAAGCCATGATGAGGAAAGGCTTATGTATAAGGCTAAATCCGGTGGAAGTGCTGCGGGTAATTATAACGTCAAAGATCTTGCAACAGGTTTGGATAGGGTAGGAATGGCAGCTGCATTTTTCTACACAATCCCCGGTGCAAAAATGCTTTGGCAATTTGGGGAACTTGGCTATGATTATTCAATTAATACATGCCCCAATGGCACCATAAGCGATAATTGCCGGACGGATCCAAAGCCTATTAAATGGGATTATTATTACCAACAGAAAAGACTTGAATTGTATGCGATTACTTCAGGTTTAATTCATTTGAAGACGCAGTTTGATGTATTTAATGATGGAACCATCACTTATGATTTGGGTGGCGGAATGAAATCAATCAATTTGGATAATGACGAACTAAAGATGGTTGTCATAGGTAATTTTGGAGTTGTAGAAAACAGCAAGGCTATTACTTTTCCAACATCAGAATGGTATTATAATTATCTTGGGACAGACAGTATACAAGGTTTTACGTCCCCGAAGATGTTGACATATAAGCCCGGAATTTATAAAGTATATCTCAATAAAAAGGTTGTAAATCCGAGTATTTCTTTGTCGTCAGATAATCTCAGTTATAATAAATTGAATGTAAAAGTTTATCCAAATCCGGCAAGTGATCTAATTTATATTACTATTCCGGAGGAGAATTCAAATGGGAAGACGGAGCTGTCAATATATGATCTTAAAGGTAAATTGCTCCAAAAAAGGCAGGTTGAGAATGCAAGTTTTATTGAAATGTCAACTTTTGATTTGAACAATGGGATGTATATATTGAGAGTGTCAAACAAAAACAATGCAGGCCTATTGAAGCTGTTGATTCAAAAATAGTGAAGTTTTATAAAAAAAATGACCACTGAAATACATTTATCAGTGGTCATTTTTTATAATTATTCAATAGCTGAATATTAATTCAATTCATATTCTTCTCTGGTGATCTTTTCACCACCACTTGCCGTTGGTATTTTTGATTCTTTTATGGAGAAAACTAATTTTGCCTTAGTGTAACCTTTACTGTCGCTGATGATCTTCATAGGTTTACCTTTTTGGTAGACTGTTTCCCTGCCTTCAAGTTCTGCCATCATCTTTGTAAAATAGAAACCTGTTTTTGAGAAATTTACTATTTGGGTTTCGTGCGCATTGATGACGACCATACTGTACAAAGTGCTTTTCTTGCCTTTTCCTTCCATTAATTTAACAAACATTTTACGATCGGAGTCGTTTTCGATCGTTAAGTTGGCTTGACAGTTGGCTTTGAGTGATAGTCCTGTAAATATTAATAAAAATAAAAGTGATCTCATGGTGATTAATTAAATGATGATAATTTTAGTCAGATTGATTCTTCTTGAACTTTACCGAATTCACAAATAAAGATAACTTTTTTAATTAAAAGCTAAATAATTCTGAAGGCAAAGCTAGTAATACATTCTGAAATCAATTTATTTTAACTCAATAACTTCAAATTATTTTGTGGGATGAGAATAATTTTAAACAAATAATAGAATTGAAATTCAACCCCATCCGGGTTGGTAGATCCGCAATGATGCACCCTGGGTTTCACCCGAGGCTACTATTGTTCAAGCCCTCCGGGCTTAGTGCATAGAATGAAGGAATCTATTAATCGTTCTGACTAATTTAACTTAAATATTAGGATGAAATTAATGGGAATAGTTTCTTAAGCTTTAAAACAAAGAATTTAATCGCCATTACTAGTAACCCCGGATGGGGTTTAATAACATTAGGCCCGGGTGGAACCCGGGGATTAAAGTAAATAGGTTCCAACCCCGGATAGGGTTGAATAATAATAAAATGTCGTTACGTTCAACCCTATTTAGGGTTGGTAGATCTGCGATATTTAACCAGGGTTTCACCCGGAGCTATTATTGTTGAAGCCTTTCAGGCTTAGTGCATAGAACGAAGGTAGCTATAAATAGCGTTGGCAAATTTTATTTATAATATTACGATGATCTTAATGCGAATAGTTTCTTAAGCTTTAAATATAAAGAATTTAATCGTCTGTACCAATAACCCCGGATGGGGTTAAACAACATTAACCCCGGGTGCAACCCGGGGAATAGGAACAACGTGCAACCAACCCCGGTTGGGGTTGAATATTTAATTCTATATATATCCTTTAATTCAGAAATAAATCTTATTTTTGGATTATTATTTCACCCATTCTATAACCCAAATCAACCCATTATGAGAACTTATACCCAAATTCTTTATCAGATTGTCTATTCAACAAAATATCGTAAAAAGACATTGAAGTCTGACATCAGAGCATCACTTTTCAAATACCTTTATGGTATCTTGAAGAATAAAAAATTGTTTTGTATACCAGATTAATGGTGTTGAAGATCATATCCATTTTTTAATATCCTTACACCCATCTATTTCCTTAGCTTCACTTGTGAAAGATCTCAAATTAGGAGCTTCGAGTTTTATATCTAGAACAGATTTATTTGAAAATTTTGGTGGTTGGCAGGATGGCTATTCTGCTTTTACTTATTCTATTAAAGAAAAAGAAAGATTGGTTAATTATATTAAAAATCAAGAAAAGCATCATCAAAAAAAGTCTTTTAGAGAGGAATTGATAGACCTATTGTATGAACATGGTATTGAATTTGATGAAAAATATCTTGACTGAAAAGTGATGATATTCAACCCCATCCGGGGTTGGTAGATCCACGATAATAAACCCGGGTTTCACCCGAGGCTACTATTGTTCAAGCCCTCCGGGCTTAGTGCATAGAATGAAGGAATCTATTAATCGTTCTGACTAATTTAACTTAAATATTAGGATGAAATTAATGGGAATAGTTTCTTAAGCTGTAAATACAAAGAATTTAATCGCCATTACTAATAACCCCAGGTGAGGTTGAATAATAATAAAATGTCGTTAAGTTCAACCCTATCCGGCGTTGGTAGATCCGCAATGATGCACCCTGGGTTTCACCCGAGGCTACTATTGTTTAAGCCCTCCGGGCTTAGTGCATAGAATGAAGGAATCTATTAATCGTTCTGACTAATTTAACTTAAATATTAGGATGAAATTAATGTGAATAGTTTCTTAAGCTTTAAATACAAAGAATTTAATCGCCATTACTAGTAACCCCGTATGAGGTTGAATAATAATAAAATGTCGTTAAGTTCAACCCTATCCGGCGTTGGTAGATCCGCAATGATGCACCCTGGGTTTCACCCGAGGCTACTATTGTTCAAGCCCTCCGGGCTTAGTGCATAGAATGAAGGAATCTATTAATCGTTCTGACTAATTTAACTTAAATATTAGGATGAAATTAATGTGAATAGTTTCTTAAGCTTTAAATATAAAGAATTTAATCGTCTGTACCAATAACCCCGGATGGGGTTAAACAACATTAACCCCGGGTGCAACCCGGGGAATATCGTGCTGCTCTACCAACCCCGATGGGGTTGAACATTTAAAATATTTAATTAAAAATCTTTCCTCTCTAAACTAAAAAAGGATACCAATTCATGATATCCTTAATTATTTTACTGATTAATTTTTTATTCTATTGATTTCAGCAACACATCCAGTTTCGGAGTAAGAATTATCTCAGTTCTTCTATTTACCGCGCGAGCCTCCTTTGTGCTTCCGGAATCAATGGGTAAATACTCTCCTCGGCCTTGAGCCGAAATTCTCAATGGTGACACACCGGCAGATGTGAGTGCCTTGACTACTGAAGTCGCCCTTACTACACTTAAATCCCAGTTGTCTTCAACCAAGGATCCAGCAGTCTTAGCCTTATAAGGAACATTGTCAGTATGTCCTTCCACAGCGATATTGATATCAGGATTGGACCTTAAGATGGTCGCTAATTGATTGATGGCATCTTTGCCATTTGATTCTATATTTTTACTTCCAGACTTGAATAATAATGCCTCAGGAAGTAAAACATAGACCTTGCCATCACGCTCAACGACTGTCAATCCAGAAGCCTTAAATCCGACCAAAGCATCTGATACTTTGCGCTGTAATTCTTTAACAGCAGCATCTTTCTTATCTAATGCCATCTGCAGGTCTCTTATTCTACTTTCTTTTTCCCCCAAAGCGCCTTGAGCTTTATTGAATTCTGCCTGAGTCGCCTCAAATGCTGCCTGCTTTTTATCTAATTCCTCCTTCTGTATTCTCAGATCCTCTTTCTGAGCCTTTATCTGGTTTAATAATCGGTCATTCTCACTAAGATTTACATCCAGGATCCTATCCGTAGTTTTGCTCAATTGGTCCATCCTTTTTTTATTCTCCGCATCCAACTGCACATATGAGCGAAGGCTGGCATTGACGTACGACGTGTCTTTTTTAAGTTGGTCAACTAGTTTAGTCAGGCGAGTTCTGGTTTCTTCGGTAGAATCCATTCTTTGCTTCATAATATCATACTGCACTTGCATTTCAGTTCTGGCTTTATCAGCCCTTGCAGTTTTCGCTCGTTCATCTTCTAATGCGCGGTATGATGTACAGGATGTAAAACCAAAAGTTAAGATGATACATAGAATGATAACTGATCTCATTTGATAATTCATTTCGTTTATTTTTGTTTCAATGATTCGGATTGAGTATGTTTATTTTTGTTTAGATTAGGCCAGCTGCTTTCGATATTTCAAGCATCCTGTCGATTGAAGCAACTCCTTGATCAATTACCCATTGAGGAAGGATAATTTCAGGCAATTCGTATTTCATGCTGATATATAATTTCTCCATTGTGTTTCGCTTCATATGCGGACACTCATTACAGGCGCAATTAGTTTCGGGTGGCGCAGGGATAAATAATTTGCTAGGACTACTTTTCTGCATTTGATGGATGATGCCTGGTTCTGTTGCTACAATAAATTCATTAGCAGGATTATTGATAGTGTAATTTAGCAGGCCTGTCGTCGAACCTATAAACTGAGCTTGTTGTAAAATATGGTCTTCACATTCAGGATGTGCTATCAAAACTGCTTCAGGATGTCGTTCCATTAGTTTGACGATCTTTTGATGAGAGAATATCTCATGCACCATGCATGCTCCATCCCATATGACCATATCTCTTCCCGTTTTCTTCATAAGGTATGCGCCCAGGTTTTTATCAGGAGCGAAAATAATATTACGGTCTTTTGGTATGCTTTCAATGATCTGTACAGCATTTGTCGATGTGCAACAAATATCAGTAAGTGTCTTTAACTCTGCGGTGCAATTAATGTAAGAGACAACTATATGCTCAGGATATTTTTCTTTAAACCTTCTAAATAGTGGAGCAGGACAGGAGTCTGCAAGAGAACAACCAGCTTTTAGATCCGGTAATACCACCTTTTTATTTGGAGACAGCATTTTCGCAGTTTCTGCCATGAAATGTACTCCTGCGAAAACAATCATGTCAGCTTCCGTTTCTGCTGCTTTTTGAGATAATCCAAGTGAATCTCCAATATAATCAGCCACATCCTGGATTTCCGACTCTTGATAGTAGTGTGCCAGAATGATGGCATTTTTTTCTTTCTTCAATTTATTAATCTCATGAACGAGATCAAGTGTTGGATCTAATTCAATATCTAAATAACCTTTAAGAGGAAGTTTGTCGATAAGTTCCTGTGGAATACTAGTCATATATGTCAAATTTTTTTCACTGTTCAAGGCGTTAATTTATAATAATACCAACACTTTTTCTACAAAATTAGTTTTATTGGATCATTTTATGACAAACTAGATAAGTTAAAACTTTATAAACTCAATTCTCAGTTCATGTTTTGTATCTTATTAAAAAGACAAAGATTAGCGTACTTTAAATTCATTTTATAGTCTGGATATCAAACTCATCAATAATATTTTAATTGTATTATTTTAATTTACTTTTATTTGCTTGAGTCATTCTATTTAACTTATCTTAGTTTAGACGCTTAATTTGTAAAAAATGCGCTTAGTTATTCTATTCACAATATTTGTTTTTGCGAACTTAAAAGCTTTTTCTCAAAATACAATTGGGGACAAGATCCTTGGTGTATGGCTTAGTGAAACAAAAGAAGGAAAAATTCAAGTTTACCGTGTTGGAAATAAATATTTTGGTAAATTAATTTGGAGCAATCAAATGTTTGAAGCAGATGGACAAACCTCTAAAAAAGATTTGAAGAATAACGACATAAAATTAAGAGGACGAAACCTAAAAGATCTCGTCCTACTTAATAATTTAATCTATGATGATGGTGAGTATACCGGCGGAAATATTTATGATCCCAAGAACGGTTCTACTTACAAGTGTTATATGGTGCTAGAAGGAAATAGACTTAACATTCGCGGATATATTGGTATCTCTTTAATTGGGAGGACATCCGTTTGGACACGCGTGCCTTAGCAATTATCGTAGTTTGATGATTTTGGTTACTCCATTTACAGTAACTGAAGCTAAGTCATCACAGTTACCATCTCCATAATTGATAATCCTTTCTTTGAATTCATTATTTAGTGGCATGATTCGTATAATGCCTTTTGTGATATTGCTGCAGTTTAATGCCACTGTAAGTGGTTCCTGAATAGTCGCGGTGAAGCCATTTCCTTTAGAATTAGCGACAGAACCAGAGCCGGAAATACTGTATACATCATCCCAAATATTAAAAGTCGATTCACCTTCGGTCCAAGTTCTGATTCTTTGAGAGATGTAGGTAAATATTAGTCCATCAGTTAAGGTGACTTTTCCTTCATCAGTAACGGTGAAGGTTGTCTTTCCATTTTGATCAGCCCCTGTATTTGTTACATTTCTAGTTCCTTCTAAGTGATTATCATTTACAAAGTAATCAACAAAAGTAATTGTATGCGTTGAGTTTATAGCTCTGTATCTACCTTCAAAAGTGGTAATAATTTTCCCTCTTCTATAACGTCCATCCCGCCCAAGGCAGTTAGAGTTTCCAAAATCAATCGTGATGGTCTTCATTGAATTAGAAGTGTCTAAAGTCACAATAGCACAATTGTGTCTTATTTCCATCTCATCAGAAGTCAAGTCACTTGCAATTGTTCCTGTATTATATGCCTC
This sequence comes from Candidatus Brachybacter algidus, assembly GCF_016707225.1. Classification (NCBI taxonomy): domain Bacteria; kingdom Pseudomonadati; phylum Bacteroidota; class Saprospiria; order Saprospirales; family Saprospiraceae; genus Candidatus Brachybacter; species Candidatus Brachybacter algidus. The sequence continues at coordinate 368,454 of NZ_JADJID010000003.1, read as the reverse complement.
ATCAGAAAAGTTGGTTGCCTGATCCAACTCATGTTCTATGACCGCATTTGTTTGTTCCATCAATTGATCATCATTCTTAGTTTCATCTTTAGAACATGATGTAAATGTTGAGCCGATTAGTGCTACAAATAGCAAATTAAATAATACTAATTTTTTCATACTTATCTATTTTTTTATCTTTTGACCAAACCTTTACGGAATGGTTTAATGATTAAACTGTGATTTTCATTTTTTATTGTTTTTCAATCGAATGTCATTGATCTGAAGTTTTCACCCTATCACCCTATAACTTTCTCACCTTCTCACCTTCTCACCTTCTCACCTTCTCACCTTCTCACATCTTCACTTTCTCAGCAAATAAAACTACCTTCGCGGCTTCAAAATCAGAAATAATGGGTCAATTGGAAATTGAAGAAAAAAAAGTGATAGAGTCAAGGACTACAATGACAGAGCTAGTTATGCCAAATGATACCAATCCTCTTGGTAACTTGATGGGAGGGAACTTGATGAGGTGGATGGACATCGTGGCAAGTATTTGTGCAGGAAAGCATTGTGTTGCTCATGTAGTCACCGCAAGTGTGGATCATGTTTCGTTTACACATCCTATTAAAATGGGAGAAGTGGTCACCATTGAGGCACAGGTGACTCGTGCATTCAACACTTCAGTAGAAGTCCATGTCCAGGTCTATGCGGCAGACTTCAAAGGGAAGCATCCCAAACGAAGTAATCATGCCTATTTTACATTTGTGGCGTTGGAAGACGTGACATTAAAGCCAATGGTCGTGCCACATGTACTTCCATTGACTCAAGAAGAAATAACCTTGTATGATAATGCAATTAAGAGACGCGAACTAAGGTTGGTCTTAAGTGGCAGAATGAAACCTCAAGAGGCTCATGAATTAAAAGGAATGTTTGAATAATAATTTATTTTAGGAGAAGTATTTTTTGATCCATTTGGTCCATGAATGAATGATACTTTGTTGGTACATTGGACTGCATTTTATCCATCAACCATGAGCGGTGTCTTATTCCATCATTGTATTCGATATAGTATCCACCCCAATCTCCGGCATCCGGCATCCCAATGATACTGTCATTTTCACTAAAAAGTTCCTGAGGGAAATGATCCATCAAATCTTTGGTTAAATCAAATTTTTCTTGACTCAGAGCAATGAACGTTCCATTGTAGAATTGTTGGCCCGGATACTGATCAGTAGTATCTTCACTCAATTCTGAATTAGTTAACTTAAATATTTCAATGCATTCTTCCCCTTGACAGAAACCATAATATTGACCGAAAGTGAGTGTAGCTGAATTAGACTTTGGGTCATGATCTTCTTCTTTATTGCAAGACACAAAAATTAATAGACTGATTAATACCATCAAGAAAGACTTCATAAAATGTATTTTAAATGAATTAATTTTTAATCTTAATCGTGTTTCGTAACGAAAATAGTGGCTTTATACTCACTTTGTGAGATTACTTTTGTGCTTATTGGGTAAGGGTCCAATTTAATAAGTGAAATGGTAAAAGTACCAATTGTAGTGTCTTTGGAAGCCAGATTGGTATGAAGAATAATAGGATGAATTCCAAGAGCACTGTTAAAAACTAAATTAACCTCAGCATCGCCCTCCCAAACACATTCCACATCCGATGGACATCTAGAATCGTTTGCGACTGATACCATTTGTAGGCTAATATTTTCCTCTAAATTATTTTTGGTAGAACCATTTTCAATAACAAATTCTTTATTTAATGGAAGATCGGAACCTAAGTTGTCAATAATTTTTTTATCGCAACTAGCGAATAAAAAAATAAGAATTATAAAAGCAAAATATCTCATTTTGTTTGATTTAATTTTGAATTGAATACTCTTTTTGAAAAGCGTTATAACTCAATAAACGAAATTTGATTGGCAATAGTTAGTTGATGGGATGATATTTATTGATAAGAAATTAAAATTTAATTGGACTGTGGTAAACAATTATTTCATCCAACTCGAATACATGACATAATTATCAGCAATTCGACGGATATTATGTTCAAATACCTCAGGTTCAAGTTTTTTAACTGCTTTTGCAGGGATCCCTGCATAAATCATACCTGATTCACATATAGTATTTTCTAAAACAATAGCACCTGCTGCGATCAATGTATTGGAATGTATGACGGCATGATCCATGACGATTGCGCCCATTCCTATGAGTACATTGTCTTCAATAGTGCAGCCATGAACGATAGCGCGATGACCGATAGAAACATTGTTGCCTATATTTAAAGGTGCTTTCTGGTAAGTACAATGGAGGATAGCCCCATCCTGAATATTGACCTTGTTTCCGATTTTAATGTAATGGACATCACCTCTTACTACTGCCTGAAACCAAACACTGCATTGATCACCCATAATAACATCACCGGTGATTGTCGCATTTTCTGCTATAAAACAATCACTTCCCCATTGTGGTGTTTTTTCATTCACTTTTAAGATTAGTGGCATAGGTTAGTATTAGAGTATGATAGTTTTATAGTAATCGAGTATAATAGTATTAGAGTATGATAAAATTAGAGTGGATAGTATTAGAGTATGTGGTATTGTATAAAAGTTTATTGGATAATAACCGTTCCCATTACCCATTACTCACATCTCCACAACCGCGCTAACTTTATACCCGGCCTCTCTTAAAAGATTGATGACACCCTCTTTTCCTCCTAAATGTCCGGCACCCACTGCAAAGAATGTAGGATTCTCAACCATCATTTTCTCCATTGCCGGAATCCATTTTTTGTTTCTGGTACTAAGTAGGGAGTTCATCATGTCTTTATCTTTTGCCTCAGGACTATCATTGATATAAGTATTAAGTCCTTCAACGTCTTGTTCAAGATATCTTTTTACCATTTCGTCATAGCCACTGGAAGCATCTGTACTTTTAAGTGACTCTACAAGCATCGCTGCCTGATCTTTCAATGAAATACTATCTATGACAGCAAGTTGTTCATCGATAGTTTCTAATCCACCAATTTTTTTGCCTTGTTCCTTAGCTTTCTCTGATAGTTCTACTTCATAGGAAATCATATCTCCATCTCCTCCCATTCCTGCATCTCCTCCCATTGCAGATAGAAACATGGGTTTAATTCCTTCTAAAAATGCTGTTGGCAATCCTTGTTCAGCAAATTTATCTGTAAATAATTTATAATCCTCAGGTGATAATAAATCTTTGATAGTGACGCCATCGGGCATTCTTATCTTACTAAGGATACCAAACATTTGGGTGAAATCATTCATTACATTCATGTCTATTTCGAAGACAACGTTTTCAGAATTGCTAAGTGCCTGATTCATTGAATTATTGAATAGGAACTTAGAACGAGGGATCAGGTGTATCGTGCCAAACAGATAGCTGGGAGCTTTGAGATCCTTTCCTTCTATCTTCCAAAGAAGAGACTTTTGCTGTTCAACCTGTATAGTCTTTTTAATTAGGGTCTGCCCGATTGAAGGAGTTAAATTAAAAGAAATCAGAAGAAAGCAAGAGAATAAAACTTTATTTACAAATGACATATACGTTCTTAATAAATTTTGTTGAGCATTAAATACAGAATAAATAACATCATTTATTATAAATAGTTACTCAATTTTCGGTAGTCAAATTTTATTTTTTGAAAGATAAATTTAAATTTAAATAAAATGTTAGATGTTAGAAGCTTGTCCGACAAAGCTATGGCGAAGGCGGGGTAGATTTTAGTCCCGCAACTGCGGGATCCATCAATCACATGGATATTTTTTCTACTAAACTTATTAAAGAAAAAATATGAATCAATTGACTAAGCTCCCCGCCGTCACTTTGGCTAGTCGGGCAAGCATCTAAAATCTAATCCCGCGGCTGCGGGACCATCTACCTTTGTTTCTTAACTGCCGATAATTGAGATAGTTATTATCAAATTTTGAATATTAAAGTCCATATTTTCTTTTCAAAATTGACTGATAAACAACTATTCCAGCGGCGACGCTGACATTATATGAATCTAGCAGGTCATTTTGAGGTATTGAAAACTGTACGTCCGCTCTACTTAAAATAGCTTTAGAAACACCAAGTTTCTCAGATCCCATGACTACGCAGCAAGGGGATTCCAATTCAATTTCGTGAAGCATTTTACTTCCTTCCATACTCGATGCGAAAATCATGATATCTTGCTGAGCCAGGTGATCAGCAGCATCAGATAAGTTAGAAACTTTACAAACCGGTATTTGAGCGAGGGCTCCAGCTGAAGCTTTCATTGCATCACTGGTCACACTGACGCTATTGGAGGCAGGAATAATAATACCTTGACAGCCTCCTAATAGTGCTGATCTTGCTATTGCGCCAAAGTTTCTTACGTCTGTCATTTGATCCAGCATAAATAAAAATGGTACTTCATTATTGATTTTAATCTTTTGCAAGATCTCATCCATGGTGAGGTATTCATATGAATTGACCACAGCCAGGATACCTTGATGATTCCCTGCTGTAAGCCTATTCAGCTTTTCACGCGGTACATAAGCAAGATCAATTTCTTTATTTTTGATAGAATTTCGCACTTCTTTTTCGAACTCTCTGTCACCACCCGCAAGCAGGAAGATCTTTTCAATTTGAAGATTTTGACCGAGTGCTTCCAGAACAGGTTGGCGACCATATATATGAGAAGTAAAATCTTTGTCCATGTAATATTATGTTGTCTAAAAAATGGAAATAATATATATCTTTGGCAAATTATAATAATTACTAACAATATATACTAAAAAATGAGTCAGAAGAACTTTACAAGTTATTTTGCATTGTTTCTATTCAGCATTTTAACCTTGAATTTATCAGGTCAAAATGTTGTAATTGAGGCAAAGGTAAAAAATGAAATCCTACAAAACTCGGATAAATACAATTTATCTCATAATGATGCTCAGCATTTATTGATTCTCGATCAGTATACTGATGACAAGAGAGGTATTTCGTACATTTATATAGGGCAGAAATTAAATGATATCCCAATTTATAATGTTCAGACTACATTTTACATAAGTAAAAAAGGTCAAATTGGGACAGTTTCCAGTGGATTTATCAGTACTGACAAATTTCAGGTATCCGGATCAAGAAGTGCTATCATAAGTGCAGAGCAAGCCATTGAAAATGCCGCACTAAATGTTGGGGTAGTCAACCCAAAGACACAATTGAAAGAAAAGAGAGGAGATAATCCTGTTTTTGAGGCAAGTAATATTTCTCAGTTGCCAATTGAACCACAAATGACCTATTTCAAAACATCAGATAATGAACTATCTTTAAGTTATGTGTTGCAGATCAAAAAGATCAACAGCATGGATTATTATCAGATCGTCGTTGACGGCGTGACTGGTAAGATCTTGAATAAAGTTAATTACACCCTTTCATGCAAATTTGATGGCCCTGATCAATTTACAAATCACAGCAATTGTGAAAGTCATGATCATATTAATATCATCTCTACTAATGAGCAATCAGCACCTCCGCCCCCTTCAGCAGAAGTAAGTTCATACAGGGTATTTGAATTACCGTTGGAAGCACCAAATTTTGGAGCGTCTAAATTAATTACAAGTCCAGCAGACCCAATTGCCTCCCCTTATGGCTGGCATGATCTTGATGGCACTGAAGGTGTTGACAATACGACACTTCAAGGAAATAATGTGCATGCATTCAATGATAATAGCGGCGATTATGCTCCAGATTCAGAAGTAGATGGTGGCACTGAGCTTTCATTTGACAAAGTATTTGATACAGCGCTTGAACCGCAGATGTCAAAAGATGCAGCAGCTGTCAACTTGTTCTATATGATCAATAAAATGCATGATTTTTCATATAATTATGGATTTGATGAGAAGGCTGGAAACTTCCAGTTAGATAACTATGGCAAAGGTGGCCAGGGTGGTGACTATGTATTAGGAATGTCACAATTCGGAAATGGTGAAGGCGATTTTAAAAATAACGCGGATTTCTCTACTCCAGGTGACGGAGGGAATGGTTCTATGAGAATGTTTCTATGGGATAGTGCCACTGATAAATTCCAAATATTGAGCCCTGCTTCGATAGCCGGTGGATACGAAGTGGGAGATCCTGGATTTGGACCTGCCATATCTTCCACTCCTGTGGAAGCTGAAGTGGTGTTGGTCGAAGACAAACTTGGAAATAAAGGTTTCTTCTGTGAAGAGGCAAAAAATGCCGATAAATTGGTAGGAAAAGTAGTAGCTATCAATCGTGGTGGATGCGATTTCTCGCTTAAGGTATATAATGCACAACAGGCGGGTGCTGTTGCCGCAATAATAATGAATTTTGAGGAGCAAGTAATTGGAATGGCTAGTGGATTGAATGGAGGAAGTGTTACGATACCGTCTGTGTTTGTTGCAGCTTCTACCGGTAATCTAATCAAAGGGCAATTAACAGCTGGCGAAACAGTTGTTTCAAGAATGGTTGTACCTGAGAATAGCGGTCCATCTTTATTGGATGCTTCGTATGATAATGGTGTAATAGCGCATGAATTCGGACATGGAATATCTAACAGATTGACAGGTGGTCCTTCGAATTCTGGTTGCTTGAATTCAGCAGAACAAATGGGCGAAGGATGGAGCGATTTTATGGCATTAGTAACTTCTAAACGTCCTGGCGACAAGGCGACTGATGGCCGAGGAATCGGAACTTATGTTCAAGGACAACAAACTAATGGTAGTGGAATCAGAAGATTTCCATATTCAACGGATATGACTATTTGTCCTAATACCTTTGCTGATGTTGCCACAGTTACTGGTCCTCACGCAATAGGAGAGATCTGGTGTGATATGATCTGGGATCTTTACTGGGCAATGATCCAAAAACATGGAGATGATGGGCTTCTTTATGGCGGCACAGGTGGAAATAGCCGTGCTATCGAATTGGTATTCCAAGGAATGAAATTGCAACCATGTGGTGTAGGGTTTCAAGATGGAAGAGATGCTATTTTAGCTGCTGATAGACTATTATATGATGGAGAGAACGAATGTTTGATCTGGGATGTATTTGCAAGGAGAGGACTTGGGTTTAATGCTTCTGGAGGTTCTGCAAATTCAATTTCTGATAATATCGTTGACTTTACACCGAATCTTTTTTGTTTGAATAAAGTACAAATGCAGAAACTTGTAACTAAGGAAGTCGATCCTGGTGAAGAAATCACCATCACTCTAAAACTTAAAAGTTATAAATTAACGACTGCAAAGAATATACATATTACTGATATTGTCCCTGAGCATAGTACTTATGTAGCGGGGTCAGGTGGTTCTTTCAGCAACAATGTGGTAACTTTCAATCTTGATTCATTGGTTACTGCAGATGAACATGAATTTCAATATAAAGTCCAGGTAGATGCGAATTATAAATCAGTTTTAATGTATCAGGAAGACTTTAATACGGAATTTGATTTCCCGGATGGTGACTGGTTTACCAATCTTGAGGATGGAGAAGTTTTCTTTGAATTTTTTGACGGAGCAGGAGAGGATGGATCAGGAGCTTATTCTATCTCATCAAAAGATGGTGATTATAAAACTTCTTTCCAAAAAACTGAAAAGTTAACTATAGCAGGAGAGAACCCATATTTGATCATGGCGCACAGATACAATACACAAGGTAGTATCGATGGCGGAAATATCCGGTACTCAAATGATGAACTCAACTGGTTTACGTATGATCAGGAAGTAGTGAGAGGTAAGTACCCTGGTAAACTCGCATATGCAAGTTTGACTATTCCCAACCTTCCTGCATTTAGCGGTAATTCTAATGGCTATGTGCATTCATTTGTGGATGTCAAAGCACAGGATACTGAACAGTTATTCTTAAGTATCTATTATGGAGCTTCAGATGGCAACGCTACTTATGATTCATGGGATATCGACAATTTTGAAATGGTTGACGCTAAGTTTTTGAACAGTGAAGCTTGTATCACAGTCGATGGAGATGCTGAAGAATGTCTTGAAGCAGTTGAATTAGGTACATATGTAAAACATGATGGTATTCTTTCAAGTAAAAAAGCTACCCAGGCGAATTTCGAAAGCGTAATTTACCCAAATCCAGGAAATGGCAGTTTGAACATTTCATGGAAGCAAGTAAGTAATGAATCAATGGAGATTAAAGTGATGGATGCATCTGGTAAAATTGTTGCTAAAGGCAAAAAGCAAAGTAATGCAGGTGTTAATTTTGCTAATCTTAACTTAAATGCGCTTCAAAGTGGACTTTATATGGTCCAGTTGACTACTGCATCAGGTTCAGTGACACACAAGTACGTTAAAATGTAAAATTGCTATTAGCAGTTTATAATAGAAAAGGAGATCAGCTATTGGTCTCCTTTTTTTTAGGTGATGGATGTTTGTTGTTTGGAGTTTGGTGTTTTTTAGTTAACTAGAATGATGTGGAACGTCGTTTGATGCCTTCAGGTCATCTGACGTTTTTGTTTGGGATATTGATAAAAATACGAAAACATCCGACGACCCAAAGATTGAGGGAAGCTATTGCATAGAGCTGAAGAATATAATGGGAATAATGCGTCGGATGGCGTGAACAACAAATATTATCTTATAAGAAAGGCAAATAAATGAGTCCAAAATTTTGCCTTAGAATACCGGATTTTACAATGCCGAGTTGGGTTTAGTTTTGGGTTGCTATAGCATAGCAAATTAGGAAATCCATTCTGAATAGAGTTTCGTTTTGAGTTGCAATAGCAGGACAATTAGTAAACGCTATTCGGTATGATAGTCGTTTAGGCCATTTTTAAGGGTCTATTACGAATTTCCATTCCGTATTAATTGAATTTGACTAAAAATTAATAAAAAAAGGATGCTCAATTGAGCATCCTTTTTTATAAATTCCCCTGGTATTATTTATTTCGAAACGATACTACTGTATAATTCAGGAGATAAATTTTCGAATAGAGTAGTGCTAATGAAGGGTTTAATTACCTTGCAAAATTTGTTGCTCTTTTCTCCCTGATCACGGTAACTTTTATCTGACCCGGATACTGCATCTCATTCTGGATCTTTTGAGAGATCATAAATGAAAGATCATCCACATAAGCATCAGAAACTTTTTCACTTTCTACTATGACTCTTAATTCACGGCCAGCTTGCATTGCAAAGGCTTTCTGAACACCTTCGTACGCCATAGCCAGTTCTTCAAGTTCACCGATGCGTTTCATATAACTTTCAAGGATCTCTCTTCTTGCACCTGGTCTTGCACCTGAAATGGCGTCACAAGCCTGAACAATAGGCGATATAATATTGTCCATTTCAATTTCATCGTGATGCGCTCCAATAGCATTGATAACATCTTTGATTTCATTATGCTTTTCAGCTATTTTCATACCCAAGATGGCATGAGACAATTCGCTTTCTTCTTCTGATACTTTTCCAATATCGTGTAACAATCCGGCTCTCTTGGCCAGTTTGATCTGCTTAGGATTCAGCCCTAGCTCAGAAGCCATGATAGAACATAAATTAGATGTTTCTATTGAGTGCTTGAGCAAGTTCTGTCCATAAGATGATCTAAATCTCATTCTACCAACCATTTTGATAAGATATGGATCTAATCCATGAATATCAAGATCGATAACGGTCCTTTCCCCAATTTCGATTATTTGTTCTTCAATCTGTTTTTTAGTTTTTGCAACTACTTCTTCTATTCTGGCAGGGTGGATTCTGCCATCCGTAACAAGTTTTTTAAGGGATAATCTTGCGATTTCTCTTCTTATTGGGTCAAAACTAGATATAACGATAGCCTCAGGAGTATCATCTACAACGATCTCCGCCCCAGTAGCAGCTTCAATAGCACGAATGTTACGTCCTTCTCTACCTATTATCTGTCCTTTAATATCGTCAGATTCTAGATTGAAAACAGTCACGGTATTTTCAATTGTGATTTCTGCTCCCATTCGTTGAATAGATTGGATGATGATCTTTCGCGCCTCTTTGTTTGCTGTGAGTTTCGCTTGCTCTATAGTATCTTTCACTAAGGACATTGCCTCATTTTCTGCTTTCTCAGTCATAGCGCGGATGAGCTGCTCTTTAGCTTCCTGTTGGGATAATTTAGAAATACTTTCTAGTTCTTTAATTCTGATCTCATTTGCAGCATCGAGTTCTTCTTTTTTCTTTCCAACTATTTTTAGCTGTGTATCAAGATTTTCGCGTATAGCCTTTAGTTCAGTTTCTTTAGAATCGTTGTTATCTTTTTGTTGCTGGATTGATTGAAGGGCTTGTTTAAGATCAGTCTCTTTTTTTACTACATCTATTTCCCTTTCTTTTAATTTGGAGTAAAATTTGTCTTTTTCTCCTTCAAAATTTGACTTTAGCCTTTCAAAATTATCTTTAGCCTCACTGATTTTTTGTTGCTTTCTTCTTTCATTTTCACGTTCAGCTTTACTAATGAGCTTCTCTGCATTGACTTCAGCATCATCGACCAGTCTTTTAGCTGTTAACCGAGCCTCTTGAATAGCAAGGTCAGCCTTGGCATTCATTTCGTCAATGTGATTTTGAGATTTTTTCTTAGAAAAAAAATTGACCAGAATGAATCCGATCACGATGCCTCCTATGGCACTTACAATACCTATGGTTAATGTATCCATGATTCTTTTTTTAACTGACTGGTTCAGAGATTCAAGGGATAAATCTTGAATGAAATGAAATCAATCAATTGATTTACAATATTTTGTTAAAAAAAGTGAATCATAATTCGAAAGGAGGGGAAATTGAATTATTTTAACAGGTCGTCGATATAACTTTCTACCTGTGAAAATTTTTGAACTAATTTGGCGTCACTAAATGTTTTTTCCGCCTGATATTTTTCTATCGCATATGAAAGTATTGCCATAGAAAGCCAGTCTTGTTTTTCTCTATTTGGATAGGCTTCCTGATATTCTCTGATACGTCTATTCACTTCTTCTGCGATAGACATAATCACCTCTTCCTCATTTTCTTTGATCTTAAGTGGATAGCCTCTACCGGCTATGATCACAGAAATTTGCTTACTTTCCTCATCAGCCATTTCTTATAGATTTTCTAAAAGTTCTATACAATGTTCAATTTCCTTAATATATTTATCTATAGTAATTTTGACCTCTTCATCATGCTGTGTTTTTTCACTAACAGATTTAAGATCGCTACTTGTTTTTGATAAATCACTCCCCACTACTTCTAATTCAGCTTTATGTTTTCCTGCATTTTGCTTGAGGCGGATGTTCTCCTCCATTAGCATAATGTTTTCTTTTTTTATTATCTCATATTTTTGCGCGAGTTTTTTCACCTTGTTATCAATCGCTTCCAATCTCTCTGCTAAGGTTTTTATCATATCCTAACGGTGCAAAAAATATTTAATTTGTTATAAATTTTCTATTCAAAAACAAAACTACGATTTTATTTTCTAATAAAAGCATCTACTTTTGATTCAAGCGTCTCTATCAGCTTTTTCATCATATCCTCTATTTCCTTTTCTTCAAAGGTCTTGACGGAATTAGTAAAATAAAATGCGATGCTCATACTCCTTTTTCCCTTACCTAATTGTTCCTCATTACTGTAAATATCGAATAATTTCATATTTGTCAAGTAATTAGATAATGTTTTGTTTGCCAATAACCTTATCGATTCGTAGGTAACTTCGGCACCGACTATGACTGCCAAATCCCTTCTTACGACAGGGAATTTGCTGAATTCCTTGAACTTAATCGGTTTGTTGTTTATCATTTCGATGACCTTTTCCCAATAAACTTGTCCAAAAGTCATGTTTCCTTTAATTCCAGATGCTTTAAGCCATGATTTACTTACTTCACCCAGAACAGCAATTCTTCTAGGTCCCATTGTCAATTCTATTGCATCTTCAAATCTTGGATCACCGGTAAGTTTTTTTTCTTGAAACTTAGTGACATTCAGCCGCTTTAAGAGATTTAAAATTGTGGTCTTTAGATAGAAACTATCAAAGCTATCTTTAGTTTTTATTGCCCAAGACTCATCCCAGAGGCTGCCTGTGCCGAATATAGATATATATTCATCCTCCTTATATTCTTTTTGATCAGTGACATTGTAAGACCTTCCATACTCGTACATTCTTATGTCGTTCTGCTGGCGAGACTGATTATGAGCTACTACTTCAAGAGCTGTCGCAAGCGCTTCAGGTCGCATCAAATCTAGTTGAACATTGGATGTATTATTAATCCTTACACCTTCAAAATTTTCATTTTTGGTGATCTTCGACCATTGAGTGCTATTAATGATAGATAGTCCCATCGCTTCGCTATATCCTGAATCTGCCAGATATTGCATCGCTATTTGTCTTGAGGTCATAGAATCATTTGCCAATTGTTCTGGCATTGAAAAACTAAATTTTTTGGCGGATTCAATATTATTCAAACCATATATTCTCACTATTTCCTCTATAATATCTGCTTGCCTATGGACATCTGTTTTATAGCTTGGAATAGTAATCTTCCATTTATTTTCATCAACCTTATCAATGATCATTGATAAAGACTCAAGAATCAATTGAATCTCTCGATTAGGAATAGATTTGCCGATAAGTGATCTTACTTTCTCAGTATGAATTTCTGCCACAGCTAATGGGAGAGGATTGGGAAAATTGTCAATATATTGAGAATTAGAATTCGCTCCTGTTATTTCAGTGATCATTAATGCTGCTCGCAATAATGCTTCCAGACATTGATGCTGATCCGTTCCCTTTTCGAAATGTGCTGCTGATTCCGTCCTAAGATTGTGCCTGAATGATGTCTTTCTAACTGGCGTAGGACTAAAATAAGCTGATTCTAAAAAGATGTTGGTTGTGTCTTGGCTGACACCTGAGTCCAAACCTCCATACACACCAGCGATGCACAATGGCCTGTCAGTGCCATCACATATGATGAGGTCATCTTTGTCAAGTGATTTTACAGAGCCATCTAATGCAGTAAATTCGGTTCCCTGGGGTAGATTTTTTATTTTTAGATGTTGGCCATCAATTTTATCTGCATCGAATGCATGAAGTGGTTGGCCTAGCTCGAACATAACATAATTCGTGATGTCCACAATATTGTTTACAGGTCTTTGACCGATACTTTCCAGTCTTATTTTTAACCAATCTGGAGAATCCTGGACCCTTACATTTTCAAGCACAATTCCTGTATACCTCTTGCAGCTTTCAGTATTTTCAATTGTGACCTTGAATGGGGAAGCAACTTTACCTTCTATACTCAGTATTTTTGGCCGTGCGAGGGAAGTATCATATCCTTTATGAATATTAAGCGCTGCCCATAGATCTCTAGCCGTCCCAAAGTGAGAGTTGGCATCTGCTCTATTTGGGGTCAATCCGATTTCAAATACTTCATCAGAATCTATATTGAAGTATTCAGAGGCTTTGGTCCCGACCACAGAATCCTCAGGAAGAATCATTATGCCTTCATGACTTTTCCCTAAACCAAGTTCGTCCTCGGCACAAATCATACCTTGGGACAATTCCCCTCTTACCTTAGCTTCTTTAATGGTAAAAGCGTCGCCTTTTTCGTCATAAAGCTCGGTGCCTACTGTTGCTACCAATACTTTCTGACCTGTTGCTACATTTGGAGCACCACAGACGATAGAGAGATTTGTGTGACCGCCTATATTAACTGTGGTCAATGATAGTTTGTCTGCATTTGGATGTTTTTCACAAGTCATTACTTGACCGATAATAACACCTTTTAATCCACCTTTTATTGATTCTACTATATTGACACCTTCGACTTCAAGTCCAATGTCTGTAAGTGTTTCAGAAATTATTTCTGTAGTAAAATTATGTGGCATTAATTCCTTAAGCCAGTTATGTGATATCTTCATATTATAAAAATTGCGCAAATATATGTAAAAATGGGAAGTATGAGCAGACACACAATAGTATCTTGAAAGAGTGGTGCAATTAATTTATTGGAATTGACATGTTTGTTTTAGTTAAGGCTAATCCCTTTCATCATTTAAAAGTATGTTTTTTCAAAACTTAATCGATGTGATAATCTCATTGTTTTTGCATTATAGGGGAGCTACTTGCTCTAAAAATACTGGTATCATTGGTTCATCGTAATATTGCAATATTACAATTAAGCTGAACTAAATTCCTCTTTTTAATCATGAAGATTCTCATCCTCGCTGGAATGCAATTTTTCCAATAATATTAATCAGCTCCTCATCATACTGCACATATAGAAACCATCATGGCCGCCTGATTCCGGAAACAATTGTACCGCTTCTAATTTTTTAAAATCAGGGTTTGATGTAAGAAATTGATTAACCTGATCCTCGTTTTCCATAGGGAATACACTGCAAGTAGAATATACGAGCTTGCCACCGGGTTTAACCCACTTTGAAGCATCAGACATAATTTGTCTTTGAGTCTCCAGCAGATGATGAATTTTTTCTTGAGTCAGCCGCCATTTTTTATCTATTTCCCTGCGCATCACACCTGTGGCACTGCAGGGAACGTCACATAGTACCAGATCTGCTGAAGCTTGAAGCGATTTAATTTTTTCATCATCGGAATAATTGGAACTGCCAATGATATCTGCACCAGCTCTCCTTGCCCTGATTTTCAAATTGGCCAATCCTTTTTCATTGATATCCAAGGCTAGTATTTGACCGGTATTTCCCATTAATGAAGCCATATGAAGTGCTTTGCCACCACTTCCCGCACAAGCATCTATGACAAACGAATTAGCATTTGGGTGAGCAAAATGTCCTATGCTCTGTGAACCCATATCTTGTATCTCAAACCATCCTCCTTGATACGCTATATCGTTAAGAAGATTAATTCTTTGTTTTAATAAAATACAATCTTCTGACAAAACTTCGTGGTCAATACCTAATGAAGAAAAGTAATTGACTACTTCCTGCATATTGGTCTTGATAAAGTTGATCCGTATATAAATAGGTGCCTGCTCCACAGATATCTTTCTAATATCCTGCCATTTTTCTCCAAGTGATGCCGTCCCTATTTCATCCATCCAAAGTGGCATGGAGTAAAGTAAATGAGGTATGTCCTGAATGGCTTTCTTTCGTTCAGCCATCTCATTTATATTGCTTTTTTTCCAGTCTGGACCATCCGGAGCATCAATACCCTGTTCAAATAAATAAGCATTAATAATGTCTTCATCTATATCCTTATGATCAGATAGCCCCTTAGCCAAATACTGATAATAACTAAAGTTCTTAACTATCGTAAAAAGAGCTTCAGAAATAAATTTCCTATCCTTAGAACCTTTATTAGGGGAAGAGGTGTATTTTTTTACAATAAATTCTGCGTGCTGCCCCTGATTCATGATCTCAAACAAACCATTTTTTACATCAATGCAATGCCTCCAACGTGCTTTCAAATATTTAAGATTTTATTTGTGTCTTTTTAAGTAAAAATTATGTTACTTATTGTGATTATAAAAGTCACAATATCGTTTAAATAATTAATTCTGTAAAATGATTGTTGTTTGATCAGATCCTATAATGACTTAATTTCAATCAACAGTATTTTTATCTTTACTTTGTGAATCTTAAAAAACTAAATCAATATCTATGAAATATGTAATATTCTTGACTATTTTCTGCTTAACTTTTACAGGCTGTGCAGAATTGCAACAGATTTTAAGTACATCCGGAATCAATGAGCCGACAAGTGCTGAAGTGTCAAGTGGCCTTAAAGAAGCGCTAAATATTGGGATATCAAAAGGTGCTGACCAACTTTCTGCAAAAGATGGCTATTTCAAAAGTGCTTACAAAATTTTGCTACCACCGGAAGCCAGAAAAGTAACTGAGAGATTGAAAGTTATCCCTGGTTTTTCAGATGTAGAAAATGTGATTCTAGAGAAAATTAACAGAGGTGCAGAAGATGCTGCGACCAAGGCCAAGCCGATATTTATCAGTGCTATCAAAAGTATAACTTTAAACGATGTATTTAATATATTGATGGGAGCGGATGATGCTGCAACTCAGTACTTGAAAAATGCAACTTACAGTTCCCTTTATAGTGAATTCAATCCTGTAATAGTGAACTCATTGAATAAGTTTAATGCAATTGAATATTGGTCCAAAGCCACCAACGCATATAACAACATTCCTTTGGTACAGCACGTCAATCCGAAGCTAGATGATTATGTGACTAATCAAGCATTAGATGGACTTTTTAAAATGGTCGCCAACGAGGAAAAAGAAATTAGAAGGAATCCCGTTAAAAGAATTTCAGAATTGCTAAGAAAGGTTTTCGCCAAACAGGATAGTAACAGAAACTAATATCTACATGCTATTTTGTTGAAATGTCTTCAGTTTGGCCTTGGTCTGCGGGAGATGTTTCCGTAGCTTTTCTGATTCCTGCAGTAATTCGCTGGACTACCTTAAATTCTATTAGAAATACTCCTGCCAAAACCCTTAATATTGTATACATCGGTATAGCAATGATCATGCCTACAAGGCCTCCGATTTTAGCACCGAGAAGGACGACGATGAAGATCTCCAATGGGTGGGCAATGACTCTATTCGAAAATACCATTGGTGATATTAAAAAATTATCGATCAGTTGAGTAATGCCGAATACAGCTGCCATTTGTATAAGCATAGGTAATATTTGTGTGGTAAAATCCATGTCCACATTTGCAGTTATGGTCATTAATACCCCAAATCCTGCCCCGATCCATGGTCCTAAATATGGTACGATATTGACCATCCCGGCAAAAAAACCTATCAGCCATGCATTGTGAAAACCCATGATCGACAAAGTTGTAGAAATAATAAGCCAGATCGAACACGATTGAATGATCAATCCACCGAAATACCTAGATAGCATGGTTCCAATATCGCTTATTGCTTTTGTGATAGCTTCTTCATATTTGTCAGGAACAAATGATCGGATTGAGCTTTCAAATAAACCCTGATCTCTGATAAAAAAGAATCCGATGAAAAGGATTGAACCAATTGCAATGCCTATACTAGCAATGGTATTGACAATACTACTAAAGAAAACTGTTACTTCTGCTGGAACTAATATGTTTTTTATTTGAATGGATATTTCCTGTAGCAAGGAAGCAGAATCCTGCAAAAAACCAATTTTTTTCAGATATGCTTCCACAGAAGCTAGAGGTGCTTGTAAAGTAGTTGCTATTTTGTTGTAATCAACGGTAGTTAATACATTAAATTGTTCGCCTAAGATCGGTATGAAAATAGTTAGAATGATAATAATGAATGACATGAATATCAATAAAGTTAAAATAGAAGCAATGACATTTCCGCCCTTTAACTTATGTAACCTGGTGGTACTTAAAATTATTTTTTTGATTGGAGTTCCAATCAGTGCCAATACCCATGCGCCAACAATGTAGGTGACCAGGTCGCTAAAAAAATAGGTGATCGCCACAAGGATTAAAATCGACAATAATAAGAGCAAGTACCTGCGTTGAAATAACATACTAAATATTTTTGCAAAGGTACTAAGTTGTTGTTATAATTGAAGATAAATATTACATATAAATTTAATGGATTAGTTATATTTTCTATTGATTTGAAAATTTGGGTCCTTGAGCATCGTCTGGCATCCTGTTGTATTATTACAAAATCAAATTAAGGCTATATCAGCTTAAAATCAATGGAATTAGTCTTGATCCAACTGCTTGTTAAAAATAAAATTTCCTTGAATAATTTTAAAATATTATGTTGTGACATTAAACCTTTTATGCTATAAAGCATCAAAAGAATGAGAAGCAAATAAACTAAACTCAATATTGACAGATCAGGAATTAATTTCTATGTTGCTAAATCCGGCGGAAAGCGAGAAAGGGTTTCGACTGCTGATAAGTCAATATAAAGAACAAATATATTATGTGATCAGAAGAATTGTTTTGGTGCACGAGGATGCAGACGATGTATTTCAAAATACAATGATTAAAGTCTTTAAAAATATCAAAAACTTTGAATTCAAGTCTTCACTTTACACTTGGGTATACAAGATTGCTACCAATGAATCTCTTACGCATTTGCGAATTAGAAAACGTCTTGGAAATTTTGACAATAACATTCCGGAAAACATTTCTGATAATTTACTTACTTCAGATGAATATTTTGAAGGTGATAGATTGCAATTAGAATTACAAAAAGCCGTGGCAGCATTGCCTGAAAAGCAAAAGGAGGTATTTAATCTTAAGTATTATGAGGAGATGAAGTATGGTGATATGAGCAAACTCTTGAATACAAGTGAAGGAGCGCTGAAGGCTTCTTATTTCCATGCAGTGAAGAAAATTGAAGCGTTTATTAAGAAATCAAATATTATATAAAGAATATGGAAAATAATCATTTTTCAAAATTGAACAAAGAAAATTTCAAAGTCCCTGAAGGGTATTTTGAAGGACTCGAGGATAAGGTTTTGGCTAGGTTGGAATCCAATATGATTGACCCAAAAGTGATAAATATTGGCCAGCATACCGGAGGCCGCAAGTTGTGGAGACGTATTGTGATCGGAGTTACAAGCGTGGCAGCTTGTGCAGCGTTTTTCGTTTTTTATAATAGGGGAGAAGTGTATCAAGAATTCAACCTATCCAATTTAAAAGATACTGAAATAATTAATTATCTGAATGAAAATGCAGATGAAATAGAATTGGACCTTTTAGTGGATGGGAGCCAGTATAATGGAAATGTTCTTGATCTGATCGATACAGAAAACAATATAAATCAAGATGATCTTCTCGATGAAATTAATGTCGAGGAATTGTTTTAAATTTTAAATAATATTCAACAAATAAATCATGAAATTGAAATTTATTGCAATAATGCTGTTTGCATTTGTCTATTCCTTAACAGGCGTTCAAGCACAGCAAGGAAACAAAAAAGGTCAGATCGGTGACAGGATCCAGGCTCAGATGGTAGCATACCTGACCTCGGAACTTTCTTTAACCCCACAAGAAGCAGAAAAATTCTGGCCTTTATATAACGAGTATAAGAATAAAGAAAGGTTGGTAAAAAGAGGCCAAATCCCTTCCAAAGCTATTGATCTTATGAATGAAGGTGAAGCATCAGCATTCTTGAACAATACTCTTGAGGCAGAAGAAAAAGAGCTTGAATTAAAGAAATATTACACAAAAGAATTTAGAAAAGTACTTCCTGCGACTAAAGTTGCAAAATTGCAGCAAGCGGAAAGAGGTTTTAAGAAGGAACTAATCAAAAAGATAAGTAAACAAAATAGAAACGAAAGGGGCGATTAGATCAATTTTTTTCATTAAAAAGGGTACAAGAAAATATTCCTGTACCCTTTTTTTATTTATTGGATCTAGTACGAACCCCAAATATACATGAGACCAAAATTTATTCCTGTTTGGAGATAATCCTTTGTGCTGTACTCATTCTTTTCTCAAGAAAACCGTTATATGTATCCAGGTCCTTACCCGTTAGTTTAGCGCCCATTTCATCTTTTTTCTTATCCAATTCTGTGATTTTGGCTTTCAGTTTCATGATTTCTGCCTTATCATTTTTAGCGTCTGCTAATACAATTGCATTCAGTACATCGTCGTACTCTGTTGCGTAAGTAACTGCATCCTGATCAGCCAATTCAATAAGTTTTGGTTGCTCAGCGATTACAGGTGCTTCTTCAACTTTGATAGAGTCGGTAGTGTTGACGGTGGTTTGGGTAGTTTCATTTTTCTTGCAAGCAGTAATACTGATTGCAGCTAAAAGAATTATAAGTAATTGCTTCATAGATAAATAGTTTAAAATTAATGAACGATAATAATTTATTTTCCTTTTCCCTGGAATAATACCAATAAGGTATAAAACATGATTTTAAAATCCAGAGAAAGTGACATATTCTCAATATACAATATATCGAATTTTAGCCTTTGTATCATTTGATCCACGTTGGACGCATAGCCATATTTGACCTGACCCCAGGAAGTTATTCCCGGTCTCACCTTAAGTAAGTGCTTATAGTGGGGGGCTCTGGCCATGATGCGGTCTATGTAATATCTTCTTTCCGGGCGTGGTCCCACGATTGACATTTCACCTCTTAGTACATTGAAAAATTGCGGCAATTCATCCAGCCTCCACTTTCTCATCACGCCACCCCAAGGTGTGCATCTGTTGTCATTCTCGTTACTTAGTTGAGGTCCATCATCCTCAGCATCCAGATACATGGACCTGAATTTATATATATTGAACGGACGGTGATTAAGTCCAATTCTTTCTTGTTTAAATATAGCATCACCGGGAGATGACAATCTTACTCTGATCCAGATATAGAGGTAGAGTGGTGAAAGTATGATCATTACAATGACACTTATGATGACATCAAGCAGTCGCTTTACAATTATCTGCCATTTGGGCATCATTACTTGTTCTATTTCAATAAGAACAGCACCATAGACGTGATTCATCTTCACGCTACCCAGCATGATATCATACATACTTGGAATAACTTTGATCAAAATGTTATTGCCAAAATCAAATAAGGTATTCAGGATCTCTCTCAATTTATCGTGCTCCTGAGTCTCTATAGCTATTATTACTTCCTCTATTTTATATTGAACGATGATCGCCGCAAGGTCATTAAGTTTACCCAATAATTTCAGTTCAGATGTTAGTAGGTTTTTTGAATTGCCATTACTGTCTATGAAACCAATGAAGTTATAGCCTAGTCCTTTCTGCCTGCTTTTGATCTCTGAATACAATTCAAGTGCGTTTTCATCTCCTCCGATGATTAGTGTATTAAATGTGACAGCACCCGATTTTAACCTTCTGCTGGCCCTGGTGAGCAGGATCATTCTCGATACGGTGGTTAACGTAAAATGAATGCTGAAATATTTAAAAAACAAAACACTTAGATGATTGTCCATTAAATCATCTCCCAAAAGTATGATTACAATGCATCCTAATGCTGAGATAAAAAATGTTCTGGTGAATGTTGTTAGCCTGGATTGTCTGTAAAGATCGTTGTAGCAATCGAATATAACATAAAGTAATAACCACCCGGTTAAAATGAAAATTGAAATCCCAACAGATTGTAGATTTATATTTTGAGCCAATACATATCCGGATTTGTCAAGTTCCAGATTTGAAAAATAGGCCCATGCAATGACTGCCATTATTGCATCTACTATCCCATACAATAATAAATCTCTCTTCCTTGTACTATTCATCAGCCTTAATAATGTACTAATTTAATATTGTCAAGATATAAGAATCCCTTTTCAGTGGAAGAACCTCCAGGATGTACCAATCTGAATGCTATTCTGTAACCATCCTCTGCATTGGACTCCCTGATAAGGTCAGTCAAATTGATATACATTTTTTTCCATTCGGGAGATAAATAAATACCAAAATTATATACAGGGTCAGCACCTAAAATCTTGGCATCAAGGCCGACTGCAAAATTGAGATTGCTCTTATAATTGAATTCAAGGAATACATCTCTTGAATCCAATGGTATGTCAGTATAGTATAAAGGCGTTGTGATTTGATTATCCCTATTGACTTCATCTACATTTAACATCAATGAATAATCACCTTCGAATACATTAGTATTTTGTATTGTAGCACTTGTCAAATTGGAACCATCCAGGTCCTCCGTGAATGAATTGTTGGATTCAAAATCTTCAATAAATGAAAACTTTGCTGTGGGTTTATATTTAAATAATGGTTGAATATCTATAACCTCTGCGCATGCACACAAATCCAATGAACTTCTAAAAGGTTCTAAAAATGGATAAATAATTGCATTGTCCCTAATACCATTGACCCTTATCCCAGGGTGGATAGATAGATCTTTCATGCCTTCACCGATGACTGGAGCAACCTGTCCGGGACTAAATACTCCAAGCAAGTCATTTCCTACATATAACCAATAATCTTCTACATTCTGCTTGGTGCTTCCTGTCGCGGGTACGAATTCAATTATTGGTGATTTTAGAGATAGGAACGTAGGAATTTCGCTTTTTTCATTGTTGCAGCCACCTAGGAAAAACGCTAGGGTCATCAAACAAGAACAACAAAGTCTATAAAATTTATCCATCCTTTCTAAAAATCGCAAAAGTATAAAAAATAAGTTCTAACTAGTATAAAAATTACTTTTATAACGTTTGCAGAATTGAAATGTATTATTAGCGCTTCAGATTCTGTATTTTTGCAGTCTAAATGATGCTGTAAAGGTATTTTAACAACCAAACGCATTTTGGTTCGTTATTTTTCCTTACGTATCTAAAAAAATTATAATCTGGTTAAAATGTATTCAATGAATTTTTCCGGAATGTTTACATTTCTGTGTTTGTTCCTATTGCTTTGTTTCGCCTCCTGCAAATCTGACAATAATACAGAAAATGTCCAGGTTGAAAGCTCCCAAATTTCAGACAGCCTAAGTTTACCTTTAAATATAAATGAAGAGGAATTTAAGAAAAATCTGAGCACTAAAGATATGAATATAAGTATCACCTCCAAAGGCGCCAATGATTTGAAGCATTTGGAACTTGCCGTCAAGAAAAATGCTTCTGATAAGTCTTATAGTAAGGCCATTCAGTATGATGGCACGATACTGGATGCAGTGACAGCAGATCTTAATAGCGATGGAAAAGATGAGGTGTATGTGTTTAATCAGTCAGCAGGCAGCGGTTCATATGGAATGCTAATTGCCTATCAGTATAATGGCAGTAAGTTAGATTCAATTAGCATGGATGAACTATCTGAAGAACTCTCCCAGAAATATTTGGGGCATGATAGCTTTGCAATAGAAAAAAAACACCTTTACCGTTTTTTTCCGCTATACAATGAAATGGATCCTAATTGCTGTCCCACCGGAGGCAGAATGAAGTTAAAATATGACCTTGTAAAAAAGCCTACAGGCTTAAAGCTGATCCTAAATTCCTTCATAAATGAACAATAACAAACCCCGCATATATTCCCCTTCGGCATTTATCATCCCAGAATATAGGATGATCCAACTGTCTAATGGACTGAAAGTATACATATTTAAAGGTGGCGAAAGTGACACTTTGAAGATTGAGTGGTGCTTCAAGGCAGGGAGAAGTACTGAGTCAAAGCAGCTCGTTAGTAAATCATGTAATAGCCTTATCAAAGAAGGAAGCAAATACAGTAGCGGATATGAAATATCAGAGTATTTTGATTATTACGGTTCGGCCTTGACCCATAATGCTGGAGTGGATTATAATAGTTATTCTTTTTATTGTCTCGGAAAGTATTTTGACCCGCTTTTGGAAAAATTTCTTGAAGTGATGCTTTATCCTTCTTTTCCGGAGGATGAGTTAATTACAATCCAGACTAATAGCATATCCAGATTAAAACAAGACATGGATGATGCAGATTTTAATTCTTACAGGATATTAACAGAGAAAATATTTGGTTCTAATCATCCATATGGTTACAATAGTACTGAACAGAATATTAGATCAGTGGGTACTCCAGATATTTTATCCCATTGGCAATTGAACTACCAGACCACTGACTCTTTTATTATTGTAGCAGGAAATGTCACTAATATTATATTGCAAAAGATAGAAGATAATTTTGGTCATATTGGATTAAAAAAAACACCAACCCGCACTGATCTAAAAGATATCGAACGGGATATGCGACCGATAAAATCTTTTAAACTAGAAAAAACACAGTCTTCAGTTAAAATAGGTATTGATTGTGTGTCGAGGCAGCATGATGATTTTGATGGAATGTTTGTATTTAATACAGTTTTGGGGGGCTACTTTAATTCAAGATTAAACAACGTGATCCGCGAAGCAAAAGGACTGACATACAACATATTCAGCACTCATGACACTTATTTGTATGGTGGTTTATTTTATATTAGTGCAGATACTTCTCAGGATCAAGTCATTAAGATGAATACAGAGATTTATACTCAGATTGATAAATTATTAGATAAACCTATCCCAAAAGCGGAATTAGAAAGAGTCAGAGGTTACCTTTTAGGCACATTGATGACTTCTTTTGATGGAGTGTATAACTGTGTGGAAACATTAAGATCTTGTCTTGTAGAGGGCGTAGACTTTGCATCTGTTCAACAGCTAATAAATAAAATCGCCACAATCGAAACGACTGAAGTTATGGAAACCGGTAGAAGAAATCTTAGCATAGATAATCTAATCGAAGTAGTGATTGGTTAAATAAATTCAATATTTTAAACCAAGAATATTTTGAATCTCTAAAGTATTTCCTATTTTCGTCGTTTATTTCAATAAAATTTAATGATAAATTTAATACTTTTTGGTCCTCCCGGGTCTGGAAAAGGTACTCAGGCAACCAAGCTTGCAGATAAGTATAAGTTGGTCCACATATCGACTGGTGACCTCTTTAGGTATGAACTGAGCAATCAAACTCCCTTAGGAATATTGGCAAAAAGTTACATGGATAAAGGTAATTTAGTGCCTGATGAAGTGACCATAAATATGCTGAAGTCAAAAATGGACAGGCATCCTGAAGCAAATGGCTTCATATTTGATGGCTTCCCAAGAACGATTCCTCAATCTGAAGCCTTGTTGAATTTATTGAGAGAAAACAATACTTCCTTGACTGCAATGATAGCACTTGAAGTGGACGAGAATGAAATAGTGAATAGGATAAAGTCCAGAAGCCAAACTTCGGGTCGTGCTGACGATAATGATGAATCTATCATCAGAAAGCGTTTTGAAGTATATAATGCTGAAACTCAACCTGTTTTTCAATATTTCGAAAAACTAGGTCTGGCCTCAGCCATCAAAGGGGTAGGGGATATTGAA
Organism: Candidatus Brachybacter algidus; assembly: GCF_016707225.1. Lineage (NCBI taxonomy): Bacteria > Pseudomonadati > Bacteroidota > Saprospiria > Saprospirales > Saprospiraceae > Candidatus Brachybacter > Candidatus Brachybacter algidus. The sequence goes on along the minus strand of NZ_JADJID010000003.1, from coordinate 343,673 downwards.
GATATTTTTGCAGCCCTAATCTTAAAAATAGATAGAGCCCTCGATCGGTTTTAATACCCTACCTAAAATTAGGATCAAAAATAATATTCAGTTTCCTTTGCTATTGAACAAATAATCCTCATTTTGCGCTTGAATAGTACGAAATGAATGTAATAATTTTATCCAGAAATATAGGCCTTTACTCTACTCAGAGACTTATTCTTGAGTGTCGTAAAAAGGGCCATAGTGTGCAAGTTATTGATCCTCTGACTTGTAATCTCATTATTGACAATGATGCATCTCACATTATTGATAATTCGGGTCAAAAATTAATAGCCGATTGGGTGCTTCCGCGCATAGGCTCCACTGCTACTAATTTTGGAGCAGCAGTCATTAGACAATTTGAATTACAAGGTGTTTCTGTTATTACATCTTCTCAGGCATTATTGGATGCAAGAGACAAATTAGTTGCACTTCAATTGTTGGCGAAAGCTAAAATTGCAATTCCCAAGACTTTATTAACAAGTCCTATGGAAGTTGATGGGGTATTAATCAAAAAGGAATTTGAATTTCCTGCCATTGTTAAATTGCTTGACAGTACACATGGATTAGGTGTCATTCTTTCTGAATCGGCCCAAAATGGAATCGCAATATCAGAAGCATTCCAAAGGCTACACCATAAATTTATTATCCAAAAATTTATCAAAGAATCTGCAGGTCAGGATATTAGAGCATTTGTGGTTAATGGTGAGGTAATCGCCAGCATGTTGAGATGTGCTCCGGAAGGTGAATATAGGAGTAACATGCATAGAGGCGCTTCTGCTACTATCATAGACCTTACCGTTGAAGAAACTGAAACAGTTTTGAAATCTGCTGAAGCCGTTGGTTTAAAAGTTGCCGGCGTCGATATCATGAGAAGCAATGATGGTCCATTAATCTTGGAGGTCAACGCAAGTCCCGGACTTGAAGGAATAGAAGGAGTGACGAAAGTCAATGTGGCTGGTGCTATTATTGCCTATGGTGATAGCCTTGTGAGGGCAAAAAAGTAAAATGATGAACGTTGAATGAGGTATTTAATATTAATGGAACACTAATAGCTCCAGGCGTCAATGCTGTAGTTCGAATTCCTGTAGGAAGGCTACCTTCAGGCAATCAGATTACTATAAGTGTCAATGTATTCAGATCTTTAAAGCCAGGCCCTATACTTTTTTTGTCAGGCGGGATTCATGGTGATGAGATCAACGGTATTGAAATCATTCGTCAGGCATTAGACATGAAGTTGTTCGACAACCTTCATTGCGGGTCCGTCATAGCTATACCTCTTGTGAATGTTTTTGGATTTATCAATTTTTCAAGAGATTTAAGTGAAGGAAAAGATGTAAACAGAAGTTTTCCTGGTTCTCTCAATGGAAGCATGGCTTCAAGAGTAGCTAGAATAATTACCAGGCATATTTTACCACTCATCACCCTAGGAATTGATTTTCATACAGGAGGTCAGTCCAGGTTTAACTATCCTCAAGTAAGGTTTACTAATAGACAACCATCCAGTAAGTTACTCGCTCAGGTATTCAATGCTCCATTCACCATAGTCAAACCTACTATTTTAAGGTCATTGCGAAGGATGTCACTGGATATGGGCATTCCTATTATCGTTTACGAAGGGGGTGAAGCTCTTAGGATTGATGGGTTTGTGATACAACAAGCACTGCGCGGCATCAAAAGGGTGTTGACACATCTTGAAATGAATAATTATACGATCGAAGAACAGGATAGTGTTCTATTAACAAAAACAATTTGGGTTAGGTCTAATACACCTGGCCTTTTCTATCCTTCTGTCAATAATGGTAGCCAGATAGTTAAAGGTGAATTGTTGGGCTGGATCCACGATCCTTTTGGTCAGTCAAACTATGCCATAACTTCTAAAGTAAATGGATATGTGTTTTGCATAAATAATAAGCCGGTAGTCTATCCTGGAGATGCATTGTTCAATGTAGGAATGGTTTAATTTACACTTTCCTTACTTCAATGAACAGAAAATATTGGATGGATTAATTACATTTGCCGAAGAACACAGAGATTATTTAATGATATATTATTAGAATTCTAACCTAACCGGAATTTCTGAATTTATTTCATTCTTTGTAAACAATAGTTATTTCCCAAATTATTTATTGTTGATATTTTTTTTAATTTTTATTAGCATCACAATTTTCAATTATGATATTAATTAGAGTGGTCCACACTTTTTGGATAATTTTTTTTCTGACACCGGTCATACTTGCAGCTCAAGATTTAAATGATGCTATAATTAAGCTAGGTGGAGATCCTTCTTTAAAGAATGGTGCTATGAGTTTCACTATTTTTGACAGAAAGACAGAACAACTTATAGCCACCCACAATCCAAATGTATCATTAATACCAGCATCTTCGCTCAAAATACTTACTTGCGCTTACGGACTTAAGACTTTAGGAAAAAATTTTAAATTTAAAACGACAATTGAAACTACTGGAGAGATTGACAAAAATGGTGTTTTACATGGTGACCTGATCCTTAAAGGCTATGGTGATCCAACCCTAGGTTCAGACTTATCTAATGATTCGGGAGAATTGGATAAAGTTTTGAAAATCTTTGCAACCGAAGTGAAATCAGCGGGCATAAAGTCTATCGAGGGCCGAATCTATGGCGATGGTTCATACCTTTCAGATGAAGGGATTTATAATTCATGGTTGTGGGGTGACATTGGAAATTATTATGCTGCTGGTGTGTATGGGCTAAATATCTATGATAATCTCTTTAGATTAAAATTTAAACAATCAAAACAAGGAACTTATCCAAAAGTCATTGGAACATATCCCAATATACCAGGCCTCCAATTTGCAAGTCAAGTGTTATGTGCAGGCGCTAACACCGGCGACAATGCCTATATATTTGGTGGTCCTTTACAATATAACCGTCAGGTCAAAGGCACCATTCCTGCAGGAAACGGTATATTTGAAATAAAAGGCTCAATGCCTGATCCACCGCTTATGGCAGCATTATTACTAAAAGATGCACTGACAGAGGCAGGCATTACCTCCAATGGCGTTGGTGGGTCTTTAAAAGATGTTCAGCCTGTCGGCAAGCGAAAGGTATTGTATACTCATTCATCAAAGAGTCTTGACTTAATTGTTAATGAGACCATATTAAAAAGTATAAACATAAATGCAGAAGGAATCTTGAGATATTGCAAATCTATGGACAAAGTCGCAAGCACTACAGATGATGCAGTAAAAACTTTTGGTGCCTTTTTGCAAAAACCACCGAAGGGCAAACAGGTTTTTTTGTTTGTGACGGATCAGGGCTTTCTACCTCCAATAGTTTGCCGAGTTATGGTTTTGCTAAAGTGCTACTTCAGTTATTTAAAGACCCTTCCATAGCCGATGTAATTACTGATGCACTTCCAGTCGCAGGCATGACGGGCACGCTGAAAAATTACCTTAAAGGTTCAAAGGCTGCCGGACACATTAAAGCAAAGACTGGATCAATGGATAAAGTAAGAAGTTTTTCTGGGATCATCACGGGAGATTCTGGTAAAGAATACGTTTTTTCTCTAATTATAAATAATTATAATTGCTCATCGGCTCAGATCAAAGCAAAGATAGAATCCTTTTTTAATGACGTTTATCTTGCTATATAAACAATTATTTGGGATCGCTTCGATCATTTCCTTAACTTTGACGGAGTTTAAAATAATATCTTAATGCTGGAAAGATCTGACCTAAAACAACTACTTATATTCGTTTTAATAATAGCTGTTACCATAATAATTGCTCATTTTGCAAGTATTCTAATTAACAGAAGAGTTGCTAAGAAGAACAATGTGCTTCTCCAAGACCCTACCAGACTTAAATTTTTTGCTCATGTTAGTACAGCAATAATTTATATTATTGGATTTAGCTCCGCTATAGGCCGAATCAATTTTTTAGAACCTGTGGCTACCTCACTTTTAGCTGGAGCAGGTTTAATTACAGTAGCAGTTAGTTTTGCTTCTCAAAATGCTCTCAGTAATATTATTAGTGGCTTATTCATTGTACTTTTCAAGCCATTTGGTGTCAACGACCGATTGAAGATTAGGGATAATATAATAGGTGTAGTTGAAGACATTACCTTAAGACACACCATTCTAAGAGATGGAGAGAACAAAAGGATTATAATTCCGAACGCTCTTATGAATAATGAGGTAGTGGTCAACTTTGATTTTATCGAAGAGAATATTAAAAAATCTGTAGATATCCTTTTGCACCACGATTCAAACATTAGGAATGCCAAGATGCTGATTAGAGATATTATCACTCAGCATCCTAAATTTATCAAAAGAAGAGGCAGTGATATAAATTTAAGTCCGGAACAAGCCGTCCCAATCAATATTACTAATGTAGGTGAAAAGGGAATCAACATGCAGCTGATAATCACCGGGAGGAATATATTGGAATCAAATGAGATCGCTTTTGCTTTGTTGGAAAGGCTAATTTGTGAGATGCCTGCTGTTGATGCTTATTTTGTGCGTCAGGATTCTGTTGTTAAGGCTGTAAATAATACAGAACAAAAGTCAGAAATGGGGCAAGATGAGAAAATAGATACATTTGAGAATTTGTCAGATTCTATTGACAATGAAGTAAATTCAATCAATGTTGCCGGTGAATCTGGCACGGGTCAAAGCATTCAAAACACTGATTAATTATGAAGAATAGACCAAAACAAGCTACTCAATATGAACAAGGAAGAATTTATAAAAAGCCGGGTCTTCCACCAGGCACCCTTGTTTTTACCGGTAAGAGAAAGGTTCAGCAAACAATGCTGCATATTACAAAATTTGATGATGACGATGTAAAAAGAGAATTAATCACCAATGGTGATGTGTCGCGAATCCATCACGGCAGCAGAATGACATGGATCGACGTGATAGGGATTCATGATGTGTCGGTAATCGAACAAATTGGACTCAAATATGGGATTAGTAATCTACTACTTGAGGATATTCTCGACGTTGACCAAGTGCCTAAATATATGGATTTAGATAATGGAAACTTCCTTTCATTCCAGTCGTTTTCTTATGATAAAACAAGTCAGAATATCATTAAGGAGCAAATATCTATTTTCTTTACAGAAACTGTTATTATTTCATTTCAGGAAAATATCAACGACACTTTTCAACCTATTCACGAAAGAGTGGATAATTCAAAAAGTCGCTTTAGGTCCAGAATGCCAGATTATATGGCATATGCATTAATTGACCTAATCGTTGACAAGTACAATGAAGCTACTCAATATTTTGAAGATAAAATTGAGGAATTAGAATATAAAATAGAAACAAATCCTGATAAAGCGCTGAAACAAGATATCTTTAAATTCAGAAGAGAGTTTATCAATTTTCTTAAGACCATTACACCTATTCAGGAAGCGATCATAAAATTCAAATCTTCCACTTCAGAATCCATTAAACTTGAGACCAAAATATATCTTGCCGATCTTCTCGATCATGCGCAACATGTCAGCAGTCTGGCCGATACATACAATGAAATGATATACGCTTTATATGATCTTTTCCATGCCGAGCTAAACTATAGAGCCAATGGCGTTATAAAGACACTAACAGTTATTTCTACTATTTTTATACCACTCACTTTTATTGTTGGAGTCTATGGAATGAACTTTAATCAAATGCCTGAACTTCGCTGGAAGTATGGTTATCCTGCTGTTTGGATATTTATGGTTTTATTTACATTTGCCACCTTGATATATTTTAAATATCGAAAATGGACATAATTTATTCTTCTTCTACGTCTCCTCGGAGTAGCGGATTCAAAGGCAGATGATAAGTGTTGAAAATTGTCTGGAATGACTGATAAAGTTCCGGATATATATTGCCAAAATAGTTGCCATAAGTGAAATAGTGATGGACGGCTACTGCGAAAGGATCTACATCAGGTAGTCCTATCACACCCATGATTTCTCTGTGGCCATAACTCGCTACATCATACAGATTATACCAGAAATTTTCATTTACTTCAGGAAAAATAATGTCTTTTGAGCAAATCTTCATGATCCTGGCGTATTCATAAAGAACAATGTTGAAATATTTTTCAGGTTCCTTGAAGGAAGGCATCATATGTTTAAGAGAAAAAAGTGCGATGCCATCCATTTCAAATATCTCACTCGCATGATATCTGTCAGGTTGTTCAGGGCTAAGAAACGGATTTGGATAGACAGCTATTCTGTCGAAAGGTTCCAATAGAAAATCCTTTTGCTGCAATGTTAATCTGACAGGTTGAAAAGCGACTAATGCTTTGAGATCATATGGCATTTCTTCTTGCATGCCCATGTACAGCCATTCTTTTGCTTCAATATATAATACAACCCTTTGATCGAAGATCTTTTTCTTTTCTGGATTTAGATTACGATAGTATTCACTGTTCTTTTCAAAAATGGTTTTTATCTTTTCATCCAGATTCAGGGGAAATCTTTTATACCACCACCAGTCAAGTTGAGGTGCTAAGAGATAACCAGCTGCTGCTATTATGAGGGGAATAACCAGATAAGGTGACACAAAATTGCCATCGTGATAGTTATATTCAAATAAAACAATACCGAGACCAATAATGAAGGCCAATATATATGCAAATCCTGAAAATTTCATTCAATTCTTTTTAAAATCGATGAGCAAAGCTAATTAAACTAAATAATTATGGTTAACAATGTTATAACATTGGTAAATGAATCAGTTTCAAAATAACGATTTGAAAAGATCTTGGAGTATAATAAGCTAAAATAGTAAAGGGAGAATACGCTAAGTAACCCCCCCTCCTCTTTCCCCTTCCCCCCCTCCCTTTTTTTTTTTTCTTTTCCGTCGCGACCCCTTGAGGATTTTAAACTTGTAAACCAGACACGAACCTTCTACAAACAAATATTTGTAGATAAGTCATTGATAATAAACATCATTGCTAGCTTTTGATGATTTCCAACGAAAATTAATTACTCTTTTCTTTGCAAATTATAAGTAAGTGCTATATTTGCACCCGCTTAGGTACCTTAGCTCAGTCGGTAGAGCAATGGACTGAAAATCCATGTGTCCCTGGTTCGATTCCTGGAGGTACCACAAAATTTTCTAAAACTTTGTATTGAAAAATGCAAGGTTTTTTTTATTAAACTCAAGTCTTGGGCTTGATTTTAATCTAATATTTTATTACTTTGTCGGACTCATCCATCGGAGTTTCATTCTAACTTCTAATTTCTAATTTCTAATTTCTAATTTCCAACTTCTACCTTAACCTCCATGGTAACAATGTTTTTACAAGAACTTATTTGCTGCCAAACTTAAGTTATTTAACCAGATTGATTTTATAGGTCTTTGTAAAAAACTCATTTCGAAAGTAGAAATTCATATTTTCATTCACCGCATCTTGATTGAAGGTTCTTACCAAATAAAGGTCTACAGGTCCTGCCTCCAACATGGTAAGATTTTCAGGCTTAAGCAGAAGCCTGTTGTCAGTGGTTGGACCTTGAATAGTAGAACTGCTTGATTTTGAGCCCTTTCCGATGATCATTATAATTATAGTTTCATCTGCGCTAAGCGGCTTTCCTGCATATTCTATGGTCGTTCCTTTGCTTAAAGAGATCTCTTTTTCGGTCTTAACGCTATCTATACCTGGCAATTTGGTAGCTTGAGTAATGATTTTCCCTTGAGGATTAGCTATATTTATAGTATAATCCGAATTGTAAGGCAGATTTGTTTGTAGAGAATAGTTTTTGTTACCACTTGGCGCTACCAATTGTTTCATATCTTTTCCTCCTATGGTGATATTATAATTAGTAGTATCAGTTTCCCCAACTGCAAGAGAATCAGCAAAACTAACTTTGCAAAGACTTTTAAATTGATTCCCATCACTAAGATATCTGATATAGAAATCTACATTGCGTGGGTATTGAATTTCAGCTTCCTTTTTCTTACATCCAATCAACAAGGTCATGCACACTGCAATAAGAGCTATACTTGTTTGAATATTATTATTTCTGGTTGACATATTTTCTGATATTAAATTTGGATTGCTTTTATTTACTTGCGTACATTTATACTTGCCTCAAGAACTCGTGCAAAGCTAATATTTGAACTGAATATTGAAAATAAATCTTTCCTTTACATTATCAAAATAACATAATATTATGAAGGTACTGATTACTGATAACTGTCATGAAGATCTGGTAATTGGATTAAGTTCGCATGGTAATGAAGTGGACTACTTGCCGCATCTTTCACTAGATGAAATTGACGCAATAATAGCAGCTTATGATGGCATAATTATTAATACGCGGGTGAAGATGGATAAAGCGAGAATAGATCTTGGCCAATGTTTATCTTTCATTGGAAGGATGGGCTCGGGCCTGGACATTATTGATTTGCCTCACGCTGCACTCAAGGGAATCAAAGTGATAAGTTCACCTGAAGGAAATGCACAGGCAGTTGCAGAGCACAGCTTAGCCATGTTGTTGACTTTACTAAATAAATTGCCATTAGGTGAATCCCAGGTTAAGAATTTTGAATGGGATAGGGAAGGGGCCAGAGGTCGTGAATTATCCGGCAAAACGATCGGTATAATAGGCTATGGACATACGGGCCCTGCCTTGGCTCAGGTATTGTCTGGATTTAGGGTAAATATTAAAGTATATGATAAATATAAAGAAATCTCAGACAGTGTAAATTGCGCTGCAACCATTGTTCAATCTACTTTTGAAGATATTATTGCTCACTGTGATGTTATAAGTTTTAATATTCCGTTAACAGATGAAACAGCGTTATTGATCGACGAATCGTTACTAAGAAGAATTAAACCTGGAGCTATCTTAATTAATGCCTCAAGAGGAGGAATTGTAAAGCTTGATGATGTTTGGAATGCAATAGAGGATGGGCGATTAGGAGGCTGTTGCCTTGATGTATTCCCAAATGAAAAACCACAAACTTACAATAGTAAGGAAGCTGAAGTGATAAATAAAATGGCGAAACATCCGGCAGTAATTTTAACACCTCATGTAGCTGGTTGGACAATAGAGTCAAAACAAAAGATTGCGCAAATTTTGGTCGATAAAATTGTAAGTAATATTTAGTCTATTAACATTGCGTTAATACTTGATTATCAAAGATTTTCAAGATTTGCAAAAGGAAGATTATATGTCACATGACCATTATAACGAAATATAAATTTCATTTGGTATAATATATATCTTAAAATTTTGCTACTATTGCAACTCTTAAAACATAATTTGAAAAAAACTTGATATGAGCAGAATTATTTTACTTTTTGCTTTTCTTTTTAGTGTCATTGCTGTGAGTGAGGCCCAAACAAGCCTTAGCGGAAAAATCCTGGATAAAGAATCCGGTGAAGTTGTTATTGGTGCTACAGTCAGACTTTTAAAAGATAACGTTGAAACTGATGGTACCATTACAGATGCTTATGGTATCTTTTTCTTTAGTAATGTTACTCCGGGTATTTATAATGTCAACATTACCTATACCGGATATGCATCGAGCACCCTAAGTGGAGTTCAGGTGAATAATGGTAAAGCCAACAAAATGAGCAATATTCAAATCTCAGGCGAATCAACTCTTTTGGACGAAGCTGTTATCTATGCATACAAAAACCCTTTGATCGAGCAAGATAATACCACTCAGGGTACTACTATTACCTCAGAGCAAATAGCGAAAGCTCCTGTAAAAAGTATCGCAGGACTTGCGGCAGCTTCTGGAGGTGTATCAAGTGCAAATGGTGGTGATATTTCAATAAGAGGATCCAGAACAGCTTCCACCAACTATTATATTGATGGAATCCGGGTGAATGGTGGTTACTTACCTCCAAGTGAGATCGAGCAATTGCAGATTATCACGGGTGGACTTGAATCACAATATGGTGATGTTACTGGCGGTATCATTGTGGCGACAACAAAAGGCCCAAGTGGTAAATTTAATTTATATGTAGACGGAGAAACATCCAAATTTCTGGATGTGTACGAAAGATCTGAAATCAACGTATCTACTTCCGGTCCGATATTAAAAGATAAAAACAATAAATCAATCATAGGTTTCCGCTTAGGTGGTCGTTTTTTAAATAATAAAGATGACAATGCTCCTTTCGATCCGGTCGCTTACATGAATGAAGATCAAATCAAATTTTTAGAGGCAAATCCTGTTAGAGATATTGGAGTAGGAGGTAAATATTCTGCTGGAGAATTTGATTTGTCAAAAAACACTTCATTGTCTAAGTTTTCTAAAAATGAACAAAGAAGAGACATTGACTTGAATGGAAAATTAGATTTTAGAATTTCAAGTGCCATAGACGTTCAGTTAGGTGTTGGTTATTCAGATATTGAAAATCACTTTGCTCCATCTAGCAATGAACAAAATTATAATTATACTAGCAGACAATGGGCTTTTGCTAATTATTTAAATAATCCAATCGAAAGTACTAATAGACTTCGTGGTAATATAAGATTAAGGCACAAGCTTTCAGATGCTAAATCGGGCAATAAAGGTCTTTTGCAAAATGTTGCATACGTATTTATAGCAGGTTATGAAAAGGAAAAAAAGGGACGTAATGATCTTCGTCATGGAGATAACTTTTTTGATTATGGCTATATCGGTAAATTCAATTCCAAATTGTCTGATCCAATTTTAGGAGACTTTGTTGATCCAACTACAGGAGAACAAGTATCACAAAAATTCAGATTGGAAGAAGCGTTTCTTGGTACAATTACTAATGGTACTCAAAATCCAGCCCTTGCTAACTATAATAATGCATTGACTGAAGCCGATATCTTGTCAGAAAATTTTGTCACAACCAATGGTCAGTTTTCTGAATCAACCTTGTTCAACGAGATCTTTGGTTTATACAATAATGTCGGTAGAACATATAACACATTCAGAAAAGATGAAAAAGATACCTACACAGGTAGACTGGATATCAACTTTGATATTGTACCTGGAGGATTAGATAAAGGACGCCATTCTGTAAATTTAGGCTTTCTTTATGAGCAAAATACACAAAGAAGATATGATTTTAAACCAAGAAATATATGGACACTTGCCGACAACCTTTCAAATAATCATTTGAAAGAGCTTGACTACAATAGTCCTAAAGATTCGATTATTATCGATGGTCAGATATTTCAAACATACAATTACAAAGTATCTGAACTAACAGGTAATAAATTTTACAAATCAGTTAGAGAGCGCCTAGGCATTCCTTTGAATGAGCCATTATTTATCAATAATCTTACACCTGATCAATTATCTTTAGATATGTTTGCACCAGGCGAACTCGTGAATGCAGGTTTAGTCTCTTTTTATGGTTACGATTACTTAGGTAACAAAGTCAACAACGCAAGCTTTAACGATTTTTTCACAAAGACAACCGGATCAGAAGCTGGAGTAAGATCTATGTTGATCGCACCTTTCAAACCTATTTATCAATCATTCTATCTTCAGGACAAATTCCAGGCGAGGGATGTTATCTTCAGATTAGGTTTGAGGATAGAAAGATATGATGCAAATACTAAAGTATTAAAAGATCCTTATAGCTTATATGAGATTTCTTCAGCTCAAGAATATTATGACCAGGTTGGTAAATCAAGACCTGACAATATTGATCCAAATGCATATGTATACCTAAACACTGCGGGAAATGACGCTTCAGGTGTAAAAGCATTCAGGGTAGGAGATACCTGGTACAATTCTCAAGGAGTACAGACGCTGAATCCTGATGATATTTTTCAACAAGGTATTGTGAATCCAAGATACAAATTGGAGCCAAATGAAGTAAATAAACCAGATATTCAATTGGCTACTTATGATCCTAATCGTTCTTTCAAGGATTATGATCCTCAAGTGAGTTTCTCTCCACGTATCGCAATATCATTCCCAATATCAGAAGATGCAAACTTCTTTGGTCACTATGATGTATTGGTAGAAAGACCTACTAATAACTATGCTTCAGGATTGAATTATTTATTGTGGGAAACACAAACAGAATTTAATAATCCTGATCTTAAGCCATCTAAAAACATTGATTATGAAATCGGCTTCCAGCAGAAATTATCAAATTCTTCGGCGCTGAAACTTTCAATATACTATAAAGAAATTCGCGATCAGATTCAAAATGCCTTGATCAATTATACGAATAACGTTTCAGGTTCATTATTGAGTTTCCGAAACATTGACTTTAGTACAGTCAAAGGATTGCAATTACAATATGACCTTAGAAGAACTAGCAATTTAACGCTTCAAGCCAACTATACTTTACAGTTTGCAGATGGTACGGGTTCAGATCCTCAAACGCAAAGAAGTATCGCCAGAAATGGTCAGATTCGAGTATTGAGTCCGCTTGATTTCGACGAAAGACATGCAATTAAATTCACACTGGATTACAGATTTGATGAAGGTAAGTTATACAATGGTCCAGAATGGTTTGGACTTGATTTCTTCTCAAATACAGGAATAAACATTATTACGACAGCAGTATCAGGTAGACCATATACTAAGGCTGCTACTCCTACTGAAAGAGGTGGTTCAGGAACAATAGGCACATACAATGGACAAAGATATCCATGGAATTTCAATGCCGATCTTAGAATCGACAAGTCATTTACACTGAATAAGGATAGCAAAGACCATCCTCTTGCATTTAACATTTATCTAAGGATTACAAATGTGTTGAATACAAGAAATATTTTTGGCCTGTACAAAGCATCAGGTTCAGAATTTGATGATGGATTCTTGCCAACTACTCTTGGACAAAACTTATATTCTGCTATTGAATCAAACGAAATTGGCACAGGCTTTGGAAGAACATCTCAAGATTATGTTAACGCATACAATTGGTTAATGTATAATCCTGACTTTTTCAACGGTCCTAGAAGAATCTATCTTGGTGCCAGCTTTAATTTTTAATCATTAATTTCATTCTTAAAGATTTTATTAACCTAATTTTCGATAAAATCAATTTGACCTTAAATTTTAAAATAATACAAATGAAAAATAATATTCTTTTGTTCGTATTTCTTATGTTAACCTTCATTACAGCAGATGTAAATGCTTACCGACCTTACAAGTCAGGTACTCAACCTGGCAACAAGGAAACATTGGAATTGCGAGAGTTGTGCGCTCCTGCAACTGCCAAGATAGAGTTGAATGTTAACAACGTTAGAGCACTCTTACTTAATGGTGGTGACGTATGGTGGGATCGTGAAGATGGAAGGTATATAGTGCCTAATGTCACTTCTAAACCTGTTTCTTCCATTTTCGCAGCAGCTGTTTGGGTAGCTGGATTTAATGGGGGATCATTAAAGGGTGCCGGTAGAATGTATGGTTATGATAATAAGCATGACTGGTTTCCTGGCCCATTAAATGACAATAATGGACAAATTACAATTCAGGAATGTTCTAACTGGGATAGATTCTTTGAGGTTAGAGGCGATGAAATCGATCGTCATATTGCTTTATTCAATGCAGCAGTTTTAAATGGTACAGAATATACTGAAGATCAAATTCCTCTAAACGTAAGAGGTTGGCCGGCTAGAGGTAATCCTTATTTCAAAAGAATATTTAATTGGAATCTTCCAAGCACTACAGCAGCTCTTGCACCATTCTACGATTATGATGGTGATGGAGAATATGATCCGGCACTAGGTGATTTTCCTATCATAGAAGTTCGTGGTGTAGGTGGAGCTTGTGAGCCAACACTAGAAAATCCTGTACCTCCAACTTATGCAGATCAAATGTTTTTCTGGATATATAATGATAATGGTAATGCTCACTCAGATTTTGGTGGTCAACCTATTAATATGGAAGTGCAGGTGCAGGCTTATGCATTTAAAACGACAGATCAGTTGAATGATATGACATTCATGCGATATAAACTTGTCAATAGAGCTCCTACTGTAACTGAAGATTGTATCTTCGGATGGTGGGTAGATTCAGATCTTGGCTGTCCTGATGATGACTTGATCGGTTGTGATTCTTCCAGAAGTTTAGTTTATTATTATAACGTAGATGGTACTGATGGTAATTCAGGTCCTGATATGACATTGTGTAATGCAGGCGGTGGTTCTGTTAATACTTATGGTAGAAAAGTTCCAATTATTGGTATCGATTATTTTGAAGGACCTACCATCGATTCGACTACAACTTCAGGTAAAGATACTTTGTACGATATAGGAATGACTTCATTTACTTATTTCAACAGAGAAAGTGCTGAAGCAGGAACTACTGACCCGGGTACCCTTAGGGAATTATATAATTATATGGATGCTAAATGGAAAGATGGTACTCCATTTACATATGGTGGGTCTGGCTATAAGTCTGGAGGAGCTATTACAAGATATCCATTCGCTGATGACCCGGACAATGTAAACGGTTGGTCTATGAAAACCGTTCCGTCTCTTCCTGGGATAGATAGAAGAAGTGTACAGTCTACAGGACCGATCACTCTTGAATCTAACAAGACTAATTACATGGTTGTAGGAGTTCCATGGGTTCCGGATCAAGATTATACTGGTCCTAACAACGCTCCTTCATTGAAGGATCTTAGAGCGGCGGATGATATCTGCCAAGGTTTATTCGACAATTGTTTTAAGATTTTCGACGGTCCTGACGCTCCTGAGGTCGATGTGATTGAACTAAATCAAAAGATTATAATTGCGTTGAGCAATGATTCGACAAAGTCTAACAACTTTAATTTGGATTATGCAGGATTTAATCCTGGTATATCTCCAAATAAAGATGCTGAAGGACTTTTTAGATTCCAAGGTTATCAGATCTATCAATTGAGTAGAAATGACGTTTCATTATCAGAATTGGATGATGTCTCTAAGGCGAGACTTGTAGCACAGGTCGATCTTAAAGATACGGTGACTACTTTATATAACTGGACAGCTATTGACAACCCATCACATATACATACGGCACCTGACGGTGATGATCATTTCATTTGGACACCTACCGTTAAAGTAATAGGTGAAAACAAAGGTTTGAGAAATACATTCGAGGTTACTCAGGATCTTTTTGCTTCAGGCGATCAGAAACTATTGAACCATAAAAAATACTATTATACTGCAGTTGCTTATGCTTATAACAACTTCCAAAAAGTTACACAGGATGGTGAAGGTCAAAAGATAACTTTCGCTAGAGGTAGAAGAAACAGTAAGATATATACCGGTATTCCAAGACCAGTAGTTGATAGAGTTCTTAACTCTGACTATGGAGATGGAGCACTTATCACACGTTTGGATGGTGAGGGAAGCTATAGTTCTTTTCTTGAATTGGCTGATGGAGAAAGAGATAGATTATTTAACTTGAGTTTCACTGATGGACCAAATGCTGATAGAACTATTAAGTACAAGGAAGAAGGTGGACCAGTAGCTGTTAAAGTATACAATCCCGTAGATGTAATAGATGGTAAATTATTCCTTGCATTTACTGATGATAATGGAAACGATAATGTTTTAAATGAAAAAACTGCAGTATGGTCTCTTACAGATGTAAATGGCGATACACTGGTAAAAAATGAAAATTTTGACTTGTTTAATGAGCGCCTTATTGCTGATTATGGAATGTCTATATTCTTCTACAACAATGAACCTGGAGAAGATAAAGATGATATAAATGGTTATGTTGGTCAAAAGGGAGAATATAAGACTGCTGGTGCCACACCTTGGGTTACATTCCTTCAGGATGGACAAGATGGCTTCAGTCCTAACCTAAACGTTTCACTACTCATTTCTGAAGTATTGGATTGGATTAACTACATCATCAAAACTGATGGTAAGCCGAATGAAGATCCTAAGAATGTATACGAGAAATTAAGCTTCTGGCCAGCTGTTCTTGCTTTGAGAGATGGAGAGGATGCAGGTTTAAATCAATTCTTTACTCCAGTACCGGCTTCTACTAACATTAAATCTACTGTATTAAAGGTCAATGATCTTTCACAGTTAAATAATGTGGATATTGTATTTACCTCTGATAGATCCAAATGGTCTAAATGTATTGTTGTTGAATCTTCTAATAGCAAATATGCATTAGCCGGATTTGATTCTGAAGGCAAAGCATCAGGCTTTAGCTTAAGAAAAGGTAGGTCAATTACAAAAGAAGTTGACGCTAATGGTGATCCTGTGTTAAATGCAAATCCGGATTCAACCGGTATGTCTTGGTTCCCGGGGTATTCCATTGATGTTGAAACTGGCGTTAGATTGAATATATTCTTTGGTGAAAACTCTAGTTATGATCCACAGATCTTTAGTACATTGTTTGAAGCAGAAGGGTTAAATCCTAAGAGCGGGAGAGATATGATATGGAACCCAAGTGGAAAACTGTTGATCAATGCGAATAACAATTTATTGTCACCAGAGAATTTCTTCGGAGGAGGACAACATTATATTTATGTTACTAAGACGAAATACAATGAATGTGCTACGTTCCTCAACAACCTTAAGAATCCAAGTGATGTAAATAAGGCCAGAGTTTTATCTCAGGTAACTTATATTGCAATGCCTTTGACTAACGGTATGTTGAGCTATAAGGATGGTCTAATCCCGGAAGAATTTACCTTTAAAGCAAGGGTTAATAATGATTACAAAGTTTCATCTATTCCTGAAGGCAGGACTGGATTGAATAATGGAATGCCTAGTTATGAGATTAATATTTCAGGTAAGGCTTTTGGCCAAAGAGATAATGCTCTAGTCAATCATGCACTGGACAGTATATCTGTAGTGCCGAATCCTTACTATGCTTACTCAGGTTACGAAACCAACGAGATCAGCAACATTGTAAAGATCACGAATCTTCCTGCAAAATGTTTGGTAACTATTTATTCACTTGATGGTAAATTTATCAGACAATTCAACAGAAATGAAGTAAGAGAAGAGAAGAAAGGAGTTGGAAGGGGTGTAGTCTATGCTCAGGTCGTTCCGGACATCGAATGGGACTTAAAAAATGCAAATGGAATCACTGTGGGAAGTGGTATTTACCTTATTCACGTTAAATCTGATGAAGGTGAAAGAGTTATAAAATGGGTAGGTGCTATTAGACAGCTCGAAATCTCAGGATTCTAAAAATACAATATTAAGCGTCAGGAAATTAAAAGCCTGACGCTTTATCAAAAACTATTAATTTGCTTTTATTTTTTAAAAGTGATTGGAAAATATCAAAAGAAATTAACGTGAAAAAATACTTTACATTTTTAATGTTTTGCGGATTCATTGCCTCTTCAATGGCAGGTAATCCTGATAGACAAGGATCAGCAGGCGCAGGGGAATTGCTTATGAATCCATGGGCTAGAAGTGCGGGCTTACACACTATCAATACTGCAGGTGTGACAGGAATTGAGGCTACCAGACTCAATATCGCAGGAATGGCTAGGATCAATAGCCTGGAAATATCATATGGACACGCTCAATATCTAGTAGGAACAGATATTTCAATGAATACATTAGGTCTTGCCAAAAAAATTGGTAAAAACGGTGTATTTGGGTTGGACTTCATGTTAGTAAATGTTGGTGATATTAAAGTGACTACAGTTGCCTATCCTGAAGGAACAGGTGCTACTTTCACACCTACATTTGCAAATATTGGTATATCTTATGCTACTGTATTTGAAAATAAAGTATCTGTGGGTGCTGCAGTTCGTCTTGTGATGGAATCATTCGGTGGTATATCTGCCAGAGGAGTTGCCATCGATGCTGGTGTTCAGTATGTTAATGGACCAAAAGATAATTTCAAATTAGGTTTGTCCCTCAGAAATCTTGGAACTCCAATGAAATTCAGAGGAGAAGGTTTCACAGTAACGAAACCATCTGAAACAGGTGCAAATACTAACTTGGCTTACGATCAGAGATCCGCAAATTTTGAATTGCCGGTAGCTTTGAATATAGGTACATCTTACGATTTTTATGTCGGTGATGATATCAGAGTATCTCCAATGGTTAACTTTACATCAAACTCTTTTAGCAGAGATCAACTTGGTTTCGGCGTTGAATTGGGTATATTGGATAATATGCTTCAAGTAAGAGGTGCTTATAAAGCTGAATTACAAAAAACAACAGCTATTGTTAAGGAAGATGTTTATTCTGGTTTGGCATTGGGCGCTTCAGCGAATCTTGTGTTCAATAAAGAGAAAAAATCTAAGATCGGTTTTGACTATGCTTATAGAACTACAAATGTATTCTCAGGTACACACAACTTTGGTGTCCGAATAGATTTGTAGCCTTAAACTTTATTGCCCAATAAATGTTTAACAATATTCTAATCAGATAAAACTAAACACTTCCATATGGGAGTGTTTAGTTTTTTTATTAAAATCAATATATGTCAAATTACAACTATTTAACTCAAGAAGGATTGGATAAGCTTAATGCTGAATTGGAAGATTTTAAAACCAATGGTCGTCAGGAAGCTGCTAAGGCAATAGCTGAGGCAAGAGATAAAGGTGATTTGTCTGAAAATGCAGAATATGATGCAGCCAAAAATGCTCAAGGCATGCTGGAATTGCGGATTAATGAGCTTGAGAAAGTATTGTCTAATGCCAGACTTATTGATGCTTCACAATTAGATATCACAAAAGTGACCATTCTTTCAGTTGTAGAGTTAGAAAACATCAAAACAAAAAAGATATTTAAATATACTATTGTGTCGGAGGCTGAAGCAGACCTTAAAGCCGGAAAAATAAGTGGTAGCTCACCAATTGGTAAAGGTTTATTGGGTAAAAAAGAAGGTGAGGTGGCAGTTATAACTACCCCAGCCGGAGCACTAGAATTCAAAATTTTGAAATTATCACATTAATAAGGTATGTCTTCAATTTTTGCTAAAATAATCAATGGAGAAATTCCTTCTCATAAAGTTTATGAAGATGAGAATTTTCTTGCATTTTTAGATATACGCCCGATGGTTAAAGGGCACACACTTGTGATACCCAAGAAGGAGGTAGATTACCTATTTGATATGAATCCTGAAGAGTATACTTCCTTACTTCTCGCTGCTCAGAAAGTAGCTAAAGGAATTAAAAAAAGCGTGCCTTGTACTAAAGTAGGTATGACTGTCATTGGTCTTGAAGTTCCGCACGCACATGTGCATCTTATGCCGATAAATAATGTTGCTGATATGAGTTTTAAAAATCCGGTAGTTGAAATGACACAATCTGAAATGAACCAATTAGCCCAATTGATCAATAAAAACATAGAGTAATCTTTATTACAATTTAACTTTTCCCGGATTTTCTTTTATAAAATCAGCCCAGCCTTTAGATTTGCTTGTTCCTGACAATGTATCTCGACAAAAAGCATGACACAGCGCTACAGATAAGGCATCGGTAGCATCAAGAGAAGCATCAGACAAGTCTATCCCAAATTGTTTTTCGATCATTCTTGCTACTTGTTCCTTTGAAGCATTTCCATTCCCTGCTACAGATTGTTTTATCTTTCTTGGAGAATACTCAGCAGTAGTCAATCCGAAATACATGGCAGCTGATATAGCTACTCCTTGTGCTCTGCCTAGTTTAAGCATGGATTGGATGTTTTTACCAAAAAAAGGAGCTTCAATTGCAAATTCATTGGCATTAAATTTTTGGGTCAGCAATTCAATTTTCATAAAAATCTGATGCAGTTTCTCGTGCGGGTTTGTTATGTGTTTAAGGTTTAAAGTACCATATTCCAGTAGCTCAGGCAAGGGTTTATTAAATCTCACCAAAGCGAAACCCATTTTAATAGTACCCGGGTCGATACCAAGAATTATAGGATTGGATTTAATCATGAATCTTTTGTTTTACCTGAATATATCCGCAAGGTAAGATAATATTATAAATTTGTTTAATCTATCATTTGTTTTAGTAGACCCCGCTTTCATACAACTCCAATGCTTTTTCCAGATCTTCTGGTGTATCAATACTTATTCCCTGGGAAGGCGTTTCGGCCATTTTAATTTTCATGCCGTGCTCAAGATATTTAATGCATTCTATCATTTCTGAGGCATCAAGTGGTGTATCCGGCAGTGAAGATGCTTTGAGCAATGCTTCTTTTCTAAAACCATAGATACCAATGTGTTTGTAACATTTGTATTCAACATTCAAATTTCTTCTAAACGGAATCGGACTTCTTGAAAAATACATTGCTTCTCCAAAAATATTAGTAATTACTTTAACCACATTTGGATTGTTGATCATTTCCTCCTCTCTGATAAGCATCATTGGTGAAACAATATCGGTGGTTTTCTGGTGGTCATTTACAAAGAGGTCTAACAGCTTCGTCATGATTTCTTTGTGCACAAAAGGCTCATCTCCCTGTATATTAAAGAAAATATCATAATCGAGATTTTTTGCGATTTCAGCGATCCTTGAAGTACCATTCTCATGTGGTATACTACTCATATAAGCAGTCCCACCATTTGAGATAATTTCATTATAAATTATTTCACTATCACAGACTACTGCGACATGATCGAAGAGCTCTGTTGCTTTCATGTTTTCATAAACCCTTCTTATGATTGTTTTATTTCCAATCTCTTTCATGAGTTTTCCTGGAAACCTTGTAGAATCATATCGTGCAGGAATGAGTGCTGCTATTTTCATGAGTTTAATTTTTGCTCAAAATTAAACTTTTTTGAGTATAATCGATTTACTTCATTGAGATCTCAGTAAGTTTCACTTGCTGACTTAGTAAACATTATAATGTTTAGGCGGACATGTAATGGAATAGAAACTTTGTTTAACTTTGCGCCCAAATAAAAAAAAGAAATGATAAAGATTCTCGCGAACGATGGCATTGAGGCCGATGGTAAAATGTTATTGGAGGAAGCTGAGTATGTAGTAGAGACGAATAAGGTGGCTCAGGCAGATCTAATGAAGGTATTACCGCAATATGATGTCATAATCGTAAGAAGTGCCACACAGGTGCGAAAAGAATTGATTGACGCTTGCCCAAACCTGAAAGTGATAGCTAGAGGTGGAGTAGGTATGGATAATATAGATGTTGACTACGCTCGCAGCAAAGGCATTGCAGTGATCAACACCCCTGCAGCTTCTACCCGTTCAGTTGCTGAGTTGGCTATGTCTCACATATATGCCTTGTCAAGAAATATACACAGATCAAAAAAGGAAATGTCAACTGCTGATGCAGACTTTAAAGGATTGAAATCAGGATATTCTAAAGGTACAGAACTTGCAGGTAAAACACTTGGCATAATTGGTTTCGGAAGAATCGGACAAGAAGTAGCTAAACTAGCTATGGGTTCAAATATGAGAATTCTCCCTTATGACCCTTATGTCGAAGAGACAGAATTGAAGTTCAATATTTTTGGCAATGACAATCTTAATCTTGCAGTTAAAGTTAATACTGTGGATAAAGAATATGTAATTAAAAACAGTGATTTTATCACTTTGCATTTACCATTTGCTGATGGTAAACCAATCATTGGTGCTGAAGAAATAGCCAAAATGAAAAATGGTGTGGTGCTTATCAACACTGCAAGAGGTGGTGCTATTAATGAAGATGCGCTTATGGAAGGTCTGGCATCAGGAAAAATCTATGGAGCAGGATTGGACGTTTTTGACAACGAACCTCATCCTCGAAGAGATATCCTGGATCATCCGATGATCTCTTTGACACCACACATCGGGGGTTCAACTAAGGAAGCTCAGATGAAAATAGGCATTGAGTTGGCTGATAGCATCATTACTTATCTTGAAGCTAATCCATAGATCGAGTTAAAGACTAGTCAAAGTTTTTTTAATTTATTAAAAAATTATTATCAATATATTAATGTCGAATACATCCAAACAAAATCAGGTATTACTTGAAGAACAGGATGATTCGTTCTCTAACTCAATTGTCGTCATTGATGCTCATGAGCACAATCTAAAACATATTGATGTAAACATTCCTAGGGATAAGTTGGTAGTCATCACAGGTATCAGCGGCAGCGGAAAGTCCAGTCTTGCTTTTGATACTATTTTTGCTGAAGGTCAGAGACGTTATATCGAAACCTTTGATAATTATACCAGGATGATGATTGGCGGAATGGAACGTCCTGCTGTGGAAAAAATCAGCGGACTATCTCCGGTGATCTCTATTGAACAAAAGACTACAGGCTGGAATCCACGATCTACGCTAGGCACTGTGACAGAAGTCTATGACTTATTGAGACTTTTCTTTGCAAGAGCTTCTGAAGCTTATTCTTATATCAGTGGTAAAAAAATGGTCAAGTTTTCTGAGGAAGAGATCTTGGGTGCTATCACCGGTGATTTGGATGGAGCATCTATCATGATCTTAGCACCGATAGTAAAAGGCCGTAAAGGCCATTACAAAGAATTACTTGATCAGGTAAGAAAACAAGGATATACGAAGGTCAGGATTGATGGTGAGATAACTCCACTTTCTGTAGGCCTGCAGGTAGATAGGTATAAAGTTCATGATATTGAATTGGTCATAGATAAACTATCTGTTATTGAATCCAATCTCACCAGACTAATTACTTCTTTGCAGTTAGCCTTGAAGATGGGTGAAGGGCTTATTTATATATTTAATAACAACACGGAAGAAATAAGGCTCTTTAGTAAGCATCTCGCTGATCCTGAAAACAAATTGGCTTACGAAGAACCGAATCCCAATACCTTTTCTTTCAATTCTCCATATGGGGCTTGTGCTAGATGCAGTGGGCTAGGGGAATTATTTGAAGTGGATATTCAAAAAGTAATACCTGATTTTGCCAAGTCGATTAATGATGGTGGCATCGTTGCCCTGGGACTTCCTCGGGAGACAAATTATTACAATCAGGTACGTGAAATAGCCAAAGATTATAAATTTACCTTTGCCACTCCAATCGATAAAGTTCCAATGGCTGCATTAGATCAAATTCTCTATGGTTCTAATGGCAAAGATTGGGAGGGAAACAAGCCATATTCTTACAATGAATATACTTATGACCTGAAGACTACGGGGTTGATCAGAATCATAGAACTGTGTTACTCAGATTCCTCTTCAGAAAAGATAAGACAATGGGCAGAAGAATTTATGTCATTAGAAGTCTGTCCTGATTGCAAAGGAGATCGTCTGAAAATAGAATCCCTTCACTACAAAATTGCAGGTAAAAATATCGCTGAAATCAATAAAATGCCATTGGCTGCATTGAACGATTGGTTTCTTACTTTAAATGATAAACTTGACGAAAGACAGCAAAGCATCGGCAAAGATATTTTAAAAGAGATCAGCATGAGGGTGCATTTTTTAAACCATGTTGGCCTAGATTATTTGACTCTTGATAGAAGTGCAAGAACACTTTCCGGAGGTGAATCACAGCGTGCCAGACTCGCTAATCAAATAGGTACACAACTTTCTGGAGTGCTGTACATTTTGGACGAACCAAGTATTGGTTTACATCAGCGTGATAATAACAGGCTCATCAAGGCACTCAAAGAACTGGTGGAAATAGGAAATACGGTGCTTGTTGTCGAACATGACAAAGATATAATGTTGGCTTCCGATTACATCATTGACATTGGCCCAGGTGCAGGTATTCATGGTGGAAAAGTAACAGGATTCGGGACACCTGAAGAATTTTTAAAATTAAAAAATACAACTGCTCAATATCTCGCCGGCGAAATTAGTGTTACAATACCTAAAGAAAGAAGGAAGGGTTCAGGGAAAACCCTGAAATTGTTGGGCGCAACCGGGCATAATCTGTTGAACGTCGACTTATCTCTTCCATTAGGTATGATGATCATGGTGACAGGCGTGTCAGGCAGCGGAAAATCTTCACTTATTACTGAAACATTATATCCAATACTCAGGAAACACTTTTACAACAGTCTATCTAAACCTCTACCTTTTAAAGCAATAGAAGGGCTAGAATATTTGGACAAAGTAATTGAAATAGATCAGGCTCCGATAGGTAGGTCGCCCAGGTCTAATCCAGTCACATATATCAACGTGTTTTCAGAGATCAGAAATATTTATGCGGCTTTGCCTGAGTCTAAGATTAGAGGGTATAAAATCGGGAGATTTTCTTTCAATGTAGCAGGGGGAAGGTGTCCGATATGTGAGGGTGGTGGTATGAAAGTAATTGAAATGAACTTTTTACCCGATGTGATGGTGGAATGTGAAGGGTGTAAAGGTAAACGTTACAATAAGGAGACGCTTGAGATTCTCTATAAAGGGAAGTCTATAGGAGATGTGCTTCAAATGACTGTAAATGAAGGAGTTGAATTTTTTCAACCTATTCCAAAGATATATAGAAAGCTGAAAACACTTCAGGATGTAGGATTGGGTTACATTGCACTAGGTCAGCAATCTACCACGCTAAGTGGGGGAGAGGCTCAAAGAGTAAAACTTGCCGAAGAGCTTTCAAAAAAGGATACCGGCAATACGATGTACATATTGGATGAGCCAACTACTGGCCTTCATTTCAGCGATATACAACAGTTGCTGGTTGTTTTACAATCACTTGTTGACAAAGGTAATACTGTCCTAATTATCGAGCACAATATGGATATGATAAAATCAGCGGATTATGTCATCGATATCGGACCTGAAGGAGGTTCCGGAGGAGGCAAAATCGTAGCAGAAGGACGTCCGGAAGAAATAATAAAAAATTCTAAAAGCTTGACGGGTCATTTTTTAAAGATGGAATTAAATCCTTCTTAATGCATATTATTTTTTTCGATCTTCCCAACTATCAATTTTCCAGTTGTCTACAGTTTTCCTTTCTGGTCGTTCTTCTAAAGAAAGATCTTCATATTCAATGAATTCATTAGAAATTGATGCCTGAGTCCCAGTATTTTGATCTTTCTGGAGGTTTTCAATTTTTTTGGAAATAAGTATTTTGAACATCATTCCAACCAATGTAAAAGGTAAAAATAACAGAGATACGATTCCATTAAGGATTCCAACCAATGGGCTTAACTTGATGTTCGTCCCAATTTTTTTGAAGTAACTAAAGAGCAATTCTTTCTTCATGATCAGAATGGCGATCAATAATAATGGCGTGGCATACAAAAAGATTATGTAAAATATCTTCGCTACTGAAAATAGAAAATAGCCAAATACCAAAAGGATTATTATTCCAATGAGTGATGAGAAGTTAAATGAAATTGATTTGTTCATTGCTAAATATTTGTAATTTTTAAACAAAATAATTTGCAAAATGATTTTTTGAGCAATGGAATTTTCGATGAAATTACAAAATTAACTGTCCAAGCCTTGGTTTGATTTAACAACCAATCAGAATAATCTATTGAGAAATTATTATAGTGCGTTTTAAAATTGCAGCGTTTTGAGGTTTTTTAGCATAAATCATAGATAAAAGGGTATAATTGTTATCTTTGAACCAACTATAATCAATGTAATTTTTATTTCATGTCTAACATTTACAGCAAATTCGTTCTTTTTTCTTTATTATGTTTTTCTACTCAAATATCTTATAGTCAATGTAATCCTGCTCTTACTATTGAACCTGCTTTTAATTGTTTTACAGCAGCTAGTTCAGCAATAAATGGATCTGGTACAGGATTTGTTTGCGATCTAAATAATTTTTGTATCAGTACAGGTGCAGTCCCGCAACTAGATCCACCAATACCATTTTGTAGCACAAATTCTGTTCTGAATAATCCTATTTGGTTTTCTTTTATTGCAGATGCATCCGGCGTATTGGATGTAGAAGTGATCACAGCAGGTTGCACCGGAGGAATTCAATGGGCACTATATGATCAATGCGGAAATTATTTTAATACAATAGCATGCCAAAGTTTTCCTGTTTTACCAGCCAACACTCCATTTAACATATTTGTTAACGGTACTATACCTGGGGCGACTTATTATTTGGTGATCGATGGAGCCAATGGAGCAACTTGCAATTATGAGTTTCATGTTAATGATGGAATTAGTCCAATTTTTGTAGGAGATGCAATTGGGACGACATTAACAGGTAACACAATGATTTGTGGAGGATCTACAGTTAACTATTCATTCCCCGGTATACAATTTGGTACAGATTATCATTGGACATTACCTGACGGATCTACAATTGATTCCGAAGGTCCAAATACATCTATTTCTTTCCCTGAAGGAATGACTCCCGGACCTTACCAACTTTGTGTTACAGCATCTAATGATTGTGACCCTAATGATGATGCTGTTCCTGTTTGTTGGGACATAACAATACTTGAAGAACCGAAATACAATGTTTTTGGTGAAGTATGTCAAGGTGATACATACAATTTTCGAGGTGGAAATTATCCTCCCGGAAGTTATACATTTAATTATCAAGGTCCGAATGGAACTAGTTGTGATACAACTTATAATCTTGTTATAGTGCCACTGCCTAATACCAATGGTCCTGACCAACAGGTATATAAATGTGAAGATGATTTCTTTGCGTTTGTAGATGGGGTGCCTTTTCAATCGGGACCTGCAGCTAATATTGTGACATATGTAAATTCCAGAGGGTGCGACAGTCTTGTAAATTTTTATATAAATGATGTGCAATTGTCAGGAACGGTCCAGGCCAACCCAGCGTCATTACCTTGCGGCGGCACAGCAACTTCGACTCTCAGTTTGGCACCTGGATTTGTATTTCCTCCGGATGCGTATGGAATTAAGTGGTATAATGCATTAGATGTTGAAATTGGCATGGGAAGTAGTGTCGTAATTTCGAATCCCGGGTACTACTATGCAATTGTTACAACCTTTATGAATAATACTTCTAACCCCCTGGTTGAGCCACAGCAGATAATTTGTACGGAATATTTTCCTGTGACGATAACGGCGGAGAATTCTACGTTGGTTATGCCGGTTACGACAGGGCCGACGACTTTGTGTGCCGGGGAGAATTACACATTTGACGTGACGAATATACAGACAGGAGTATTGTCTTACACATGGAATCATGTAGATGGTACAGTGATGGGAGTAGGAAATGGATCGACGATCAACTTAAATTATGCGACAGCGGGCAATTACCAGATATGTGTGAATGCAGTAGATGGTTGTGGTCCTGGGCCTGAGACTTGTTTCCCGATCCAGGTGGTACCATCACCTACGGTAAGTTTGGCAGCTTCTTATGCTGTATGTGCGAAGGAGGATAGTTTAACAGCCACACTTGGTGGCATTCCTAATCTGACGGATCCATTGCTTCAGTATATATGGATAGCTACTGCCGGTCCTGATATCGCAGGAGTGGTATTCACACCGGCGAATGATCCAAATACAGTGGTGACAGTGGTTCAGCCGGGCACCTATACCTTCCAGTTTGGTGCTGATTACAATGGTCAGGGCTGCGGAGAGAGTAAGACAATAGATGTTAAATTTGAGGAAGCGTTGGTGCTTACTCCTAAGAATATACAGGCTTGCAACGATTTATTGCAGCCTTTGCCGAGCATGGTAGATCTGGATACATTGGTCAGCGGAAATATTGCTTATACAGGTACCTGGAAACTGGTAAGCGGACCTGGCACCCCTGGGGGACGTTGCCGATACAGGACTTTACGGGCATGACCAATACGGGCGTGTATGTGTATGAATATACCCCTAATCAGGCAGGGGTATGTGTAGTGACACCGGTGCAGGTACAGATCGATCTACAGAACTGTATTTGTCCACCATTGAGTATATCACCGAATGCGGGGACGACGTGTAATGATGTAGGCACGATAAATTTAAATAATACGATCCAGGGTGCTACGGGAGCGGGTACATGGACAGTGACAAATAAACCTGTAGGATCCACAGTAGTGATAGCAGGAGGGATTGCTAATTTTAGTTCACAGCCGGCGGGCACCTATGATTTTACTTATACATTGACAAATAGTATGGCAGGATGTCCAATGACAGCGGTAACGACGGTGACGATCATGTCGGCACCTGTAGCTACCTTGAAGACAGTTGAACAGGCATGTAACAGTAATTTTTCACCTGATTATGTGAATGAAGTAGATTTTGATACGTTGGTGGTAAGCGGCGTGACAGGAGGAGTGTGGACATATACAGGTCCGGGCGGCGATCCAGGAAGTGCATCATTTAGTCCAAAGGACTTTAATGGAGCTACTCCGGGTACGTATGAATATACATATACGATAATGGGTGATCCAAGTTGCCAGGCGGTATCGTATACGATAGATATTATAGTAGAGGACTGTAAATGTCCTTCAGTGGCGATCTCACCGGAGGAGTCATTTTGTAATACAATACCTACGATCAATTTGAATGATTATAAGGTAACGACGAAGCCTGGATCATGGTTTATCGAGAGTGGGCCGGTGGGTAGCACGGCGACGATAACGGGAGGCAATATGTTTGTAGGCACGGGGAGTCCTTATGGTCAGTACGTGTTATATTATAAGTTGGATGCAGCAGTGCCGATCGGATGTTTTGATACAGCTCAGTTGATATTGACACTGGATAGTACGGCCTTTGCCGGAGCAAATGATGTATATGACAGGTGTGCTGATTTTGGGAGCAGTGTGGATCTGGATACGGTACTAAGTCAGCAGCAGCTGGGCGGTACGTGGTTGTATACAGGCGGGCCGAATATCGGATCTGCGTTCAATGCGACGACAGGAGTACTGGATTTTAATAGTTTAGCGGAAGGGACAGGATATACGTTTAATTATACAGTAGCGAGTGCATTAGGACTATGTCCTGCGACGACTTCTACACTTACGCTGGCGAAGAATGCGCTTCCGTGGCAGATGCGGGCACTGATGGCTACATAGATTGTGTGATTGAGACGGTGAGTATAGGAGGTCCCAATACGAGCACAGGAGCGGGAATCAATTACAGTTGGACGAATACGACGAACTCAACAGCTGCGGGTAATACAGCGACGGTGAGCGGTATCGTAGATGCAGGCATCTATGAGCTTGAGGTGACCAATACACTTACGGGTTGTGTGGAGACAGATGTGGTAGAGGTCAAGAAGGACAATGCAGCGATAGTTGGGATCGGATATGAAGTGGACAGCATCAGTTGTTATAACAAAGCGGATGGTCAGGTGAGGATATTGGGTATAAATGGGGGCACTCCTTCGTTTGAGTATTCGATAGACGGAGGCAGTTATGGACCTACGGTAAATTTCACAGATCTAGGACCGGGTAATCATACTATTGAGGTACTGGATGATAACGGCTGTCATTATGCACAGACAATACTGATAGAGAATCCGAAGGAGGTTAAGGTAGAGTTGGGGACAAATAAGGTTATAGCTGAAGGAGATATAGTGACAATTAGTCCTGATATCTCGATAAATATCAAAGATGCAAACATAGTATGGAGTTCAAATCCGGAGGGTACGAGTTGCAATGACTGTCCACAGTTGACGGTAGAGCCGACGATCACGACAGTATATAATGTAGTGGTGACGAATGAAAACGGATGTGTCGCAGAGGACTCTATCGAGATCAGAGTGAAGAGTGTGATCCGGGTATTTATACCGACGGCTATCAGTCCGAACAATGATGGAATAAATGATGTATTTTATATACAGACGGATCGAAACGTAACACGGATCAATAAGTTGGTGATATTTAATAGATGGGGTGATGTACAGTTTTCGATAGAGGATACGCCACCGGATGACCCTGCCTATGGCTGGAACGGAAGATTTGGCGAACAGAAGACGAACACGCCGGCGGTCTTTGTTTACCTAGCAGTAGTCACGCTACGCGATGGTCGACAGCTTACATATAAAGGAGATATTACTGTGGTGAGGTAGAAGGGAAGAAATTGAAAATTGAAAATGGAGAATTAAAAATGAGGCGGAGCATGTGTGTGATGGCTGTTAGCTAATGGCTAATGGCTGATGGCTCATGGCATTGTTGTGGAAACGGGGTTAGTTGTTCAAAATTAGGACTTATAAAATGTTAGAATTATATCAGAGAAGGAACTCTATTTGTAATGTTGGACTTACTGACTACTGACTACTGACTACTGACTACTGATATTTCTAAGCTATCAGAATATTGTGTGGTGTTTATGTGGAAATTTAAACATTTTATTCACTAAAATTGCTTTAGGGCAAATCATTGTCCAAGATTATCGAGGAATTATTATCTTTGCCTTAATAGTCAATATTAATTAACACTTCCATGCTAAGATTTTTCTGCACAGTTTCAACAGTCATTTTTTTTAATTTTATTACTAATCAGCTTTTTTCTCAAACTCCATGTAACCTTGACTTAAACATAGTTCCCGGGCAAGGATGTAGTGTTGCTCCTTTTGTTTGTGATATGGATGGGTACTGTGCAGATATGCAGCCGGGCTCTTGGGGCGGTGACGCATCATTTTGTGGTGGTGGATTTACATTACAAAATCCAAATTGGTTTGCATTTGTTGCGAATAATAGTATCATAGACATTGATATATATTTATCAGGATGTGTAGGTGGAAATGGAACTGCCCAATGGGCCATTTATAATAGTTGTAACAACTTAAACGGCGCTTTACTTTGCAATGGTAATGGAGTTGGAAGTGGCGGTATTATTAATATATTATATAATAATGCTGTTCCAGGTACTATTTATTATATTGTGTTAGATGGTAGTTCAGGCGCCACCTGCCACTACGAAGTGACAGTTAACTCAGGGATCGGGACCACATTGGTTTCCCCTCCAGTAAATACTAATTTAAATGGCCTCACTGAAGTATGTGTAGGAGCGTCGATCAATTATAATTTTCTTGGCTTCCCATTCGCTACAGATTATGAATGGGATTTACCTACCGGTGCTACTATAAATACAGATGGCCCTATGGTAACAGTTAACTATTCAGCTGTTGCTCCGGGTGATTATCAGATTTGTGTGACAGGTACCAATGAATGTGATGATATCGGACAAAATATGTGTTGGCCTGTCACCGTATCTGCTAAACCTAATCTTAGCTTTACAGGTGAGACATGTCAGACTTCAACTTATAAATTCAGAGGAAGTAACTATCCTGTAGGTACATACAACCTAATTTCCAACGGCCCCACAGGAACGAGCTGCGACACCGCTATTACGTTGGTAGTCAGTCCTATTCCGGACACATACGGCCCTAATCAAAATGTATTTGTTTGCCCGGGAGATTTGTATGCTTTTATTGATAATGTTCCCTATTCTCCTGGCCCTCAGGCCAATATTGTTCATTATACCAACGCTAGAGGGTGCGACAGTCTTGTAAATTTTTACATTAACGAAGTTCAGGTATCAGGAACAATACAGGCCAATCCAGCCTCATTGCCTTGCGGTGGCACAGCTACCTCTACACTTTCTCTTAGCCCAGCTTGGGTATTTCCTAATATTTTATCATATGGGATAAAATGGTATAATGCACTTGATATAGAAATTGGTACAGGCCCTAATCATGTAATTTCGAATCCAGGGTACTATTATGCTATAGTCACTACCGTAATGGAGAATCCTGCCAATGTCACGCCACAGCAGATAATTTGTACGGAATATTTTCCTGTGACGATAACTGCTGAGAATTCTACGTTGGTTATGCCGGTTACGACAGGACCGACGACTTTGTGTGCCGGAGAGAATTATACATTTGACGTGACGAATATACAGACAGGAGTATTGTCTTACACATGGAATCATGTAGATGGTACAGTGATGGGAGTAGGTAATGGATCGACGATCAACTTAAATTATGCGACAGCGGGCAATTACCAGATATGTGTGAATGCAGTAGATGGTTGTGGTCCTGGGCCTGAGACTTGTTTCCCGATCCAGGTGGTACCATCACCTACGGTAAGTTTGGCAGCTTCTTATGCTGTATGTGCGAAGGAGGATAGTTTAACAGCCACACTTGGTGGCATTCCTAATCTGACGGATCCATTGCTTCAGTATATATGGATAGCTACTGCCGGTCCTGATATCGCAGGAGTGGTATTCACACCGGCGAATGATCCAAATACAGTGGTGACAGTGGTTCAGCCGGGCACCTATACCTTCCAGTTTGGTGCTGATTACAATGGTCAGGGCTGCGGAGAGAGTAAGACAATAGATGTTAAATTTGAGGAAGCGTTGGTGCTTACTCCTAAGAATATACAGGCTTGCAACGATTTATTGCAGCCTTTGCCGAGCATGGTAGATCTGGATACATTGGTCAGCGGAAATATTGCTTATACAGGTACCTGGACACTGGTAAGCGGACCTGGCACCCCTGGGGGGACGTTGCCGATACAGGACTTTACGGGCATGACCAATACGGGCGTGTATGTGTATGAATATACCCCTAATCAGGCAGGGGTATGTGTAGTGACACCGGTGCAGGTACAGATCGATCTACAGAACTGTATTTGTCCACCATTGAGTATATCACCGAATGCGGGGACGACGTGTAATGATGTAGGCACGATAAATTTAAATAATACGATCCAGGGTGCTACGGGAGCGGGTACATGGACAGTGACAAATAAACCTGTAGGATCCACAGTAGTGATAGCAGGAGGGATTGCTAATTTTAGTTCACAGCCGGCGGGCACCTATGATTTTACTTATACATTGACAAATAGTATGGCAGGATGTCCAATGACAGCGGTAACGACGGTGACGATCATGTCGGCACCTGTAGCTACCTTGAAGACAGTTGAACAGGCATGTAACAGTAATTTTTCACCTGATTATGTGAATGAAGTAGATTTTGATACGTTGGTGGTAAGCGGCGTGACAGGAGGAGTGTGGACATATACAGGTCCGGGCGGCGATCCAGGAAGTGCATCATTTAGTCCAAAGGACTTTAATGGAGCTACTCCGGGTACGTATGAATATACATATACGATAATGGGTGATCCAAGTTGCCAGGCGGTATCGTATACGATAGATATTATAGTAGAGGACTGTAAATGTCCTTCAGTGGCGATCTCACCGGAGGAGTCATTTTGTAATACAATACCTACGATCAATTTGAATGATTATAAGGTAACGACGAAGCCTGGATCATGGTTTATCGAGAGTGGGCCGGTGGGTAGCACGGCGACGATAACGGGAGGCAATATGTTTGTAGGCACGGGGAGTCCTTATGGTCAGTACGTGTTATATTATAAGTTGGATGCAGCAGTGCCGATCGGATGTTTTGATACAGCTCAGTTGATATTGACACTGGATAGTACGGCCTTTGCCGGAGCAAATGATGTATATGACAGGTGTGCTGATTTTGGGAGCAGTGTGGATCTGGATACGGTACTAAGTCAGCAGCAGCTGGGCGGTACGTGGTTGTATACAGGCGGGCCGAATATCGGATCTGCGTTCAATGCGACGACAGGAGTACTGGATTTTAATAGTTTACCGGAAGGGACAGGATATACGTTTAATTATACAGTAGCGAGTGCATTAGGACTATGTCCTGCGACGACTTCTACACTTACGCTGGCGAAGAATGCGCTTCCGGTGGCAGATGCGGGGACGGATGGTTACATAGATTGTGTGATTGAGACGGTGAGTATAGGAGGTCCCAATACGAGCACAGGAGCGGGAATCAATTACAGTTGGACGAATACGACGAACTCAACAGCTGCGGGTAATACAGCGACGGTGAGCGGTATCGTAGATGCAGGCATCTATGAGCTTGAGGTGACCAATACACTTACGGGTTGTGTGGAGACAGATGTGGTAGAGGTCAAGAAGGACAATGCAGCGATAGTTGGGATCGGATATGAAGTGGACAGCATCAGTTGTTATAACAAAGCGGATGGTCAGGTGAGGATATTGGGTATAAATGGGGCACTCCTTCGTTTGAGTATTTGATAGACGGAGGCAGTTATGGACCTACGGTAAATTTCACAGATCTAGGACCGGGTAATCATACTATTGAGGTACTGGATGATAACGGCTGTCATTATGCACAGACAATACTGATAGAGAATCCGAAGGAGGTTAAGGTAGAGTTGGGGACAAATAAGGTTATAGCTGAAGGAGATATAGTGACAATTAGTCCTGATATCTCGATAAATATCAAAGATGCAAACATAGTATGGAGTTCAAATCCGGAGGGTACGAGTTGCAATGACTGTCCACAGTTGACGGTAGAGCCGACGATCACGACAGTATATAATGTAGTGGTGACGAATGAAAACGGATGTGTCGCAGAGGACTCTATCGAGATCAGAGTGAAGAGTGTGATCCGGGTATTTATACCGACGGCTATCAGTCCGAACAATGATGGAATAAATGATGTATTTTATATACAGACGGATCGAAACGTAACACGGATCAATAAGTTGGTGATATTTAATAGATGGGGTGATGTACAGTTTTCGATAGAGGATACGCCACCGGATGACCCTGCCTATGGCTGGAACGGAAGATTTGGCGAACAGAAGACGAACACGCCGGCGGTCTTTGTTTACCTAGCAGTAGTCACGCTACGCGATGGTCGACAGCTTACATATAAAGGAGATATTACTGTGGTGAGGTAGAAGGGAAGAAATTGAAAATTGAAAATGGAGAATTAAAAATGAGGCGGAGCATGTGTGTGATGGCTGTTAGCTAATGGCTAATGGCTGATGGCTCATGGCATTGTTGTGGAAACGAGGTTAGTTGTTCAAAATTAGGACTATAAAATGTTGTAATTATATAAGAGAAGGAACTCTATTTGTAATGTTGGACTTACTGATTACTGATTACTGATTACTGATTACTGATTACTGACCATTGACCACTGACGACTGATTACTGACCACTGACTACTGACCTCTGATTATCACTGCTCAAATTTTGATTGCTCATCTAAATATCTTTGCCATTTTGTTTTGTCAAAAGTTTCTGGATGAAAATAATCCGACCTAATTTCATCCTTTGGATAAATCAACGGTGTTAGTTTGGATTTGTGATCGGCGAGTATTGTTTTTCTGAACATCCATGCTACAGTAATGCCAACGAGTGCTCCCAGCAAATGACTTTCCCATGATATATTTTTTTCAAGGATCTCAGGCGAAGGAACGATGCCCGCAAACATTCCACTATAGACCACTAATACAAGTAATGAAAGTATGATAGATGTTATATTCCTCACAAACAGACCTGCCCAAAAAATGAATGAAATTAGCGCGTAAACTACACCACTTGCTCCTATGTGATACACTTCCCTGCTGAACAGCCACACCATGATTCCAGTTAATAGATAATTCAAAAGGAAAATTGGCCAAAACTGCCTGCTATAAAAAAAATGGATTAGAAATACAGAGAAGATTAATGGCGGAAGATTGGAAAATAAATGATTTAAACTCCCATGAACCATAGGGCTGAATATTATACCCTTTAATCCACTTGTATGACGTGCCAATATTCCAAAATATGAAAAGTCTACATTTAAAACAAACTCTATAGAAAACACTATACAGGGTATTAAGCCTACAAGAAGTGCAAATTTAATACTTGATAAAATATCCGCTTTGTCCTTTTCCAAAATCCAAATTTTGAATCAAAACAAAATCTTTATCTTAAAAGTTTTATATAAGGTGATTGTAAGTAAAATAATTCCATCAAACAGTTACTTTACAAATAATCTCTTGGTCTGAACAATGAAATCGCTAGCTTTCTTAAACTTAGAGATATCATTCCAACTATACTTATGAACTACATTGTTGATTAAATAATTTTTCACCTCCTCAAAAGAAGTGAATTTGTTGATCATCTCAATTGTTTCATTAAATGCATTGAAGTCATCACCGAAAAGGTCTTTAATGACAAGCATCTTTTCGTTTAATCCCCAAGCTTTATTGATATTGTCCAAAGGGCTCAACCCAAGAAAATCTACCAAACCAGTAGGACTTTTGTCTTTGAATAATGACTCTATTGCATCACTGGGATTATGACTGCTTTGATTATTAGGGGTGTATAAAGGTTTATGCTGTTCTGTTTCGATCTGAGAAAGCATGTTGCCCTTACTTCCGTATTTTGAATCATCCTTAATGTTCGGTAGTTCTAAAATAACTTCAGGTTTTATTATGGGAGTATCTTCGATAACCTCAATATTCTTTTCAACAATATAATCATTCGTCAGGTGGATGGCGATCTCTTCCTTTTCAGCCTGGGGTATTACAGTATTTATTTCAGGAGCTTCTACAATTTCTTGCTCAGGTTCTTTAATTTTCTCCACAATTTTATGAGGTTCCTCCTCCTCAATCTTATGCACTTCCTCTTCTTCGATTATTGGAGTTACAACTTCTTGGACCTGAGGTTTTTCTATTTCCTCTGTTCGATATGTGATTTCTTCTTTTTCCGGAGTATCAATTATTTCAGGTGTTGAAATTTCTTGAGAGACCTCTTTAGACGAAGAATCTGATGGAAATCCCTCTAATACCTCTTCTTCAGTAATCTTCTCGGGGTCATTCTCCAAAATTACATCTTCAGCATTGTCTACTACAAGGTTTTCATTTGTAATCAAAGGCTGGCTATCTGGTAATGTATAAGTTATTGATTTCCTAATTTTATTGCCTTCGATTTCTAATTGTACAGGAATAGATTTTACTGAACTATAGAATATACGGATATAACCCAATAAAGTGTCTACATCAATGTCATGAGGATTAACACTTAGAGCCTCAAAGGACTCGTTTATTTTATCTAAATATTCTTGAGACTTTTTTTTGTTCATAGAATGTTTAATTTTATGTCTTTATTCAACGTAATGTATTTGCAATATGGTATGCTCACCCTTGAAAGCAAAAATACATTAAATAAAATAATTATATAATAAATTACTATTTAATATGTTTTTAGAACCTCATTATAAAGGTCAGAGAAGTGGTTGGGTAGAAGTGATATGTGGTTCAATGTTCTCCGGAAAAACCGAGGAGTTAATTAGGAGGCTTAAGCGCGCTCAATATGCTTATCAAAGTGTAATGGTTTTTAAACCTGCAAAAGATATCAGATACGACCAAAATAATGTGGTGAGTCATGACTCCAATGTCATTCTTTCCACACCTGTCAATTCAGCAGAGGATATACTATTATTAAGTGATGATTATTCAGTCATAGGCATTGATGAAGCACAATTTTTTGACATGGATCTAATAGATGTCTGTCAGCAACTTGCTTTCCGCGGTAAAAGGGTTATCATAGCAGGTCTCGATATGGATTTTGCAGGATTACCATTTGGACCTATGCCTCAACTATTGGCAGTGGCTGAATATATCACCAAGGTTCATGCTATTTGCGTGCATTGCGGCAACCTTGCTACCCATTCTTATAGACTCTCGGAAGATAATGCCCAAGTGCTTTTAGGTGCAAAAGATCTATACGAACCTCGCTGCAGAGTATGTTATCAGGATGGTAACTTAATAGATTTTAACAGACCAAATTTATAAATAATAACAGACTAAGATATGGACGAAAAACTATTCATCGAAAATGAGATTGACATTAATGCTCCAAAGGAAAAAGTATGGAATGCGTTAACTAATCCTGTCGAAACAAAGAAATATATGTTTGGCTGCGAGGTTATTTCCGACTTGACTGTAGGTAGTTCTATGACATGGCAAGGAGTGTTAGAAGGAGTTACAATGGTTTTCGTAAAAGGCAATGTCACAGAAGTAGATCCCGGTAATATGTTGGCATATTCCACTTTTGACCCTAACTCTGATGTTCCTGACATTCCCGAAAACTATCTTATTGTAAAATATATATTGACAGAGGTAGAAGGAATTACAAACCTAAAAGTTAGCCAGGGCGATTATTCCAAAGTTGCTGACGGTCAGGCCAGATACAGCCATGCTGAGGATGGGGGAGGTTGGATGGGACTTCTGATCTCCATCAAAGAATTGGTTGAAACGGGATCATTGTCCCCAGTTGAGGGTGAGTGATGTGTGATCAGGTGATGTTTGATCAGGTAATGGGTGATAAAGTGTACCCAATCAATTACAGATCAATGATTATTTGCCGATTACCCATTACCGATTACCCATTACCCATTTTAATATTTAAAAAAATAGTATACATTTGCATTTTTAAATCGGCTTCGTAGTTCAACTGGATAGAATATCAGATTTCGGCTCTGAGGGTTGGGGGTTCGAATCCTCCCGAGGTCACAATAAAAAAGGCTCATTAGACATTTCTAATGGGCTTTTTTTTGTTGTTTACCCAAATTCCTTGTCATATGTTAAGAAAATAGCCTATTATCTTTTTAATTAGATTTAATATATTTAAATATATTTTACTGTTATTGATTTTTCGTCTAATTAAATTAATAATTGTATAAATTATTGTTAATGATTTTTGTGGTTTATTAGATAATCTATAAATATATACGATTTGGTAAAATAAAGACTAATTGTTAAATTTGTTTTTGTACCCTACTAATACTAAACAAGTTTTATT
The DNA here is from genome assembly GCF_016707225.1 of Candidatus Brachybacter algidus. NCBI lineage: Bacteria > Pseudomonadati > Bacteroidota > Saprospiria > Saprospirales > Saprospiraceae > Candidatus Brachybacter > Candidatus Brachybacter algidus. The sequence continues at coordinate 305,336 of NZ_JADJID010000003.1, read as the reverse complement.
AATTTTTAATTATTTTAATTCCTCTTATGTAATAAAATATTTATTTTGTAAAGTGATATTATTAACTATCAATTGAAGAATAGATAACTTAAAACGTTAATTATTGACATACAAGTATTAAATAGGATTTGTACGTAGCAAATATTATGCATTTGATCATAAATTTTATTCTATGATTAAAATGTAAATTATATGTTAATTTATTTACTAACAATTTAATACTTTATTATGCAATTAAAAATCTACAAAAATCTATTTAATTCATTATTTATCAGAAAAGTGGCCTTGCCATCACTGAAAAATACATGTATTAATCTTTCAGCAATAATAATATTGCTGTTTATTTCTCCCACGATTCAATATGGACAGGCAAGTGCCTTGGTCGACAATACGCTGACTCCCATGACTACTGATAATTTGCCTGGGGTAGTGGCTACTTCGTCTACTGTTGGAATTTTTGATGAGTTTAGTCCCAAAGACAATGTCACTGATGTCAGCCTCACCAATTCGGCCAATTTTTCCGCTCTAAGCGGAAATGCATGGATTGACGTAAAGGATGATAATGCGACAGGTGGTAATTTTTTTCCTGCCGGTTCTTATGCTGGAGTTGTGATAGAGAATGATGCATTACTTGCATTGTTTGGAAGTTTTACTGTTGAAACATATATTACCGGTACTGGTACTGCTCAGGAAAGCATTGGCAGTGCCTCCCTCATAAGTACAGGCTTGCTTTCCGGACAATCGCAAGTAGGGTTTATTACTACGAAGAATTTTGATCGAATTAGGTTTCATTATACGGCACTTGTAGCCCCTGATATTGATGTTTTCTATTTTCTTGTTCAAAAATTTGGGTCTGGTGCTGCTTTGAATTGCAATGCGATTACTTCGTTGAATAATCCATCTTTTCCATCTGCCATAAACGATAATCATACAGGTACTACAGGAGTTTCTTTATCTCAAATTGTTAATCCATACAACGTAATAAGTCCAAGTACCTCAGACGCGGCAGTTCTTACACCCGGAATTTTGGGTGTTTTAACGACAACCAGCTTAGCAGTTCAAAGTCAGATAGGTGATTATTCCGGTATTAAGCTTGCAGGATTTGAATTCGAAAACACTTCATTATTAGGCGCTAATTTGCTGCAATACATAACTATTAATACCTATTTAGATGGCACTAATACTCCTGTCCAGACTGCAACAGGAGATAATTTACTATTGTCAGCTGCATTATTGCAGGGATCAGGTAGGCAAAAAGTTTCATTATTAACTACTTTACCTTTCGATGAGATTCAAATACAATTTAGCATACCCGCAGGTGTAGATCTTCAAACTACGAGCATATACAACGCTTTTATAGAAAATTTCTGCGCAAGAACCTTACCATTTACATGCAATACTCTAACCTCACTGGTTGCTGCAGACAATCCTATATATATTAACAATGAAAATACAGCTATAGGCGGTACAGTTTGTACAGTTTGTAAATTCTTTGATTTTGATAATGTAATGGATGGTAATTTGGCCACATATGCTACGCTTGATTTGACAGCAGCTGTTGGAAGTATAGCTTCACTCAGTGTACGAAATGCATTAGAGGATTATCCTGCGAATACATTTGCCGGATACGATATTGAAATCAATGAATTATTAGGTGTAAATGTTGCAACAGGTATAGATCTTAATTTTTATAACGAAGGATCGCTAGTCCATACAGCTTCTAATCCATATTTACTAGCTGGAGTAGGTACAGATCTCTCAACTGGCAGAATTCGAAATAAAGTCGGTGTGATCTGCCCGGTTGCATTCGATGAAGTTCAGATATCTTTTGAAAATGTCGTTGGAGTTAGCTTAGGAGAAGTAAGGATCTATGATCTTTTTGTTCAAACTAATTGTGCTAAAGATATGGATTGCGGAACGACATATAGCCTGACAGCACCTGACTTTCCACTATTTATTGATTTTGAAAAAACAGGAGTTACAGGAGCTGCATGCGTCGTATGTGAAGTCGAAAATCCATGGAATCTAATAGATGATGACCTAACCAATTATTCACGCATCAACACTGTCGCGGGTGCACTTGCAGAATCGGGCATTGCTATCCTTGATCCGGTTGATACCTATTATCCAGGTACAAGAGTAGGATTTACTGTCAGAAATATTGGCTTTCCTTTGGCAGCTGATGTTTTACCATATGTCACCATCCAAACTTTTAATAATGGTGTATTAAGAGAATCTAAGAACGCTGGTACTCTTTTAGATCTTACTGCAATTGTGCTTCTTATAAACCCACCACCAGGAGGATTTTACAACATTGGATTTGAAGCTACTTTGCCATTTGATGAGGTAAAAATTATTTATGGAGGGTTAGCAGTAGTCAATTCTTTTATTGAAATCTACGGTGCATTTATTGATAATTCTAATGCAGATTTTATTGGAGGTGCCAATCCTACAATATGTTTTAAAACCAATCCGGATTTTAATGTTGGAACTGTCAATCTAACTATCAATGGTGATGTATCTACAAATGACATTATTGATGATTCACCTGGTGAATATTCAAATCCTGTAGAAGGTAGTAGCAACCCCTTAGGAGGTGTTTTAATGCTGAATTCAGATGGGAGCTATACTTTTACTTCACCAAATCCAGGTGTTTACATTTATACAATTACCGTATGTGGTGCTGGAGAGACTACAAATTGCAGAACTGAACAGTTAACCATTACAATAAAGGATGAGTTGCCTAGTTCGAATCCGCCAACTGCCAATACAGATATTGCTACTGTAACTGGTGATGATACCAACCCAGGTACTGTAATAATTCCCGTTTTGAATAATGATGAAATAGGAAATGTCGGAGGTACTTTAGGTGATCCTACTATAATAAATCAACCTGATCATGGAACTGTCGTGGTCAATATGGATGGGACTATTTCATATATTCCTGACGATGGATACTACGGTGTGGATGTATTTACTTATGAAGTGTGTGAATCACCTGGTGGGTTATGTACCGAGGCTACTGTTGTAGTTACAGTGTTGCCAACAGATATGGGCAATACTACTGCAGCTGCTGATGATTTTGTTGAAACTCCATATGGTATTTCAACTTCAGGCAATGTTTCATCAAATGATACAGATCCTGAAGGTAATTCCCATAGCGTAAATCCACAGAACGTAACACTTCCGGAAGGTATTTTTATTTTGATGGCCGATGGTAGTTATACCTTTGAACCTGCATCTGGATTTTTTGGGTCTGTGGATGTAGTTTATGTTACATGTGATAATGGAACGCCTTCAGCTTGTGTGTCGGCTACATTGCATATACTTGTACTAGAAGCAATTCCTCTTCCAACGGTCTTAGTATCTTTTGATGCCAAATTGATAAATTGTAAAACACAATTAAATTGGAAGACATTAGCTGAGGACAATCTCAAAAACTATGAGTTGGAAATGAGTACTGATGGGATTAATTATGATTTGTTAACTACTGTCGAAGCCAAAGGAGTCAATGGCAAAGGTAGCAACTACAGCTATTCATATACTGCCAAAAACGGTACAACATACTATAGACTTAAATCTGTAGATTTGAATAGCAGTTATGCATTCAGTAATGTTGCCAAAGTAACTAAAGACTGTGGTAAAGTATCCGTTAATGTATATCCTAATCCTTCAAGTGAAATGATATCTATAGATATTAACAACTTTGCAGATAACGATATGATGATGGGTGTATTGTACAATCTCTCTGGTGCAGAGGTGTCTAGATATTACTTGAATAATGCTAATACACAGATCAGGGTATCTGATTTTACTAGCGGTGTTTATTACTTAAAAGTATCAGGCAAGGAATTAAATGATACAATTGAAGTCGTGATTAAATAGCGCTTAGTCTTATCAATAAATAAAAAGGCACTTTCGGTATTCCCTGGAGTGCCTTTTGTTTTTATGATACAATAATATCCTCGATCAGATTTTCACCTAAAAATTCATTCAACATATCGATGATCTTGATTTTGTTCAATAATAATTCCTGACGGAGTGGGGCAGAGGTTACTTGATGGTTAGCACACCTTTTCTTAAAGTCATGCCTTTAGTGTATTTAAGAACCATTGGTCCCATATTAGTGCTCCAGGCTTCCTTTAATTGTACCTTGATATACTGCTTCCGAATACCCGGAGTTTTTACCCATTCCGAAAGTATATCTTTGAGAGTACGTTCATTTGATCCAAATTTATTTTCCATGAGCAGCTACCTTTCCTTCATTAATAGTGAACGAATTCGATTTCTTTTTAAGTTCAGGCAATATATTGTTCACCCGTTCCGAATAAGTATCAGTTATAAATACTTGCCCATATTCATCGCTGTCAATGATCTTAAGTAAATTGGTCACCCGATGATGGTCCAGCTTGTCAAAAATATCGTCAAGTAATAGAATTGGTTTTGTACCTATGATTTTCTTCAACCAATGATACTGTGCGAGCTTTGCAGCAAAGATTGTTGACTTTATCTGACCCTGAGAGCCAATTCTTTTTACAGGTAAAGCGCTAATAATAAATTCCAGATCATCTTTATGGATTCCTTTGGTAGTTCTTTCAAGGATCAAATCTTTTTTATAAGAGGCTCGATAGGCTTCAATAAAATCTGCTTTTTGTCCCTGACAATCTGGGAGATAAAGGCAGTTAACATCTTCCTTTCCTGAAGCGATTTGCTCATATATTTCATTATAAATAATATTAATCTCATCTGTAAAGATCCTTCTGGAATTCATTATAAACTCAGAAATTATTGCCATTTCTTCATTATAATAATCAATTAGTTCTTGCTGACTTCTACCGTCGCGATTGATCTGTTTGAGTAATGAATTCCGCTGCTTTAATATTTTATTGTACTTATTTAAAGCCTCAAGGTATTCTCTGTTACCCTGGCAAATAGAAATATCTATAAATTTCCTCCGTTCCTCACTACCTTCTTCTATGAGCTGAATGTCACCAGGGGCAATCATAACCGCCGGAAGCTTTCCAATAAAGTGGGAAAACTTCCGCACTTCCTTGTCGTTTACAATGAAAGACTTATTATTTGGAAGCTTATACTTACATACCACATTTATTATTTCATCATTCAGGTGAAAATTCCCATCAACTCTGAAAAAATCCTTGTCAAATTTTATTAAATTCTTTTCAGAATACTGGAAATAGGACTTTGTCATGCATAATAAATATATGGCATCAAGCAGATTCGTTTTACCCTGTCCATTATTTCCGGTAATAATATTGAAATCCCTTGCAAACTGAACATCAGCAGCACTATAATTTTTAAAATTCGTTAATATGACTTTCTCTAAATACAAGGCAGCTTGTTATAAGTATATTATGTATTGAAACATCCAAGCAAATATAGAATATTGATTGGAGAATTTATTTTCGCTTTCAAATTTTCGACTCAAACGATAACGTCAAATCGATAAAAGTCATCGAAGCCGTCAGATGTCTTGAAGCCATCAGACGACTATGGCATATTTCCCAATGACATCAGCCGACTTAATTACGGCTGCTGGCATTCTACCTATTCTGATTCTAAGTTTAAACGGCATGAAACTTACTCCTTAATTCCTCTAAATTCCTTAATGTTTTAATTTAAGGCCTAACCCTTTTAAGTAGCTTATTGCACAGGTAGTCAACGTTACAAAGTTGAGTGAAATCTAATTTAGATATAAATTTAGTTGCTTCGAAACTTCAGATTTTAAATATCCGTCAGATGTTTTTAAGCCACCAGACTGCTCTCCGTAGCTTCTCTTGTTCACGCCATCCGACGTATTTAGTTCCGTCGCATTTACCGCTCAGAAATCATGAAATTTTATATTTATTGCTCGTCGGATGTTTTGTCCTGCACAAGTAACACAGGATAAACTAAACTGTCAGATGTCTTGAAGCCATCAGACGACACTTCGTAAATCGTTTGCTGACCTCTTTTATATTTAACTTTTAATTTATCCAAGTGTTAAGACAAGTATTACATAGCTATGTTCGGATATTTTTTTACTTTTACTTTTTAGATTACAAAATTTATATTTTAATGCAAAAGACTGCTGAAAAGAAAAAAGCGAAATATTCAGAAGCAACCTATGAGCTTTGGTATGAAACGATGCTCAGGATTAGGAAATTTGAAGAGAAGACCTTATTGATGTATTCTCAACAGAAAATCAGAGGTTTTTGTCACGTTTATATTGGTCAGGAAGCTATCGCTGCAGGTATAAAGTCTGCCTTAAAGCCTGAAGACTGTTTAGTTACAGGATACAGACAACATGGGCTTGCGCTCATGAAAGGTCTCAGTGCAAGATCTTGTATGGCTGAATTATTCGGTAAACAAACTGGCTGCGTCAAAGGCAAAGGTGGTTCAATGCACTTCTTTTCAAAAGAACATAAATTTTTTGGGGGAAATGGAATCGTTGGTGCTCAGATCCCCATTGGAGCTGGAATTGCATTTGCAGAAAAATATAAAAAAACTGATAACCTATGTGTCACCATGTTTGGTGATGGTGCTGCTCGGCAGGGTGCCTTGCATGAAGCTTTCAATATGGCTATGACATGGAAGCTACCTGTTTTGTTTATTTGCGAGAATAATCAGTATGCTATGGGTACATCCGTTACCAGAACCAGCAATGTCACTGATATGTACAAAATAGGTCTAGGCTACGAGATGCCAAGTGAGCCGGTTGATGGGATGAATCCTGAAGCTGTTCATGAAGCTATTGCTAAAGCAGCAGCTCACATTCGTTCGGGGAAAGGTCCATATTATCTTGAGATCAAAACCTATAGATACAGAGGTCACAGCGTAAGTGATCCGGGTCATTACCGCTCAAAAGATGAATTGGAGCACTACAAAACATTAGATCCTATAGGTATGTTGGAGCATTTTTTCAAAGAGGAAGGTGTACTAAGTGAAACCAAAATCTTAGAAATCCAGCAAAAGATACATGAAGAGGTAGAAGATGCTGTAGCATTTGCTGAAGAATCACCATGGCCGGAAGCATCAGGCCTTTATACTGACAATTATGTCGAAGATGATTATCCGTATATGAAAGACTAGAATCTTTGCAGATTTCTTCTAATAAATTTAATAAGAGCAACCTTATAGATCATGATAAATGGTATTTAGTAGTATAGTATTTCTATTATATTTTTTACCACTTTTTCTGATCACCTATTTTCTTGTTGACAAAAAATACAAAAACTTAGTAATACTTTTTTTTAGTATTGCATTTTATAGCTGGGGGGCTCCAAAGTTTATTTTCGTAATTCTGGGAACGACTTTTATTGATTTCCATTTGGTCAAATGGATGTCGGCCACTGAAAGTGAGAACAGGAGGAAAGTATTACTAGCATTATCTGTGAGTGTCAATTTGGGATTACTTTTATACTTTAAATACTCGAATTTCTTTATAGATAATGTAAATTCCTTGTTAGGTCTTCTCGGCGGAGGAGAAATCAAATGGACCAAGCTCCTGCTGCCTATTGGAATATCCTTTTATACTTTCGAAACCATCACTTATGTAGTTGATGTCTACAGGAAAATACACAAACCCTTAAAGAACTTTTGGGATTATCAGCTTTACATCATCTTATTTCCAAAGCTAATAGCCGGACCAATAGTGAGATATCATGATCTGGCAGATCAGATCACCGACAGGTCCCATAATGAAAATAATGAAAACAGACTGACTGGCTTCTACAGATTTGTGATTGGACTTTCTAAAAAAGTGATAATTGCCAATCATATGGGATTACTGGCAGATACCATCTTTGTCCAGGATTATGCCACGATGGACAGCTATACTGCTTGGATTGGTATTCTTGCATATACTTTTCAGATTTATTTTGACTTCTCAGGATATTCAGATATGGCTATAGGTCTAGCTAAAATGATTGGTTTTAAATTTCCTGAAAACTTCAATAATCCATACACATCAAGGAGTATTACCGAATTCTGGAGGCGCTGGCATATCACTCTCGGTGCATGGATGAGGAATTATTTATATATTCCTTTGGGGGGAAACAGAGTGGATTCAAATCTCAGAAAATACGCCAATCTTTGGATCGTGTTCTTGGCATCAGGATTATGGCATGGTGCTTCATGGAATTTTGTGATTTGGGGAGCTTATCATGGTTTTTTTCTGGTTATTGAACGTATGTTTTTGAGTAAATTTTATGGGAAGTTGGGTGCGTTTTTACCTATGATTATTACTTTTTTTGTTGTGGTGATCGGTTGGGTATTTTTCAGGATCGAACATTTTAACGATGCATTAATTTATATTAAAACCTTATTTTCATTTAGGAATATGGCATCTATTCCAATTGACAGTGAATTTTATACTTATTTTGTATTGGCTATTTTCTTTTCATTTTTTACTGTTTTAAAAAGAGGAGATATAATACAAAAGCAGGTTTATGAAATGCCATACAATAACTTTAAGCATATAATACTGTCCTTTGCAGTGACGGTTCTTTTCATCCTTTCTGTTAGTTCAATCACTACCTTTAGTTTTAATCCTTTCATATATTTTAGATTCTAATGATGAAAGACAATGGAATTCTAAGACGAATATTGTTGGCCATACTCTTATGTTTGCTGATATTGCCTTACACTCAAGAGAAGCTACTTTTATTCAAAGAAACGCCATTAAACGGAGCGATCACGACCGTTGATAAACCTTTGTTCTCTGTGAGTGAATGGCTTGAAGGGACATTCCAGGAAAAGACAGAAAGTTTTTTGAATCAGAATTTTGGCTTTCGAACAGGCTTGGTTCGCTTTAATAATCAAATTCTTTATAGCATTTTTAATAAAGCAAAGGCTAAAGATGTCATCGTTGGCAAGGAAAGTTACTTGTATGAGTCAGGATATATCGATGCAATCAACGGCATCAATTATTTGGGAGATGAAATATTTGCTGAAAAAATCAGAAAAATTCGACTGCTTTCAGATACTTTGTCTAAAATGAATAAGAGTCTCATTATAGCAATTGCTCCCAGCAAGGCAAGGTTTTATACAGAATATATTCCGGATAACCTGCTTCATATCTCAAATCAAACAAACTACAATGGCTTCGTTAAAGCTGCAAAGGATGCCAGCTTGGATATTATAGACTTTGGTGACTATTTTATAAAAAGTAAAGACACCTCTAAATACCTCTTGTTTCCCAAATTAGGTACACATTGGAGTGTTTATGGAGCATGTCTTGCAGAGGATTCCCTGATTCATTATATAGAGCGTGAACGCCACATCGATCTAAGGGAACTCCAATGGTCTATGGATGGGGTAAAGCGAGCCTATGGTACAGATTATGATATAGCTGATGGAATGAATCTATTATATCGGATTCGAGGTCCGGAACTTGCTTATCCCACTTTAACTTATGAGAAAGATAGCAGCAAGATCCAGTTAAAGGTGGTCTCTATTGCAGATAGTTTTTATTGGATGTTTATGTATAATCAGATAGGAGAGATTTTTGAAAAGCATCAATATTGGTATTATTTCAACGATATATGGCCCAAATCAAACGACTGTCAAAGAGAAAATAGGGTAGTGGCAGATTTAGATCTCAGGGCCGAAATAGATAAAAACGATGTTTTTATCATATTAAACACGGAATCAACTGTTGGCGGATATGGCTTTGGTTTTATTTAGGCTGCTTACGATTTTTATTATCCGGTGGTAAAATAAATCAGGATGCTTCCGGCATATTCTTTCTTCTTTGACCTGATACTGTCTTAATAAATATTTCATTGAGGGAAGGCAATATTTCCTGCATACCCATCAACATGTTGTTTTTGCTGACTTGTTGGGTTATGAATTGATTAAGAATACTTAAGACTTGGTGTCTTCAGCCAAATTTCATTTTCCTTTTGGTTAGTTATTTCAATACCCTCTATCAAGTCCGAGATAGGATCAATCATTCTTTCAAATATGACATGGAACAGGTCATCTTTCCATAATTGTTTCATTGTAGAAACTTCATTTTCCAGCACGTTTTCACCCTTACTTATCAGCACTATTCTGTCACAGATCTCCTCTACTTGTTCCATTCTGTGCGTAGAGAACATAAGAGTTGTTCCCTGTCTATTCAGATTTAATATCTCTTCTTTTAATAATTCAGTATTTACAGGATCGAGACCAGAGAATGGCTCATCGAGGATAAGGAAGCTTGGATTGTGCATGACTGTTGCAATAAATTGGATCTTCTGTTGCATCCCTTTTGAAAGCTCTTCTACTTTTTTGTAAGCCCAATCGCTGATGTTCATTTTATCCAGCCAATAGCCGATCCTTTCCTTTCCTTCCTTCTTAGTCAGACCCCTCAAGGCTGCAAAATATTCAAGTTGCTCCGAAATTTTCATTTTTTTATAAAGACCACGCTCCTCTGGCATATAACCAATAGTACCTCTTTGCAGGTCCTTTGTATTAACTCCGTTGAGCATAATACTTCCTTTATCCGCCTGTGTGATATTGGTAATGATCCTTATAAGGGAAGTCTTTCCAGCCCCATTTGGTCCTAATAAACCAAAGACAGATCCTTTTGGTACTTCAAAACTTACATCATTCAAAGCCGTGTAATCACCGTAGACTTTTGTTACATTTTTTATACTTAGAATACTTTCACTCATTTGAACTTGTTTTGTGCGAAATTAAAAAAATATTGACGACATTCTTTAGCTTTGAATTAATATTATTAAAAGTATAGTTCAAATTTTGAAAAAATTTACGTCTATCTTCTTGATTATCATTTGTTGCCTGGCCAGCCATAACCTGATGGCGCAGAGTGAAATTGATTCTGTAAATATTTCGCCATCAAAAGATACTGCTATAATCATTAAGGCAATGCTTATGAAATTGTTTGATATCAATGGAATTCCGGCAGTCCATTCAAGAAAGAGCTGCAATTGCGGTTGTGATATCAAAAAGGAAGCATATGTGGTTTCGAAGTCAGTATCCTTCGCTGCTTATGATTTTTGTGATAGTCAGGTATTCGAATGGAATGGGAGAGATGATGATGCATTTGGATTTCTAAAGAATATTCAGTTGCAATTAACTCAAGTAGGTTATTTACATCTGAATGGTATTATAAAAGAAAAGCAGAAATTTAGAATAAAGAAATTTTATGTTGAGACTGATGATCTACTTACATTTTTAGAAGTCTCAAGTATGAAAGATGGATCACTTAAGCTCAAGTTGAGTGTTGCGACACCATAGATCTTACTTAGAATGTTTTCTGACCTTAACTCGCCTGAGTAAAGGCCTCAGAAACAAAGTTTTTTCTGCCGCCAATAGCACATGTGTATCATCCTGATAATCAATTGATTCATATTGCCTTGTGATAAACCATGTTGGAACAATCATGCTGCCTTTTGATTTTGAAAAAATAGTATCTCCATTATTTGATACATCATAAAAGAAAATTTTGGAATCGGCATCCGGCAGAAAACCAAACACATATTTATACCTGTAAGCACATATCGCAAGTGTTTTCATATCGGGACTAAGGGCTGCTCCTGTAAATACGAATCCTTTTAAGTCAATCGACTCTATATATTGGGCAGTACTGTTGAGCTTGCTCGGATTTAATATGTAGTGATGACTTTTAAAATACTTTCTTTTTGTAATTCCTTTTGTGAAAATATGGAGTTTGCCATTCATCCAAACGATAGATTCTGAATCAAAGCTATTGTCTATTTCCCCTGGCGGATTCATGTATGTAAAAACGAATGAATCTTGTAAACTAAGACCTTTGTTTAATTTATAAATAGTAAGATATTTATTATCCAATGCATTATTCCCAATATCAGCGATATATAAATTACCCGCTTCGTCGAGAGTCAGATCTTCCCAATCATTATTTTTTATATTTAATTTATGGTGTAGCAGATTGTTCCCTTTATAATCCGACTGGATGATTTCAGCCGGATTATTACTGTCATTGATCCAAAAACATGTATCCTTTGAGATAAAAACTAATCCGGAATTCTCATTGAGAGAAGTAGGTAACTTGACTCTTCTCTGAGATTGTAAGTTAGTGGAAATGAGTATTATGAATATTGAAATAATTATTTTAGTATAATTTTCTAAACCTTTATTCATACAGTTGCTTTCTAAAAAGATATAAAATAAGCTGATTGTGAAAATAACTGAATATATTGTCATTCTAAAAATAAAATATCATTGAAAGAATCGACTACCGAAGATTTAAATACATCAGATAAAAAGGCAATTCAATCTATTAAGATTTCAAGAGCGATCTGGCCCATTCTGATTGGCGTTGGCGTAGTAGGTTATCTATTTTGGAAGCAATTCGATATCAATGAATTTAATAAAATTAACTGGACCACAGGTGCATTTATCTCAATTGGTCTTGCATTTTTCATTATGGGACTCAAACATTTGTCCTATGCTACGAGACTTTATATCCTTTCAGAAAAACAATTCAGTTTTCTAAAGTGTATTCAACTTATTTTTATCTGGGAATTTAGCAGCGCCATTGCTCCGACAGCCGTGGGAGGCAGTGCTGTGGCACTGTTCGCTCTTGCTCAAGAAAACCTTTCTGCCGGCAAAACAACGGTAATTGTTATCTATACAGCTATACTCGATTCTTATTTTTTTGTGATCACATTGCCAATCTTGTTTTTGATATTCGGACCTGAAATGATAAGACCCGGCATGACAGCTCTTAATTTCCAGACAGTTGTTGGCAGCGCCCTTCTCATTGCTTATATCATAAAGGTTGGATACAGCACACTTTTTCTCTATGGCCTTTTCATCAGTCCCACTAAGATTAGAAGACTTCTTTCCGCACTTACTTCAATTCCATTCCTCAATAGATGGCATCAAAAGGCATTAGTATTAGGGGATGATATAGTTCTGGCATCTCAGGAAATAAAGGGCAAGCCATTTAAATACCATTTTTCAGCTATCATGATGACGATCTCAGCCTGGGTATTGAGGTTTTTGATACTTGAAGTACTTATCTTAGGTATTATTGGAGGGCTGGATAAGGGTTGGTATATCATAATGGAATTGTATGCGCGCATTGAAACTATGTTTATGGTTATCATGTTCAGTCCATCACCAGGTGGCTCCGGTATAATAGAAGGTGTATTCGGGGACTTTCTGCATGATTATATACCAATTGGTGTTGCTTTGATCATCGCTCTTTTATGGCGTTTGATCTCCTATTATTTCTATTTGTTCGCCGGAGTAATTATTGTACCCAACTGGTTAAATAAGATACTAAAGAAAAGGCATTTGGCTTCAGCAATAAAAAAGTAATGGAGGTAATGAGAATATGGTGTGGAAAGCCGTTTGCTTGCTTCGAGATAACTGAGGTTTTGAAATCAAAAAGCATTAAAGAGTAGCAAGTACTATTCATATAATTGAATGTATTTACTGAATGTAACCATCGAAGTATTATTCTGATTTCTAACTTCTAATTTAGGATTTCACAACCGAAGTTCTTATTACTACCTAAACTTGATTCACATAAAATAAGCAGAATGGATTAGTTCTTTTTGTACAATTTGATTGTCTTAATGACCTGATTGTTAGAATCCATGAATCTTAAGATGTAAATACCGCCTGGGACATCTGTTAACTGATAATTATTATCCGCAGATACACGATAAGTCTTTAAAGGTTTTCCAATAATATTAAATAACTGAATCTTACTGTAATTAATGTTCGACGTAACTGCGAAATAATCATTCGCCGGGTTAGGAGAGACCCGTATATCTATGTCATCTTGAAATGGTATTGAAACTCTTAAAGTAGAAGAATTAGATTTTACAGGCATGACATCAACAGAAGACGCAGCAGCAGTAGCCACTCCAAATCCGAATATCAGTAAAAAAGCCCAAGTAAAAATTCTATTCATTTATCTCTTAATAAATTTTCAACTCAAATATAACGTTATCCCAATAATAATTTCTTAAATATCTCTAAAACTTTTTAGAAATACTGTTAAAGTTTAAAAGATGTATATAATTAAAATAAATATATACCAGATTTACTCACCAAGTTCATTTTTAAAATATGCAATAAAATCTTCCAATGACATTGCTCCCTGGTCTCCCTCGCCTTGTTTTCTTACTGCCACCATACCTTCTTCGGCTTCTTTTTCACCCACGATCAGCATGTAAGGTATTTTCTTCATTTCAGTATCTCTGATTTTTCTTCCTATGGTCTCATTTCTGTCATCAATCACCCCTCTGATATCATGAGACGACAACTTAATCTGAAGCTCTTTACAATAATCTACAAAACGCTCACTGATCGGAAGTATTGCAAATTGCTCAGGTGCTAACCACAAAGGAAACTTGCCGGCAGTATGTTCTGTCAATACACCGATGAATCTTTCCATCGAACCAAATGGTGCTCTATGGATCATGACTGGTCTATGCGCAGCATTATCAGCTCCTATATACTCGAGATTAAATCTTTCCGGCAAATTATAATCGACTTGTATTGTACCCAACTGCCATCTTCTGCCTAAAGCATCTTTGATCATGAAATCTAGTTTCGGACCATAGAAAGCTGCTTCTCCAAGTTCAGTAGTTGTTTCCAGACCAGCTTCTGCAACTGCATCAATGATGGCATTTTCAGCTTTTTCCCATACCTCATCACTACCGATGTATTTATCCTTATTCTCAGGATCCCTAAGTGAGATTTGTGCAGTAAAATTATCAAATCCAAGTTTTTTGATAACAAACATCGTCAGGTCCAGTACATTTAGAAACTCTGATTTAAGCTGCTCCGGAGTGCAGAAGATATGTGCATCATCCTGAGTAAAACCACGTACTCTTGTCAGTCCATGCAATTCTCCACTTTGCTCATAACGGTATACTGTTCCGAATTCTGCAAAACGAATTGGAAGTTCTTTGTACGACCTTGGTTTGTGGCCATATATTTCGCAGTGGTGCGGGCAATTCATTGGCTTAAGCATGAATACTTCATCTTCCTTTGGAGTCAGAATTGGCTGGAAGGAATCTGCACCATATTTAGCCCAGTGACCGGAAGTAATATAAAGCTCTTTCTTTCCAATATGTGGAGTTATTACTTGCTGGTAGCCTCTTTTTATTTGCTCGCTTTTTAAAAAATCTTCAAGTCTGCTTCTTAATGCAGCACCTTTGGGCAGCCAGATTGGCAATCCTGCTCCCACCAAATCCGAAAACATAAATAATTCAAGTTCGGCTCCAAGCTTTCTATGATCGCGCTTTTTAGCTTCTTCGATCATGGTAATATATTCCTGAAGTTCTTTTTGTTTCGGAAAACTGACACCATAGATTCTAGTCATCATGGTATTTTTTTCGTCTCCTCTCCAATAGGCACCAGCTACATTGGTCAGTTTAATTGCTTTGATTTTACCGGTATCTGTAATGTGGGGCCCTCTGCATAGATCTGTAAAACCACCTTGAGTATAAAAAGTAATTTGTCCATCCTGAAGGTCCTGTATCAATTCAAGTTTGTATTGATCTCCTTTTTCGGTAAAATAATTGAGTGCATCAGCTTTAGAAACATCCTTTCTTGAATACACATTTTTCTGTGATGCAAGTTCAGCCATTTTCTTCTCAATAGTTTCTAATTCAGCCAGACCTATGGATTTTTCTCCGGTATCGATATCATAATAAAACCCTGTTTCTATGGCAGGACCTATTCCAAGTTTCACTCCTGGATATAATGCTTCCAGCGCTTCTGCCATTAAGTGAGCAGATGAATGCCAAAAAGTTGATTTGCCTTCTTTATCATTCCAGGTCAGTAATTGCACTGATGAATCGTCATTAATCGGTCTGGAAGCATCCCATACTTCACCGTTGACCTTAGCAGCCAGGACATTTTGTGCGAGTCCCATACTGATGGACTGGGCAATCTCCATAGAGGTAGTTCCTTTATGAAATTGTTTGATTGAACCATCAGGCAATGTAATATTGATCATAGTATTCTGAGTTAAAATGGGTGCAAAATTGTAAAAACTAACTGATATTAAGGAAATAAAGATGTAAAATTTATTGATTTAACGTCTATTTAGATTTTTTAGGATCAAAATATATAATTTGATTCTCTTTATTTAAACCATAAAATTTATTCTTGACCACATCATAGGTAATACTTTTTGTCTCATTGATGGGAATTGTTCTTAGCTCTGCTCCTATATTAATGATATCAATAGGATATTCAAGAATATTAGTTCCATCATCGTAGTAAAGATTATTTCCTATATAAACTACTGACTTGAAATTTTCAAGATCAATGGATTTTACCCATTTCCCAAATATGTCAAAGACCTGTACTTTTTGCCCTTCCTGACTGATATAAACATAGTTTGATTTTTGTTGGATAAAAATAGGCTTGTCTGCAAGTATATTAAAACCAAAATATGGAATTCCCTGTACTTTCTTTTCTCCTGCTGTACTTACCTTATACACTTTCCTATTTCCCTCATCTAACACCCATATATTATTGTCATCACTTATTCCTGCAGTCCTAATACTCCCAAAACCAATCGAGTTAAAGTTTAATCTCCCAGTCTCAGCAAGATTATTATCTAAGAGAACAAGGATTTGATACTGAGGATAGAAAACTAGCACCTGAAAGGGGTTTGACACGTCCAGATTACCGATTATTCCGAGTCGATTGTTTTCGTATCGATTCCAAAAAGTACCATCAGGCTTATATTTGAGGATCTGCATCTCTTCTGTCAAAAAATATCGATTTGACAGTGGATCGATTCGAATACTTTTTGGCTCAAAATCCACCTGTATAGAATCACTGACCCATCCTTGAGCTAACGCTTGCTGTAAGGACATCCACAAGAAAAGAAGGAGTGTTATATTTTTCAAATTATGGTTTAATGTTGCCAAATGTTTTGTTTGAAAATAGGTTTCGTAATTTACTATTTTAAAAAACCTTCCATACTCTCAAATAGTTTGATGCCCTTTAATGTTACTCTTCATAAATATGTCACCACCTTCAGGGTTCTGAACGAGTTGTAAACAACTATTCTATAATAATGTCAATTTTGAAGGTTTTTAAATTACAATACAAAGGAAAAGTTATCTCGCTTCCTTCAAAAGCCATAGGCCATCAGCCAACCCCAATTCGACACTGCCTATTATTCGCCCCATTTTCAATTTTCAATTTTCAATTTTCAATTCTCCATTCTCCATTTCCAACTACCACATTTCTTTCGAAGAATAATCACCTCACTTCCACATAAAAGCTATCAGCCATCAGCTATCAACCAACCCATATTCGACACTGCCTATTCTTCGCCCCATTTTCAATTTTTAATTTTCAATTCTCCATTCTCCATTTCCAACTACCACATTTCTTTCGAAGAATAATCACTTCACTTCCACATAAAAGCTATCAGCCATCAGCCATTAGCTATCAGCCAACCCCAATTCAATACCTCCCATTCTTCGCCCCATTTTCCATTACCACTTTTAATACGAAGAATAATCACCTCACTTCCACTTAAAAGCCATCAGCCATCAGCCATAGGCCATCAGCCAACCCCAATGCGACACTGCCTATTCCTCGCCCCATTTTCAATTTTCAATTTTCCTTTTTCAATTTCAAACTACCTCCTGCTATAATTGGGAGATTCTTTTGTTATATTAATGTTGTGTGGATGACTTTCTGTTACACCTGCAGATGAAATTTGAACGAACTGAGCTCTCTTTAACGCTTCAATATTTGCTGAACCGCAATATCCCATTCCTGCTCTCAGTCCTCCGATGTATTGATATATGACTTCAGATAATGAACCTTTATAAGGTACCATTCCTTCAATGCCCTCCGGAACTAATTTTTTAATATCATCTTCGACATCCTGGAAATATCTGTCTTTAGAGCCAAGTTGCATAGCACCGAGAGAACCCATACCTCTATAAGTCTTAAACTTTCTGCCATCAAGGATTATTGTTTCTCCAGGGGATTCTTCTACTCCTGCGAACAAAGATCCCAACATAACAGTATCGGCTCCAGCTGCAATCGCCTTTACGATATCTCCGGTATACCTGATTCCACCATCACCAATGACCGGGATTCCACTTCCTTCCAATGCTCTACTTACGTTATAAATAGCTGTCAACTGAGGTACGCCCACTCCCGTTACAATTCTAGTGGTACAAATACTACCCGGTCCGATACCAACTTTTATACCATTGATTCCTACTGAAGCTAATGCCTTTGCTCCTTCTCCAGTAGCCACATTACCAGCGATTATCTGGATATTTGGAAATTTATTTCTGATAAGTTTGATTGTATTTATCACACCTTGGGAATGTCCATGCGCCGTATCAATCACGATAACATCAACATCCATAGATATTAAGGCGTTTATCCTGTCTTCGGTATCAGCAGAAACCCCCACTGCAGCTCCTACCAGCAACCTTCCAAATGAATCCTTGCTTGAAGAAGGAAAATCTTTTAACTTCAAAATGTCTCTGTAAGTAATAAGACCAGCCAAACGCCCGTCCTCATCTACTACTGGCAGCTTTTCAATCTTATGGGTTTGAAGAATATTTCTTGCTGATGTAAGATCTGTACCCACAGGCGCAATGATCAGTCTTTCCTTTGTCATCAATTCTGTCACAGGACGATCACCTGAAGTTTCAAAACGTAAATCTCTATTTGTAAGAATGCCTTTTAATTTTTGATTGGCATCAATAATAGGAATTCCTCCAATTTTATTTTGTTCCATTAATTGCAAAGCATCTGCTATTGTAGCCGTTTCTGGAAGTGTTACTGGATCTATAATCATGCCACTTTCAGATCTTTTGACGCTGCGCACTTGAGCTGCTTGCGACTCTATGGACATGTTTTTATGAATGATACCTATCCCACCTTGTCTTGCCATAGAGATAGCAAGCGCCTTTTCAGTGACAGTATCCATGGCAGCTGAGATAATGGGTACATTGATGGTAATTGTTTCTGTAAGTTTAGTACTTGTGTTCACATCACGTGGCAGTACTTCAGAATGTGCAGGGAGGAGAAGCACGTCGTCAAAGGTTAGTCCTTTTTCAACAAATTTTTCTTTAAAACTATTTATTCTATCCATTTGCAAAGATAATGGTAATAGATTAAATCAAATATAATTATTTTATCGTTTAATGAAATTTCACATCTAGTAATGCACCATTTAACAAAAAATAAATTATATATGTAAAACTATAAATGTTGATATGGCTTGATTAGCGAACGTAAAATCCCTTTAAGTAACCAACTTAAAATACATTGACAAATTATTTCCATTGACAATTTCCTTAGCTTTGTATTTAATTTGAATCAATGGACGATCTTTATACTGACACATATTTTATGAAAATTGCTATGCGCGAAGCCCAAATGGCATTTGATGAGGGCGAAGTGCCTATAGGTGCGGTCATCGTGGCGCGCAATCAAGTAATTTCAAAAGCCCACAATCAAGTCGAGATGTTGAACGATGTCACTGCGCATGCAGAGATACTTGCTATTACATCTGCATCACAAAGTTATGGCTCAAAATATCTAACTGATTGTACACTTTATGTTACGATAGAGCCTTGTGTCATGTGCGCCGGTGCTTTGAGATGGTCACAGATCGAACGAGTGGTATATGGTGCTGATGATGAAAAATATGGTTTCATGAAATTTGGAAAAGAAATGCTGCACCCTTCCACTAAGCTGGCTTGCGGAGTTTGTAAAGATGATAGCATCAAAATGATGCAGGATTTTTTTGCTGATAAAAGATAATCGGCTTGTTTAGTTTGGTTAAAAGTTAGTTAAACATCAAGTTAAATATAGTTAACAAGGATATACAGCCCCATTTATTGTCGTTAATTTATATGACAAACAAGTAAAGTCAATTCAAGCAAAATCTAAATCCATTAAACATGAAGTTTCCATCTTATTTTTTATCTATATTTTCTTTTTCAATAGTACTATCCTTTGGAATTTCCAGCTGCAAACCTGTCCCACAAAAGAGCGTCTTCACTCAAAAGCTCTATAAAGATTCAGGTCTTTCAAAGGATGATCTTCAAAGAGTCCAATTTTTTATCGATCGGGATATTGTTATTTATAGAGTATTAAATTCAAGTGACAGCAGGGTAGAAGGAGGTAAAATAACAATTCGAGGTGGTGAAAATGTTGAAGAAATAGTTATTAAACGAGGCACTAAAGGTGCGCTTGTATATATGCCAAAAGATGACAGACTTGGAATTAGTTTCGACGCAACTTCCGATGACAAATATTTGATGTTTGGTCCAAACCCAAAAAATTATAATAGGTATTCACTTTTAGCCACTGAATGGCAGAATGGGATTGGCACAGTTACTTATGGTGATGCCAAATGGAAAACTATTAGTGGTAATGCTTATGCTGCATTGTTGGTGGACCTTTCCAACTATCGGAAGACAGAAGTAAATACTCAGGTGCCTAAGGGTAGAGAGGTTAGGTAAAATTTGAAGTTAGAATTTCGAAATTAGTTGATCTGTATTGCTGTGCTTCCAAAATCAAAAAGATAGCTTGAAAAAATAGAACGCAAATGACGCAGATTTTGCTGATATTCAGGATCAATTATAATAGAGATTGTCGATGTACAAATTTCCCCCTTTGGAGGGCTAAGGCTTAAACACCTCTTTTTTTATTTTTCAAAGTAAACTTTGGTGACACAACGAGCATTCAGTTCTATTTTATTGTTATATGTAAAAAGCTGTTTATGAAGAGTAACAATGAAAGATGAAATAAAGTCGCAACTTCCCCTCTGGCAGAGGGGTGGCGGTAGCCGGGGTGTCGAATGTCGATTAAACACATAGAGTTTGGCAGGAAATCAAAAATAATTTATCAATGAGTTATATATTAAAGTTTTAGAGAACTAAATGACCCTAGCTCTGGAGAGGGGTAGGCAATGTCATTAAGTTAAGGCCATATGTTTTGTCAAAATATCTCGGTGCACTGCACCTTGGAGCAGCCTTATTACGAATTCTATAAATATTGTGGTGCGCTGCACCTGGAAAAAAAGCAAAGGTGCAGCGCACAGAAATATTGTCTGTGATAGATTATTAATTTTAATTGCTTAACTTAATAAAATTGAACCTAGAGCCAAGGGGGAGTCTTTGAAAGCAGACCATATTTGTATGATTAACTGCACATTAATATTAGTTATATACCATAAATTAGAAATCTGGAATCAGAAGCCTACCTTCAAGTATGTATTGATGTTGGAGAAGCTTCGGTGGTTATACCTTGCAATATAACAGGTAAGTAGTTTTTCTAACTTATAAAACTATTCAAACTACTTGTTATTTACCTAAAGTTTCTTAGTTGCCTATTATATTGATTATCAATAATATAAATAGAGAATAATTTGTCAAGATAATTAACTGAATTGCTGTAAATCAATTAGTTATTAAGTTTCATATATTTATTAAAATGATATTATTTGCGGGATTCTATCATCGAAGTTTCATTCTAACTTTTGACTTCTAATTTCTACCTTAAAATGATTAGTAGAATTCGTTTTAAAGTTTTTTATACCCCCAAAACTTCAGTTAATAATTGCTGTCAGATTGATGATTAGCAATTCCACTCAGCATCGGAACAAAAAGAGCACTTTCCTTTTCTTCTATTTTGTATGAAGTCTCAGAAGTCTTGGTTAATAGAAGCATCTTTTGGACCTGCAGGTTTCCTTTGGGTAGCACCATGATACCGCCGATTTTTAATTGATCTATTAAGTCGTAAGGTAATTCGTCAGGTGCCGCTGTAATGAGGATTTTATCAAAAGGCGCAAAAACGGGTAGTCCTTTAAATCCATCTTTCAGGTAGGTCTTTACGGCCCCGAATCCAAGTTTCTCCAAGAGTATATTTGTCTTATGATATAATCCCTCTTGACGTTCAATTGTATAAACTCTGGCTCCAAGATGAGATAGTATACAGGATTGAAAACCAGATCCTGTGCCTATTTCTAGGATCTTATCACGTTTCTTAACATCTAATAATTGTGTTTGATAGGCTACAGTATATGGCTGCGATATAGTCTGACTGAAACCAATAGGGAAAGGTTGATCCTTATATGCCATTTCCTCAAAAGCTTTATCCAGAAAGAAATGCCTTGGTACATGTTGAAAAGCATTTAAAATGGCTTCATTTCTGATGCCTTTGCTTTTGAGTGTTTCAATCAGCTTTTTTCTGAGGCCCTTATGCCTGTAATCATCAACGAAAATTGAGTTCTTATACATATAAGGACAAATCTACATATGTAAAACGAAAAAAGCTAATTTATTATGAAATAAATTAGCTTTTTATATTTTGAATTGATTTTAGATCAGATAGCCATGGCTTCTTTCTGAGTCAAGTTGCGTCTGATATTGATGAGCGCATATCTCATTCTCCCCAATGCAGTATTAATACTTACCCTTGTCACCTGACTTATTTCCTTGAAACTCATATCAGCATAGTGTCTGAGAATGATTACTTCCCTTTGTTCAGGAGGTAACGCATCTATCAATGCTTTAATTTTTTCGTGGCTTTGACTTTTTATGATGACATCTTCGTGACTATCTTCAGAATTTGAAAGCACATCAAAAATATCAAAATTCTCAGTGGTACTGATTATAGAACGTCTTTTTGATCTTCTGAAATTATCTACGCAAAGATTGTAAGCTATACGGACAGCCCATTGAACGAATTTACCTTCATGGTTGTATTTACCTTTTCTAAGAGTATCAATAATTTTTATGAAAACTTCCTGGAATATATCCTCAGCCTGATGCTCATCTTTTACGAAAAGATAGATCGTAGTAAAAATCTTGTTTTTATGACGGAATAATAATTCTTCGAAAGCTCTTTCGTTACCTTCTAAATACTGAAGAATAAGATCCTGGTCGCAGATTGTTTTTAATTGCATAACTTCTACTTTTAATTTATTAAGGATAATGAATTGTTGAAAAGTAAAGATTATGCTTATAGGCTGGTTAGAATATTTTTTTTAAAATGTGTAAATGTATTAGATTAAATTTCTGATTCAAAGATATATTATATTTTTTAAAACAAAATACTTTAACACATTTTTAACGGAATAAATTTTGTAAAATTTCTTAGGATCTAATGTTTTCAATGCTTTTGAGGAATAAATTATATTAATAAAATTTTGAATACATTTATTCTTTAAATATTCAATATTGTATTTTAACTTAATTTAACTTTTTCTATCGCGTATCATTTGTGTTATAGTATGAAGCAATTCATTTCTTGTAGCATTTAAATTTAGTGATTTTAATATACTATTTGCATTATCAAAGTAGCTATCAATCTCAGATTGAACGATTTTAAAAAGATCGATCTTTTCAAAAATTGATGTTATTCCTTCGACTTTGTCAATTGGATTCATATCAACATCAGACATAAAGTGATCAAGTTCTGATCTTTGTGTTTGATCGGCTAATTCATGCGCTTTGCAAACCAAAAAGGTTTTCTTGTTCCGTATGAGATCACCACCTTTGACTTTTCCTACCTTATCTTGGTCACCTATTAAGTCAAGTAGGTCATCTTGAATCTGAAAGGCTATTCCAAGGCTTTGACCATATTCAAACATTGATTGGGCCTCATCAGAGGAAGCACCTCCTATACGAGCACCTATCTGCAATGCCATTCCCAGGAATACAGCTGTTTTAAGGCGGATCATTTCTATATATTGTTCAGACTCTACAGATGCACATTTTTCAAATTCCATGTCCATCTGCTGGCCAACACAGATATCAAGTGATGTTTTGTTGAAAATATTAAGAACTTCTCTTAGGTGCTCATCATTACAGTTTTTCATTATATAATCATATGCCATAATGGACATAGCATCACCTGAAATAATTGCCTCGTTAATACCGTATCTAATATGAGTAGCAGGCATACCTCTTCTCAATGAAGCTTCATCCATGATATCATCATGCATTAGCGTAAAATTGTGGAAGATCTCAATTCCGAAGGCGGCATCGAGAACTCTTGTCACATCTGTCCCATAACAACTGTAGCCAACGAGGACCAATAAGGGTCTGATTCTCTTGCTTTTAAGTCCCATTATATAACTAACAGGATTCATAAGTTGAGTCCTCTGCTCTTGATATTGTATATCAGTTTCGAACCGTTCGTATATTTGTACTAGTTGATTAACATCCATAAGCCTGAAAATAAAAAAGGTCGAATTTAAGCAAATCCGACCTTTTTTTTATTATTTTAAAGAGATCAAAAACATTCAGAAACACCACTTACGGCCGGTATAATATCACCTGTACCTACAGTTATTAATTTCTTATCTTCATTCTTAACCCCGTTCAAATTGAACATTAGGTAATTACCGGGCTCTATACCTCTTTCCTTAAAAGTCTTACCCAGCGAACCGTTTTTGTCTTCAAGGCTATATTCGATACCGTCATAGCAAGAAGTAAATGTAAACTTGTCTGCATTCTTATAAACCTTACCTTTATAAGGAGGTATTTTTAAGAATTGTGTTGAAATATTAGTTTCAATACCCTTTAATTCAGCTTCTTTTCCCGGAATTAGATCCGCTTTTTTCCATTCTAATGTTCCTTTTGATTGATCATCACGACCAACAATTTTCCCAATCAATATATCAGTGATTTTGTCACCGTTATAGTAATATTTATAGAATATTGTTTCAGTGCTTTGGACTTCCTTAGATTCAGCATAAATTAGGGCACCATCTTTTCTGTAAAAGCTATAATTACTTGAAGAAGGGGAAGTAGTATTGACTGATGATCTAATTAAACCATTAGATTTTCCACCGAGAATAAGTTTTTTTGATATACCTCCTTCATTAGATTCTCTCATGTCATTTCTTAACCCTTTATTGGCTGTGAATACATAAGCATCAATTGACTTAATATTTCCAGGTAGGACTAATGCATCTTGCATAGTATCTAAACTGCCGACCCTGTTAAAGTTACTATAATCCTTTCCATCTCCATTTTCTACATTTTTCTTGCTTGAATTGCACGAAATTGCAAAAAGAGCTGAGACAAGAAGGACTGAAAAATTAATTTTAAAATTCATTGTTAAACTGACTTATTATTATTTTACAATATTGACTCCTTCCAAAGTAAGAGATAATTCTCCACCTGAATAGAGTTTCAGGATATTTCCTGATAATTCATAAGAATTTACTGAGTTCAAAGCATTGAAAAACTTTTGTTCTTGCTTGTCCTCTCCACACATCATTTTAGTAGCTGCTATATTTGTAAATTGTATTTTCTTAGTACCTTTTTCACTTGTATATCCGCCATTGAAGAGATTGCAACCTCCATTGCCCGAAATAGTACCGGTGCCTTTTTTGTCAGGTAAGGTGAGTTCAAGAGTCCTGCTATTCATCGAACCTGTAGACATGACGTCCTGGATCTTTAGTACAGTCCATTTAGTGCCTGTTAGAAATAGTCCTGTTGAGGATGATTTCGCTTTCTTACTACCGCCGCAAGAAGCTAACAATAGTATTACTGATAAGAAGAAGAATGTGTTTTTCATTTAATTCAATTTTAATTTTTGAAATAAAACGCAAAAATGCTAACTTTTTTTGGGATCAAGGTTATAAACATGAGCTTTTTTTATAATTTGTTAGTCAAGCAGACCATGTTAGATATTTTTAACTATTAAATCATATTCACTTTTTATCTAATTTTCTGAAAATCAGAATTAATTTCTCTCCGGAATATAACTTCAAAAGGTTGTTTTCCAGTTTGTAATTGCTTACCATTTGAAGTTTATCAAAAAATAAGTTATCCATCTGCTGATTTCCTTTATCGCACATCATGTCCTGGGTGATTAATTCTGCTAACTCAAGCGTTCCTTTTGATGCATTTATCTTATAATCTCCGCCATAATAAGTGCAGAAGGAGTCCCCGCTCAAATTTCTTTCCTTATTATTATTCATTGGTTTAAAAGAAAGAGTAACGGGATAAGTCAAGATAATAGTATCTGAACCTAATTTTGTGAGTTGCCATTCAATTCCGGTAAGTTTAAGTTTGGATTCCTTTACCTGGCTGAATGCGCACAAGTTGGTCACCAGAATTAATAGAAAAATGTTTAGTTTACGATTCACTTCAAATAGTTTTGTAGGGTACTCTCCAAATCCTGACTCTTTCTATCAAAATGTATTGCGTTTATTCCTAACGTTATAGCGGATTCGATATTCTCCAACGTATCATCTATAAATAAAGTTTCTGATGCTATCAATCCTTCATTATTCAGCACATATTCAAAACAGTATCTATCAGGTTTGCGAAGACCTATCTCGTGAGAATAGAAACATTTTTTGAATAATTCATTGTACCATTCTTCTTTTGAAAAATGCTTTTGAAGATAATGATCGAACCACTGTATGTGCGTCTCGTTGGTATTACTCAATATGTAACAATTATATTGGGTAGATATGGATCTTAGAAAAGACCATGTGGATGGTTGTATTTCTAATAACATGGCATTCCAGGCAGGCAGCATATCATTGATTAGCGCTGTCTTGACAGAAATCTTAGTTAAATAATTGAAGAATACAACATAAGGGATCTTGCCTGTTTCAAACTTATTAAATGTTTCCCCATGATCCATCAATGACCTATTTATATCCAAGCCGGTGACTTCAGAAAGTCTTTTTGCCGTCAGTGAATAATCGATATCCAGCAGTACATTGCCAAGATCGAAAATGATATTTTTAATACGATTGCTTTTCATAGAATTAGAAAAAGGGTTTTGATTTATAAAGATCAAAACCCTTTGAATGGGGGTGGGCCCACCAGGACTTGAACCTGGGACCCCCTGATTATGAGTCAGGTGCTACTAACCAACTGAGCTATAGGCCCTCAATCCGTAAATTGTGGTGCAAATGTAAAAGTTAAATTGTAATTTTTATAATTTTTTGAGTTATAGACAAGATTAAATGTCTAATCAATAAATAACTACCTAGTAATCAATTTAATATATCTTTACATTGACTTTAATATCATTTCTGATATATCGTAAATAACTACATCATCCTGTTTTTCTTTAGCGTTTATGCCATCCGAGATCATTGTACTGCAAAATGGACAGTTGAGCGCCACAATGGATGCATTCGTGTCAATAATTTCTTCACTACGTTCAATATTGATACGTTCCCTTCCTGGTTCATCTTCCTTAAACATTTGCGCTCCTCCCGCTCCACAACAAAGACCGTTTTTACGGCTCCTTTTCATTTCTACCAAATCTACGTCCAATGCTTCCATTAATTCCCTAGGAGCTTCATATTCTCCATTGATCCTACCCATATAACAAGAATCATGGTAGGTTATTTTTTGTCCTTTGAATGTACCTCCTTGGATTTTAAGTTTCCCTTCCTTTAAAAGTTCATTCAGGTATTGGGTGTGATGCACCACTTCATAATTACCCCCTAGATCGGGATACTCATTTTTTAAAGTATTGAAACAATGTGGACAGGTAGCTACTATTTTTTTAATGCCATAACCGTTCAAGGTCTGAACATTTTGATTGGCCAGCATTTGAAAAATGAACTCATTGCCGGCACGTCTGGCAGGATCGCCGGTGCACACTTCCTCTTGTCCAAGTATGGCAAATGATATTTCCAGCTTTGTCAGGATTTTTGCAAAAGCTGCTGAAACCTTCTGAGCGCGAGCATCATAGCTTCCTGCGCAACCAACCCAAAAAAGGATTTCAGGTGTCTTTCCTTCAGCGACCATTTCGGCCATCGTAGGTATTGTCATTTCTTTCTTATTTGTTTGTTATATTTCTTTAATCCAAGCATCGCGCTCAGAACTCATTTGCCATGGAGATCCACCGTTTTCAAGTGCTGTATACATTGGTACCCAATCTGACGGGCCAGAGCTTTGTGTTAATACTTCGTATCTTCTTAATTGCAGAATGATGTCCAAAGGATTGATTAGAACAGGGCATGATTCTACGCAGGCATTACAAGTGGTGCAAGCACGTATCTCTTCTTTATC
Source organism: Candidatus Brachybacter algidus (assembly GCF_016707225.1). Lineage (NCBI taxonomy): Bacteria > Pseudomonadati > Bacteroidota > Saprospiria > Saprospirales > Saprospiraceae > Candidatus Brachybacter > Candidatus Brachybacter algidus. The sequence goes on along the minus strand of NZ_JADJID010000003.1, from coordinate 277,317 downwards.
GATGTAAGAAAATAAGTCTCTGCCATCATTGTAAGAAATTGGGTTGTCTATTTCGCCACTTTGAGATGTAAATGCTGGATTGTCAAGGTTTTTACCAACTTCTTGCATTCTGTCCCGCACATCCATCATGATTTTTCGAGGAGACAATTTTTTGCCTGTTATATTTGCAGGACAAACGCTAGTGCACCGACCACATTCAGTGCATGTATAGGCTTCTAATAGATTCTTTTGTGTCAATTGGAATATATCATGTGATCCAAAATCTGCAATAGTTTCTTCAACTACCGGGTCAGGTGGAAGTCCTAACATTCCTTTTACTTCTGCTTCTATAGATTCAATATTGGTCATTCTGCCTCTAGGGTCATTCTGAGTGAGATATGTGTTTGGGAAGGCAAGAAGAATATGCAAGTGTTTAGACGTTGGCAGATAGAGTATAAACCCAAATACTACGAAAATGTGCAGCCACCAGCCAAATCCGCTGATCACGTGCAGAAAGTATTCAGGCATATGTCCGAACAACATAGGTCCCAGCCAGCTATTAATGGCAAAAAAGCCTGTTGCATGATATTTCTCAGGGTAATTCATCTCAAGTGCTTTGTCAGCTCCATTGAGGCAGAATATGCCTGTGATGAGTAAGATTTCTCCAAGCAGGATCAAATTGGCGTCCGTTTTTGCCCATCCTTTTAGTTCTTTGCTGTTTAATCGAGGGATCCTTAAAAGGTTTCTTCTCGCAAGAAAAATTATTGTGGCAATAAAAGCAAGGACAGAAAGAACTTCAATGAAACTTATCATAAAAGGATAGAACCAACCTACCCAGGTAGATAAAACTCTGTGACTGCCGGTAAGTCCATCAATAATCTGTTCCATCAGGTCAAACTGTGTGATGACAAAAGCTACATAAATAAATAAATGAAGGACTGCCGGAATAGGCCTTTTGAACATTTTTTGCTGACCAAAGGCTATCAATACCATATTTCTCAAGCCGTCCTTATTCTTAAATGGCTTTACAGGCCGGCCCAGGTTAATATTTCTGTATATTTTGCTATAACTTTTATAAGCCTTACTGAAGACGAAGACGAGAAGTAAAGAAAAAAGTATTTGAGAAATAATCATCTGCTCTATATTCTTTTATAATTTAGCCCTTCTTTACAGTGTGAAATCAAAGCTACGTTAGCTTGAATTGATTGTAGATAGAGCATTGAATAAAAATAGATTTTCTAATGAAAAGTAAATATAATGCAAATACTTAATACCAGCAAAATGATTCAAAAGATCAAAAGGATATCTATCGAGATCCTGGAGCGGAATCTTGGTGAGGAAGAAATATATTTTCTAGGTATTAATAATAGTGGTTATGCCTTAGCAAATATTTTGGCAAAAGATCTTTCTGAATTGAATATCAACACTTTAAAAACTCATGTTGTAAGAATTAAAGTAAATGCCTCTCATCCGACATCTGATGAGATATTACTTGAAAACGTTGAGTTAAGCCATTTAGAAAATAAAAATATCATTCTGGTCGATGATGTTGCCAATACCGGTAGAACATTATTTTATGCTTTCGCACCATTAATGAATATTATTCCAAAGAAATTGGAAGTAGCTGTAATGGTCGATAGGGAGCATAAACTTTTTCCGGTTAAAGTGAATTATGTTGGCTTATCACTCGCTACTACATTGATGGAAAATATTCAAGTAGATCTTTCTGACGTTTCTACGATGAATGCAATATTGGTATAGGTTATGTTTATAGCTGAATTAAGTTGGTACAAAAAATTATCACGTCTTAGATCGCTTTCGCTGGCGAAAAAAGTCGGAAAATATATTAAAAATAATACGCTGTTGCTTGACTTCGGCTGCGGAAATATGTTTACTGCAAAGGAGTTGGTCAGTTTAAATCCTACATTGAAAATAGTTGGATTGGATATTGTTGCGGACCAGAACCTCAATCTTTCCAACAATAATAATCAGTTGAGTTTTGTGCAGAGTGGCAGTCAAATATTGCCATTTGAAGATAACTACTTTGATCACGTCTTAGCATTGGCATGTCTGCATCATACTGAGTACCCTGAGAAATACGTCGAAGAACTGAAAAGAGTTATTAAGCAGAATGGCACAATTATCATTGCTGAAGAAATGTATATCAATCAATTGGATAAATTATACATATCCGGAAGTGATTTTATCCTCAATAAGTTAAAAGAGGACATTCCTGTTCCATTAAATTTCAGATCGAATAAACATTATGAACAGGTATTTAAGAATTTGGGGTTGCAAGTTAAGCACAAAAGCAGCTTAAGATTATTTCCAAACTTCATGCATCATTATATTTATGTGCTGAGTAGGAACTGAATTTTCAGAGGAATTCGATAAATGTAAAGCTCTTGATATCAATAAAATTAGAAATTAGAAATCAGAAATCAGAATGAAACTCCGATTGCTATTCAGTGCGGGTGAAACCTTTAAGTTAAAATGAAAAGATTTAAAATTTAAATAGACTATTTGGTATCGGGGTGTTTATAACAATTTGCACAAAGGGAAAAAGAAAAGACTTAGCGAATAAAGATTCCTCGCTTCGCTCGGAAAGACTTTATGTCGATGGGATTGGGTATAAAATGGGGTGGCGCAGCCACCCCATTTTATACCCCCTCAAAACAAATGTTTTGTCATTCCGACTGAAGGGAGGAATCTGCCAAAATAATGGATGAGCCATCAAAGCTTGATCTTAATTAATTGCATGACTTCTACGAAATGGAATTATATAATTGGTCTTGTTTATATTTGCGTTTCGTATTAATTGATATTATAATGCAGGTATGTTTAAAATAAAATGGAGATTCTGTAGGGACAGGTCGCGACCTGTCCCTACAGAATCTCCATTTTATTTTATGGTAATATGCGTTTTAATCCTTCTGCTACACAAACATAATTATACTCAATCTTGTGCACTAATTGTTTCAGTGGTTAATGGTAGCTAAAAACTACGTATGCTTCCCAAGCACAGTCTTTTTCATATGAGCTAATAATCCATTGACAGTGGCCGGGCCGCGATTGTGCAATTCGTAATCGTTCATTGGCTTTTTATCTATATCATCTTTCAGCTCATTGGTTTGATCAAAGATTTTATTGATGGATTCCAAATTAGATTGATGCATAGCATCTGCATATTTTTTTGCTTCGCTGTATTTCTTTTCAAAAACTTCTCTGTCTAAATTTAATAAATATCCTTCTTCGAGGACCAATCTTTGATTATAAACAGTAGTATTTAGCAATAGCTTACTCAATATTGGAGCCAGTTCGATTAACATTATAATGGAAAGCAGGAGGAAGTACCTCCACCTCAACGCCACATTTGCTTCGATTAAGTGCTGTAATGCCTCTATTCTCGCTAAAAATCCATCACCAGCTTGTTTGTCAAAAGCTGCGATTTTATTATTCTGGATTTTTGTGAGCGTATCCAACTCAGTATTGATCTTATTAAGTAGTGGGGTAGAAGAGGACTTAAATAGGGTGGATTGCTGCAATGCAAGATCATATTCAGTTTTTTTTGCTTTTGCAATGGCTGCTATACCTACCTTTCCTGTTCCTCCGGATCCATCCGTTTCAGCCAGAAAGGAAGACCTTAATTTTAGTGTTTGCGTGTCAAGCGCATTCTGAATACCGGCCAAAGAGTCACGTTGGGCCAATAAAGGAGCCATTTGAGGTAATAATGAACGCTTTACTTCTGCCACTGTCTGCTGCTTCTTTACTTCCTGATCAAAAGTCAACTGTACATCAATGTCTTTCTTAAAAAGATACAATAGAGCTGGTTGAGCCATAAATGCTCCTAAACACAAAGCTAGGGCAACTCTAAATATGATGGGTCCAGTTTTTTTATTCTGTCCCGTACCCTGCATTCCTGCGATCAAAACTCTGTCAATAGTAAGTACAATTCCTCCCATGAGGAGTCCTCCAAGTAAGACAATCAATACATTATCAACCACAGTGCTAAAGAAATATGCCCAAACAGCAGTTGCAAAGATCCATGTAAATAATATTGAAAGACCTATCAAACTAAATTTTCTTTGTTCCGATCTGTTTCCGTCTAATAGTTCAGCGTCAGCTGAAGAAAGCCACCACAGAATTTTATCTGTGGTGGTGTGTTTTTGTTCGTCCATTTATAGATTTTAGTTACAGTTGATACATTTTAGTCCCTTTGGACCCATGAGTAGCAACTCATTTTTTACAAAACGCCAATTACCTGGTATTTCGTCTCTATCGTACTTTATTTGTGAATCAAAACCATTAACATTATCATCAAACCTGATTTTTGCTCCTACAGGCAACAATAAAGTTACTTCCATTGAAGGATTTATTGCTTTGAGATCTCTATTAATAAATGCTGCGTTCGAAAATATAAATTCATTGCCACTTTGCTTGAAAGCATAGTATTGGTCGAAATTTTCACTGGAAACATTACGTGTTCCATAGAATTTTAATTTTTTCAAAATATGAATCATGGAATCACTGCTTTGGTCAACATTAAAATCAATCTTTTCAAATTTCATTTTATCTCCACCTGCACCTATGATCTTATCAAAACTTATTAATAATTCACGATTTTTGTCAAAGTTGATATCTGCCTTATTGTCAATGCTTTGTAACAAAGCATCTTGTGGAATATCTTCATTTGAAATGTAGTCCTCATAACTTTCCTGTTCTACCATAGATCTAAGCTCAGACTCAGTGCAGTTGGCACATTGAAGGCCGGCAGCTGTCATTCTGTATTGTTTACCTTCTATATATTTCCAACCGTCTTTCATTTGGTTTTTGTCATACGCAATGCTTCCAAGTTTCCACTCCAGCTCTCTTGATATAGTAATAATTTTGCCTATCGGAACGAAAAGGTCCACTTCTACTTGTTGAAATCTATATTTACAATCTTTGTCAATTGTATAAAAACTAGGTATTTCCAATTCGTGATCGTTCAAAGGAACAATTACATATTCTACACAGTCTGCATTGATCTTAGCCTGTTTACTGTTACTGCCTCGTGATTTAATTCTTTTGGTCACAGACCATTGCTGAGACTCAGCAGGAAATATATTCAATTTGAGTTCATGGTTGATCTGCAGTTTGTCATCATTGGCTATTTTAAGATCGCCAAATTGGATGTGCGCATTATCATCATTTCCATCTATCGTTTTGAGGGCAACGATCTCACTTTTCAAACCTCCCAAATCTTGCTTAACTTCCTGCGTGTCAGCATTGCTGTATTCCTTGAAAGTAGTGGCTCCTAATATTACGAAACAAACCAGATTCGATAACCAGAAAACCAACAAGCTTTGCTTTAGATTCCTGCTAATGCGTGTTTTGAAAACCAATTTAAGTGCTGAAAAAACTATGAAAGCAAGTGGTACTCCCAGAATTATAAAGCTGTTGACGCTAGCAATGAAATTAACGACAGGTGAGGAGGAGCTGATAAATTGTAGAATTGGCGAAGCTAAAACAAATCCAACAATCATTGAGATCCATACTCCTGCAAAAATCAACAATAATAAAGCGCCTATTATAACTACTAATGGTCTAAAAAAACCAACAATTTTGGCAGCACCAATTTTGATATTTCGTTCCAGATCAATATTTGGACCTGCGGCCCTGAAAGACTTTTTTCCGCTACCCCCCAATCTTTCAGAGATATCATCAGTAAACTCAGTTAAATTTGAAGAAAAATTGTTGATCTCTTTTTCAAGATATTCTGCAATATTACTCACAGTGATTTTTTCACCTTTCATAGCAAGATAATCTGCTGATGTCTTAGCTTCCGGAATAAATATCCACATGATAATGTATAATGGCACGGCAAATCCTCCTGTCACAGTAAATGCTATAAAAGCAAGCCTTACCCACATCACGTTTTGTATGCCGAAGTAAGCAGCTATTCCTGCACATACACCTCCAATTTTTTTCTCGGCAATATTTCTGTAAAGTTTTCTGGTCGAGCTTGTTTTTCGTCCGGATTGTTTACTTTGATTACTTGTATCGAAATCTTCACCAGGGAGATCTATGGATTCCGCACCAAATTCTTCAGGTCTACCCATTGTTTTTATGGCAAATTCTACATCAGCAGTCGTAACTATGGATTTTGTTTCAGTTTTTTCCTGCAATAATTCACCCAACCTTATTTCGATATCAGTAATGATCTCCTGATAACTATCTGAGTATGCAAAATGATTTTTGATAGAAGAAATATAACGTTCTAGTAGGTCGAATGCCATTTCGTCCATTGTAAATGGGAAGCCTCCGAGATTAATATTTATGGTCTTATTCATGATCTTTAATGTTTTTTGTAGTTTGAGAGACGACTTTTACTAATTGATTCCAGCTTTCGAGTAATTCTGTCAGAAGTGTTTCACCTGCAGCAGTGATTTTATAATATTTTCTTGGTGGCCCACTATTGCTTTCCTTCCATGAATATTCTAGTAATCCTCCATTTTTGAGTCTAGTAAGAAGTGGATATACCGTTCCTTCAACTACAAGCAGTTCATTTTCTTTGAGTTTATTGATAATATCGGTGGTGTATAATTCCTCTCCCGAAATTATTCCTAAGATACACATCTCTAATACGCCCTTGCGCATTTGAGCCTTTGTGTTCTCGACTTTTAAAGTTTCTTTTTCATGCATTTCATTGGTACTCATATCATGATTTTTGATTTTGTTGTTTAATATTAAATATCACCTTAAATCTTGCTTAATTTAATTTCTTATCCGTGATGGTACAAAGATAATACAAAGATATAGTATTATGTATTACTTAGTACTATCTTTACGATAATATATTGTAAAAAACAGATGTATGCAATGGATTGTCCGATGAAAACATAGAGTGATGGGATGATCAGTAATCAGTAATCAGTAATCAGTGATCAGTGATCAGTGATCAGTGATCATCAGTGTCAGTTCGTAATCAGCAATAAGAAATCAGAATCGAATCAGAATCAACCATTGAGTGCTGAATAAGACTATATGTGCCTTGTTACCGCATATAAATCTGTGCCATCCGTGTAATCTCTATAATCCGTGATTCAGAAATAAGTAATCAGCAGCGTACACAGGGTAATCAGAAGAATGAATCGAAATCAACCATTGAGTGCTGAATAAGACTATATGTGCCTAGTCATATAAATCTGTGCCATCCGTGTAATCCTAATAATCCGTGCCAATAAGAAATAGTGAATCAGTAATCATCAGTGATCAGTAATCAGAATCAGAACTGAGTGCTGAATTAAAACCATAGTTGCCTAGTTCCCGCATATAAATCTGTGCCATCCGTGTAATCTTAATAATCCGTGATTCAGAAATCAGAATCATCAATCCATGGGCCTTTACCGAACAAATCTGCTCCGATAATCCTATAATGCCGTGATTCAGAAATTCTCACCTTCTCACCTTCTCACCCTTTCACTTTCCCACCTTCTCACTTTCTCACCTCCTCACCAATTCCATAAAAGCAAAACCAATATTTTAATCATAATATGATGTTAAGTTTAAATAGAATTTTAAAATTTGGAACTTTAATATAATTTAGAACATTTAAGAAGTATGTAACATTTATGTTTGTATGCACTGCAATAATTAAATAATCAATCCGTTTAATTTGGCATTGCATATAGATCAAATTATAAAATCAAATAAATTATTATCATGAGTAACGACAATGGAAAAACAGTTTTGGCACTTTTTGCAGGAATAGCAGCAGGAGTTGCCTTGGGAGTTTTGCTTGCACCTGAAAAAGGGGAAGAAACCCGCACTAAAATTACGGATTCTGCAAACAAGATTTCTAATGACTTAAGAGAAAAAGTTTTAGAAGGAATTAATAAAATTCGTGCAAAGAAAGATGAATATGCTCAGTCAACATCTGATCTTGCTGACGAAATCCTATCTTAAGTTTAGAATCCAACTAAAAAGATAATAAGTATCGGAAATAATTTTTTCCGGTACTTTTTATGTTTTTATATAAGCTAAATATTTACTTTAAATAATCCAGTTGAAAAACTTGTCACCCAACAGTTTATAATCCTTACTTTAATATTTTTAATATGAATTCTACACTTGTGTTAAAACCGGAAGAATCTGCAGAAAAGCAAAAGAATGATATAGATGTAATTGCCATTGCAGTTGATGTATTAGTGCCATTTGTTCTTGATAACTTTTTGTTCAAAGGCACCAAAGGCCGTCTTATGAAGCTGGTTGGAACTGTTGCTGCCCAGCAATTAATCAAAATGCTGGCTAAATCGAAAACAGTAGACGATATCCTTGATCAATTAGAAGCCTGGTTGCAGCATCCTTCTAAAAAACCAGCTAAACCTTTTCCAGCTATTGGTGATGCTGTTCGTCAAAATAGCAAGAAGTATAGAACACGTTCTAAACCTGAAGACTACTATGACCCAGAAAGAGAGATGTTCTATTAACTGGTTGATTGATTGATTATTATGTGCAAGACCTTTTTTCTCACTGTTTCAGTGATATTAATTTGTGTAAGCGCTCTTAGTGCAGAGACACAATTTTTTTGGGGTGCTTTTCAGTTCAAATTAGTTGAAACAGGTACAGACAATTATACTGCTTTTGCAGATATCAGGTTATCTGAAGCAAGAAATCTTGGAAAAATCGAATTCCAGTTGTTCGAAAAGGATAAACAGTTGGGATCATTATCTGAAAGGCATTTATTCTTAAGAAAAGGTGAAGATAATTTCACTAGAGATTTTGCCTATCAAAAACATCACGATCGCCTTACTGATACTGAATTCATCAACATTGCTTCTAACCTGGCAGCCAGGGACAAACTAATTTGCTATTTAAAGACTTCCAACAATAAAATGTATAGTCTCATTCTGACGATTAAAGCGGATGCACCTGCTTATCGACCACCTGTCGTGGTGCCATCATTTAGCAAAATCACACATTTTAAATATCAATTGGTAACGAAAGGTGATGGAAACCAAGTGCTTAAGTTGGATACAACATTGGCGGAAAATAAATCTATACTTAACGCTTATCGTAATATATCCAAAGTTAAGATCTCGCACATACCTAAATATCAGACCTCAACGAATTTTATAGAAGAATTGGATTCTGTTATATTTTTAGGGAAAAGGAATCTTTTTATACATCCAGTTAATAAACCAAAATACGAATATCTCGCAGCTGCAATAGAGCCTATTGAGCTTACCGAGACTATTAATCCATCGATCAATTGGAATAAAATGATCGCTCAGCCAGACAGTCCGGTATTTTCAATGGAATATTTGAAAGGCATTTTAGAGCATAAAATATCTTATTTTGATGGTCCAAAGAAGTATGATATTGTATGCATGAGGTTTACCTATTTTGATGGTAAAAAATTAAATAAATCTTATTATTGGGATGAGACAAGTGAATACCCATTTGAAGAAATTAAGGATCGGATAGAACCTTTTTCTATGATCATTGATAAAATTATTATAAAAGACACTAAGCAACATACTGTTTATATACCTCAATCTTTCTTATTCAACTTCGAATAAAGCTTCCGGAAATTTGACTTTTCAAAATTTATTTATTGACTTCTTACAATAAGTTGATATTATTTCAGTTTTTTGCACTTTATTCCGTGTAAAAACACAGAGCTTTTCGGATAATGAAAAAACAAACCAACGTATTTAAGTTCGGTGGAGCGTCTATAAAAGACGTCGATGGCATCAAAAATGTTGCCGGTATTTTGGCTTCACGTCAGGAAGAACGAATAGTCATCGTCATTTCTGCTTCAGGCAAGACGACCAACCATCTGGAAGATGTAATGAATGCTTATTTCAACAAACAGGCTGATGTCCGTGAGAAGATCGAAGTGGTCAGAAGACATCATTTCGGTTTGATAGATGGATTATTCGAACCTGGAGATGAGGTGTATGCGCTTGTCAACGACCTTTTTGTGGAGATCGACTGGATTGTCGAAGAAGAGCCCAAGCATGACTATGATTACATCTATGATCAAATGGTCAGTGTCGGAGAGTTGCTTTCCACTAGAATCGTTGCCTCCTATCTTAATAAAATAGGAATTCCAACAGCATGGGTTGACGCGCGAGATATCATCAGGACTGACGCCACGTATCGTGAATCTCAAATTTTGTGGGAAGACACAGAAAGATTGGTAGAAACTACGCTAACTCCTTTATTGGATGCAGGAAAGTTTGTCATCACGCAAGGATTTATTGGATCTACGGATGATAACCAGACTACAACCTTGGGTAGGGAAGGGTCAGATTTTACTGCGGCCATTCTTTCTTATTGCCTTGATGCAGTGAAGATGATCATCTGGAAAGATGTGGAAGGTGTGTTGACTGCTGATCCTCGCTTATTTAAAAATGTCCAGAAATTATCCAGGCTATCCTATAAGGAAGCCATTGAAATGACTTACTATGGTGCATCGGTCATCCACCCGAAGACTATCAAGCCATTGCAGAATAAGAATATTCCACTTTACGTTCAAAGTTTTATTGATCCGACTATCGAAGGAACATACATCGGTCCTGACGTGGATGATCACTATCCTCCCATTGTTGTATTGGAAAGAAACCAGACATTATTGCACATAGCCACACGCGATTTTTCATTTGTAGTAGAGCATCACATGGCATATTTGTTCAAGACATTTGCTGAATTGAGGATATTCATCAACATGATGCGGAATACGGCCATCAGTTTTACGGTATGTGTTCCAGACCTTCCGGAAAAGATCGAAAAACTTAAAGCCATACTTGACAAAGAATATTCTGTCACTGTAGAAAATGACATGGAACTCATTACTATTCGCCATTATCAGGAGGAAGTACTGAAGAGTTTGACGAAGGGTAAAATTGTCTTATTGGAAGAAAGATTAAGAAATACCGTTCAAATGGTCGTAAAAAACATACCTTTAATCGAACGTATATAATACGAGGGGGATTAGCTCAGTTGGCTAGAGCGCTTGCCTGGCAGGCAAGAGGTCACCGGTTCGAGCCCGGTATTCTCCACTACTCTCACAAGGGTTTTGAGGTTTTTGTCTTGAAACCCTTTTTTATTTGCATATTTTTTGCATACAAAATCAGTTTTAATTTTGAAATCGAAAAGAAATATAAAATATTTACAAATTGATTTCAATGTGGGTCTCTTATAAAAATATTTTTAACTCCCTGCTTCCAAGGTTTGATTTTATTTATAATTGCAGGGTTGTTATGTGAATGATTAAGGTGTTAAATTATTTAGGTCTATCCAAAAAATAATTTTCAATATTAACTTGGGGGGGGTAGGAAAAAAACAGCCCCCCGTTGTTCATAAGGCCGGTTGTGGTTATTGATGTTTGAGTATTATCTAAATTATTTTTCATTTTTAATTTGCCATTTTTGCAACCAACCAGAGGTCTACTCCATCATTATTGAACTTTAATTCTTGTTTACACTTTAATAGAATTGACTATCTTTGCAAAACATGTCTAAAAACTGCTACATTCTCTTGCTAATATTAAATCTGGTGCTATCACCGGGTGTGATTTCTGCATGTGGTTCCGGACACAATACTGAAGAAAAATCATGTTCAGTCAGTGAAAAAGAAGGATCAAAATCCTGTTGCAGTAAAAAGAAAGTAAAATCAGATTCCAATTCATGTTGTGGCGAAAAAAATAAAGGATGCTGCTCCGATACCTCCGGTTGCAATGGCAAATGCAAAAATTCCTCCTGTAAGTGTCCTAATTTTTCTGCGCCATTTACACTTCCAGCAATACAAGAAGTTGATCTCGGCCTGGCTAAAGTGGACTTTTTAAAACTTAACTTTTATTGCCCGGATATTCATCTTTCCGCTGGATTCCTCTCCAGTTGGTTACCTCCTAAGATAAGCCTGCTCTAATCTTGACAGCCACAGGTCTGTCCTTTTAAGTATGTAGTCACCTTTCATACAATTTTTTCACATTAAATAATTATAATGAAATCAATAGGTAATCTATTGATAGCAATGTCAATATTGCTATCCCTTAATGCATGTAATGCACAAATAAATAACTCTAAAACTGAATCAGTCAAAATATACGGCAATTGCGGAATGTGTGAAACCACAATCGAGAAAGCCGGAAATGTTAAAAAAATAGCCAAAGTTGATTGGGATGAATCGACCCAAATAGCTACTTTGACTTACGATTCCGAAAAAACAACCAGGAGCGAAATTTTAAAAAGAATCGCTTTGGCCGGTTACGACAACGATGAATTCCTCGCCCCGGATGATGTTTATACCTCACTTCATGGATGTTGTCAATACGACAGGGTTAAAAAAGTAGAATCTGAAGAGAAATCTTCTGCACCTGAAAAACATGACGTCCATATGAACCACATTGAAATGGAATCCGGGAAAATGGAAGAGAAACCGAAAGCAAAAATAACTGAGCAAGTTCCGCAACAATTATCGGATGGTGGATTGAAAGCGGTATTTACACATTATTTTGAAGTTAAAGATGCTTTGGTTGCTACTAATAAAGCAAATACTGCAGCTCACGCGAAAGAACTCATGTCGGCTTTAAATAAAGTAGAAATGAATCAGCTTTCTGAGGAAGTACATATGGTATGGATGAAAACTATGAAAGATCTTCAGATTGATGCTCAAAATATTTCTTCTGCAAAAAGCATTGATAAACAAAGAGACGCTTTCCAAAGGCTATCATCCAATATGTATAAGTTGATCAAAGTCTCTGATCCCGAATCTCCGGTGTATTATCAGCATTGCCCAATGTTTAACGATGGAAAAGGTGCCAATTGGTTGAGTAAGGAAAATGCAATCAAAAACCCGTATTACGGCTCTCAGATGATGACATGCGGTAAAACAGTGGAAACAATAAAGTAAATAATCAAAACAAAAAAAACATGAAAAACATATATAAAATACTTTTTATATTACTTGCAATGACAGGTAGTTCTTATGGTCAGAAAAATACTTACCTCAAAATAAATCACTTTCTCGGAGATGAACAATTTGCTATAGGTAAGAATGCAGGCAATAATCTGGGAAATCAATTTAACTTTTCAAGATTAGATTATTTTATTTCCGGCATAAAGTTACATCATGATGGGGGTGAAATTCACGATCTTTCAGATGTCTATATTTTAGTTACTAAAGGGGAAGATGTTGACGTACTTCTAGGCAATCTACACATAGAAACCCTTGATTCAATCTCATTTTACATTGGAGTTGACAGTGCTAATAATCATGCAGACCCGTCTCTCTGGCCTTCCAGTCATGCACTAGCGCCTAAGTTTCCAGAGATGCACTGGGGCTGGGCATCAGGATACAGGTTTGTTGCTATAGAAGGTAAATCCGGCTCAAACTTACAGTTTGACTATCAGATCCATGGTTTAGGTGACAATCTTTATAAAAGTACTACAATAGTGACAGGAGGAAATGATGACAACGGAGTTCTGATCATTGAACTTGACGCGGATTACACACAGGGATTGAAGGATATTAATATAAACAAAAACCTCATAGTGCATGGATCGACGAAAGAGGCTATACCTTTATTATTTAATTTCAACAATAATGTATTTACCGCAACTCAATCCAGCGCCTCGCGTAAAGACTTAAGCATTGGTAAGTTGGTAGTTACTCCTAATCCTATGGTGAATGGGAGCACTATTGTAAAATTGAATTCAGATCAAATGATCAATTCGAAGATAAGGGTATTTGACTCTTCCGGTAAAATGGCACTTGAGATAAACAAACCCGGCTTGAACAATGATCTGAACCTGCAAATGCGGGGGCTGTATTTTATAGAGCTGATACAAAATGGAAAAGTAAGTTACAGGTCAACTGTTATTAATCCATAACCTGATTTTGTCGACAATAATATTTAACCGGTGTAAATAAATACTCCGGTTAAATAAGTTTTTGACAATAACCCGAACATTTGGGTCAAATAAAATTATTTCAAATTAATATTTTATTTAATATGAACAAAATATTTAAGTACTCTAAACTAAAAATTTCAGTTTGGATATTTATTTTAATAACAATTACTTTTTACAATTGTGGGAGCGATGAATTGACGGTAAAATATGATCCGGTCCCTTATGTAATAGAATATCCTGACAATTTTGATGCGCCGGTTTTGCCTGGTGATAATGCCTTAACTATCGAAGGTGTTAAATTGGGGAAGATGCTTTTTTATGATAAATTATTAGCAAAAGATGGCAGCATCTCTTGTGCTAGTTGCCATGTTCAAGCAAACGGAGTTTCAGATGAAAATCAATTCTCCAAAGGTGTAGAAGGATTATTTGGTAACAGGCAGGCAATGCCGATTTTTAATCTTGCCTGGCACAATAATGGCTTCTTTTGGGATGGCAGGGCTGCTACCCTCAGAGCTCAGTCATTAATGCCCATTCAGGATCCATTGGAGATGAATGAGTCGCTGGAAAATATGGTGAAAAAACTTTCCAATTCGAAGCAATACACAGACCAGTTTATTAGAGCTTTTGGTACCTCTGAAATATCAAGCCACAAGGTTAGTTTAGCGTTGGAGCAATTTATGATGACAATCGTGTCCTTTGACTCAAAATTCGATCAATTTCAAAAAGGTCTCGTACAACTTTCTGAAAGCGAGGAAAGAGGTAGAAAATTATTTTTCACAGAATTTAATCCATTCTTTCCGGAATTATCCGGAGCTGATTGTCAACATTGTCATAGTGGTCCAAATTTTGAAAATGGGGAATTTATGAATAACGGCTTAGATTCAGATGAACAATTTATGGATTTTGGCAGAGAAAAAGTTACTCTATCAGCAGCAGACCGGGCTACATTTAAGGATCCATCACTGAGAAATGTAGCCTTAACAGCTCCGTATATGCATGATGGTAGATTTAAAACTTTGGAGGAAGTAATTGATCATTATAACACAGGGGTCAAAATGTCTTCTACTGTGTCACCATTAATAGTGCCAACAATCACAAATGGTTTAATGCTTTCGCCACAAGAGAAATCGGATTTAATTGATTTTTTAAAGACCTTAAATGATCCTTCTTATTTAAATAACAAGGCATACGCTGAGTTTTAAAAATTAAAGTATAAATGAAACATAAATATATTATTACCGGAATGACCTGTTCCGGTTGCGAAGCGAAAGTAAAGTCCTCTCTTTTAAATGTAGATCACATCACTGAAGTAATAGTGTCAAAAGACGAAAATTCAGGAATTATTACAATGGACTCACATGTACCGTTAGCCATTATGCAGGAAGCTCTGGGTGGAAAGGAAAGCAAATATCAAATAAATGAGGAAGGTTTTGTTCCGGTTGACAAATTAACAGAAGGCACTCCGGTGTCCTCTCCTAAATCAAAGCCTGTGCCATCAAGTTCCGGTGGTAAATATTATTGCCCCATGCATTGCGAAGGTGATAAAACTTATGATGTACCGGGTGACTGTCCGATCTGTGGTATGGATCTGGTTCAGGCGCCTGTCGTTGCCCAAATTCAACAGTATACCTGCCCTATGCATCCCGAAATAGTGCAGGATGGTCCCGGCTCCTGTCCCATCTGTGGCATGAATCTTGTTCCAATGAAACCTGAAGAAAATGCAGACAATCAAACTTATCAAAGACTGCTAAAAAAGATGAAAGTTGCAGTGGTATTTACACTTCCTGTTTTCATTATTGCCATGATGGAGATGTTGCCTGATAGCCCTTTGCTTAAAATCATGCATATGCAGGGTTGGAATTGGGTTCAGTTTATCCTTACAATACCTGTAGTATTTTATGCATGCAATATGTTTTTTATGAAGGCCTGGAGATCAATAATTACCTGGAACCTAAACATGTTTACGTTAATTGGCATTGGCACAGGAGTTGCGTTTTTGTTCAGCCTGGCAGGTTTATTTTTCAGTGATATTTTTCCGGCTGAATTCAGATCGCATCATGGCACTGTGGCACTGTATTTTGAAGCAACGTCAGTCATTTTGACCCTGGCCTTACTTGGGCAGTTGCTTGAAGCAAAAGCTCATAGCCGGACCAGCGGTGCTTTAAGAGAACTAATAAAACTGGCTCCCACAGAAGCTACTTTAGTACAAGATGGCCGGGATACGATCATATCCATTCATGATATTAAAGCCGGGGATATGTTGAGAGTAAAGCCGGGGGATAAGATTCCCGTCGATGGTAAAATCCATTCGGGTCACAGCAGCATTGATGAATCAATGATAACCGGAGAACCGATCCCTGTCGAAAAACAAATTGGTGATCCTGTTAATTCCGGCACGATCAATGGTACAGGTTCTTTTATTATGCAATCTGAAAAAGTCGGGTCAGACACTTTACTGGCCCAGATCATTCAAATGGTGAGTGATGCCAGCAAATCAAGAGCACCTATCCAGAATCTGGCTGACCGTATTTCAAAATATTTTGTCCCGGCAGTAGTATTAATTGCTGTTGCTACTTACTTTATCTGGTATTATTATGGCCCTCCTCCTTCTATGGTGTACGGCTTCATCAATGCAGTGGCAGTATTAATTATAGCCTGCCCTTGCGCATTGGGGCTTGCAACACCGATGTCTGTAATGGTAGGTGTGGGCAAGGGTGCTCAATCCGGAATTTTAATTAAAAGTGCAGAAGCCTTGGAAAAAATGGACAAATTGGATGTTTTGATTATCGACAAGACGGGAACAATCACTGCCGGAAAGCCGTCTGTAGATAAGATAGTATCCTTTGATCAGGATGAAAACTCCATGCTGGCAAGTATAGCTTCCCTAAGTCAGAATAGTGAACATCCATTAGCTCTTTCATTCCTGGAATATTCTAAAAGTAAAAATATTACATTGTCAGAAGTAGCAGACTTTAATTCAATATCAGGTAAAGGTGTCACTGGTGTTGTGGATCGAGTTAATGTTGCATTTGGGAATAAAAAATTAATGGATCAATTTAATATAAATAGTCCTGAAGATGCTGAGAATAGAATTAAAGAGGAACAAAAATTGGGTAAAACGGTATCTTATATTTCGATGAATGGCATGTTAAAAGGTTATATATCTATAATGGATCCAATTAAAAAAACAAGTAAAAAGAGTATTCAGGATTTAATGGATCAGGGAATAGAAGTAATAATGTTAACCGGAGATAATGAAAATACAGCTGCTGCTGTAGCCGGGGAATTAAATCTGACTTCCTTTAAGGCAGGATGTCTCCCTGCTGATAAGTTGAATGAAATTAAACAATTGCAGGAACAAGGGAAGGTAGTTGCAATGGCAGGTGACGGAATTAACGATGCTCCTGCCCTGGCTCAGGCTGATATCGGTATAGCAATGGGCACAGGTACTGATGTCGCAATAGAAAGCGCCAAGATTACGCTGATCAAAGGAGATCTGCAAGGTATAGTCAAGGCTAAATTATTGAGTCACGGTGTAATGAAAAATATCAGACAAAATTTGTTTTTTGCCTTTGCATACAATGCCCTCGGAATCCCGGTAGCAGCCGGCTTGCTCTATCCTTATTTTGGAATTTTGTTATCACCTATGTTAGCGGCATTGGCAATGAGTCTCAGTTCTGTATCTGTCATCGGCAATTCACTTCGATTAAGAACAATAAAAATCTAATGGATGTACTTCTTACTAAACAATTTCAATAAGGTCTTTGCCGGTATTATTTTGATTCTGTCAGGTGATATAATTTATGCTCAAAAAGTAGTCAGATATGAGTTGACACTGGCTGATACAATTGTCAATTTTACCGGTAAAAGCAGACGTGCTATAGCATCTAACGGACAGATCCCTATGCCCACACTTACATTTACTGAAGGTGATACTGCAGAAATCGTGGTGCATAATAAACTGAAAGAAAATACTTCAATACATTGGCACGGACTTTTCTTGCCTAATAAGGAGGATGGTGTTCCTTATTTAACTCAGAAACCCATCAAGCCGGGTGAAACCTTTATATACCGTTTTGCAATAATTCAAAATGGAACACATTGGTATCACAGCCATACAGGGTTTCAGGAACAAATTGGAATGTATGGATCCTTAGTTCTTAAAAAAAGAGATGATGATTCAAGGTTTAGAAAGGGAATTGATGACCTTCCTGTTATTCCACTCATCTTGAGTGAGTGGACCGACTACGACCCTGATAATGTCCACAGGATGTTACACAATGCCACCGATTGGTTTGCTATTAAAAAGGGGACGACTCAGTCTTATGCTGAAGCTATAAGTGCAGGACATTTTAAAACTAAAGTTACCAATGAGTGGAAGCGTATGTTGGCTATGGATGTCAGTGATGTATATTATGATAAGTTTTTAATAAATGGATTCAATGAATCATCTGATAAAACTTTGAAAAATCTGAAAGCCGGGGACAAAGTAAGACTTCGTATAGCCAATGCCGGTGCATCATCCTACTTTTGGATTAAGTATGCGGGAGGTAAAATTACCGTAGTGGCAAGTGACGGCCTTGATGTTGAACCTGTGGAAGTTGATAGGTTGATCATTGGTGTTTCAGAAACATATGATATTGTAGTATCAATACCTCAGGATAAAACTTCTTATGAGTTGCTTGTGACACCTGAAGACAGAACTAAATCTGCTTCAATTTATATTGGAAACGGGATTAAACAACTTATTTCACCGATGCCTAAACTGAAATATTTTGAGGGCATGAAGATGATGAATGATATGATGCGCTTGAACGGCGATATGGATGACATGGGTATGAACATGTCTCTCCAGCAGATGGATATGAATACTGTCATGTATCCAGAGGTTTCCGGGGATATGGACATGAATAAAAAAGCAAAGGAAGGATCAGATATGGATCATTCATCCATGGACCATGAAATGAAAAGTGATATTGTCACTTTAAATTACGCGATGTTAAAAGCGCCATATAAGACATCTCTTCCCAAAAATGCTCCGATAAGAGAATTGCAATTCGAACTTACAGGAAATATGAACCGGTATGTATGGAGTCTAGACAATAAGGTGCTTGCTGAATCAGACAAGATCATGATAAAACAAGGTGAAGTAGTCCGGATCATCATGTTTAACAACAGTATGATGAGACATCCCATGCATTTGCATGGTCATGATTTCCGGGTTATAAATGGACAGGGAGCTTATGCACCATTAAAAAATATCATTGATATTATGCCTATGGAAACTGATACTATAGAGTTCGAAGCTAATGCAGATGGTGACTGGTTCTTCCATTGTCATATATTATATCATATGATGGCAGGGATGAATCGTGCATTTAGCTATGAAAACTCTGCGCCAAATCCTTATTTGCCTAATAAAAAAAGAGCTTACAATAAGTTACAAAGAGAAAGTAATAAGGTACATTTTATGGTCGAAAATGATTTTGCAACAAATGGCAATGACGGAATGATCATGTTTCAAAATACCAGGTGGGCTTTGGGAACAGAATGGAGACTTGGGCATCATGACGATCACGGTTATGAAACAGAAACACATTTAGGGCGGTATATTGGCAGGAATCAATGGTTCATGCCTTTCATAGGATTTGACTGGCGCTACAGAAAATTAGAAGAAGGTGAAACAGAAACAACGCTTTTTGGACAGACAAATACCAAAGACAATAGGGCGATGATAAGTGCAGGATTTGAATATACGCTTCCCATGTTATTAATATTTCAAGCAGAGGTTTATCAAGACGGAAATGTAAGAATCCAATTAATGAGAGAGGATATTCCTGTTTCTAAAAGGTTTAGAGCAAGTTTTATGATCAATTCGGACAAAGAATATATGGGTGGATTAAAATATATTGTTGGCAGAAACTTTGGGGTCAGAGCACATTACGATAGCGATATGGGTTTTGGAATTGGATTAACGGTTAATTATTAATTCTTTGTATGTCAGGTACATATTTTTCAGATATAAAAAACAAGTCACTACTTTTATTAAATAATTGATTATCAATATAATTCAAAAATAAATCAGCATGAATAAAATTTTCTACTTTCTAATAATGTGCCTATTTGCAGTTTATTCCGGGCAGGCACAAATTACATGGAATAATGAAATGGATGTTGCGGCGAGCCATTTTGATAATCAACATCCAAGAATTGCATTGGACAGGTCCGGAAATTCTATGGTGATCTGGAGTAAAAATGAAGCACTGTATTTTGCCAAATCAAACGGCATAGCTTTTAGTGCTCCATTACAGCTAAACCCCGAATGGATGACTATAGCTGGCGCAAGTTGGATGGGCCCTGATATAGCTTCACACGGTGATACAGTTTATATAGTTGTGAAACGTACACCAGAGTCCGGAAGCTACACATAGGATTTTTGTTTTACCTCATACGATGCTGGTCTTAACTTTGAGAATCCTGTGGAAATTGCTATAATTGGTGATAGCCTATCTCGTTTTCCAACCATCGAGGCAGATAAACAGGGCCACCCTATTGTAGGTTATATGAAGTTTAATTCAGCATTTCAGGAGTCCCGATGGGTTGTAACAAGGTCTAATGATTTTGGGAAGACATTTACAACTGATGTTAAAGCGAGTGGTTGGGGAAGTTCTGATGCTGTATGCGATTGCTGCCCGGGTGCAGTAGTGTCTTACAATGACAAAACGGCAATGATTTACAGGGATAACAACAATAATCTGAGAGATATCTGGACTGGATGGTCAGAAGATAATGCATCAACCTTTAAAGAAGGAAGTGCAGTTGATAATAATAACTGGCAATTAATGAGTTGCCCTGCAAGTGGCCCGGATGGAGTCATTGTGAATGATACATTATATTCTACCTTCATGAGTGGGTCCGGAGGAAAGACAAGGACTTATCTGAGTAAGACTTCTCTACCAACTCACGAGTTAGTATCTGTAAAAACTTTAACCGGAAATCTTTCAGGTTTAAATCAGCAGAATTATCCGCGCTTAGCTACCGATGGAAAAGCAATAGCTATCGTCTGGCTACAAAACAGGAGCGGCGGGGATCAATTGCCAATACTTTTTACTGACGATATAAATAAGGGATTTCCTTTAGCATTTGACACCGTTGCATTGGCGGACATCGTGAATGCAGATGTTGCTATTGGAAATAATAAAGTATTTGTGGTCTGGGAAGATCCTAATTCCGGTACGGTAAAATTCAGATCAGGTGATTACGGTAATGAGACATCAGCAACATATCCGGAGCCATTAAATGTATTGAATATTTATCCCAATTTGGTACATTCCAATTTATATTATACTATTAATTCTTCTTCAGTAAAGAATTGCGTTATTAAAATCATTGATATCAATGGAAAATTAATTCATGATCAGAAACCCACGACGGAAAGTATCGATGTTTCTAATTTGAAAAATGGAATATATTTTGTTAAAATTTTCTTAGACAACCATTTATATATTAAGAAATTTATAAAAATATAAAAATATTTTAGACCTGGTTTTCAGAAATATTTATTTGAATTACTATCAATTAGCCGAATTCATTTTGTAATTGGGTAATAATTAGTTCAGACAATTCGTATTATCTGGGGTAGAACACAAATTTAATCCGTATCATTGCACTTCATGAAATTATTTACATTCATATTCTCATTTTATCTGATGGCACTGGCTATGATTCCATGCCACGATATCTACAATGAATGTAATGACAAGGATAAAAGCGAGGTAGCCGCAAATCACGATCACCAAAGCGATGAAAATGACTTCTGCAGCCCATTCTGTACCTGCAGTTGCTGCAATACAGCTATCACTGATGTGATAAGTTTTTATGTTTTATCCCATTCCATAGCACCCAAATTGAATGAGACCTCCACGGTTTCTATTTATGAGTTCTCCTACTTTTCCAGCTTTAATGGAAAGATCTGGCAACCGCCGAAGAGTGGTGTTGATTGTTAGTGGCTGACAGGAGATTTTAATAAGTTAGAAATAAGAAGGTAGAAGTTAGAATGAGGCTTCAATGGTAGATTGTATCATATTGATACTTTACCTAGTAAATAATAATGTTCCCTGAATTTTAATTGATTTCCTGTTGTCATTGATGCTTCATGCATTGTGCTACCCGGTTATTGACCGGTCGGCTTACAATGCTATTGTTCACATTAACAGACAATACCTTGTTAGATAAAATAATAAAATTTAGCATTAAGAACAAACTCATCATAGGAATGATGACCTTGTTCCTCATCCTTTGGGGTATCTGGAGTGTTTCCAGACTTCCGATTGATGCCCTTCCTGATATAACAAATAATCAGGTGCAGATACTTACAACATCTCCTACACTTGCCGCTCAGGAAGTTGAAACATTTATAACCTATCCTATTGAACAGGCGGTCAAATCAATACCCAGAGTAGTTGAACTCAGATCCATAAGCCGTTTCGGTCTTTCCAATATCACGGTAGTTTTCGATGAAGAAGTAGATATTTACTGGGCACGTGCTCAGATCTCCGAACGGCTTGCAGAGGCAAAGGAAAATATTCCGGATGGCCTGGGTACGCCGGAGATGGCTCCCATCAGTACAGGCCTTGGTGAAATTTATCAATACACGGTTTCTGCAAAACCCGGATTTGAAGATCAATACCACGCCATGGAACTTCGGACGGTTCAGGATTGGATCATCAAACCTCAGATCCTGGGGCTGGCAGGGGTGGCTGAGGTCAATACACTTGGCGGGCAACTCAAACAGTATGAGATCGCGGTCAAACCGGATAAACTCCGGAGCATGAATACTACTATCGTGGAAATATTCGATGCGCTGCGAAAGAATAATGAAAATACCGGCGGAGCCTACATTGACAAAATTCCAAATGCGTATTTCATCCGCGGAATTGGCATGGTAAGCTCGATCGACGATATAAAAAAGATCGTCATAAAAAATCAGAATGGCATTCCGATATTGATCAGGGATGTGGCCGAAGTGGATTTTGGTGGAGCGATCAGATATGGTGCCACGACCAAAAATGGCAAAGGAGAAGCCGTCAATGGTATGGTGCTCATGCTCAAAGGTGAAAACAGCGCAGACGTCGTCACCAGGGTGAAAGGGCGAATGGAGCAGATTATTAAAACTCTTCCGGAAGGAGTAATTGTAGAGCCTTATCTTGATCGGACGAGGCTTGTAGATAACGCAATTTCAACTGTGGAAAAGAATTTGCTTGAGGGAGCATTGATCGTCATTTTTATACTTGTTCTTCTGATCGGTAACTGGCGGGCCGGACTCATCGTCGCATCCGTCATACCTTTGGCTTTATTATTCGCTGTGAGTATGATGAAGCTCTTTGGTGTCAGTGGCAACCTGATGAGCCTTGGGGCAATTGATTTTGGCTTAATTGTCGACGGTGCAGTCATCATTGTGGAGGCGATAGTGCACCGCCTGCAGACCGGAAAAAAAGGGGACCTGACCGCGGATCAAATGGACGAAGCGGTGTATCAGGCTTCTTCAAAGATCAGAAATAGTGCGGCATTTGGGGAGATCATCATTCTTATTGTTTACCTTCCTATCTTGGCTTTGGTTGGCATAGAAGGTAAGATGTTCAAGCCCATGGCGCAGACAGTAGGCTTTGCAATTCTTGGTGCATTTATTTTATCCCTTACTTATGTGCCGATGGTAAGTGCACTTTTTCTGAGTAAAAAGACGGGCCATGAACCAAATTTTTCAGACAGGATCATTAATTTTTGCTACAGAATTTACCGGCCAATTCTGGAGGGTGCTATGCAGATGAAAACTCTGGTAGTCAGTTCTGCAATAATTTTATTTGTACTGTCTTTGATGATATTCAATGGTCTTGGAGGCGAGTTTATCCCAACTTTGGAAGAAGGCGACATAGCTACACACATCATTCTACCACCGGGTAGTTCGCTTTCACAGGAAATATTAACAACGACAAAAGCGGAGCAGATATTAAAATCAAAATTCCCGGAAGTCGTTCAGGTAATTTCAAAGATAGGTAGTGCTGAGATCCCGACTGATCCAATGCCGATGGAAGTAGCCGATGTAATGATCATACTCAAAGATAAATCCGAATGGACTTCAGCTAAAACAAAGGAAGAAATGATGGAAAAAATGGAACATGCGCTGGATGATCTGCCCGGGGTCACGACAGAATTTACACAACCTATCCAGATGCGATTCAATGAACTGATGACAGGAGTGAGAAGTGATGTGGCTATCAAGATTTTTGGTGAAGATATAGATCTTTTAGCAGGATTTGGAGATGAAGTGGTTTCAATGATCCAGGAATAAATGGAGTAGAAGATGCGCGTGCTGAAGTTGTATCAGGACTTCCTCAGATCACTGTAAAATACAATAAAGATAAACTTGCCTTTGTATGGATTGAATGTCGGTGAATTAAATCAGGTCATCAGGACGGGATTTGCCGGGGAAAAGGCGGGTGTAGTCTATGAGGGCGAAAAAGGTTTGACCTGGTGGTACGCCTGCAAGGGGATGAACGTCAGGATATTTCCAACCTCAAATCGTTGTACATTTCTTTGCCTTCAGGAAGTCAGATCCCGTTGGAACAAGTTGCTGACATCGCTGTGGAAAGAGGTTTCTCACAAATCAGCAGGGAAGAAGGGAAGCGCAGAATAGTTATTGGTTTTAATGTCAGAGGACGGGATGTGCAGACCATTGTTTCTGAAATAGAGGACAAATTGGATAAAAATTTGAAGATGCCTGCCGGATACTATACGACCTATGGTGGTCAGTTTCAAAATCTCGTGGAAGCGAATAAGAGATTGTCTGTAGCATTGCCAATTGCATTAGGATTAATATTCATGTTGTTGTTTTTCACATTTAGAAGCGTGAAACAATCCATCCTCATATTTACAGCTATCCCACTTTCTGCCATAGGGGGAATTTTTGCATTATGGTTGAGGGGCATGCCTTTCAGTATTTCCGCGGGAATCGGTTTTATAGCACTTTTTGGTGTCGCTGTGCTCAATGGAATTGTATTGATTGGGTATTTTAATCAACTTAAAAAAGAAGGTATGAAAGATGTTTGGGAGCGGATTCAGGAAGGAACAAAAGTAAGGTTGAGACCGGTCATAATGACGGCTGCAGTGGCTTCACTTGGCTTCCTGCCGATGGCATTGAGCTCAGGCGCAGGTGCAGAAGTACAAAAACCATTGGCAACTGTAGTCATAGGAGGACTAATCACGGCTACGTTACTTACACTGATCGTATTGCCAATTTTGTATTTCTTCTTTGAGAAGAATTTCAAGAGAAATAAAAAAAAGGTCATTTCACTGGTACCGGTTATATTAATGCTTTGTGCAATTAATTCCAATATCAGTGCGCAGACTTATTCTTTACCTCAGCTGTTGGAATTGGCTCAGAAAAAAAATCCTCAGATTTCTTCAGATCAGCTGAATATACTTGCTGAGCAATCATTGCGGGGGGCTTCAGGCATCATACCAAAAACTGCATTGAAGGTTCAAATGGGTCAAAATAATTCCAGGTTATTCGATGAGAATATTTCAATAACTCAGGATATTCCAAATCCTGGTTTTATACGGGCAAAGAAAAATCTGTCAGATCAGCGGATCAGATATAGCGAAATAGGCATGGCCATGACCAGACAGGAATTGAATTATCTGGTAAGGCAAAGCTGGTACAAGGTTATTCAATTGAGGGAACTGAATGATGTTTTACAACAAGAAGACAGCTTACTTGCACAATTCGTCAAGACTGCAAACCTGAAGTATAAAACCGGTGAAAGTAATTTGCTTGAAAAAACAAGTGCTGAAAATAAAAGGCAGGCTTTGCTTCAAGAGATTAATCTAAATAATGTCGGGATCAGTACTGAAATGAGCGTTATTCAACTACTTGTAAATCTTACCTCCCCTTTTGATTTGCAGAGAGATCCGATTAAAGCATTGGAATTAATCAATTTAAAAGATTCAATCTTATTGAAAAATAATCCCGCATGGCAACAAACACTTCAAGCTATATCTATAGCAGAGGCGGAGCAGCGATTGAAGAAAGCGGAAAAGATGCCTGATTTTTCTTTGGGTTATTTTGTTCAGTCAATTGCGGGGATTCAGGATATTAATGGACAGCAAAGGGAATACAATAATATACCCAGATTTCAAGGTTTTCAAATTGGGATTAATGTTCCGATATTCTCAGGAAGGGCTTATAAATCATCAATACAGGCCTCTAATTACAATAGGGAAATGAGAAAAACAGAGAGTGAATATTACTTTCAACAAATTGAAAGCCAATTAAGTCAATTATCTAAAAAATACGTATTTTATAAAGACCACTTAGAGTATTTTACACTTAAAGCTATTCCCAACGCGGAATCCATTCTTAAAAATTCTACTAGGGCTTATCAGAGTGGCGACATTGGTTATATAGAATATATGTATGCTATACAGACCAATTTAGATACCAGAAAATCTTATTTACAGGCATTGAATGACCTCAATCAAACGGTTATTTCCATCCAGTATCTCACCAATCAATAAATAATCCAATGAATAATAAAAAATTAATTTTCATAATATCGACAGTAATTCTTGTCGCGGTAATTTCATATTTCGCTTTTTTTAGACACAGTGCCAATGATGGTCACGATCATGAAGCTGAAAACGGCAAAGAAGCAAATATTGAAGTCAAACATGATGAAGAAGAAACTCATGCTAATGAAAAAATGGTTCACCTGAATGAGGTTCAGTACAAGAACTCAGGAATTGACACCGCGTGGTTTGAATTAAAAAATCTGAGTGAGGTAATCAATGCCAATGGTTATACCAAACTTCCTCCTCAGAATCAAGCATCTGTCAGCGTGCAATTTGCTGGTAATATCAGCACTATAAAAGTGATCGAAGGCCAATATGTAAAAAAGGGCCAGGTGCTTGCTACTATGCAGAGTATGGCTTACAATAATCTCAGGCTTGAAAAATCTAAACTCAATGAACAATTGCAGACTTCAAAGGCCACACTGGAATATCTGAAACTGGACTTTGCCCGTCAGAAGGAGCTTTCAGATGAAAATGTCAATGCAAAGAAAGTTTTCCAAAAAGTAAGTTCAGAATTAAAACTGGAAGAAGCTAAAATTGCTGCATTACAAAGCCAGATTGCTATTTTGAGTCAGAATATTCAAATTGGAGGTACATCATCTTCACCTTTCATTAATATTACCGCCCCTATAAGTGGTAACGTTTCAGAAGTTTATGTAACCATTGGATCAGCAGCGGAAATTGGGAAACCTCTATTTAACATAATTGATAATTCGAAAATGCATGTGGATCTCTTGGTCTATGAAAAAGATCTGTTTAGAGTGAAACCCGGACAGAAAGTTCGATTCATACTGACAAACCAGGGCAATCAGGAGATTGGTGGAAAGATCTTCAGTGTAGGTAAGTCTTTTGAAAATGATACCAAATCAGTAGCCGTCCATGCTGATATTGTCAATGAAAAACAGTTATTAATTCCCGGAATGTATGTCAACGCCCTGATTGATATTGGGGTCAATAAAGTTCCTTCACTTCCTGTGGATGCAGTTATCAAGGCAGAAGGACGTGAGTTTATATTTGTGTGGGAAAAGGAAAATATGGAAACACAAGAGGAACATGCTGAAGGGGAAAAACATGAGGAAGGAGAAGCGCATGAAAAGGAAATCTCTTTTGCACGTATTGAAGTTAAAACCGGAACTGCACAATTAGGTTTTGTTCAGGTAACACCTTTAGTCAATATTCATCATGGAGATAAAATTGTAGTAAAAGGTGCCTATTATCTCCAGGCGCATCTTCAAAAATCAGAGGGTGGCGGCGGCCATGCCCACTAAAATTTAGTTAGCAAAATCATTATTAATCTTTAAATAATTTAAACATGTTTAGATCAATTTTTTTTATAACATTATCAGTAATTATATCCTTAACGCTTCCATCTTGTGGAAAAAAGGATAAGTCTGAACAAAACACTGAAAATAACATTCAAAGTTCAGAAGACAAAGCAGATAACTCAGACACGGTAGATCAATCTGAAGTGGTTCACGAAGACAGGTATATTTGTCCGATGGATTGTGAAAAAGGAAAGACCTATGCTGAAAAAGGAAAATGTCCGGTTTGTAAGATGGACCTGGCATTAAAGGAAACTGAGCATAAAGACCATGAGGGGCATGAGGATGAATTGGACCATGAAGGTCACAAAGATGAAAAAGATCATGAAGGACATGATCATTAATAAAACTAATTTTAATAAATCATATAACATAAAATTTAAAAACATGAAAAGTACTATTTTAAGAAATTCCATTTTTTCATTCCTGGTTGTTATATTTTCTTTGACTGCAGGATTGTCACAAACAGGGGCTAAAACTGAAAAGGCCGTTATTAAAACATCTATCGCCTGCAGTCATTGCCAGCAATGCGGATCATGTGGCAAGATGCTAAATAAGAATCTTAAATCGACAGCAGGTGTTAAGAAATTTACCCTAGATGAAAAAGCTGAAACATTCACAATAGTATATGATCCTGCAGTGACAGATATTAAAAAATTAAGAACAGCTGTTTCTAAACTGGGTTTTGATGCGGATGGTGTTAAAGCGGATCCGGCAGCATACGATCAACTTGATGAATGCTGTAAAAAGTAGTATATGGAAAATGTCAAAGACCATTGGGAAAAAGTCTTCTCCACAAAACAATCACATGAAGTTAGCTGGACACAGGCTTATCCGCATGCGTCATTGAACTACATAAAATTATTGCAGTTGCCGTTGACCGCCAGCATCATTGATGTTGGCGGCGGCGACAGCAATCTTGTTGTCCATTTATTGGACCTGGGCTTTACGGATCTCACTGTTTTGGATATTTCTGAAAAAGCATTGGAACGAGCAAAAAGTAAAATGGGTGAAAGTGCATCTATGATCAATTGGATCAATGATGATATCAATGACTTTCATTCCCATAGACGATATGATTTCTGGCACGACCGGGCTGTGTTTCACTTCCTTACAGATGATGCACATATCAGCAAATATATTAAGCTGGTCAACAATTTTGTTGAACCCGGCGGGTATTTTTTTCTTGGTACTTTTTCAGAAAAAGGACCTTTAAAATGCAGCGGACTTGAAATTAAACAATATTCAGAAGGCTCTATGGTAGGTACATTTATTGACCACTTCATGGTTGTTAAATGTTTTACAGAAGATCACTTTACCCCGTTTAACACAATTCAAAATTTCCAGTATTGCGGCTTCAAAAAAATAATTAATATGACACATCAACACATTTTTGACAAACAGGGAAAACAGGTTTGTTGTACTCAGGAAGAAAAGATCAATAAGTTTGCCGATGATGCAGTTAAAGCAAAATCAAAAAGAGTCGATTGTTGTGAGGTTGATTCGGCAATGAAGAATGACCATGAAGAGGATAATCATGTAGAAGAAAATAAAAGTTTATTTCAGATGTTTTTACCGGCGGTAATTTCATTGATACTATTGCTCACAGGAATTATATTGGATTATAATTTCGACCAGACGTGGTTTAAGGGTTGGATAAGAGTGGGATTATATATTGTTGCATATATCCCCGTTGGTTTTCCTGTTTTAAAAGAGGCGTTTCTTAGTATAAAAGAGAGGGAAGTTTTCTCAGAATTTCTTTTAATGAGTATTGCCACAATTGGCGCTTTTGCAATAGGTGAGTACCCTGAAGGAGTTGCAGTAATGCTTTTTTTACACTATTGGGGAAGTATTTCAAAATCTTGCTGTTGCAAGAGCTAAAACAAACATCAAGTCCTTATTGGACCAAAGACCTGATGAAGTAACTTTGATTGTGGATAATAAATCAAAAGTGGTCAAGGCTACAACTGTCAATATAGGGGATATTATTCAACTTAAAGCAGGCGAAAAACTAGGTTTGGATGGAATATTGATCTCTGAAAGTTCATCATTTAATACTGCAGCTTTAACAGGAGAAAGCAAACCTGACACAAAATCAAAGGGTGATGTTGTCTTAGCCGGAATGATCAATATGAATACAGTATCTAGAATTGAAGTAAATACTGCTTATTCAGACAGCAAGTTATCTAAGATCCTGGAGTTAGTCCAAAACGCCACAGCTCAAAAAGCACCTACTGAACTATTCATTAGAAAATTTGCAAAGATCTATACGCCAATAATTGTTGCTTTGGCAGTAATCATTTGTTTTCTTCCATATTTTTTTGTTGAACCATATGTTTTCAATCAATGGCTTTACAGGGCATTAATTTTCCTTGTCATTTCATGTCCGTGTGCTTTAGTTATAAGTATTCCATTGGGATATTTTGGAGGAATAGGGGCAGCAAGTAGAAATGGCATACTCTTCAAAGGAAGTAATTTTTTGGACTTATTAGCTAGTGTGAAAAATGTGGTCATGGATAAAACAGGAACTATGACAGAAGGGGTATTTGAAGTTAAAGATATTTACTTCAATGATGATTCAAGAAAAGATGAAGTTTTGAAACTTGTCAATGCTCTGGAACATAAAAGTACTCACCCTATTGCTACAGCAATTCATAAATATGTAGGTGAAGTTAATTCTAAGATTGAATTTTCCAATGTTGAAGAAATTGCCGGAAAAGGCCTGAAAGGTGAAATAAATGGTAAAACATTACTGGCCGGTAATTTTAAATTACTCGATCAATTCAATATAAAATATGATTCGAAAGTCGAAAATGAAGTTAATACTTTGCTTGCTATTGCATTCGACAATCAGTATGTAGGTTACCTGACAATTGCGGATAAGATTAAAGAAGATGCACAAATAACAGTTGATCTTCTGAAATCAATGAAGATCGAAATAACGATGCTCAGTGGTGATAAGGCAAATGTTGTAAAAAATGCTGCTGCTCAGCCCGGTATTAGTACCTCTTTTGGAGATCTTTTGCCCGACGATAAAGTCAATAAAATCAAAGAAATTAAGGCTAAAGGAAATATTGTTGCATTTGTAGGCGATGGTGTGAACGATGCTCCTGTCGTCGCATTGAGTGATATAGGCATTGCTATGGGTGGATTAGGAAGTGATGCAACGATCGAGACGGCAGATGTAGTAATACAAGACGATATGCCCTCTAAAATTCCTAGGGCAATTAACATTGGTAAACAAACAAAAAAGATCGTTTGGCAAAACATCATTTTAGCATTTACGGTGAAAGCTATTGTGTTGACTTTAGGAGCCGGAGGTCTTGCCACAATGTGGGAAGCCGTATTTGCTGATGTTGGCGTTGCATTGTTAGCAATATTAAATGCAATCAGGATCCAAAAGATGAGTTTTAAGTCCTCGTAATAATATAAAAAATGATTTTTAAATGAAAAGTAAGTTATTAACCAAAATAACAGCAACCTTCTTTTCACTTTCAGTTATCTATCTGGGTTACATCATGTTAGGTTTAATACCAATGATTTTGTTTGCATTTGGCTTTTTAGGAGGTTTGATTTTATGGTTAATATTTCCGTCTGCCTTTGAATTCAAGTCTGTCAGAATTCCATATTTTTTAACCTTAGGATTGTTTATTGTCCATAAAGTAGAGGAAAAATATATGGATTTTTTCCCAAAGTTATCTGAAATAACAAATGTTCCGGTACCCGAAGTTAACTCACTCAAAGTATATCTCTTATATACTTTCGCTGGAGCTTGGTTGTTAATTCCTATATTAGTGAATAGAAAATCTCACTTTGGATATTATCTTACCTGGACATTCTTCACAACAATGGGAATAACAGAATTAGCACATTTCATTTTACCATTTTTTACAAATAATGCATATGGATATTTTCCGGGAATGTGGAGTGTAATTTTTCTAGCACCTGTGGCATGGTGGGGATTATATCGGCTATTGAGTTTTAATATAAATTATAAACTGTCCAAATAAAATTCAAAAAAAACATTTATAGTTATTATTGCATTATTTGGTATCAAACTTAATTATTGCTTAGTCACTTCAAAAAACCGATTATGACATCGATTTATCATTATGAATGTCTGTTAAACCCATGATAAAACTTACTCCAGAAGTTCGTCAATCATGACTGTCCGTATTTTCAATTCAAATTTCGTGGCAAGTGATATAAGCGCTCTCGTCACTGCATCATCTTTGCTTAGAAATGCAATGAGGTGACTGCAATAATCCACTACTTGTTGATTGCGGATTGTGCCGGCATTGATCCAATATCTTTCACCATATTCATTTTCTCCAATTTCTGAAATGGGTTTTCCGTCAATGTCATCCCTTAATGTGGGTATAGACTTGAACCGAATATTATTTGCTTCTGCATACCATAAAGCCATTTCCTCCGTACCTGGATCATCGCCACTTACGATCTCCTTCAAACCAGTCAAATTCTTTAAGATCGCATCAACTTTTTGTTTAAATATTTCTTCGTTATAGAAATCAACACTTCCGGCTATTGCTATTCTTGACATTTTAATGAATTAAAAAATCCCGGTACCTGAGAAGATACCGGGACTCAATTATGAAAACTTCAAATCACCCTAACAAATGTAATAGATTTTTAAAGTATATTTTTACTTTTATATTGGAAAAATTTAATGACCTTCAAAAATCCCTTGATAAATGAAAGAAATCATCTTTATTGGTTCAGTACATGATGAAATAGGTGCAAGCAATTCAACAGAATTATTTAAAATCTTTGAAAGTATATCTCCTGATGTCATATTCATAGAGTTTGATACGGAACATTATAATGGAATGATTAGTGGTCAATATCTAGATAAGTTAGAAACTAGTGCAATCAAACTTTATTTAGCAAAAAAGAAAGTTAGAGTAGTTCCTGTTGATTTAAATTGGTACCCTATAATGGAGCCAATAATGGAAGATGGTTTCCGCGAAATGACTAAAACGTTTTATCAAAATGCAAAATTTATAAGATCAATTTCTTATTTTAGTGAACATTCAGAAATGGTGGGATTCAAATTTCTGAATAGTCAGGACTGTTTAGAAGTTCTTGATTACAAACAAAATATTGAAAGAGAAATATTAGATAAATATGGCAATGATCATTTCAACAACTTATATACTCGATACCGGCAGATGCATCATGATAGGGAAATGGAGATGCTAAAAATACTTACAATTTTAGCACGCAGAACCAATACAGAATAGCTATATTTCTTGGGGAACAGAACACAAAAGATCCATCATTGATAAAGTCCAGGTCTTTGAGGACAAGTATGATATGAAAATTAAATGGAATTTCAATTTCTTCAATTTGTAAATTTAGTATTCGAAGTCATTAAAATAATGTGGTCTAGCTTTAATTTATTCGGATTTAATACTTTTACTTTTACTTGGACATTTGACAATACAAAGATATTAAAATGTAATACTGTCAAGAACTTTACCTTCAATTATCTCTTCAATTACTTCTTTCTTCCATACAATACCAAGTTGGGCATCCAAGGCGCTCTTTCCTTGAATTCTACCGGAATATACCCCTGCAAAACCACATATCGTATCTAATCTAGTTTTATCATCTAAAACATTATTGATTATATGGGGTCCCGGTCTTTTAAAGATCACTGGAGATCCTGACATGCCGGATCTACTTGCTGTATCAATTAAAAACTTTGGTAAATTGTCCATTGGTAGCGTAGGTTCTGAAGCAACACTCCCTTTTTTCCAAATAGGAAAAAACGCCCCACCGTCTAAATTATATGGAAATCCTAAAATAAAAACATCATCAGCAATCTCCAATTCGTAATTATCAAAGGAAAATCTGTTTATAGCAGAGACCCTAACATTTTCATCGAAATGTATTGGTATTGCAACGACATCTACTTTTTCTGCATATTCTGGGTGTACAAACCAAGTTGCTTTATTATCAAGGAATAAATATCTGTATACATAAAGATGACTTAATGGCTGTTCATTTTTTTGCATTGTTATTCTAAATACATCAGGCCTACCTCCATGGTCACTTAAGGGTTCCATGTTTGCAGGATTTAATCCTGTGACATTATGCCAATTGGTAATTAAGAAGAATTCATCTTCATATCTGTAAATAAAGCAGGTGCCTGAAGCTAATTGAACTTTTGTTTGATCTAGAAACATTGCCAGAGGCAAGGATGTATCAGATAGATAGTGTTGTTTTATAAAAGCTTTTTTCATGATGGTTTAGATTGAAATCAAGATAAAAATTATTATTGAGATTATATCCATCTTAATATTTTAGACAATGGGTCAATAAGGCCAATATTTTTTATTTAAACTGCTATATTACACCTGATTAAATAAATATGACTTTTTAGATTCATAGAGCATTGACTTAACCTAAATTTAATGAAATGGATTATGTTAAAGATGGTAGCAGACTATTAACTTCAGTTTTTGATGAATATGATTTTGATGAAATCAAAGATCTGAAAGTCCTAGATAAATTTTTAGCTCGTCTACTTGAAGTTACAAATGGCATGTTAATAGTGGATTTCTTAGATTCGGGTAACTGGGATCATTTTGGGAGCTATTCAATTGATTATGAAAATGAAATAGTGTTTGTAAACTGGCACCCTTATATTGGTAGTCCAAAAATAGAAGATTATATAAATTCTTTAGATTATAAACCTGACATCTACTCTATCATGTTTAAATTTCAGGACCTAAAGTTTTATAAGTCAAAGAGTTTTCCATTTATTACTATAAGAGGATATGCTTTGGGGCAAAAGGAAGTTATGACTTACTTAAAACAATTTGATCAAAGTGTCATTCAAGATAAGCTTAGTTCAACTAATTTCTGTGCCATTTATAGATTAGACAGGGGATTATATACAGAACGATGTTACTGTTTACATACTCCTTTGTATTCCGTGCTATTAAATCCCAAAGATACTGCTGGAAGCACTGTTTTTTCCATGAAAGCCCTTTTTCTTTTTAATTATATTTCGTGCACAGAAAGAATCCAGAAAATAATCAGTTCGAAGGATTTGCCTAGTACTGATACTGATGTGTTAAGCGAAAAAGCAAATACAGTGAGACGTATATTTGAGTTTGCACTGAAAATAGAATGTTCATACCATTTGCATTTAAATATAAGCCTTATGTCTAGTACTGGATATAATGCAAACAATTTTATGTTAAAAAATAGTTATGGAAATACACTATTGGGTGATCTCATAAATAAGGTGAAGAAGTTGAAATCCGCAGATGAATTATTTAACCTGAATAGAATTGTTGTGTTATCAAATGAGTTTTCACATGATTCAGGAAAAAAAGGTACTCAAGAAAATCTAGATGAACTTATAAAGTTAGCTGTTGAATATATTCGTGGATTGATCAAAATGGTAAAATCACCTTAATCCTTTTTGCTTAACGGAAATATTAACCTTGATTTCATATATTTGAGGAGATTATTAAAATACAAAGGCGTTAGCGTCTTTCTTTAGGGTAGAAACTGGCAAAATTTCACAATCTAAGGAAGAATGACTTTACGTCCACGTCTTGCGTGGGCTTTAGTGTATTCTTGATTGTGGGCATGCCAGTGCCTTACCCTTGGAAAAGCTATTGACCCACGCTTTTTCCTTAAACTTCCTGCCAGGGTCTACAGGGCTAATTCACTTTTATGAAAAAGGTCTTTCTTGGTTTCCTTGCAATATTAACATTCTTATTAGTAGCACTCTCTTCATGTAGTTCAAAAGATAATGAAGAAAATACAGATCCGGAACCCCCACAAAAATTTGAAAATGATATTTTAACTGTCTTCCCTGACAATCAAGCTAATATTCATGGTGAAGTTACAATTGCTGGTAACAGCGACCAACTTTTAGTTTGTAGAGGATACTTTGGTGGATATGTGAGAGCGTATAATATCGAAGGGAGAGAAATAACTAAAAACCTTGATTTCAAATTGGAAAATCAAGATTTGAGTTCCGTATATAAAGTTGTAGCTTTAAATGATAAAGATCTGGTTGTTGACACTTGGGACAAAAGAAAATTTTTTGAAAACAATAATGGAAATTGGAAATCTATTCCCTATGAATCTAACCTCCCAAACATTATTCAGAATAGTCCAAATACCAACCTTCGTATATTTGGTAAACATGAAGCTCTAGATGGAAATTTCTTTGTAGAAGGACTGCCGAAACATTACATTACAAGCTTAGAAGAAGGAGTTGTTATAATAAATGAGAAAATTGCAGGAAAATGGAAGTTCAAAGAATACATACAAGCTCCTGATGGTAATTCCCAGGATTATTTTGGATCGTATGTTGCAATTAAAGGCAAATCACTATTAATAGGCGCACCTGGTCGAGATAAAAATGGTGAAGATGCTGGTGCAGCATATTATTATGAGTTAGATAATAATACTTGGATACTGAAGAAAACATTATTTGGAGCTACAGGTAATAGGAGTTTCGGTACTTCTGTTGCAATTGGATCTGATTACCTATATGTTGGATCTTCTGGTAACGCACCTTCTGTTAAAGTTTATGACAAAGTTACATTTAGTCCAATTTACTCAAGGACTGATACAGATAATTTCAATTTTGCAGATTATATGACCTGTTTTAATGATTTTTTATACGTTAAAGATGATGAGAGGTTAAATGTTTATAAAACCAATTCTGACCTTTCAAGGATTGTTAGGTATTTACCAACTAAATATCAGTACGATAATAGTGGATACGCTTTTGGTGATCAAGTCGCCGTATTTCCCAATATGGTCATCACTTCAGGCTCTAATGGTGGGAAATGTTTTATATATTATAAATAGTTATCTATGAAATATTTTATGTTATTGATCTTGGTTATTCTGCTATCATGCAGGCAAACTACCTAAGTTGAAGATGCCCCAGAAAGCTTTGGGACATATAAAGAAAACAAACCCGAATTAAGCTGTGAAACAATACCGGACAAATTTAAGTCCTATAAAGAGGCAGTGGAATTTATTCATAATGTAGATTTCGCTTATGAAGATCATTCAGACACTGATGATAGTGAATGGATTCATGGAGCTGATTATTATAGTTGCGATGAAGTGACAGGTTTTTTTATTGTTGTATTCGGTGATAAATCTTATATTTTTGAAGATGTTCCGGTTGAGATCTGGGAAGGTTTTTTAGATGCTCTGGATTATGGAAAATACTATCATGAGCACATCAAGGAAAATACCGAATGGAGCTAAGTGAATGATTAATATTCAATTGTAATAAACTTAATTAATATAGTTATTCTATAAAGGATACATAAATACCTCAATCTGGCTAAAAGTAATATCGGTTCAAAGTAAATATTAATTTTGGTGAAGATTTTTATAACTAATTCAAATTTGAGCGCTCCCTTTTCTGTCGCTCCATCTGAGCCTTAACTTGCTCTATTGTAGGCGGTTTAGATTGTGCCAAGAATTTCTTGTTCTTTTCTCGTTGCTCCCAGTATGGAGCGAAGTCGTGAATTTTCTTCTGATCTTCTGTCATTCTTTTGGTTAAATTATTTTTGACCGGCCTTTCTGCCTTAGCAACCTGAGCTAAGAAATAAACAAAGGATATATTTATTAGTGCGCCTAATTGCTTTGACATAATTGCCTCTTCTCTTAAACCTTCCATATGACTCGCCTTTTTTATGTTTAATCTTAACCTTAGCTTGGGGATTAATTTAGCGAAGCTAAAATTAAATCACCCATTAGTTTTTTGATTGGTTATAGATTATATTGCATTCAAATTGACAAAACCTTCAATTCAAACCCACCTATTGGAAGTTTAGACTTACATCTTTTAATCCATTCTTGAGCTTCTATGTTTGATTGAAAAATACCTAATATAACATAGTATTTCCCATTAAATGAAGCATAAATAGCTTTTGTAAACCCAATAATTCTCAATCGACCTGCACCATCTTCGACCTGAGCGAAAGTAGGATTGTTTGTAAGGTCCCACCATACAACATATCCTTTGTCACCGGACTGATACTGATTGAGTACTGAATTGAGTTTTCTAATATTTATATCTGGGTCGTTTTCTATGGCTTCAGCTTCAAGTGCTTTATCTAATGCTGTAAAATCCATAGGTTTTATTTTCAAATCTGGAGAATTAGCCATTTGGGTGATATAGTTGTTGTTACTTGAGCCATCTACAGTAACTGCATTCTTTTTATATAGGTTATCCAATTCTGAACTCTTAATCCTATATTCAGCATTGCCATACTTATCTAACTTAATGTATTCTCCATTCTCATATTTGGTTCGTCCCATATTACTTCCATCCATTGAGTAGAAGTTATAACCCCCTTCATTGTTTTTCTCGAAATACCCGGTATTTCTATTGTCTTTGTCTTTGATGTAAGCTCTTTGAGCCAGGGCACTAAAAGTAATGGAGATAAAAATTAAAAGAAATGTTAGGTTTTTCATATTACATTTTTAACCTGTAGACCCAACCAGGATATGTGAAATGAAAAAGCGTGGGTCTTAACTTTCCGTTCTGAGGCTCTGACAAGCCTGTACACAAATAAGATCAACCCACGCCGGAACGTGAGCGAAAACTTATTTTCTTCGTGTACTTATAGAAATTGTCAGATTTCAGAACAAGAAAATAGCTAACGCCAATATGTTATTACAGAGCAAATATAAGAAACGATTCATTTCGAGGAAATGATTTTAATACAAAACTTTAGATTGAATGTATAACTTCAGCAAAATGGAAATGATGGGTATTTGGCTTTATACACCTAAACGGATTTATTTTAACTTGCAAAATCAATATATTACTATAATGTAATGCCTTTAAATAACTTTGGATGTACCAAATTTATTTAAAGGAATAAATATTAATTTTACTTTGTAAAATAAGCTATGTGTATTTAGGTTGTATATAATAAGGATTAACTGAGTCCTTGTTTATGTTTTTTGATTAGTCAAGCTTATAAAATATTATTACTCCTAAATAATTTAATATTCAATGACTAAAGTTATTTAAAATCATTTGGAATTTTCCTCATTATATTATTCATGATAAATTTCTAACTTCGACTTCCTAATTTATTTTTTCATGACAATATCACAGTACATTGAGAACATTGCAAATCGTTATAAGCATGGCAATGCTACCGAACACACTTACAGAGGAGATCTGCAGCAACTGATTGAGAGTATCGTTCCGGATGTCAGAGCAACTAATGAACCAAAGAGGCAATTATGTGGGGCCCCTGATTACATACTAACTAAGAAAGAAATACCGGTAGGATTCATCGAGGCAAAGGATATTGGAGATAAGGATCTTTCAGGTTTAAAGAAGACTGGAAATAAGGAGCAGTTTGACAGGTACAAAGCTTCACTCAACAATCTCATATTTACTGATTATCTTGACTACCACTTGTATATTGATGGGGTGTTTGTAACAAAGGTTACTATTGGGGAAATAACCGACAAAGGCATTAAACCTCTTTCTGAGAACTTTCAGTCTTTTGAAAACTTAATCAAAGACTTTAGTGGTCATATTGGGCAGACAATTAAAAGTAGTAAAAAACTAGCTGAAATGATGGCCGGCAAAGCCAGGTTGTTATCTGATGTTATTGAAAAAGCTTTGACAAGTGATGAAGATAATAATGAGAACAGTACTTTAAAGGAGCAAATGCAGGCTTTTAAAGAAATCCTCATACATGATATCACACCTAAAGGATTTGCAGATGTTTATGCTCAAACTATTTCCTACGGACTATTTGCAGCTAGGCTTCATGATCCAACCTTACCGACATTTAGCAGGCAGGAAGCTGCAGAACTCATGCCTAAGTCTAATCCATTCTTAAGAAAGCTTTTTGGGTATATTGCAGGCCCAGACCTAGATGATCGTATAAAATGGATCGTGGATAGCTTGATTGACATTTTCCTAGCATGTAATGTTGAAGAGATCCTTAAAAATTACGGAAAGTCAACAAAGATGGAGGATCCGATCATTCACTTTTATGAAACTTTTTTAAGTGAATATGATCCAAAGTTGCGAAAAGCCAGGGGAGTATGGTACACTCCTGCTCCAGTAGTTAACTTCATAGTTAGGGCAGTTGACGATATTCTAAAGTCGGAGTTTGGACTGAGTGAAGGTTTGTCTGATACCAGTAAAACAAAGATAAAAGTAGAATCATTCGGAAAAAGGGTAGAGCAGGAAGTACATAAAGTTCAGATATTGGACCCTGCCACCGGAACTGGTACCTTCCTGGCAGAGGTAGTGAAACACATCCACAAGGATTTCGAAGGGCAACAAGGAATCTGGAGTAACTATGTTGAAAAACATTTGATTCCCCGGCTAAACGGGTTTGAACTTCTAATGGCTAGTTACGCTATGGCTCATTTGAAACTTGATCTGCTTCTTACTGAAACAGGTTATAAGCCTACGACTAATCAAAGGTTCAAAATATATCTAACTAATAGCTTAGAAGAGCATCATCCGGATACTGGTACATTGTTTGCTAACTGGCTAAGTACTGAAGCAAATGAGGCGAATTATGTGAAAAGAGATACACCGGTTATGTGTGTGATCGGTAATCCACCATATAGTGTAAGTAGCATCAATAAGGGACCTTGGATTGAAAATCTGATTACAGATTATAAAAAAAATTTACAGGAAAAAAGTTACAATTCATTATCAGATGATTATGTAAAGTTTATTAGATACGGTCAACATTTTATTGAAAAGAATGAGAATGGGATATTAGCATTCATATCAAATAATAGTTTCATAGATGGGTTGGTTTTTAGACAAATGAGAAAAAATTTATTAGAATGCTTTGATAAAATTTATATTCTTGATCTCCATGGAAATTCGAAGAAAAAAGAAACGAGTGCTGATGGTACAAAGGACCAAAATGTATTCGATATTATGCAAGGGGTTTCAATCTCTATTTTTATTAAAAAGAATGCAACTAAAAAAACCAATAAATGCGAAATATTTCATTGTGATTTATTTGGTATGAGAGAAGTCAAGTATAGGTTCTTACTGAACCAAAGCCTTAACAATATAGAATGGAAAACTCTAATCCCATCAGAACCAAATTACTATTTCATAAATAAGGACTATGTTAATATTGAAACCTATGAAAAAGGATTTAAAGTCGACAATTTATTTCTGATATATTCAAGTGGGATCAAGACACATGATGATGCGAATTTAATAAGTTTTGAAAAATACAATGAAAAGAATGAGGTTTACTACTTTAGACCATTTGATATTAGAAACATTCATTATGATCTTAAAAAGGTTCAACGACATAGGTTTTCAGTAATGAAGAATATGCTAGAAGATAATATTGCAATTCTTTTACCGCGGCAAGCTATAACAGAGAAATTTGGCTTCTTTTTAAGTAAAGGGTTAACCGATATAAATTATACGGGTACTGCGGGTCAATTTGGAGCAGGAATGACATTCCCCTTGTATGTTTATGCAAATGATAATGAAATTAATTTTGATAAGAGTTTAGGAAGAAAACCGAATCTTAACTTATTAATTGTTGATGAAATTAGTAAAAGAATTGAGTTGCAATTTAATCTTCAAAGTTCAGAACAAATAGATTTTTTTACCCCACTGGACCTATTAGATTATATATATTCAGTTTTGAATTCGCCTTCCTACCTTAAAAAGTATAAAGAGTTCCTGAAAATTGATTTTCCTAGGATTCCTTTTCCAAAAGATGTTAAGTCTTTTAGGCAATTTGTAAAATTAGGGGGTGAGTTAAGAAAAGTACATTTTTTAGAAAGCGATGTTATCAGAAAACCTTTTACTAAATATCCAATAAATGGAAACAATCTAGTGACCAAGCCTGTATTCTTGAACAATTCAGTTTATATTAATGATACCCAACATTTTCAAGGAGTGTCACAATCTGTTTGGGAGTTTTACATTGGTGGCTATCAACCTGCCCAAAAGTGGTTAAAAGATCGAAAGGGTAGGGTGCTCGAGTTTGAAGACATTCAACACTATCAGAAAATTATTGTTGCGCTGTCGGAGTCGATCAGGATAATGGAGGAGATTGATAAGATTGAGATAGAGTAAAGTATTTAATGAGCACCGACTATCTTATTCCTGACCATCCTTTAATAATCTCGAAATTAACATCATCAATTGGTTCCCATTTAATTTTGCCTTCATTGATTCTTCCAAATTTTAAAGGGTCCATTCCTATTTTATTTTCTTCGTTCGGCGTTTTTCTAAATTCCATGATGGAGTCTAATTTTAAAGTATTTGCAAAAGTCGGACTAAAAACAAAATTGGATCCC
Organism: Candidatus Brachybacter algidus; assembly: GCF_016707225.1. NCBI lineage: Bacteria > Pseudomonadati > Bacteroidota > Saprospiria > Saprospirales > Saprospiraceae > Candidatus Brachybacter > Candidatus Brachybacter algidus. Next base: position 235,139 of record NZ_JADJID010000003.1, on the reverse strand, counting down.
AAACCTTGACTTTCGTAACTTGGATAAACAATAAAATCATGATTTCTTTCATAAAGTAATTTATGGGAAATCCATGAACTCAAAACATAGGGAGTTGGTTCTTCTCCAAATATCTCATAAAGAAACTGTTGGAGATATTCTAGGTGTTCGATATGGATCTCATTTGATTTCCCCATTTGATTAATCATTTCTGAATGGATTTTTTGACCTAAGCCAAACAAAAGATTCTCACTTCTCACTGATCTTGGAATTATTACACTCGCTTTAAAAGATGTGATATCTTTTGAGATTTTCCATTTCCCACAGTATCCAATACTCTCATCTGGCATTTTTGATTCTCTAATCGCAACAGCAGGATTGTGCGAACAGTAAAATACAGGATGGCCTTTAATATTACCTCTGCCAAAGGGTGTATTTTCAATTGGTGGCATTGAAAAAGTTAAAGGATTACTTATATCTTCATGGTCCCCGACGTTAGTTCTAACCCTGAATGGTGTAAAATTTCTAAAGTCGTTTTTTTCATAAATCGCAGTGTTACCTGGAAAAATAATAGCATTTTTGAAATAGTATTTTTCAATTTCAACTAGATTGTTTTCAAGATGACTTATATTTTTTAGGTTTTGAAGATTTGATTTATATTTCTCAAAGCTGGGTAGTTCATCCAATTCGTTAATTCTTTGCATTTATTTAATTTATGCCTAATATACAGAAATAGTAGCTGCATGATTATAATGAGTAGGTTATTTATTTTTTATAACCTCCTACAGTTTCAAATAATGATTTGAGATCCGGACTAGTTCTCAATCTTGGCATTGTTTGTTTTGCTTTTTCGATTTCAGAAAACACCCATTTTTTTAAATGGCTATCGGTGATGGTCTGGGATGCCCTAGCCTCTAAGGCAATTAAATCTTCCATATTGAAGTATTGTTTTTCTAGCGGTTGCGGTGGAATATTCCCATTCTCCTCAATCCCTATTTTCTCGACTTTAATTGTTTCAATTGTCGATGAACTTTGATTAATAAAAATGTGTTGTTGGATTCTTCACTTTTTTCACATTCTTCACAACTCATACTAATTGTAGTGAGAGCTTTTTTCCTTTTACCATGACTCCTGAAGGAACGCCAATCCATTTGGATCAGGTAATCCGCAATGTCGAAGCCTTCCAGTCTGTCCTCAGCTGGAGCCCATTTTTCCAAAAGCTTAGAGAAAATGAAACGAGTGCCTGACATTTTGATTTTCATTTTTTTGATCTTTTGTTGCCATTCAATAAAAGTACTCCCATCTCTCGAGAGATCCGGAAAGATTAAAACTTCCCTACCTTTCAAAACTTTGAGTTTATCATACTTGATACTACTTTTGTTATAAACTGCTAACCAAATTAGATCTTCAGGGCTTTCCGGAAATCCATAATATAAAGTTCCATAAATCGCTGTCTTGGGAGCCTCCACGATAGCCACCGGGTTATTTGGATATTTAGATAAAAGGTGTTCACCGAACAAACAGGATATAACTTTCTCATTTTTATCATACTTGAGTAACCAAGAGGGATAGGCTTCATTACTCTTATTATATCCTTTTTTTAATAGAGAATGTAAATAATCAGTTGCAATTGTGTGGTTAGATTTGTCAAACTTTTTGACTTGTACGGCTCTGATCTTATTGGACCCATCAATGAATGGAAAGGTTGCAGCGCCCACCATATATTGGTCCAGAAAAGTACCCAGGTAATATTGCGATATCACTTTTTCAATATCTTTAGTTTCAAGGGGGAATTTTACATTTGAAAGTAAATTTTGAATAAAATGGTTCTGGTTATAATATTCACTTTTTAATGTATCATTTAGTACTTCATAAGGAATATAGGATCTTTTCGATTTTATCTGTTCGATTGAAATGGTGCGAAATTCTTTGTTTATGTGTCTAACAGTATCTTGCTCAGCCAGGTATCTTATTTGCCTAAACTTGCCCTGCTGGTTGTCAAGCTTTATAAGAATACTTGTATACTTATATACATATTGTTCGATCTTTCTATAGATGGCATAAGCATATTTTAAATGCCTTTCCTTTTCATTATGTGTTATTGTGCCTAGCTGAGGGACATATAGCAGCCCGGCTATTCCTTTGCCACTATTAGACTTCCAGCTCAAGAGAGATATCTCCATTAAAATTTGGAAGACAGAATCATTAACTGCCTTATTAAGTAAAGTTTGATTTTCATTTTCTTTGACATCAAGGTCAAAGAATAATAGTGGTATCGGATTAATACAGAATTCACCGCTGGTGCCTTCTCTATATACCCCCTTAAGTATAGCAGGGTTGGTGTGTTTATTGTTTTCTGCTTTTCTAAATTTGTTTAGTCTATCTGTCAAACCAAATATTGAATAGTAGTTGATTGGCAATCCTGTTCTACCATCGGGAAAAGTTTCAATTTCAGTGAACATAACTTGTTTGCAATCCAGCTTAGATGGACCTTCAAATGTTATTTGAATATCGATGTCAGGGGTTCGTAATTTTGAGAATACATTCGTTTTTTCTCCTTCAAATCCGGTTGTATAGGGATTTATGTGATATGAGCAGTTTGCTTCACGGTCACAGCGCCCATACATTTCTGGCAGATACTCTTTTGCATTAATATTAATGTACCTCACAAATCTCTTTTTATTACAAGACGGGCAGACGTGCTTTTTACTTGTTGGTTCGAGAATATATTTGTAACTCATATCCTAAAATGTGAAAGATGTGAAAAATGTGAAGGTTTAGAGAAAATATTTAATACTTAAAAATTTTGGGGGACCCGGGTTAAATAAGCAATATTTTTTCCCGTACCGCCCTCCCTGCCCTGTTGTATCCCTGAGGCTCTGAGTTGCTTTGTGAAATTTATCCTTTTAAAGTATAGGAGCCCACTCTCAATGCAAAAGTATTTGTACTCATCATACAAGTCTTTTACGAGTCGAGAATTTTTGGGATCTGGCTCATATTCGTGTTCTTTTAAAAATAGTTTAACGCTATTACTCTCAAGCTTATATTGTTCCAATGCCTTATGAGCTGCATCGCAATAAGTAAACTTTTTTTGTAATAATAATCTCCTTAGACCTTCCAATGCCCAGTTGAAAACTCCAGAAAGCTCATTTCCTATGATTTTTGTATGTAAGCTTTTATCCTGCTCCGCCTCTGGAATAGTTACGTCAAAAGGTATAATCAGGAATCTTCTAAAGTATGCGGCCGTATGCTCAACATCTTTCGGCAATTCATTACAATTAAATATCAATTTTGCATATTGAGTTAACATAAAAGGTTGTCCATATGGCAGACGAGCTTCTACTGGTTCCCCAGATACTAACTGTTTGAAAATAGATGTTTCTAAGTTCCCATTTATCTCACTAGCGTAGTTGACCAGTACATTTGCTAATTTTGCCCTGTAATATCCCTCCCTGGCAGTAAGGCTTTGTAGTGAATATGAACTAACATTTTCACTGCCTAACATTGCATTAATAATTTCGAAGAAGACCGATTTACCATTGGCCCCTGAACCATACAATATCAATGCCTTTTCTTCTTTTAGTGAATTACTGCCATGTTTTACAAATAAGTACCCTATAAATTCAGCAAGGACATCTTGACTGGCTTTATCCGGAAGCACATGATTAAGATAATGCTCATAAAGGGGTGCTTTTGATTCAGAATCATATTTGAAAGGTAACTGATATGTAATAAAGTCGGCTTGATTAAAGTGTCTTAATTGAGTTTGTTTATTACTTATTTCAAAGGTACCATTAAGCATGTTAATCATAACTAAATCATTATTACATTCAGGAGCTGGCAAATGAGCTGTAGCAAGAAATTGTTTATAAAGTAGATCTTTAAATTGAAAGTAACGTGCATCATATTTATTGACCCCCATAGCCTCTGCAGCTTCACCAATAAACTTCTGTAAAATATCCTTATCTAGATTTGACCAATATGCTCCATTGAATAAATAAATAAATGATTGGTTCTTACATAGTCCCCATTTATTGTCTCCAGCAATCTCTAGGATATTTTCAATTGATAGAATTATATAATGAGGAGGGCCGAGCTTTATTTTTTCTAATTGTTTATTAATAGTATTCAGTAAACTTCTATCTTTTTCGAAGTTGTCAGTTGCATTTGGCATGCCATCAGAATTGATAAGCTTTTCCTCCAATTCAGCTTTTTGCTTTCTTAGGTCATGAACGACGGGAAATGCAAGTGCCTCAAAATCCAATGGCTCAATTTGGCTAATCAGTTGCTCCAAGATTTTGTTATGCGGTATTGTGTTTCCAGGGACAAATAATTCTTCAATTTCATTTATAAATGGTTCCGGATTATTTAAATCAATAAAAACGGGTTCAATCTTAATTAACTCCGTGCTATTTTCATTAAATTTGCCTTGTTCTTCGCCAGAAGATATTAAGGCTTGATCGTGTTTACTCATGATTTAGCCTTATTTTTTGCAAATTTATTTTGGAAATATTCCTCCAACTCGACCTTGGTTTTTCTCCTTCCTTCTTTTATCCAATTGGTTAGCTCTACCCTAGAGAAATAAAGCCTCCGTCCTCTTTTATTATAAGGTAAAATATTTTTGTTAACCAGGCCATATATCGTATGTATTGATAAGGATAGAACCTTTGCTGCCTCTGTAATATTGATATACTCTTCTTGGTTGGAGGTATTTGCCCTATGAGAATCATGTGCCTTAAGACATACAGTAACACAATCAATGATAAGTTTTTTTAAATTATCTGTTGACTCTATTACTAAAGTATTTTCAATTTTTGTGTTTTCCATTGCTATATTTATTTTAACAATACAAAGACACAACAACTAACTTTCTTTACTTTCTTTTGCTTTCTTCGGAAGAATAAATAGAAAATAAAGTTAACATCTCTGTTTCTAACTCATTATAATTCAATCTACTATAAAATTTAGATAATTCACTTCCATTAGCTGTAAGATTGATTCCTACCAAAGTATCATTGAAATAGCGTATTAATGTCTTTTTAGGCAGTCTATTCTTGAAAATAGGTTGAATTGTTACAAATGTTCTGTAAATAACTTTAATTATGCCTTTAGACCCATTGTATATATAATTATTTTTATCATCAATAATGGATTCATTCATGTTTTGCAATACTCTAAAAAATAATGATGAATGTTCTGGATTAATGTAAATGTCAGAAATTGTATACTTTACGTCAGTAACGATTTTTATTTTTGGAGTATCCACCACAGAGTCAATTTCTTTAATGTTTGAAGAACGAAATCCATTTAATTGATCAATCTGAAACTCAATAAACTTCACTTCTTCTTTACATTTACTAATTAAAGTTGCATATTCCTGACCTGGTAACAACTTTTGAAATTCATTTATGAATTCATGTAACTTATATAATTGTTGTTGAAGTGTTGGCAATATTTTAATATGCCTTTTAACCCGCTTGTCAAAATCTGTAGTATGATCATCGAAATCAAAATTCTCTTTATCTAAATGAATTTCGATTTTATAAAATAATATTTCGACTTCCCTGTATGCATCATACCCTTCAGAATTATAGGACGTGTGATCTGTTTCATTTTCAATGTAATCTAAAAACAACTTAGAAAATAATGTTTGTGCCAAAGTGAAAGTTTTATCTTGCTGAGATAGCTTTCTATGGTTTTAGAATTTTGATAGTTAAGAATGTAAAATTTATAGGTTTTATCTAAACGGCGAAAAAATTTAATATAGTCTTCATCTTCAGAGAAATATCCATACTTAAACCCATTTTTCTTTACATCACAGGTAAATTTGTTAATTGTTAACCCGTGTCTTGTTATTATCGTCATGATGCTTAAATTATTTGAAGTTCATAATATCCATTGCGAATTCTTTTTTTGCTTCATTGTCGAACCCAGCGAAATATCCCTGTGTAGTTTTTAAGTGTCCATGACCAAGGCTTTCCTGGATAAACTCTAAAGTCGCACCCTTTCGGATTGCTAAAGTTGCAAATGTATGTCTTGCCCAATATGTTGAAACTTCGCCTGAAAGGCCATTCGCAATACATAGCTTCTTAATATGCTGATTGACATATTTAATAAAATTTTTGATAGATGAATTCTTTGATATTGGATCGCTACCGGGTTTAATTATATCGAAAACATAGCTATCCGGTTTTTTTTCTTGACTTCCGTATTTATTAATAATAGTAAAAGCATCTTCATGTAGATACACTGTTATGGGTTTTATATTTGTCTTAGAAGTTTTTATGGTTTTCGCTCTGATGAATACAATTTTGTCAATTTGAATATCCTTATATTTTAAATTAGCTATGTCCTTAAAGTTCATACCATTTAAAAGATATGAAAGGAACCAAAAATCTTTAGCTTTAATCTGTTCCGGTGTTGAAGGTTCAGATAACCAAAGCGTTTTCATATCTTCCTTGGAAAGGGCCTTTTTAACTTTCGTTGCTGATGGTGGTTGATATTTAGATTTTCCAAAAGGGTAATAATCCCTTGGAATGCTCCCAGCCTCTATAGCTTCATTATAAATTGTTCGGAATGTTCTAAGGTACATTGAGATAGTAGTAGAGCTCTTTCCTCTTTTTCTCATAAAGATTTCATAATCCTCCAGCCAATCTTTATTGATATCAATTAATGAGAGTTTTCCAAAAGCATGGCTCCTTCCGTCATTTTGAAATATCTCAAGAGATCTTTTCGCAAATGCATAATTATTAGAAGTCCCAATCTGGCCTCGTTTTCTGAGTTTTTCAATTGACTCTTGATAGAGAAAAGCAACATTAGCCTCATCACCCTTTCTCATGGAAAGTTTTTTCTCAAATATTTCAAAGCTAAAGGTTGGAAGATCTTTTGCAATGCTTTGAGCTCTACTTAAGATAGCCTGTAGTTCAAGTTTAGTAGATTTGTCTTCATTTCTGGGTCTCTGCGTATTCCAGGTTCTCTCAAACTCAATCTTACTTAGATCATACTTGGTTGGATAAAGCTTTTGTATACGTGGATGCTGGGTAAATACCCTTAATTTTACTGGGTACTTGCCATTTGCCTTCTCTCTTCTTGTATCAAGAAAAATAGTAATTGTACAGTTGTTATTCATAGGATAGCATTTACTTTTCAAAGATAAGTCATTTGCATACTATTTGCATACAAAATATATAAATAAAACTAAATAACAATAAATAACGCTAAGTGGGATTGCTTATAATCAATAGTGGATATGAGTTATAACATATAACACAAAAACATAATAAGTATGATGTACTGCCTGGCAGGCAAGAGGTCGTCGGTTCGAGCCCGGTATTCTCCACTGGAATTTGAAAGGGTTTTGAGGCTTGGGCTTCGGAACCCTTTTTTTGATTTATATTCAGCGCAGAAACATATTCGGAACATTTACATTTTCACTAACAGCATAGTATATCAATTTTCAGTTCATTATCTATATTCTAGTCAGCGATTTACTCAAAGCCCTATCTTACTTTGAATGCAATATGAATCATACAGATTATAATAATTCTTACTAAACTACAATTCCCAATAATATCTCCTTTTCATCCTTAGATTGTTATATTTGTGGGAATTTCTTTCATTTAACTTAAATCAATTCAAATGTCTAAATCAATTTTAATTATTACCCTGGGACTTTTTATCGGCACATTTACGGCTTGCGGTCCTAAAGAAACAAAAACAGAAACCACTGAACAAGTAGAAGTTACTACTACAACTACTACTGACACGACTTCTATGGAAGTTGCAGAAAAAGTAGTCTATCAATGTCCTATGGATTGTGAAAAAGGCAAAACATATGAGGTGATGGGTATCTGTCCTGTCTGTAAGATGGATCTTGCGAAAGTAGAGGAGAAGTAGCGCGCTGGCGTGTTAGCGCATTAGCAATTTAGAGTATTAGCTCGTTACTTAAAGAAGATTATTCAGTGGAAACTGGAGCACTCACCACTGGTTAACTGTTCCACTCACCACTGGTTAACTGTTGCACTTTATTTTTAGTTCGCTTCGCTTTTGACTTTAGTTCGCTGTGCTTTGGTCTTTAGGTCGCTGCGCTTTAGGCTTTGGGTCGCTGCGCTTTGGTCTTTAGCTTTTTACGTAAAAAAGATTAATTATTGGAAACTGGTGTATTTGTCACTAGTTCACTTACTGCTTTGGTCGTTGCGCCTTGGGCTTTAATAGCGCGTTGGTCCATTTGCCTTTTATGTAAAAAAGAACACGGGTTCCCGAGATAAAATTAGTTTCACTGTAGGGATAGGTCGCGACCTGTCCTTACAGTGAAACTAATTTTATCAACATATTTCTGTTAAATTGATCTATAGCTTTCTAAGTAAATCAAATAAGCTAGCATAAACTGGGGCACTTCGTATTTAGGTCGCTGCGCCTTTGTCTTTATGATCTCTGTGCGTTGGTGTTTGGTCTCATGCTGAGCAATGTTAAAGTGCAAGACCTGTCCCTACCGTCTTTTATTAACATATTTCTGTTAATTTGGTCTTTAGGTTTTTACGTAAAAAAATTATTCAGTGGAAATTGGGGCACTCGCTACTGGTACAATTTAATTAGATCCCTGCGCTTTGCTCTGGCGCATTAGGTAGTACTTTAATGATGAGCAATATTAAGAACAAGAGTTTCCAAGATAAAAGAATTTGCACTGTAAGGACACGTCGCGACCTGTCCCTGCAGGGCAAATTCTTTTATTAACATATTTCTGTTATTTTATTCTTTGGCTTGTCAGGTAAGAAAGATTATCCAGTGCAATCTGGTGTACTTTGTATTTAGGTCGCTGCGCTTTGGTCTTTAGCTTTTTACGTAAAAAGATTATTCTGTTCAAACTGGTGCACTCATCACTAGTCAACTGCTGCACTTATCACTGGTGTACTTCTCGTCTTTTTAAAATAATGACGAATAAATCGTCTAATTTGACGAAATAATCGTCATATTTGTACCATGTTTCTGAACGCACATTCATGGTTTAGTCTTCGGTATGGGACGCTGTCCCCGGAGAAACTCGCTGATATCGCTGTGAGTCAAGGTATTAAAGCTTTGGCCATGACGGATATCAACAATACTTCGTGCGCCTTTCAGTTTATTCAGGCATGTGAGAAAAATGGTGTCAAACCGATTCTGGGTATAGAGTTTCGTCGGGATAACAAGTTGTTGTACATCGGGATCGCCAGAAATGTCAATGGCTGGGCGGGTCTCTGCCGCTTGCTTTCAGAATCTTCCATCGATGATATTGAACTGCCGGCATGCGCTCCGGAGATCCCCGATACTTATTTTATATACAGGACCTTCCCGAAAGAGATCACCACCTTCCGTTCGGACGAGTTTTACGGCATACGCCCGGAGGAAGTGAATACATTATACGCTTCGCCCCTCCGCAAACATATGGACAGGCTCTTGGCCTTTGCGCCCCTTACCTTTGCGGATGAAGACGGTTGGAAAGTACATAAACTGCTGCGCTGCATCGACCTCAACATTCTGCTCACCAAACTTGAAAAGAGGGATCATGCGCCGAAGACGGAAGTGCCCATGACAGAAGCAGCCGTCAGAAAGGCTTTTGAAAATTTTCCTGCCATCATTGCCAATACAGAGGCCATCATAGATGACTGTTCCATCACGATGCTCGCCCACAACGACAATAATCGTAAGGCATTTACTGCTTCAGAAGCCGATGATCAGGTATTGCTCACTAAACTCGCAAAGAGTGGCTTGTCCAGAAGGTATCACAACAATGCCAAGGCTGTACAAAGAGTAAATTCCGAACTAAAGGTCATCCTCGAACTCGGCTTTTGCGCCTATTTTCTCATCACCTGGGACATCATAAAATATGCCCGTTCAGCAGGTTACTTTCATGTAGGGCGGGGTAGTGGCGCCAATTCTATCGTGGCATACTGCATGGGCATCACGGATGTGGATCCCCTCGAACTCGATCTGTATTTTGAAAGATTTATCAACCCACACAGGACCTCCCCGCCGGATTTCGACATCGACTTCTCCTGGGATGAACGGGACGATGTGACAGATTATATTTTTAAAAGATATGGCCGGGAACATACCGCACTGCTGGCTACCTACAACACTTTCAAAGGCAAGTCCATCATCCGTGAACTTGGTAAAGTGGTCGGACTGCCCGCCAAAGAAATCGACCTCATCGTGGATGAACCTTTCGCTTCTGACAAACATCATCCCTTCGCAGCACATATATTCAAGTATGGAAAGATGATGGAAGGTTTTCCGAATTACCTTTCTATTCATGCGGGAGGCATCCTAATCAGTGAAAAACCGCTATACGAACATACTGCTCTGAAACTAATGCCAAAGGGTTTTCATGTGACGCACTTCGATATGTATGGCGGTGAAGACTTACACCTGCATAAGTACGATATACTGAGTCAACGAGGACTTGGACACATCAAGGAGGCCATAGACATCATTGGTCGCAATCAAAACAGGCTCGTAGATGTACACGACATCGAAAGGATTAAAATCGATGAAGGTGTTCGGGATAAGTTGCGTTCGGGCAGGTGTATCGGTTGTTTTTATATAGAATCGCCTGCCATGCGCGGCCTCATAAGTAAGTTAAAATGTGACAATTATATCCATCTCGTGGCTGCCAGCTCCATCATCCGTCCGGGCGTGGCCAAGTCTGGCATGATGCGGGAGTATATCCAGCGATCGCACAATGTGGACAAGATCGTCTACCTGCATCCGGTATTCGAAAAGCATCTGAGCGAAACCTTTGGTGTCATGGTCTATCAGGAAGATGTAATGAAGATCGTGCATTATTTTGCGGGGCTGGGACTGGATGAATCTGATGTGTTGCGACGTATTATGACGGGCAAAAAGAAGAACTCCGATACTTTTTACAAGCTGATGGACAAGTATTTTAAAAATTGTTCAGAGCGTGGCTACAGCAGGGAATTGGCGGAAGAAGTGTGGCGACAGATCGAGAGTTTCAGCGGATATTCATTTTGTAAGGCACACTCGGCGAGCTATGCGGTGGAATCTTTTCAGAGTCTGTATCTCAAGACTTATTATCCCATAGAATTCATGGTGGCCGTCATCAATAACTTTGGTGGATTTTATACGACGGAGCTATACGTACATGAAGCGCGTATGAGTGGCGCCACGGTACATCCTCCATGTGTCAATATGAGTAATAGCCTCACCTGTGTCCATGGTATTGATGTGTATATTGGTCTGGGCCTGATCAAAGAATTGCAACATAAGGTCATTCAGGATATTGTCTTTCAAAGAGAATTGGAAGGTGATTATCACAGTCTGGAGGACTTTGTCAACCGGGTGAAAATAGAAAGTAAACAATTGGATCTGCTGATTAAAATCGGCGCATTCAGGTTTACCGGCATGAATAATTTTGAGTTGATGTGGGATAAATATGCGGTCTATAATCCTGTCCAGCAACAATCCGTAGGCTTAACCTGCCTATTCGAATCAGAGCACGTGCCACACACATTGCCACCTATGCCCAATCTACAACATGCGCAGGCCTTCAATGAATGGGAGCTGCTTGGATTTCCGCTGTGTTCACCGTTTTCTTTGGTGGAAGATGAAATTCCCAATCATATTAAGGTGGACCAAATGTCGGCTTATACAGGCAAAAAAGTGACCATGGTCGGTTATTATGTGGCGTACAAACCCGTCCGTACTGTTAATAAGACCATGATGTATTTCTATACCTGGGTAGATGAGGAGGGTGCCTTCTTTGACACGGTACATTTTCCTAAAGCGGTGGAAAGGTCGCCATATCGGGGACGCGGTTGTTACATCATCAAGGGCAGGATCGTGGAGGACTTTGGATTTCCTTCGCTGGAGGCGGAGTGTATGGATAAGATGAATTGGGTGAAGGATGAAAGGTATTCGGATTGAGATTTTTGTAAGATGGATGAAGGTGTGAACTCAGATTCTCATGATGTTCAAGATCTCGGTATGATTTTTTCAAGATGAGCCTTTGGTTTTAACCAGAGGGTTAAAGGAACGCAGATTCTCATGATGGCTATGATCAGCATGTGATGTATAATTGTTGATAGTGAAGAAATAATTAAGATGATCGAAATCCTGAAAACCCCGGTAGGGGTTAAACAATAATAGCCCCGGGTAAAACCCGGGGTGAAGAAGCAAACTACCAACCCCGGAGTGGGTTGAATAAATAATTTATTTACAATTTTCTTTAATAGTAAATCAGCATGAACTTCGCGTTCAATTGCCGTTGGTTTTAACCAACGGAAAAAATAAAGTCAGCGCTTCCACACACTGAGGATTCGTATCATGCATCAGGATGATAGAAGAAGGTCTGATGGAATTCTGTAATTTCTTCACAATAGCTGAAGGATCTTTTGCGACAGTATCAAAAGTACGCAGATTCCATGCCATCAATTGCATACCACTTTTGATGACGGCTTTCGCTATAGAAGGATTGGTAACACCAAAAGGGGGGCGAAAAAATATTGGCTTAATTCCTGTAACCTTTTCTATGATGTCATTAGTAGAGGTGATCTCGAGAATATATTTCTTTGAGTCGGCAAAAGTCCCTGATACATCATGGTTGAAAGTATGATTGCCGATTTGGTGTCCTTCAGCGATAATTTGACGGGTGAGTTCGGGATATTTCTCAACGTTTTTACCAATACAGAAAAAAATTGCCTTTATATTATTTACCCTGAGAATATCTAGTACTTGTGGTGTATAAATAGGGTGGGGGCCATCGTCAAAAGTAAAAAGTGCTTCGGTCCCTTTATGGTCACAAATTCCTTTTATGAATATTCCGGCACGGATAGCAAAGACCGCATAGGTCATGAAGACCAGAAAAAGTAATATAAAGCCGAGTATAAACCACCACATCTATTGTTTCTTTTCGATAATTATGATGGACGTATTTGTGGCATCACCTCCAAAGCAAACAACTCGATTATAGTTGAAATCGAACTTGTTTTCAACAAATAACTTACAAGCAAAAGCCAACGCGATTGCATCATTGACAAAAATATTTCCAAGAAGACGTGAAATATTAATACCAGATAAAGAAGTAATACTATTTTCTAAATTAGGATTGGCGTTGACTAGAAAAGTATTCTGAGTATTGTATTTATCTAATTTTAAGCCGGCAGTTTTTTTGATTGAAGCATCAATTATCTGTATATCACCTACTTGTCCGTTTTTGCTAATGATAAAAGATGCTGCACCTTCCGTCCACACTTGATCACCGCATTCACTCATACCATCAATAATAGATTCGACTTTGTCAGGCATTTCATCAGCACCTACGATCAGATATTGTTGACCACTGTTTTGTCTGATGCGAGATATACCATCTTCCAATGCCTTGTAGAAAGAAAAATATCGCTGAGACCAGGTCATGTTATATCCATGATTTTTGAGCATGATGCCCAACGTTCCTGATAGCGTATTGTGCGTAGATTGAATAAAAGCTGTAGGAGTCAATAAGTGTTCTTCTCTGGAAATCATATTCTCAAGAAAAGCCAATGTGTCTGCGGTACATCCCAGTCCTGTCCCTGTGATAATGCCGTCCAATTCATTTGAATTTATCTTTTTCAGACACCTGAGTGCTGAAAAAACACCCATTTTTAAGATCTTGCTGAGGCGGCGCATTGACCTGACATCAAGTAATTCTTCATAATCCGGTTCGATGACGGCATAATCAGAAAAGGGTACATCATGCTCTAAGTAATTAAAATCATCTACCAAGGATGAAATACTGAAATGGCTTTTTATATAGATATTCAAGCGTTGTAAATATTTAATTGAGTTGCGGTATTAAATAATGGTAGAAGGCTAATTTTAGATGTTAGATGGTATTTAGTGAATTGAATCATAGTTTTTCTTTTAATGTTGATTAGCTAAATTTATCTTTGAAAAGAACAAATTTGATTGCCAAAATTTATTTATTTACTGAAGATCAATGCTGAGCAGTTGCCACCGAATCCAAAGGCATTTGAAAGTACGTAATTGACTGGTTTTTGTTTTGTCAAAGAGAAAGAAGCAAAGTTATGACTTTGAATTTTTTCCTGATATCTAAGTGTTGGGTAAACTTCCTGATTAAGAATTGCCAAAAGGGAAAATACTGCTTCAATAGCACCTGAAGCCGCCAGTGTATGCCCTGTAAAAGACTTAGTAGAAGCAATATCTGGTACATTTTCAAATACCCTCTCAATTGCATTGCCTTCCGATAAATCGTTATTCAAAGTCCCTGTTCCATGTGCATTGATGTAGCTGATATCTGAAGGAGCTATTCCAGCATTTTCAATAGCTTGTGTGATAGCAAGATATGCACCAATACCTTCTTCTGAACTAGCCGTTTGATGATGAGAGTCATTGGTGTTGCTGTAGCCTGCGACGAAACCCAATATTTCAGCACCCCTTGAAATCGCATTTTCTTCTGTCTCAAGAAGTAGATAAGCTGCACCTTCACCCAAATTGAGTCCCTTACGGCTTTCATCCAAAGGACGACACAATTCCTTGTCCAGAATCATTAGTGAATTAAATCCATTGAGTGTAAATCTGCAAAGTGCATCAGATCCTCCTGCTAAAGCATACTGGCAATTACCTTCTTTCAACGACTCAGCTGCTCTACCTATGGCATTGGCAGCAGATGAACAAGCAGTAGATATCGTAAATTTATTTCCTTGGAGTTGGAAATAATCTGCGATCAGATCAGTATTCGCTCCGCAATCATGATATCTAAAATCATTGTGATTGATCTCTTTTCCATTACTTTTTTCCAAAAGTAAATCCTCAGAAATATCTATGCCTCCTACAGTAGTTGCATAGTAAAAATCGATTTGTTTTTCATGTGAAAGACCTCCCATTTTCAGACATTCGTCGATAGGCGGAATACTAATTAGCACTGAACGAGGAATTTTTGAATCAGCTTTAAATTTTGTTGATTCTTGGAGTTCTTTATTAGTTTGTTTTATTTCACCACAAGGAAGAATGCCGCTGTGCTTTGTTTTGAGGATCGAAATATCTGTAATGCCACCTTTATTATTTTGTAAACTCGCATGATTAGCATCCACGCCTTTGCCAAGACTCGTGAAAATGCCCATGCCGGTAACTACAATCTTATGACGGGACATTCATTCTGGTCTTAGAAATATACTCTGCGATAGATCTTACAGATGAAAATACTTCACGAGCTTCATCCTGATCTTTGAATTTGATGCCATAATCATTGTCCAGTAGCACGATGATCTCAAGAGCGTCGATTGAATCTAAGCCTAGACCGGCTCCGAAAAGCATAGCATCATCCTCGATCTGCTCAGGAGTGAGGTGCTTTAAATTTAATTGTTCAATTAATTTCTCTTTTAATTCTAAGATCAAATCCTGCATCACTATATTATAAATTATTAGATTTTGAGAGGGCAAAGGTAATAGTTATTGTCTAATTGAATTAATTAATCATCCTTGGTCTCAGATCAATGATACCAATTCAAGTCTATAAGAATAATAATTTTCTTCCAGATTTGTTTCAACATAGCCCAATATACAAGCATCAATAGGTTGGGATAATGCAGCTAATTGTAATTGTTCCTTCAAAAATGCTGCATCAAAATTGCTTTTTAAATAGAATGCATTATACCCTGACCAGCCATTTCTGATGGCCAACTCTCCATTGAGTATATTAGGAAGGGTGTATACAAACTCTGCAGGACTTTGAATCGCTCCTTTCTTTTCCAAACTGTTAGCATGTGGAAAGTCCGAAGTTATTGATGAAGAATGATTCACAAATATAGTTGCAATACGGTCCTTTGGAATAGAATTGATGAAAACTTCATGACCCGATAATAGATCTTCGACGCCGACAAATCCAAGTTTACAGAGATGATTCATCTTATAAAATTTGGGATAAAAAATATCTAATGATTTATAGATTGTTGTCAGATCATCAATAAGGATTTCCTGAGATCCATGTAAGTCTAGTTCGACAGTATTTATGACTTTAATCTTTATCATTTCATTTGTAAAAGTCATGATATATCAATTTTGGAAAATGATAAGACGCAATTACCTCCACCAAATCCAGAGGCACATTTAAAGATCGTATTTAATTGCTTTAATGTATCACTGGTTAAGATGTTAAGTTGTTCGACAGTTCCAGGATGCGAGTAGTTGACAGTAGCTGGGACTATATTGTGGGCCAATGCCAAAAGTGAAATGACAGATTCTATCACTCCAGTAGCTCCCAGTGTATGGCCATAAATGCCTTTCAATCCGAAACATTCGATATGATCAAAACCCATTCGGTTTAAAGCCACCGATTCCATATCATCGTTAAATATAGTTCCGGTGCCATGAAGTGAAATTGCATCAGGATTTTTCTTGATTGACTTACTCAGTTGGCTTAACGCTGTGAAAAGGCCTTCTCCGGTCCGCGAAGGTCCACTGATGTGATTGGCGTCATTTGTAACTATTCCGCCGTCGAATTCAATATCTGCCTGATCATTAAATGCACCCGAATCTGCACTTAATATCAAAGTAGCTGCTGCCTCACCAAGAGATATACCCTTTCTGTCCCGATCAAAAGGTCTTGCTGCTTCATCGCTCAATGCTTTTAGGCTATTAAATCCTGACATTGTAAATTCTGTGATTAGATCTACACCACAAATGATAGCGTTCCGGACTTTACCACTTTTAATATATGATGCTCCCAATTGAATAGCCTGGCTTCCTGAGATGCAAGCATTACTCAGAACGACAGTTGGAATTCCGCTTTTAAAATAATTATCTATCTGAATGCCAATATTATAAGGATAAAAAGAGGTATTCTTTTTAGATAATCTTTGCGGAATTTCCTGAATATCTCCCTTAGTTGTAGCAATTATGATGACTGAATCTGTAATGTCAATGTCAATCCCTTCCAAAGCCTTGTTGATAGATTCAATACTTATTAATGCGCATTTGGATTTAGATCCGTGATCAATTTGTAATTGTCTCCATTGATCCTCAGAGAGATATGAAGCAAATGTATCAAATCCATTGAATAATTGTTTAGGCTGGAGCGTAGTTGATTGATCTAGTACCCCATTCCAATGCTGGTCGATGTCTGAACCAAGACTGTTTACAATGCTACCACTTCTACAATATACTTTCATGAATGAATAATATCAGTTTTCAATATTTAATTAAATAAGGTTTATTTAAAGTCCCCATTTTTTCTTCCATTCAAGAAAGAATTCCGGATAATTTAATTGTAAACGATCCTCTTCGTCAATAAATACCTGAGTCGTGTGCCCTGAAGCTGCTAGTTGTCCATCAGAAACTCTGTAGAGCTCATATTCGAAAATAATCTTCGCTGCCATAGTATCTATAAACTTAACTTGTGTTACGATTTCATCACCATATTTCAGTGAACGTCTGTATTTGCAATCAATATCAACTATTGGAATTTTAAATCCATTAGCAGCTATTGTGAGATAATCAATGCCGTAATTTTTTCCAAACATTTCTCTTGCTTCCTCCAAGTATTGGATGTAATGGCCATGCCAAACTATACCCATGCTATCTACTTCACTGAAGCGGATATTTTGTAAGTGCTTAAATTCTAATGTTTTTCCTGTTATTCCGGACACAATAATCTAATTTGGTTGTTCTTCCATCAATACGATCTTCATAGAACAGTCAGCTAACAGAATTTCATCCTGAAAACATTTGCATTCAATTACGATGATATTCATTATTTGAGTTGTTTGTAGGACTTCCGTTCTGATGGTGGAACCTGCTGAAGGTAGTAAATAAATATTTGAATTGGTGATGGTACCAATAAATCCTGTTTTGGGCTTCAAGTTATTTTTATAGGCCTCGTAGCCAGATCTTAATGCTGCAGACTGCGCCATATTTTCAATCAAACCATATGCAGAAAGTACGCCATCTTCAATAAGAATATGATCAGTACCTATCCTGAAAACAGATTCGGTAATATGCTCATCATGACTCAGGATCTTATCTACCAGCAAAAAAGGAGGTCTCTGCGGAATTAGTTTTTCTACGTGAATATCAAAATTTATTTCGGACATAGGTTTTATTGCTCAAACAGACCTAGGCTCGCTCCGATCCATTCTTTATCTTTATTATACTTGACACCGACCATTTCACCTTTACTTAATCTGATCAAATTGTTAACTAACATTGGCGACTTATCATCCTCAGCCCATGTATGCATCATTCTAATTTCAAATTTAACAGGATCATTAGGGTCAGGGGTTTGAATGGCAGGAAAGTAGTTCACTTTCTCTTGTAAAATCCAATTTTCAGGATCTTTAACAGCATCAATATCTTCTTTTTTAACATGAAACTTAACGCCTGCACCTGAGAAAGAGAATAGTGGTTTTAAAACATAATTTTCAAGATCATCAGGAATAGAAGTAATAGTATTCAAGAACCTTGTATCCGGTATATAAGGATTGTCTTTAATATAAGGCATTGTATATTTACTGATTTTGAAAAACCAGTTTGGATGGCCAGCCCATTCCACATCAATGTCATCTCTGAAGTCAAATTCTGAGGTGATGTCAGTTCTTTGCTCCAACTCATCGAAAATTACTCTGTTATATATTCTATGTACAGCAATTTTTTTGCCACCTTCCAAATAATACAGATCCCTTCCTGCTTTTTTTAGGTCATTCAGATCCAACACTTTAATTCCTAATAACTGGCTGCACCCATAAAAATCTATAGCAGTATTTTGTTTATCCGGCTCTATTTCAAGCAAAATTACATTTTCAGGTTTATGCTTTCCGACAATTATCTTTTTAAGGTGTTCGATATAAGTTTGCTTATTCAAACCACTTAAAAACGGCGTAAAGGATGGAGGTATATCAAAATTTTCGCGGTAACTATCGTTAAGCAGACTTTGAAAACAATACAAAGATGGAAATCCCTGCATTTCTATTAATTTGGGTATAATGTTGCCATTTTTGTCTATCGTTATGCCGAAATCATATTGAATGAAAGTAGTATGATTATTTTCATTTGGCACCTCAAAGCCTAATTTACTTAAGGATTTAGCACTGTTTAGTTTAAAATCATCTGTCAGTAAATAATTCGATAATTGATCACAAGCATCGATCAATTGGGCCTTTAAGTCGTTAGGAATGAATATTGGTGTTTCTGCGATCCTAAATGTGGAAGCTTTACCAAACCCTGTATTGACAGAATTTAAAAGATTTTGATACTTCTCTTGTGTAAATTGGGAATTGTATTGCCTTCTTATTTCAGGTATCATTATTTCAACTATTTATTGAGGGTGAAAGTAGAAAAAGAAATCTAAATTCATTCAATAAATAAGAATATAGTTTTAAATTATCAGGTGGTCAGGTGATTATGTGGTCGGGTGATGAGTGGTCAGGTGATGAGTGATAAGGTGGTCAGGTCATCAGGTGATGAGGTGATGAGGTGATAAACTAAATACCTGAAGGGTTGACATTATTAAGAAAATATAAATTGGAGTTGTTTCAGAACCCCGAAGTTGATGACATTATGAAAGATTAATGAAAAGGGGAGAAGGTGTTAAGGATGGAATAATTCAAAAAGTTGTAAACATAGATGGAAACATTTTCCATTTTCTTTTAACCATATTCATGAGGGAACAAACTGACAACTGACAACTGACCACTGACAACTGACAACTGACTACTGACAACTGACTACTGACCACTGACCACTTTTTTACGGTTTCAATAAGATCAATTCTTCTTCTCCTTTTTTGATAACACCTTCTCCTGGTATAGGTTTGCCGATAGCGGCAAGTTTATTGAGCATATCATTTCTAAGAGATTTGAACTCAGATAAATTTCCTCCCGGGATTGGATTCGGTGCAGGCAATTTGCAAGATTTAGGATTGACCTGGCGGCCATTTTTCCAAAATCTGAAACATACATGAGGGCCAGTGGCAAGACCTGTGCTTCCAACATATCCGATCACTTGACCTTGTTTTACTTTTTGACCTCTTTTTTGACCTCTTGGGAATCTGCTCATGTGCAGATATTGTGTAGCATATGTGTTGTCATGTTTGATCTTCACAAAGTTTCCATTTCCACTACCATAACCCATAGCCTCAATAATTCCATCACTTACAGCAATTATTGGAGTGCCTGTAGGGGCTGCATAATCAGTGCCAAAATGTGGGATTACCTTATTCAATATAGGATGCAGTCTGGAAAGTGAAAATTTAGAAGTGATTTTAGCGTATTTTAAGGGTGCAGCTAAATATGATTTCTTCATTGGACGACCATCTTGATCAAAATATCCTTTATATTTTCCATTATCAAAAAAGAAAACATATTTTTCACCAAGACGACCTTTGTAATATGCTGCAAGTAACTTTCCAGCATCTACTTCCTGGCCTTCAATAGTGTTTTTCTCATAAACTAACTTAATAACATCTCCTTTTCCTGCTCTGCTCAAATCCATAGAGCACTCCATGGCATCTTCCATTTGACTGGCCAGGTCAGTGTCCATATCGTATTTCTTGATAGTCTGCCAAAGTGAACCTTCCATTGTACCAGAAACTACCTCAGTATTGGTTTGGACTGGTTTGTTGACTACCTTAATATTGTCCGGATTATTCATGTCAAACACGACATATCTGTATACGTCTGGTTCAAAAGCTATAAAATCAGGTTGATTTGTTATCTTATTTCTTAATATCGTTAATTGCATTCCAGGGTGAATGATCCTTGGATTGAATGATTTTTTACAACTTGCTATGATGTTGTAAGCTTGCGTGGTAGTTGTAGTATATTTATTAAGCAGTGTAATCAAAGATTCGCCTTCTTGCACTTCGATTGTTTCTGTTGAGAATGTATCAAGGACAAAACCAAATTTGAGGTTTGGTGTTTTAATGTCGAAACTGCCTAATGAAGCAATGTTATTCTTGTTGTATTTGGTTGAGAGATCGTAATTGTTAGGTAGAAGTTTAGAAAGGATTAGCGAGGATAAAATAAACGTAAATGCTAAACCGGTATGCTTAATAAGATTGTGTGTATTCACATTAAGTAGATAAAAAACTAACAATAAGGTTTCTAATAAAGTGTAAAAGTAAACATTGTTTTGAGATAACGAAACAAAAGGGTATTTATTTAATAATGCATTTAGTTGTTAAAATAAAATATTGTTTCGTTTTATTACCACTACTTGGTATATATTTGGTGTTTTTCTAGAATTGCACATAAAAAATTTTATAGAAAAAATAATTCTATAATTTATGTTAATTATTTGTTTATTGCTTTCTTTTATAATATGATTTAATGATAGGATTACTTACTGCTACTATTATTCTCAGCATCATTCATGCGCTTATACCTAACCACTGGTTGCCTTTGGTGGCTGTAGCCAAGGCAGAAAAATGGGAGGTTAAGGAGTTGATGCTTGTCGGGTTTGCATCAGCATTGGCTCACGTCCTAGGCACTATAGCTCTAGGCATCGTATTGGGTATGGTAGGACTTAAATTATCTGAAACCTTTGAATCTTATATCCATATTATAGCACCAGTAGTTCTTATAGTTCTTGGATTGATCTATTTCTCGCTAAATATTCCGCATCATCATCACTCACCTAAAGATGATGTCAAAACATACAAAAAAAGCAAATTGAGATGGGTCCTCATATTTATTGGGCTTATGTTTTTATCTCCATGCCTTGAAGTTGAAACACTCTTTCTTTCAGCCGGTGCATATGGGTTAAATAATGTTCTTTTACTTTCTTTAGTATACGGCTTATTCAGTGTTTTCTCTATTGTATTGTTGATTTATCTGGTATTCAAGGGTAGTAATTTTATCGCCCATAATGATTTTATAGAGCATAATGAAAAAAGAATTACTGGAATGGTGTTGATAATTATCGGACTAATTACTTTTTTTGTACATTAATTCATCAAAAATTAGATAAATTGATCAATAGGCTATCAATAATTTCCTTGGTGTTTTTTTTCGTAATTTCATTGAATGCGATTGCTTCTGATACACTAAAACTTACTTCATTCAATATTCGATTGTCTTCTGTAGATGATGGGATTAATAATTGGAATCTAAGAAAACCACTTTTAAAAGAATATCTCGAACGAAAGCGTCCCGATGTGCTTGGTGTCCAGGAAGCCTTACCGAATCAAATGAGTTACCTTGATTCTATTCCCGGCTATGAATATGTTGGTGTGGGTAGGGATAATGGTATGACTTTGGGAGAATATTCAGCTATTTTTTATAATTCTTACAAATTAGATGTAAAAGAATCAGGCACATTTTGGTTGTCAGAAACCTCCAATAAACCGACTAAGGGATGGGATGCTGTGTGCATGAGGATATGCACCTGGGCTCGCTTTAAAGATAAATCCAACAAAGAGTTTTACGTTTTTAATACGCATTTTGATCACATGGGTGTCAAAGCTAGAACAGAAAGTGCAAGACTGATTATGTCGAAAATTGCTCTTGTCGCTCCAGGATTTCCTGTATTTCTTTCAGGCGATTTTAACACAGAAGATGGCTCATTTCCTATTGAAATAATTAAGGATTTTATGATCGATTCAAGGGAAGCCGCGATTGAAAAGGATCGGTCAGACGGAAAAAGTTTCAATGGATTTATCGAGGACAAACCTGCGGCGATTAAAATTGATTTTATATTTATCAGACCGAATATCACCACATTATCCTTTCAAACGAATCAAGAAAAACCTCAAGGTCGATTTATTTCAGATCATTTTCCCGTGGAAGGGGTTTATACATACTAATGTTTAGGAGTAGGTTAGAAGTCAGTGGTCAGAAGTCAGAGGTCAGTGGTCAGAGGTCAGTGGTCAGTGGTCAGTGGTCAGAAGTCAGATTTTTAAAGATAAAAGTTAGAAATTCGTTCACGTATAATAATTCTTTTCATCATCAAATAATTAATTCAAGTTTCGGTAGTTAAGAAACAAAGGAAGAAGGTCCCGCAGCTGCGGGATTTGATGTTAAAGATTCCTCGCGTAGCTCGGAATGACGATTAGTGTCCGGCGTTTTTAGGGGGGATAAGCGGTGGCTTAGCCACCGCTTATCCCCCCTAAAATAGATTATGGCGTCATTCCGAGTGAAACGAGGAATCTCTATTGATGGATGTCCATATATGATTTACCCTACCTTAGCTTGACAAGCTTCTACCATCTAACTTTATATTACAATCCAAGTTTATTCATAATAGATAAGAATTTGACTACCTAAACTTGAGTAATTAAATAAAAAGATTCGCAACACTCGGGCTTTAGAAAGGGTAGGGTGAAAGTATAATATATGCCATGCAATTAATTCAATTACATCGTATTATATTTAATTGGCTAAAACGCGACAGTATAATTGACGTAATTCATATAAATAACTCAAGTTTCGGTAGTTAAGAAACAAAGGTAGATGGCTGATGTTAGATGTTAGATGGTGCTTAGTCAATTGATTCATATTTTTTCTTTAATAAGTTTAGTAGAAAAAATATCCATGTGATTGACGGAAAGCCATCTAAAATCTACCTTCTAACATTTTATTTAAATTTAAATTTATCTTTCAAAAGATAAAATTTGACTACCGAAACTTGAGTAAATAACATTTAATTATTTTAGATCGGCAGAGAATGGTCTTTATCGATCGAATTTTAATCTATTTCCATTTGCAGCACAAATCTTACCTGATTCAAATACCTTTGTGCCATTGACCCATGTTCCAACTATTTTTCCGGGTAATTTAACCCCTTCAAGCGGCGACCAGCCACATTTATAGAATAGGTCTTTTCGATCTACCAAAGTATTTTTATCAAAATCAACCTGTACAAAATCTGCCATATATCCTTCTCTTATAAAACCTCGATCCTTAATTTTAAAGCAAATGGCCGGCGCATGACACATCAACTCAACTACTTTCGTTACGCTGATTTTTCCTTCATTAACTAATGATAACATCATATTGAAAGTGTGTTGGATCAATGGAAGGCCTGAGGGTGCTTTTAAATAAGGGGCAGCTTTCTCCTCCTCCGTATGAGGTGCATGATCAGTGGCTATGATATCGATCTTGCTATCTAATAGCGCCTGAAGTACTGCAGATTGATCCACTGATGTTTTGATGGCGGGATTGCATTTTATTTTATTTCCTAAAGTTTTATAATCATTGTCATTAAAATACAAATGATGCACACAAGCTTCAGAGGTGATTCTTTTTTCAGCCAAGGGTATTTTATTTTCAAATAACTCAGTTTCAATAGCTGTGCTAATATGCAAAATATGAAGTCTGGTATTATGCTTTTTTGCTAATGATATAGCTTTGGATGAGGAAATATAACACCCTTCAGCATTTCTAATAAGGGGATGCATCTCTGGAGTAATATTCTCTCCATACTTTTCTTTGTATCTGTGAAGATTGTCAAGGATTGTTTTTTCATCTTCGCAGTGAGTAGCTATTAGCGCAGGAGCATTGGCAAAAATTTTGTCAAGCGTTTGTTCATTATCTACTAATAGATTGCCGGTACTACTACCCATAAAGATCTTAATACCACATATTTCTTTGTAGTTGGCTTTTAATAATTCGTCAAGATTATTATTCGTGGTGCCCAGAAAAAAGGAATAGTTGACCACACTAGTTTCAGCAGCTATTGCATATTTCTGTTCCAGCAATTCTATGGTAGTAGCAGGTGGATTGGTGTTAGGCATTTCCATGAAAGAAGTTACACCACCTGCTGCTGCAGCCATGGATTCAGTTCTTATATTGGCTTTATGAGTAAGACCGGGCTCTCTAAAATGTACCTGGTCGTCAATAATTCCAGGTATGAGTACATTTCCTTTAAAATCTATTTCAGGTAAATTGTCGTCATTAATTATTCCTCCAATCTTTTCAAATCTACCATTTCTAATCAACAAATCACCTTCTGTAATATTGCCTTCGTTGATGATCCTGGCATTTCGCACGATATAAGATTCCATATTGAAATTTGATTTTATTGAAATTCGATTATTAAAATATTGAAGAAATTATATAAAAAAGACCACCCGATTTGAGTGGTCTTTATAGTATTATAGTAAAGTAGTATTATAGTGGATAGTATTATAGTGTCTAGAATCTAGTATCTATCTTCTACCTTATAGTCCCATTCCATCATATACGTCCATCACAGATTTAACTGCAACGATAGATGCATCAAGCAATGCTTTTTCTTCAGCATTGAGATCCAGTTCTATCACTTTTTCAACACCATTTTTGCCAAGGATCACAGGAACACCTACATAAACACCATCAATGCCATATTGACCTTCGACCTTAATACAGCATGGGAAAATTCTTCTTTCATCTTTCAATATAGCTGTTACCATCTGAGCTGCTGCTGCACCAGGTGCATACCAAGCTGAAGTGCCCATGAGTTCAACTAGTTCTCCACCACCTTTCTTCGTTCTGTCCACAATAGCGTTCAATCTTTCTTCGCTTACCAATTCTGTGACAGGTATACCGCCAACAGTTGTATATCTTGGAAGTGGCACCATTGTGTCTCCATGTCCACCCATCAGAATGGCTTGAATATCTTTTGGAGAAACTTTTAGTTCATCGGCAAGAAACGCACGATATCTAGCAGTATCCAAAATTCCAGCCATACCGATCACCTTTGATGCAGGAAGACCTGAAGTCTTGTGAGCAGCGTAAGTCATCACATCCAGTGGATTGGAAACGACAATAACAATAGCGTCCGGGGAATATTGGAGTAAATTTTTAGTAACAGTATTGACAATATTTGCATTTGTAGAAATAAGGTCATCCCGACTCATTCCAGGTTTGCGTGGAAGCCCTGCAGTGATTACAACGACATCAGATCCAGCTGTTTCGGCATAGTCTGAAGTGCCTCGAAGATAGGAAGAATAGCCACCGATAGGAGCCTGCTGCCAGGAATCCAATGCTTTTCCCTGTGCCATTTCTCCTTTAATGTCCAAAAGGACGATTTCTTTAACAAAATCATCATGTGCCAACACATTGGCTACGGTAGCGCCTACATTTCCTGCGCCAACTACGGTTACTTTACTCATGTTATGTTATGATTGTTATATATTATTTATGGAGTGCAAAAGTAATTCTTTAAACGTTAAATAATAGTAGAATCGTTTTTTTTATATTAAGGATTTTTTTATTTTATGTACCTTGCAGTTTTTATTTAAATGAAATTTTCTATCAAATGCTATTAGTAAAAAATACAATTTTAATTTTCGTTCTTGCCATCTTTTGTTCATCGCTTTTTGGACAAAGAGTTGTGGGGAAATGTTCTACCGTGAGCACACCTGAAATGGATGCAAGACTAGAAGCCAATATTAACTATCTTGAAAAAAATGGTGGTATTCTGACAGAAAGAGCTACAAAGTATGTGCCAATACGTTTTACAGTAGTAAGACCAACGTCCGGCACAGGTGGTGTTTCAGTAAAGAATATAATGAAATTGTTGTGTAAAATCAATAAGGATTATGCTAATCAAGAGCTTCAGTTTTTTATAAAAGATGATATAAAGTATCTAAACAATGACAAGGCAAATACTGATCCTCAAGGAGTAGGAGGTAACATTTTGAAGTTGCAGAAGGATAAAGATGCACTAAATATGTTTTTTGTAGCTGATATCATGTCAGATTCTGAGGGTCAAATACTCGGTTTCTATTCTCCAAATAATGACTTTGTAGTTATCAGGAATTCAGAAGTAAACGATGTTGCACAAACCACTTCCCACGAATTGGGCCATTTCTTTTCTCTTAGACATACTTTCTATGGTTGGGAGTGTCAACCATGGAATGAAGCTGATTTCGGCAAAACGGTAACTATTACTATAGCTCCTTGTCCCCCAACTGTGGCAGTAGAATTAGTAAATGGTAGCAATTGCGCTACAGCTGCAGATAGAGTTTGTGATACACCACCGGATTATAACTTCGGATTTGGTTGGCCAAATGACTGTCGGTATTTCGACACAGAGGTTTATGATAGAAATGACGAATTAATTCACCCTGATCAGAGTAACTATATGAGTTATTTCTTTGGATGTGGAGATTATCATTTTTCACAAGGCCAAATAAATCTTATCAAGGCAGATCTTGCCAGTGCCGCAAGGGATTACTTAAAATCAACATTTGTACCAACTGCCACAACTCTTCAAGAGACAATTAATTATTTTTCTCCTATTGACTCAGTTGAAAAGTTGCGATCTGCACCTATTACTCTGTCATGGGAAGCTGTGCCTGGCGCTACCTCATACATCCTTGAATATTCCAAGAACAAATCTTTTGGTTCTGCATTTACAACCACCGAAATTGTAAATGAAAATCAATTTACAATTCCGGCGAGTACTTTTACAGCCAGCACTACAGTTGCGTTTTGGAGAGTGTCAGCCTTTAACCCGGTCTCCACTTGCAATGCTGCAGTTGATTATGAGACTTTTCAGGTTGTGACAGCATTGAACAGTAATAAGATCGACAGTCAGGTAGATTGGTCAATCGTTCCAAATAATATTAAAAATGGAGACGAGATAAGTATTATGATCAACACATCTTCGACTTTGGATGTGAATATTTCTGTGACAAGTACCACTGGTCAAAAAGTAATCAATCCCACAAGCAAAAAGTTAAGTATCGGTGAGAATAGATTAGTTCTTGAGAAGATGGATCTAAAACCAGGAATATACATTATTTCAATTTCTAATATCGATGGAATATCCAGCAAAAAGTTAATTGTCCAATAACTTATAAATATTTTAGAATTAAAAAATACCCGTTATTTCAATTCGATAACGGGTATTTTTTTGATAATCTTACTGAATAAATTTCAAAGACCTCTGAATAGTTTTGTATTATTGCACAAATTTAAAGAGCCAATGCAGCGAAGGAAAAAACATCCCTAAGATCATTGACATAAAAAATTACGAATGAATTTACATGAATATCAAGGCAAAGAATTACTTGCCAGTTATGGTATAGCCATACAAAGAGGTTTTATCGCTTCCAATGTGGATGAGGCTATCGCAGCTTTTAAAAGAGTGAATGAAGAACTTGGTTCTAGTATGGCGGTAGTTAAAGCACAGATCCATGCAGGAGGAAGAGGAAAAGGTGGTGGAGTAAAATTAGTTAAGAATCTCGATGAGTTGAAAGAAGTGGCTGGAAGCATCATTGGTATGTATCTTAAAACTCCACAGACCCCTGGTGGAATGGAAGGTGCAGGGAAACTGGTCAGAAAAGTATTTATAGCAGAGGATTCATATGCGCCTGACTTTTCAGCAAATAAAGAATATTATATTTCCGTTCTTCTTGACAGAGCTAATGCCAAGAATGTAATCGTATATTCTACTCAGGGAGGAATGGATATAGAAAAAGTGGCTGAAGAAACACCTGAATTGGTGTTGCATGAATTGATCGATCCAATGTTAGGGTTGTTGCCATTTCAAGCAAGAAAAATAGGGTTCAATCTTGGTCTAAGCGGAAAGGCATTTAAAGAATTTGTTAGCTTTATTGACAAACTTTACAAGGCATACGTTGGATCTGATGCGGATATGTTTGAGATCAATCCTATGATCAAAACAGGGGATGATCGAATAGTTGCTGTGGATGCAAAAGTATCTATCGATGAAAATTCTCTTTACAGACATAAAGACCTGGAAGAGTCATATGATAAATTGGAAGAAGATCCGACAGATCTGGAGGCTAAAGAAGCTGAACTGAACTATGTCAAACTTGATGGCAATGTCGGCTGCATGGTTAATGGTGCCGGACTTGCCATGGCGACAATGGACATGATCAAATTGATTGGAGGTTCACCTGCAAACTTCCTTGACGTAGGAGGTACGGCTGATGCTAAGAGGGTAGAGAGTGCATTGAATTTAATCTTGAAAGATCCATCAGTTAAAGCAATTCTGATAAACATCTTTGGAGGTATTGTAAGATGTGATAGGGTAGCAGCTGGTGTAATCGAGGCTTATAAAAACATTGGAGACATTCCTGTTCCAATTATTGTAAGACTGCAAGGTACGAATGCTGAAATTGCTAAAAAAATGATCGATGAATCTGGCTTGAAAGTTATGTCGGCCATTGAATTGAAAGAAGCAGCAGAGCAAGTAGGCAAAGCACTGGGAATTTAATTAATCCAAAGTAATATACAAAAGGCTGAAATGGTGGTTCATTTCAGCCTTTTTTTTGCTTTTTTTCTTTGTTCCTGTCAATTGTAACTCTTTGCTGAAGCCAGTATTCTTGATATTAGCAATATGAGAATATATAATCTGTTCATTCTTTAATTCAAATGATTGCTGAAACCAAAGATGAGCAATTTTCAATTATAGCCGGCGCAGGTTTTTATCTTGTGCCCTCCCGAAGAACAATGCTCTAGAATTTAAGTATGTTTATGAATTACTAAAACATAAATCATAGCTATTCCTTACTTTTTTACTACCCTGAAATTTTGAACTTCCCCTCTTGATTCATATTTGATGAGGTAAATTCCGGCCGGAATGTTAGTCAATGAAAATTGAGTCATTCCATCACGGCCATTCATTGTTTCAATTAATACTCCAAAGCCATTATATAGACTCAACTTTGATTTAACTTCTGTTCCCGATAAATTCAGTATTCCTGAAGTTGGATTTGGAAAACAATTAACTGCTTTATGTGCTAAATTTTGAACAAATTCTATTTTTGAATACTCCTTTCTGCCGTTTTTTTCATAAAAACTTAAACGATAGTAGGAGCTTTTTTGGTTGGTTAATATTTCTTTATCTAGATAACTCATTTCATAATTTAATTTGGATAAATGTGCAATGGATTCAAAGTTTTTTCCATCAATACTTCGTTCTACCTCGCAATATTTTATATTTTCAAATTCAACTATTTTCCAGTTAAGATGGACATCTAGATTATGACCTTCAGCATTGAAAGCAATTATTTTCAAAGGTAGCGGAGTACCAATACTTCCTAATATATATTCAGTATTTTGACCAATTACAGAAATTGTATGGATTATGGTATTTGGTTGATCATCTATTAAGGCAGTCCATGTTATTTCTGAATTGTTAGTTCTTTTATGCAAACGAAAATCTTCTTCATTATTACCTAGATTTGGGTTATACTGATAATCTGCAGAGTATTGTGGACTGTTACCCCCAATGACAAAAACGCCAAAATATTTATCATTTCCACCCAGTCCCTGAATGCCATCTATGCTATTTGGTTGGCCATGAACCATGTATGACTGCAACCCTGAAGGGTCACCACTCGAAATTTCAACTGTGAAATTATCTCCGTTGGGATGTGAGATTGATGTAGTCTTTGTAGTATTTATATAATCGAAAGCACTTTCGTCTCCAATTGGAAAAACACTGTTCTTTCTGTTGGCACCAAAATTATTTCCAAAGTTATTGTGAGTTGTATAATCTTTAATTATGCTACCGGAGTCTTCATCCAATTTGTAATATGCCTGAAGGTTATCGATCAATAAATCAGTTTCTTTAATTTTTTTACATACTCGTTCTTTTACTTGTTGATCAGACAAAGCAATATTCCAAATTCGGAATTCGTCCAATTCATACTTACAATTGCCAAAAAATTCATTTTCTAATACCCCTCCAAATATAATCGGATTGGTATTCTGTGTTGATGTAGCATTTATTTCAGTGCTCTCAGCTTCTAATATTCCGTCGATATAGCATCTAAGTGATGATCCAGAATACTGAAAACTTATATGATGGGGTTTGTTATCATTAACTTTTGAAGTAGAAACCACGCTGGCAAAACCATCTACGTTTTGCTGCAAAAAACCTATTTTACCCGCATCGCTATCAAAAGGAGTGCCTAACATTAGAATTGAATAGTTAATGACATTATTACTGATCTTAGAAGCCAAAAAGTGATAGAATTTATCACTGTTAGGTTGCTGAGTTGGTGGTATTTTGACCCACATTTCAATAGTAAAAGGCTCTGTGGGTGCAAAACTGATGTTAGGCTCATGTGGAATTATCATTACGGAAGAAGATCCATCCAAAACTATAGATTTACCGCTACCCGGTTTTTCAGGGCCAAAATCAATTTCACCTTTTTCTATCTGGACATTATCACCATTGATTATCAATGTGTAGCCCAGTGGCATTGTGACGTTTGAGAAATTGCCATTGATCGTGCCACCAGTTACTTCAATAATAGTATAGATACCAAAGGGGACAGTATTTATTTCTGAAATCATTAATTGTCCATCAAGATCGAGATCACCAGTTATTTTCAATAAATCGTTACCAATACCAGGTCCGCCATTATTGTCAATTTCGATTTGTAAAATGTTTGATCCAAGAAAAATTGAAGTTGATTTGAAGTCCAAAGTGTTAATATCGATATTGAAGCCTGGACTAATAGTTCCATTGTTTAGAAAATCATTCGTGAAGTCTATTGTCCCTGAACCTTTTATTGTCCCTGTATTTATGAAAGTGATGTCAATAGTAGAAGCGATTATTGAATTTTCTATTTGGAGCGTTCCTGTGCAAAAAATGTTGTTCGACATCAATGTATTGTCCATATTGCCAGATCCTGAAATCTTCAAAATTCCAAATTCTGAAATGTTTAGGTTAGCTCCATTAAAAGAAATATTGCCACTCATCCAGTTAATGAGCCCATTGTCTTTGATAGCACCTGATAATGAACACGAACTATTTATATTAATTGTACCATTAATAATCAAGTCATCTCCATTGCCGTTTACAATATTAAGTCCAGAATTTTGGATAAGGACTGCCTCTTCCTGAATGGTTAATTGATCAGCAGTAACGGGACTATTTATGGTTACTTCTGTACCTGAACTTATTGTTATTCTGTTGTCTAAACTGGATGGAGGAGCAGCAGCTGGAATAAAATCAGTTCCATCAAACCGCTCCCATGTTCCCGGAACGCTCCATAGCCCATTTGAAATACTTCTGTAGTCATTGAGGATGTTGGTTTGAATGTATACTGGAAGTACATTTAAATCTTCAAAACCAGTTAAAATAGCAGAATAGTCTGTAAGATTTATCCAACCACAATCATCATCATTTCCAAAATTTAAACTTAAAATTCCTATAACATTTCCTCCGTCATCCACTAATGGGCTGCCACTGGCGCCAGGGAAACAATCAATGCCACTTGTGATTAAAAAATTATTTTGGTCATCTACTAATGTACCTTCGGCATAATCTAATTGAAGGCCACCAAGAGTAAAAACGTTACTAGGAACAGTTAAATTATATCCTGCTATGTTCAAAGGGGTAAAAGTAAAAAGGTTTGCATTGGCGCCCAACAATCTTATAAAAGCCCAATCACTTCCATCAAACTGAATGGAAAATACTTCAAATTCAACATCGGCTGTTACTCCATTAAGGCTAAGTGTAAAAGTAGTATTGGTCATGGCATTTGCTACATGAAGTGCTGTCATCAGCAATTTATCGCCAACGACAAAAACTGTTCCAGATGGTCCGGAAGGTGGATTTACGGCAATTCCTACTGATTGAATAAGCTGTTGTTCCGTTTGGCCTATTGCTGAATAAGCTAAAAATTGAAAAATAAATAGTAAGATTATTGTATAAATTCTATTCATAAATCCTAGATTTTGTATCTGATATATTATCACCCATATCTTTACAGGCAATACTGATATTTATGTAAAATTAATACAAGGAAATAGGATGCCCTATCACTAAATATAGTGATAGGCTAATTGAAGGATTAAGAGGAATTTTACTCACTGAATTAAGCAGAAATAAATGTAAAATCTATACCTCAATAAATAGAGCTTATAGGTCTATTAAAAGTGAATGATTAGTTTAAAAAATATATGTTTTGAAAGCTTATGGATTTAATTTACAATAACTGCACCTTCCAATTTTCTGCCTTTATAATGCTATTCCAACCTATAGTAACTATTTTAAAATAAATAATTTTTTTGCGTTTGGAAAACATTTTGTGACAAATTTTAGTATTTGTAAAAATATATATTTGACTAAATCTAGGGATCGCCAATAGCTTATTGGGAGTTAAACAATATGTTCTGGAATAAAGATTACGAATGATAAATTTGTAAAATGCAGGTGTGAAGCAATATCTCAATTATTCTTTAACCACTTATCCAAAATCTGTTCACTTATCAATTCTGGTCTTTTAATATCAGGTCTTCCATTGATAGCTTTACGTAGGTCTGTAATGGCTGGTTTAAAATCAACTCCTAATCCCTTGAATTTGTCAGCAGTTTTAACAACACATTCTGATTCCGATTGAAATAATTCTGGATAATAGTCGGAAGCGCTATATGTGCTCTTTATTGTTTCGCGAAACGCTTCTGTTTGTTTTGTTATACCCACAATGACAGCTTCAGGAAAACGCTTTTTATCATCTACGTCATTAGAAGCCAGAAATTGAAATGCTTCAGATGCATAACCAGTTTGCAAAATATGAATGAGCTCTCCCTGATAATCTGGATGCGTTTTGACTTTTGCAATAGCGCGCTCTCTTACATCTGCCTGTTGATAGGCATTCGTCAAGACCAATATGAAGACCATCCCTGTGGAAATGTCGCAGGAGTCAATATCATCTTTTAAACGCTGCTGATTGTCTACATCATCCTGTACGATCTTGTCTACATTTGCAGCATATTGTATATTGGATTGAAAAATAAATGCTCCAATCATGAGGACAGACGATAAAATAGAGAGCCCTCCTATGATTGAAAGAGGCCACTTGTAAACCCCTTCTGGTATACTATCCCGAATACCGGTATTAACTAAAATGAAATGCCCAATAATTAAAATAATGGGTATGATCCAGGGCGCAATCGAAATCAGCATTTTTACGATCAGGGGTGTCTCACCCATTTCATTTCTAAATAGTGAGCCTATAATGGATATTATTAATGCAGAAAGGACACCGGCGATCACTAAAACTGTTCTGGATGTGCCACTACCCGGAACCCAATTATATCCACCTTTCGAATTTGTAATTATAGCCACAATGATCATGGCAATACAAAAAACTATATTAATCATTAGAAGCGTCCAAACGTAACCTACACCAGCATCACCTGTGGGAGAAGGTTTAGAAAGAGCACCGGTATTTAAACCTACGATACAAATCGAGGCTATAAACAATAAAATATTTGCAATGATGGCCATGCGAAAGTTATTTACGAAAGATTATGTGTTATAATTTAAAGCTAAAAGTATTGCTGTAATGCAAGTTAAAGGTAGAAAATAGCAGTTAAAAATCAGCAATTAGAAATTAGAATGAAACTACGATAGTTATGATCAGCAAATGTTACCTTTTATAAAAATTGAGAAAACCACTAAATTAAATTAATTATTTGATCATAAAAAGGATAGAAAAAGTTAATCAAAATATATTCAATTTGGATTTAAGGAAGATTATATTTAATAATAAACACCTATAATTTAGATATATTATCTTTATTAAAGGTAAAATAAAGTTATGTCAGTACTTCGCGGAATTCAATAATGCAAGTTGAATTATTGCAATTAGATTTGTTGAACAAATCTAATTTACTTAAAAAATAACCTTAATGAAAATCGTAATTTTAATGTTAGCCTTTTTCTTTTCAATTTTATGCACAGAGGCTCAAAGGCCAGTTAAAATTGAATTTGAAGGAGGTGCCCTTGAACGTTCTGGGGTTTGGGCCCAATTATTTTCAGATGAATTTAATGGCAGTAGTCTTGATACTTCAACATGGTATACTTATTATCCTTATGGTGTAGGAAGTTCTGATAAGTGTGGATTCTGCAGAACGCATGATACCACTGTCTCTAACCAGATATATCTTGATAAAAACCTAAGTGTTTCAGATGGTAATTTGGAGATATCAACTTTAAACGAAACATGCGAATGGATGGGCTATAAGTCCTCATTTTCCGCTGGATTAGTTCATAGTAAGCGGGTTTTTAATAGCTTCTATAGATATGAGATCAGATGTCGAATTCCGGAAGGAACTATTTTTTGGCCAGCTTTCTGGATGTTTGGGTGGAGTACTGAAATTGATGTTTTCGAATTCATGAGTAACAATACCAGAGATATCTATTTGAATGTGCACAAATGGAAAGACGGTAAAACAATTAACCAATCTAAAAAAATCAGAGGCATTGATTTTGCAAAAGATTTTCATGTGTACGCTGTTGAATATGAACAATATTTTGTCAAATATTTCATAGATGGGAGTCTTATTTACCAAATACCAAGGTTTGTCAAGCGAAATGGTAAGTATATTAAAAAAACTAAATTGAAAAAAGGTACTTATTATCTCAATCCTGCTTATCCCACTACCGGTGACGAGATCGCAATCATTGCAGGAAATGCTGTATCTCGTTATAGAGCGAACGATCCTGAGGAATTAGCTAGAAATACCTTTCCTGCCATTATGTACGTTGATTATATAAGAGTTTACGAAAGAATCCATCCATGAAATTCAAATAATCTTTTAACTTAGATTTATATTCTAAAATATCATAGATATGCATACACAAAAGTTGATCATACTCATTGCTGCCATATTAGGCGGTATCGCAATACTACTTCCATGGTTCGAATTGCCCATCGTTGGGAATATTGATGGTACAAAGGTCGAGTATAGTTGGTTAGGGGCACTTTTGTATGCACTCTGCCTTATTCCTGTGTTTGTAGGAAATAAAATGCAGAAGATAGCTGCCTCGGATAAATGGTTCAGATTTGCCGGGCTTGGGGCATCGCTTTTTGGGATATTCAAATGGTATGCTTACAAAAATGATATCCGAGATATGGGCGATGGTAATTTTGTGGCGAGAGCTATTTCAGATACCGTAAGTATTCAATATGGGTTAATTCTTTTCATAGCAGCGGGTGTTGTGATTTTCGTTGTTGGTTCGAGGAAATGAATTTGTAATAATCGGAAATGGAATAAAACCTGTAGAATTAAATAAGTGCAACTGTAAGGACAGGTCGCGACCTGTCCTTACAGTTGCACTTATTTAATTTAGTGAAACTTTCTAATTAATGAGAAAAGACAATACGCTAAAGCGTAAACCTATGAGTTCGCTACATCAGGCTGGAACCGCAATCCCATAAATCATTTTCAATTTTTGCATCACATAGTCTATCTCTTCAAATGTATTGTGATGTGAGAATGAAAACCTAACTGCTTTTCTGAAAGTATCTTTATTTAAAGCAGCGATCACATGGCTGCCTTTCTCTGCACCGGAAGTGCAGGCACTTCCACCCGAAGCTGAAATTCCATTGATGTCAAGATTCATGAGCAACATTTCGTTTTTTGGATGTTCCGGAAATGCTACGTTTAGCACAGTGTACAATGAGTTTTCACCTATTTCACCATTAAAATCAATATTCGGTATATTATTTTTTAATTGCTCTATGAAATAGTTTTTGAGTTCGGTAATGTAAGTTTTTCGTTCGTCCATATGTTGATAAGCCAATTCCAGAGATTTAGCCATACCAACTATGCCATGAAGATTTTCCGTACCGCCACGCATGTTTTTCTCTTGAGAGCCCCCATCAATAAATGGTTCTATCAGATTGTCAGAATTGATATAAAGAAAACCTGTTCCTTTAGGTCCGTGAATTTTATGTGCAGCACCTGAAAGGAAATGGATGTTTAATTGTGAAACGTCTATGGGAAGGTGACCAATTGTTTGGACAGTATCTGAATGATAAATTGCGTTGTATTGCTTACACAACTCTCCGATTGCTTTCATATCGGAGATGGTCCCAATTTCATTGTTTGCGTGCATGATGGAAACTAAAGTTTTGACATTTCCTAAAGCCAATAATTCTTCCAATTGAGCAAGGTCTATGTTGCCTTTTTCACAATTTTCAAGCAATACCACCTCTACTCCTTGATGTCTCTGCAAATGGGAGAGTGAATGAGATACGCAATGATGTTCAAATTTTGTTGAAATAATTCTTTTAATATTAAGATCCCTGACTGCACATTTAAGAGCCGTATTATTGGATTCTGTGCCGCCAGAAGTGAAATATATCTCACTTATGGATGCGTTGAGCGCATTGGCAACTGATTTTCTAGCTACTTCGATTAGTGCTCTTGCTTTCCGGCCTTCTGTATGTATACTCGATGGGTTGCCATAGTGTGTCTGCATCACATCGACCATAATATCGATAACTTCTTGATCTATATGAGTGGTAGCTGCATTATCAAGATATATTCTGTTCATGAGTAATATTTTATAACAATTAAGAGGTCTTTGAAAAGGAAGCGCAATGTTATTGTAATTCACAGACTTAACCAAATAAAGGTGCCTTGGATTGTAACATTGAGAAATTATTTACTTAGACATTTTGAAAGCATTTCTGTTGGTAGGAAAAATTCTTAATAAAATAATTCTATTTTACGATTTCTTTAAATTTAGCTATAATATCGTTTGCCAATTTTTCTGCAGCTTCCATTGTATTGGATTCACTGTAAACTCTGATGATCGGTTCCGTATTGGACTGTCTTAGTTGTACCCACCCACTCTCGAAATCAATCTTTAAACCATCCTCAGTATTAACTTCTTCGTTTTCATATATTTCGATCAAACGATCTATAGCTGAGCGAACATTCCATGATTTTTCAAGATCGATCTTATTTTTCGATATGGAATATTGGGGTAGAGCGTTCTTCAGGTCCAAAATGGTAATGTTCTCCTTAGCCATATAAGTCAGCATCAATGCGACTCCAACTAAGGCATCTCTGCCATAATGTAATTCCGGATAAATGATGCCACCATTGCCTTCTCCACCTATGACGGCATTGACTTCTTTCATTTTGGTCACAACATTGACTTCACCAACTGCTGCTGCGAAATAATTTTGACCTGCACTTACTGTGACATCACGAAGGCCACGTGTGGAGGATAGATTGGAAACAGTCGCACCAGGAGTATTTTTCAATATATATTGTGCTATAGCTACCAAGGTATTTTCCTCTCCAAGTAAAGTTCCATCACTGCAAATGAAGCTAAGTCTATCGACATCCGGATCAACTGCTATGCCCAAATCCGCCTTTTCAGCAATGACTTTTTCGCAGAGCTCAGTTAGGTGCTGTAATAATGGTTCCGGATTATGAGCAAATAATCCTGTCATTTCCTCATTTATCAAAATGACATCGCATCCCAGCTGTTCAAGAATTGGTTTGATTGAAATAGTGCCTGTTGAATTTATACAATCTACAACTACTTTGTATTTTCGGGAAGCGACAAGATGAGCATCAACCAATGGAAGATTAAAAATATGCTCAATGTGTTTTTGAATCAGACCATCCACTTGTTCTAAACTTCCTAGTTGATCTACTTCATTGAAATTATAAGATCTATCATTGGCAGTTTTGATTAGTTGTTGACCTTCTTCCGCTGAAATGAACTCTCCTTTATCATTAAGAAATTTCAATGCATTCCATTGCCCCGGATTATGACTTGCGGTGACTATAATGCCGGCACTGGCTTTTAGATCGGTCACCGCCATTTCAATGGTAGGAGTGGTTGAAAGTCCAGCATTGTAAACATGAAAACCTTGAGCGATAAGCGTTTGTGCACAAAGCTCTGCGACCATAGAGCCCGATACTCTTGCATCACGTCCTATCACTACAGATGGATTGCGGTGTTTAGTCTTGATCAATTGACCAAAGGCTGCAGCCATTTCAACAATATCGATTGGTGTTAGATTTTCACCGGGAATGCCACCAATGGTGCCCCTCATGCCGGAGATAGATTTTATTAAGGTCAAGCTTTTGGTTTTAATTCAGAATTAATCTACGGCTATTGAACTCCCGTATTTTGCAGGGCATTTATCGCTTCCAATTCTTTATCTATGTAATAAAGTGATTGTGGTCCATCTCCTATGAGCTTTATCTTGTCCAAAATATCCCGCATAAGTGACTCTTCTTCCCTTTGTTCAATAACATACCACTGAAGAAAATTAAAGGTCGCAAAATCATCTTCTTTATTACATAATTCAACGAGCTGATGGATTGATTTAGTTACTTTCTTCTCATGTATATATACATCATTCATCAAAGTTACTATTGATTCGAAATCCACAGGAGGCTGCTTGATCTGTGGAACAGTGGGGCAGGTGTCTACATCAAGCATGTAGTCAACCAGTTTAAGCATATGGACATTTTCCTCAGTTGATTGTCTTCTCATAAAGGATGCACAACCTTTCAACCCTTTGCTTTCGCACCATGCAGACATTGAAAGGTATAAAAATGAAGCATAAGCTTCCATTTCAATTTGTCCGTTCAGTGCTTCGACTAAATTTTTTGAGATCATTTTTTTATTTTTTGTTGCTCAAAGGTATCGTTTATTAATCATCCTTTTAGCCATGTAATTACTATAGAACTATTTTAAACTAAAGTTTTAGGATTTGAGAAGCATGATCTTTTGATTTTACTTTAGTAATGACCTCTGCTATTTTCCCTTTTTCGTCCAAGATAAATGTTGTCCGTACTATACCCATATATTTCCTGCCAAATAATTGTTTTTCATCCCAAACTCCATAGGCTATTGCCATTTTGTGGTCGGGATCTGAAAGCAAAGTATAAGGTAGTTGATGCTTAGCTATAAACTTTTGATGACTTTTGGCGTCATCCGGACTTACTCCATAGACTTCATAGCCCTTGCTTTGAAATATGGTATGATTATCCCTTAGGTTGCATGCTTCGATGGTACATGTAGGTGTCATATCGGCAGGGTAAAAGAAAATCACAGATTTTTTGCCTTCTAAGTCTGAAAGTTTGATTGTCTTACCATCCTGATCTTCAAGTTTAAAATCCGGAGCTTTATCTCCTTGCTTTAAAGTAAATGCCATTTTATCTGTTGTTTTATCTGTTGAATTTCAGTTCGCGAGTATTCGTATTTTTCAATGCATCAAATACTTCTAATTTAAAAGTATGTGAGCCTTTACTCAGTGAACTTGGAAACACATATGTGATCGTTTTTGTTTTAAGGTCGTACACCATTATTATCAGTTCATCATCAATGTATGCTTTATAATTTAGCATTTCAGTCTGTCCTGCAGGAGTAATGTTATCATCTATTTTGAAAACAATCTTGGAAGTCTTAGTCATATTCGCATTGAATATGATTGGTATTGCAGTTGGTTTTATTGTGTCTATCGAAATATAAAAGCTTCCATAAGATCTGATGTTCCCTGTCATCCAATTTCCTTCCCAGCTGCCTCCCCAATTAGACTCCTGGTTTCTTTCATCGCAGGAAGCAATAAATGCTTTGGACTTTAAATGAGCAGGAACGCCATTCTCTCTAATCTTGACTTTATAATAATCAAATACTGGTACATTCGCTTCCCCAATATTGTATACATTAGAATAGATCTTAGATGACCTGTCGGCATTGGAATTAAAATTTAACTCCTGATCTTTGAAAAATGTTCGTTCGGTAAATAGAACCTCTATACCAGTATCCCTTAATATACTAGGTTTGTCGAAAGGTAATTTATAATTATAATAAGGCAATTTAAATTTTGGATCACCAGATTTACGAAGCACAATAAACTTCATAACAGCTGTATTCATATTAAAATCCTTTACCTCGAATTTTACTCTTTTGGGTTGGTCTATGAATAATTTGAGAACCCCTCTATTTTGTTTGTTTTTAATGATTCTTAGCTTATTGCCGGGAACAGAATAGCATTTGTGTACATAATTTTTTTTATTTCGCTGTTCGGGGTAATCCAGGTGGGCATTGATCATCCTGGTCTGGTCAAAAGAGACGGAATCCATTCGGACGTGATATGCCAAGGTATCGTTGATCCACATTTTGATTTCATAAACTCCATTTTTATTCCAGTTTCCTATCTGCCCGTCTCTTGTATTTATACCCAATCCAACAAGTGAGGAAAATGTCTTAATCGTGTCTCCAGTTGAAGGGACAAAGAACTCTCCCCTTTTTTTGGCCATAAGATTTTTAGCATTAAACTCATTGAACCCTTGGTCCAAATCATATATTCTTGCGTAACTTATTCCTGGGGCTTGATTATCACTCACTTTTATTCCGAATAATAATGGATTGACCGGCAACTCACTTACGGTCCCCCGTATCTCGAAGTGAAGATGAGCACCTTTTGAAGATCCTGTATTCCCCATTTTTGCTATGATCTGCCCTTTTTTAACAGGCAACAATAATGAGTCCGGGTATAACTGCACATCAAATCTTTGCTGGATTAATTGTTGTTTAAGAAGATAATCTGCAATGTTTTTGTCGAAGGACAGTAAATGTCCATATACACTTGTGTAACCATTGGGATGAGCGATGTATAAAGAATATCCATAACCCTGTGGACTGGCACCAATCCTAGCAACATAACCATCTGCCACAGCAAATATATCGTCGCCCACGACTCCGGCTGCTGATTTGATGTCTATGCCGGTATGAAAATGATTAGGCCTTAATTCACAGAAAGTACCAGCGAGTTTAATATCATGATTTACAGGACTTCTAAAATAATTAGTTGAAATAGTTGGCCTAGGCTTGTCAATTACAATAGGTTTCACCACTTCTGAACTACAGGAAAATAACAGGTGGAACATGAAAATTAATAAAAAAGGTAGCATTCTTTGTTATTTTAATTGAAGCTTTATTTTTATTTCTTTTAAGGCTTCTTCTATTTCTAAAGGAATAAAAACATTTGCTTCCAATGGTTTTTTTCTAAAATTACTAATTATACTTTGTACTGATTCTTCCCGACGGATCGCCTCAAATAATTGTTTTTGCAAGCCGAGTTCAAACCAGCTAGTATTTTGCTCATTTCTATTTTTTTCGAAATGCCCAGTTGATTTATATGCCTTTTCAACTTCAAATATTATAGATTCAAGCTCATCTATATGGTAATTTTCTATCGCAGAAATATTTATGATCCTTGGTTCAAAGTTTCTTGATGAATGTTTTAACACTTGAGCAGATTGTTTTATAAAACTAAAAGCATTCTGAGAGCTGGTTTTTAGATTACCGTCATATTTTGTAACAGCAATAATATCAGCTAGTTCTATTATTCCTTTTTTTATTCCCTGGAGATCGTCTCCGCCTCCTGGATTTAATAAAAGCAAAAATAGGTCGCTCATACCTTTTACTTCAACTTCTGACTGTCCTACACCTACAGTTTCAATAAAAATGATATTGAAACCGGCAGCTTCACACAAAAGAATGCTTTCTCTAGTACTTGAATTGACACCTCCTAGTTCCAGTCCGGTAGGAGAAGGTCTCACATATGCATTAATTTGTTGTGATAATTCACTCATTCTGGTTTTATCCCCTAGTATACTTCCATGGCTTTCTGTACTGGAAGGATCTACGGCTAACACTGCAACCTTGAATCCTTTTTGAATTAGAGATATACCCAGAGCTTCGATCAAAGTACTTTTGCCTACACCAGGTGAGCCAGTAACTGCTATACGCAACGAAATACTTTTATTCGTTGAACATCTTTCCAATAATTTTATTGCTTTAGTTCTATATGCCTCATTTGATGATTCTGCCCAAGTGATAGCCCTGGCCAGAAAGACTTTATCTCCATCTTTTATTCTGGTGTAAATTTCGTCTAGAGCAGGATCAAATGACATGAATATCTTTTAATGTAGAAGAAGACAAATATACAGACCTTCCTATTGAATATATAATTTACTCACATATATATAAAAAAAATAAGATGTATATATTTCAATATATACATCTTATTCAATTAAAAGCTATGGTTCTTATCTGTATAGTGTGACTTCTCCCCGACGGGATTCTATTACACCACCTTGAGCCAATTGATATTTAACCACAAATAAGTAAGTATCGCTTGGTGCATCTTTATTATTGAATTTTCCGTCCCAACCATTGTTGGTATTTCCTTCAGTAAATACTTTTTGACCCCAACGATTCACGATGGTCATCTCAAGTATCTGGACACCAAATGGAATAACTGCTTTGAATACATCGTTTTTAGAATCGCCATTTGGCGTAAAAGCATTAGGAACATCTATATAAGGTGCTATTCCTGCAAACCTTACAGCACCAAAACCGGTACAATAATTTCCACCTGGTCCAGAAATAAGACTTGCTTCAATTAGATCATCAGTCGTTTCAACAACTATATCATATGAAGATCCATGAGTGCCTAAATCCCGGCCATTAATTTTCCATTGATATGATGCACCGGGCACAGGATTCTCTACAGAAGCTGTAATAGGATTTCCGATCGCTACATTATCT
Source organism: Candidatus Brachybacter algidus (assembly GCF_016707225.1). Classification (NCBI taxonomy): domain Bacteria; kingdom Pseudomonadati; phylum Bacteroidota; class Saprospiria; order Saprospirales; family Saprospiraceae; genus Candidatus Brachybacter; species Candidatus Brachybacter algidus. The sequence continues at coordinate 191,879 of NZ_JADJID010000003.1, read as the reverse complement.
GCCGGTGACACTGTAATTCCGAAGGCAATAGGCCCAGAGATATGAACAGCTATTCCACCAAATGCAGGGCATCCGTCAAGAATTCCTGAAATTAAAAAGTCTTGATCTAAAGCAGTCGTTAGAATAGTAGTCACGCATTCGACGCAACTTACTTTGTTGGTTGGCGACCAAGCTAAGTTTGTAGCCGGACTTAACACAGTTACTTCGACTGGTTCATTTGGACAGACAGTTGTGTCTGTTGATGAAAGTGCTATCACTGGTTGTTTTACAGTAATTTTAATGGAACCACCAGCTGGGCAGCCATCACTTTTTCCTGTGACAGTAAAAGTCTGTGTAACAGGGGTCGTAATAATGACAGATTTACAATCGGAACAATTTACTCCTTCTGCAGGTTTCCATTCAAGATCCACCATATCTGTAATGACAGTGACAGGCACTGGTTCATTCGCACAAACTATGGTATCCGTAAGGGTAAATGATACAAGTGGAACTTTTACATTTATTTTGATTGAGTCCTCCATATAACAAGCGCCGTTAGTAGTCTTTCTTATATATAGAAAGGTATCTTGAGTTATCAATGTAAGGTTCAAGGCAGTAAATGGTTCGATCCCACCTAAAGGCTGTCCCCAGTCATAGGTTATATCTGGAAAATTGGTTTTGTCATAAGTAGGAGAGGAGAGCACTAAAGTCTCACCTTTACAATAGAAAGGTTTAGGCCAAAAAGTAGTAATTGGTAATTCTGGTAAACTATCAACCTTTACAGTAATTTTTTTAGTGAAAACACAATGTCCGATAGAAAATGTGCCGGTATATTCTGTTGTGACGGTTGGCTTCAAATAAAACGAAGTATCATTTACGAATCTGAATGTAGAATCCATAGGGGTCCACACGATCACACTTGTCTTAGGTGTGTAGCTGTATTTCACCAGTGTGCTGTCACCGAAGCAAATTTTTACTTGATCCGGTGTATCAAGATCAAAGCTTCCTTCAGCTACTTTTATTACAAAGCTGTATTCATTGGTGCATGAACCATCAGTTGCAGTAATCGAAAGATTATATGAAATATCTTTATTGGCTATGATAAATGGATTGTTGAAATCTGTGAAATCAATTCCACTAAAAGGTGTAAATGTATAATTTTTGGCATTTGTGAGATCCCCAAAACTTATTTTTTCACCTTTACAGGCTAGCGTATCAGTAAATGGTTGAGAATAGTTTACTCCTGGAGCCACTTTCATAAAAATAGTATCTGATGCAGTACATCCTTCTATCGTATAACTCACGATAACTGTCGCATTTTGAGAAACTTTGACACTCTGGAAAGCTTTGTTCTGATCAGGAAATAAAGATGCCGGTCTCCAGCTATACGTGCCACCTTGTTGAGCTGTAATAGTATTAAAATCAACGACTTCAGGTCCACATATAGTATCATCACTCGAAGTTAGAATTACACTTGGATTAGTGATTCTAATATCTATGGTGTCTCTGATCTGACATGTTCCAAGATTGACCAATAAATTGACCTTTCCTGAGTTGTTACTTGTGTAGGTAACAGTAGATGAAGTGGTATTGTCCAAACTTGCAGCAGGGCTCCAAAGATAACTAGCACCGCCTTCATCAGCGCTGAGGATAATTTCAGCACCCCGACAGACAGTAATATCTTGTCCGTTGTTTATTTTTGGAGTAAAAGAGTCATGAATTTCCGCTTGGGCACTAGATATAAACACTTGATTTAGCAAATCTATAACAGTCACATTTATATCCTCATCTAACTCTGACAAAATGTCCATAGTCACAATTATAGGAAATACTAATTGAGTCTGCCCAGGGGCAAATGTAATGGTATCAGTAAGGCCTGTGATGTTATAATCCACAAGAGGAGTAGCAGAGCCCAACAAGTTTACAAGATATTTTCTCTCTTCAGTAGGGTCAGCTTCAAGTGTAAAAGTCAGTGTACCATTTACTGCACCACAACTTTCTACAAAAAATTGTCCACCCTCGTTATAGGAAATACTCACATTAACTTCAGCGAGTTTAGGTTTTGAGGGATTTGAAGGAGGTGCAGCAAACATCATATTTAGCTGGGCCAAAAGTATCAAACTTATAAAAGTTATTTTTGGAAACATAAATTCAATTTATTAAACTGCTGTAAACATAATTAATTTCTGTAAAATTTGACATGTTTTTTAACGAGGCAAAGGAGGTTTTTAGACTATTTTAACAAAATAGCTCTACTTCAGAAAATGAATAATCCTTCAACTAAGTAAAATCTCATTTACACTTTAATCTCCAGGCAACGATCGTGTCAAGTTGAGCAGGAGTTTGGCTGGGATTAAATTTGTACTGTAAATAATTGATCAAATTGGTCAATTCAACATCACCTATGTTGGCTACAGGAGGCATTTCTGAAGTTTTATTGCCATTTTTATCGAGTGTATATTTTCCATTTAATATAATACACGGTAGGTGGTTCACCAGGGAATTAACATATATAGATTTGTCTAGCGCAGGATACATCTGTGCGAGCCCTTCTCCATTTACTCCATGACAATTAGAGCATTTAGACAAATATATACGCTCACCCTGTTTGAAAGAATTACAAGAATTAAGGAGAAGAATAAGTCCGATTACAAATATTATGAAGCTTTTCATTAGCCGGCCTTGAGAAGGACTTTGATTTTATCTATAAATTTATCTACATCTGCCGGATCTGTTCCGTTGCAATAGGCTCTGATGTGTCTATCTTTATCTACCAAAATAATGTATCCACTATGGTCATATCCACCAGGAGCATCTGGGTCTTCTAATACAATACTCATATAGTTTTTAGAAATACTGAAGATATCTTCTTTTTTACCTGTCACAAAGTGCCATTTATCATGATCGATGTTCAGCTTATCTGCATATTGCTTTAACTTAGGCACTGAATCATGTCTGGTATCCACTGAATGAGAGAGATATGCCACTTCTGGGTTTTGTTCAAATTCTTTATAAATGCGAAGCATTTGGGCGGTGACCTTCGGGCAAATTGTAGGACAGGAAGTAAAAAAGAAATCAGCTATGTAAATTTTTTCTTTAAATGTAGCTTCAGTTGTGGGCCTGTTGAGTTGGTCAGTAAAAGAAAAAGAGGGTATTTGTGGTTTTTGATTTTCTTCAGTTGGTATACCCAAGTATGGGAGCTCCTCTGTTTGATTGCTTTTGCAAGAAAAAAGAGCATTAGTAATTACTAATAAAAAAAAGATAGAACGAATATGCATCCTACAGATTTTGAATTGTTAAGCCAGCGTGTGCAATGAATCAAATTGAAGAAATTCGAAATCAACTTATTTAACCGGTGTATTCGAGATTGTAAGTCTGGCAACTTTTATACTCTCATCCATGGTCATCTTGACGCCTTCTATTTTAGCTCTTTCTGCTTCAAGAAAACTATTTTTAATAGATTCTAATTTGATAGTATCATAGTTTTCCTTAAAATTATTCATCCAGTCAGACATCATGTTATCAGCTCTGTTGAGCTCGGCAAGGGCATGTCTAAATTGACTTCTAAATTCAGCTTTATCGTTTTGAGCATCGATGCTATCCATCCGCATTCGAATGTCTTGTTTTAAAGTTTCTATTTCATTCATTTGAGGCATTATCTCATCGTGGACCGCCATTATTTCATTAAATAGTGCAGGCTGAGTGCTGTCAATAGTGCTTACTTGACCAGTTTTAGATTGATCCTGACCATCCATCCCAGATGATTTTGAATCTTTTTTGCAACTGATAATTGTAAAAATTCCAAAACAAAGGATTAATATTTTAAAGATGTTCATTTATACAATTTTGCGTAAAAGTAATCAATTGGTTATTAATTTTATTCTTTCCATATTAGAAATTATAATAATAGATAAAAAATCAATTAAATCGAACAATTAGATATTCCATCATAGATTTGTATGTTCAGTGTTTCACTCCGATAAGTTGGTTGATATAGGTCTGAAAGAATGCTTTCAAATCCTCATTTATCATTTCTTCATTTTTGAAATTAAATCCAGGTGACGCGCTGCTCTTGGAATATGATTTAAAACTACTTTTCATAGCTTCAGACATTTTTGAGAAGGCTTTTCTTAATCCAGGCAATACTTCTCTGAATTTTTCGAAATCAATTACTTTTAGCCATTCATTAATAATATCTATTATTTTGGGCACTTCGAAAACAGAAAATACTTGGGTTGAAAGAATGCCATCCAACCATTGTGCAGCATTTTCAATCCCGTCGAGATCACTCAATTCGTATGCCATAATGGTAAATGCCTCTTCATGGGATAAAAATTTGTTTTCAAGACTGATACCTACCAACCATCCCCTCAACAAAGATGGTATCCTGTTATTTTCCGACAACTGGAATAAACTGATTGTCCAGTTTTTGAAAATTAAATCATTGTTTAAAAGCCTCAAAGCAGCATCAAATTTGACCAGAAGATCAGTAAAATCTACCACTTCCTCTTTTGGTAGAGCAATCATTGATTCTTCAAGATTGATAGCTATCCTTGTAGTAAGTTTTTCTATGAGTTCTGTAATATCAGCATTTCCAAGATTTCTAACTGATCCATATTTTGCAAAGCTGATTAAAGTAGGCATGAGTTGAAGCCATTGATTGATCTCATGCGTTTGAAAGATATTATTTTCAATTTTCTGCAAAAATAAATTTGTCAATTCAGGAATCTGAGCGTTGATGATTGGCTTCATGAGAAGCGTCAATTGTGTAGGACTGTCTTCAGCATTTAACTTTTCTTTGATTTTTTCAATAACAGCTTGATTTATGTTAGTACCATAAATACATTGATGAAAAAGGAAGATCAAAAATTCAGTATTCCATTGAAGAGTCCAGTATTCATTAAACGTTCCTTTTGTTGATTTGAAAGGCTCTGATGGAATTCCCCAATCAATACCAAGGAGTGACATTTTCCAAATCAGTTGTGATGCTAGCAAGGATTTTTCATTTCTGAGATCCAAAACGACTTCATATTCTGCATTGTCTTTGATATATTTTTCGAATTTACATTCTTTAACAGTGGCTCTAAAATCTGCTATTAGCGCTTGCTCATTTAGATTCACTGGAACTTCTCCCTGATCATTACCAATGAATGCCTCGTGTATTAATTGAGACATTGAAATTTTACTTTCAATATTGTAAACAGATTTACATGCTTCCATGATCTCATTGATTCCAGGCATATCGAAGCCTCTTAATGAAGCGAGTGTCTGACTAAGGTTAACTGCTTCTAAGGTATGGGCAAGACTAATATCATAACCTGCCTTCCGCATATAAATAGAGAGGGCAGCGGTAATTGTGATCGGTGCAGAAGAACCATATTTGTAAATATGTTCATAAAACAATGGAAATTGAACTCCTGCACTATAATTATTTAGCGAACTCAATCTCTTGTAAGACCATGGTATCCAGCTACATGTAAGGTCTATTTTCGACTTTAACTTTATTAATTCCTTATCTTCTAAAACTGAATAGTTTTTAAAATTTCTGAGAAACGGTAGGTGTGCTGCTCCACAAATTACAGCAGTTTTATTTTCACCTTTCTTTATGCTTTTACGGATTTGTAGGCGCATCCATGCTTCCCTGACCTTGGTATGATGGGTGCTGCCTCTCTCAATGGCAGGCTGGATGGAATCAATTAGCTCGCTGATTCTTTCAAAATAATTCAATTGATTATTAACTACTTCGAAGTTAATCTCCCACCATTGCTCAACATCTTCAATTCCCTGAAGCTTGCTCAAGTAGGCGAAAGCTTCTTCTGTGTTTTTTAGCGGGTAAGAGTGAGACGTCGACTTTGCTTGAGTATCCTCCTTGACTGGATAATACCCCAAAGGAAGGTCAATGAATTCTACAGGAACATTATTTTCTTTGGCATATTTTATGGCGATCCATTCCGGTGAAAAGATTGCAAAAGGGAGGATGTAAGTGTTTTGCTGGTGACCTTGTCGAAATAGCAAGATGCTTGCAGGAGGGCGAATCTCATGGATCACCATTTCGTCCAGCAGTTTCTGAGCGTTTTGAGGACCTTCTATTAATATTATTGAAGGCTGGTAAGATTCAAGGTACTCTTTTAAATGCCTTGCGCAGCCGGGACCATGATGGCGGATGCCTAAAAATTCTATATTATCATTAAGTTTCAATTCTAAAACCTAACTACGCCAACAGGCATATTATTATCATAATTCCCTGCGATAACAGGGGTCTGGGCATTGCCTGAGAATTTTTTAACATTTGCATAGACATAATCATAAAGCTCACGGATCGTAATGATCCTGTCTTTATTTAAATCACACGCACCTTTTAGACCATCTATTAGGTAATGGCTGAAAACACCTTGACGCATTCCTGAAGATTCTAAAGAAGTTTCTTCCTGTTTTGATGAGAGTAAGAATGCGGTTCCTCCTTTAGTTTTTTCAAAAGTAGAGTAGAAGAGGTCCAAAGATTCTCCATAGGCAGATCTTTGGGCCATTAAACTACCTGAATAACAAGCATCAGCTATGCACAATTTATGTTTGGCTTCGCTGTTTTCTAATACTCGCTTGATCTCATCATAACTGATCCTATTTTTGTACCCGTCAGAGTCAAATGGTAAATAATATCCATTGATACCATGTCCGGCGAAATATAACATGATGACGTCATTAGCATCTGCTTTCGAGAAAGTTGTTTTGATAGTTTTCATAATATTCTCTCTGTTTGCCGCTTCGTCAACGAGGATCTTAACCTGATCATCAGGTACAGCGCCACCTTCCGGACTTTTCAGAAATGCATACAACTGATAAGCATCATCATCTGTATATTTAAGCTGGGGAAGATCAGAGTATCGACCTACACCTATTACTACTGCCCAGATCTTAACTTGTTTGTCAAACAATGAACTTGCGATTGGCTTCTCTGCAGGAGCTTCGTAATTAGACTTTTGTGCCTTCCCGTTTGCCCAATTAGATTCTATTTTCCGTCCATCTGAATAATAAAAAACACCATATCCTTCAGGTTTGTCATTTTCCCACTCGCCCATATAAATATCACCATTTGAATAAAAACAAACGCCAGATTGGTCGGGTTTTCCATCGTTCATTATACCTTCCCATTTTGATCCGTCAGGGTATGAAAAAAGACCAAGTCCACCTTCACAATTCATGCTGTTACAATCTCTGAGTCTCTTACTTTTGCCTTTCATTAAGGAAGCAATACTTCGTTGCTCATCCAGTGCTCCGTTTTTCCAAATACCTTCTATAATATCATCATTACTGGCTTTATACTTACCCGGTCCATTCGCATAGCTATTTGACCACATACCCGAATAGATTGATTTATCTTTGTATTGAAAAGTGCCGTAACCTTCGAATTTATTGTTTTTAAACTCTCCTTCGAACCTTTGGTTACCATTGGCTATCATGAGCTTCCCATATCCTGTGCGAACATCGGATCTCCATTTCCCAATGAAACGGTCGCCATTAGCTGATATCATGATACCTGTTCCATCGAATTTTCCTTCAGAAAACTCTCCGATATAAGTCGTGCCACTTTTAAATTTTAATACGCCCTGACCTTCATCACAATCGCCGGAAAGACATTGGCTAAATCCCGCTTGAAGACTTAATAGCAACATGGTTACTGTAAAGAAAGGAATGAAAAAAGTGTGGAATAGGGTCGCTCTAATCATGTTATTGATTATAATATTGTTCTTTGGTTAAATCGGATAGATCGAAAAGGTTGCTAATAGAATCAAATATCAAACGCAAGGTAGGGCATTAAATTATAATTGTTTATATATTTATTAGTTAAGATGTGGGGATGTGAGGAAATTGAAAATGGGGCGAAGGAGGGGAAGTTGTGGTTGAAGTTAGGTTTACGATATGAAAGTTGACGCTGATGGCTAATAGCTAATGGCTGATGGCTTTATTGTGGATGCGAGAAGAATATTCTTCGGAGCAAAATACTGTATTGAAATGAAAATTAAAGCTTAGACTTTTGAAGAAAAATTATGATAATTTAAAAAGTGGTACTGTAGGGACATGTCGCGACCTGTCCCTACAGTACCACATTTTAAATGTAGAAACTACAGATTAGAAGACTTTCATTCCAATGGGAACTTTATAAATTATTGAAATTGTTGTTTTGTAATTTGTAATATGGGTCCAGGATTAACCATTACTGATTACCTGGTACCAATATTCTAAAGACTATTAAGAAATAAGAGCAGTTTCTCTTTATCCTTTTTCGATAATTTCGCATATCCATCTTTAGAAGATCTACCTTCTCCGTCATGCCACATAATAGCTTCTTCTAGGTTTCGTGCTCGTCCATCATGCAGAAAATTAGTATGGCCGCCGACTACTTGTGTGAGGCCAATCCCCCATAAAGGCGGAGTTCTCCATTCGTTTCCATTGGCAAGACCATCAGATCGATGATCTGCCAGACCTGGACCCATGTCATGTAATAGCAAATCGGTATAAGGTTGAATAGATTGATTTGCAAGGAAAGGATGATCCGAATTTGGACCGGTTTGCATTTTGGAGGTATGACATTTTTCACAGCCTATATATGCGAATAATTTTTTACCATATATCACATCGGGCAGGTTTTGTCTGCGCGGCGCAGGAACTCCTAATGATTGGGCGTAAAATGTTGCTAGACGCACCACATCATCCGTAACTTCAGGGTCATCTGCCTTGCTATCTTGTTGAACTTGACCATAAGAAGGATCCTGGGGCAAATAAGGACTACTCAATCCCATATCTTCCAGAAATGCATGAGCTGTTTGGTTGTATATACTAGGTTGAGATGCTTTCCACCCAAAGCGTCCAATTGCCATTTTGCCGACCCTGTCATCGTAAACATAATTTAATCGGCCCGATATTCCGTCCTTGTTTTTATCATCAGGATCTACTCTCTTTAAGAGCTCCTCCTCAGAAATAGATTCAAGCAATCCCAACCCGAAAATTGGTGGCCCTATTCTAACAGACATCTGAACTTCTGACGGGAAGGGTAGGTAAGTATTAAATATTTTAAATACTGGTCTTCTCAATGTATAAGATGAGCCATCCGCCATCAGTCCCTCTATGAATTCATTGAAATAAGACAATTGTCCTTCAGGTATAACTCCAAAATTAGCTTTAGTCTGCAATTGGGTACCAAATCCAGGAACAGAAATATTCTCTCCATGAATACCAGATCCAGGCAAACTTATCCTGGCAAGAAGCCCACCCATGTCGGATCCTGATTCCGGAAAGGCAGCGCGTCCATTTTTGGGATGACAAGATACACAGGCATTTTGAACGAATATAGGGCCAAGACCACTGTTTTGAGGCGAAGGCGAAGTGACAAAGATGGATTCAAAAAGCAAATCTCCAGAGCGATGATCATCTAAGCCTTCTTTATCCAAGTTTGCAGCCGGTTGTTGAAATGAGTTTGAGAATTCTGTAAAGATTGTAGTACTTCCTCCAGCATTAATATCATTTAAGGATTCTTCTACGGCTTTTGTACAAGATAAAAATGTGAGATTTACAAACAAATAAAATCCCGTATATATTAGTGCACTATTAGTAAATCTCACAGTAATTTTTTATGAATTAGGCAAAAGCCTAAAGTGAATTAATAAGAGGCTCTAATTTTGACTTAATTAAAGTCTCCAGAGTTTTTACCTTGTCTTGAGCATTTGATACAGCTACTTTATTGTTAAATACAGCATCAGAAAAAGTGCCCGGGATGGCTTCGATAGCATTAATAGCTTCTGATATTGCAGTTTTTAATTCAGCATCCAATGCATTATTTTTTTCTTTAACGATGGATGATAGCCCGAGCCCTGTTGAACCATTTACACCACCTAGATAAATATTTTGAATACTTCGCATATTGTTAGCAAAATCGGCTTTACTGTTTGCGCTGAATCTTGATTCTTCAAACAATAGATTTTCGGATGAAAAAGGTTCATCAATCTTACCATTGCCAACTTCATCTGCTATGAGCAACATTCCATCTTTGAATTCCTGAATAGCTACCTTTTGCGATATGTAGGTGTTATTTCCTGCCTGACCTGCGGTTTTTATTATTGCGCCGAAATTTCCTCCGTCTGCTTTCCATGCATTGTATAGTTGTGATGTGGCTCCTTTCAGACTCTGTGCACATGCCTGTAGGTATTGGAACTGTCGGTCAGTAAGTTCACTAACCGGTTTGTCGCCGTTCAACCCAAATAATAACCATTCTAAAGTGTGAAATCCTTTAACGGTGCCTTCCAATGCATCCAAATATGATTTAGTAATATTATCTGAGGAATTTAGTACAGCGTTTAAGTCTTCTACATTTACTGGCCACGAATCCATTGCAGGATCTAAGCCTTGTGCATCAACAGGTCCAAATAAAAAACCTTCTGATTGTTCCCATGGAATTCTAGTAGCTCTCCAGGCTTCGCGTCCTGCCTCCAAATTGGCTTGAGTTCTGGCATTATTCAATGTTCCTAGTGCAGTAACAAGATCACCGGCTTTTTCGTCCAGATTTTTATAAGTGGATAAAATTACATTATCAACAATATTGTCAATCTCCGAAGTGAATTTGTTGTCTATATTGCTGATTTCATCGTCTTTACATGCTACAAATGAGGTAGTTACGCAAAATAGTAAAATAATTTTTTTAATTGTATTCATGTTAGTTATAGTTTTTGTTATTTGATATAATATCCAAACCCAAGAGAAAAAGTGTCTTGAATTTTATTTTCTACGATTCCTAAGTATTGTCGTGCAAATTGGGTTTTAAATACCAGCCATGTATTTGGCATATAATTAATACCGCCGGTATAAGTATTTCTATCCCATCGAGGATTGTCAAAGATGAGTCCTTGAGTTGAAAATTGCGTGTCATATGAATCTACTCTTACGAACAAATACAGCTCTCCGTTCGGATGCTTCTTTAATAGGTCAAATGGCTCAAAGGCAACCTCAGCACTCCACCCCATGGCAGATTTTCCAACAGGTGTTCTTTTTACATTAAGGTTATTGGAAAGATTTCGATTCGCTATACTGACGGCTTCAGAATTTTGTAAAGCACCATACAGAACAATTCCTGAGAATTCGAAGGGCTCCAACTCATAAACAACGTGGGCTTCTATCATTGCAAGATTTGCATCAAACTGCAAATCAGGTTTAGGTCGGTTGTTTCTGGTATTTCCGTAATAACCTGATATACCAATAAATTTTTCATATCCAAATTCATAATCCAAACGGGCTACTCCTGCAATATCATTTACGTTGGTGGCTTCGAATCTTCTTTGATTGCCTCTTTTTATAAAATTTGCAGAGTTGAATGCACTACCATCTAAGCCATTGACAATGCCTGCGTGCCATACCCAGTTTTTTCCTAATCTGCCATTCAACATTACACCATATTCTGTCCAGTGGGTCGGGAGAATGGTGTTTTCCATATCTGAAACATTTGTGGTGTGGTATTCTGTTGGTTCGTCTAAGAATCCAATCAGTCCAAAAGGCACCTTTAAACGACCGAATGAAATATTGAAATTTGGAGAGAAGTCGTATTTGAAGTTAAACTGCTCTAACCATATCTCACCGCCTTTTTCTACTTCATATTCATATTCACCAAACTCTTCTAATGGGTCGAATTCTATTGCAACTCCTGTTCCTCCTGCCTCGATTTCGAGTTCCGTGTTGAAAGACCACTTTTTAGAAGGTCGGTATGACAATTCCAGGACTGCTCGTTCAAACTCTATGTCATTTCTTTTCTGAGGAAGTAGCTGCCAATTATAGTTATTATAGTTCATAACCCCATACGATGAGACTGTAAATTTATCATACCAATGACTTGGTTTTACGGTCGCTTCCTCAATACTATCAAGCATAGACTGAGCATAAGTGGTAAAAGATAGTAAGAGTAATAAAGTAATAAAAGCGGCAGTATATATTGATCTAAACATAGTTTGTTTTTAAAAATATTCGCAAATATATAAATATGATTATTATTATGTAGAATAAGTCTAAATAAAATTAGAAAAATGATGAAGGGCAAAATTTTAATGATTTTTTTCCACCAATTGAAGTTGGAGGCAAATGAATGCGAAGAGTAAAGGGTAGCTTTTGATTTGAAAGAGCCTGGCTTGAATTCTAAATGATTAAGGGAATTTGATTTAAGGTGGTTCAATAGCCTTTGATTTTAGCCATAGGCAACTTAAACATTATATAGTATTTGTTAATTTTGCACTTTCAAGTTTGAATTTTGGAAAATTATACCTTCCAAACTAAATAATATTAAATTCCATCTGTTCTTTAGCCTAACATAAAGTAATTAAATATGAAAAATCATACCGATGAAGATAAAACTGCAATTGCAGTATCCGTATTTGACAAAAATGCTGAATTATATAGTCAGAAGTACATGGATGTATCTATTTATTACGACTCGCTAGATTTATTCTGTGATTTAATTAAAATCCAAAATGCTGATATTATCGATCTTGCATGCGGTCCTGGCAATGTGACTAAATATTTATTGGATAAAAGGCCGGATTTTAAAATGCTTGCTACAGATCTCTCGCCCAAAATGCTTGAAATAGCCAAGGAGCATAATCCATCCGCTACATTTATTTTGCTTGATTGTAAGGACATAGATCAGTTGGAAGCGTCCTATGATGGTATAATGTGCAGTTTTGCTTTCCCATATTTGTCAAAAGAGGAAGTGATTAAATTTTTGAAAAATGTTACCAAAGTATTGAAGGAGGATGGGGTGATATACATAAGTACGATGGAAGATAACAATTTAAATTCAGGATGGGAATCAGGTTCTACAGGAGACAAAATATTTATGAATTATCATGAGGAAAGCTATCTAATCTCAAACTTAAAAGAAAATAATTTTGAAATAATTGATCTTAGCAGAATAACATATCCTGGTAAAGCAGATAAAATGATTGTTGACCTTATTATCATTGCCAAACTGACAATGAAGTGATCCTTATATATTTAAATGTATTTACGTAGCAAATAAATTTCTAAATCAACTTCGATATACCTTAACTTAAAATCGGATTCAAACTTCTTAATGCATTAGGGTTTATCTCGTCATTTTCAATCAAACCATCTCTGAGTCTTACGATTCGGTGGGCATATTCTGCGATGTCTGGTTCATGTGTCACAAGAATAATAGTGTTTCCAGCATTATGGATTTTTTCAAAGATTGCCATAATCTCTAGTGAAGTTTTTGTGTCGAGATTACCTGTTGGCTCATCCGCAAGTATTATAGCCGGATCATTCACTATAGCTCTTGCGATAGCAACACGCTGCCTCTGTCCACCTGACAATTCATTCGGTTTGTGATCCATTCTATCACCAAGTCCAACCATTTCCATTGCTTGCTTTGCCTTAGCTATCCTTTCTTTTTTTGAAAGACCGGCATATATTAATGGAATGGCTACGTTGTCTAATGAAGAAATACGAGGAAGCAAATTGAAGGTTTGAAAGACAAAGCCTATCTCCTTGTTCCGAACAATCGCAAGTTCATTATCCGACATTTGGCTAACATTGGTCTTGTTTAAGAAATAATCGCCTCCGGTAGGCGTATCCAAGCAACCCAACACATTCATTAAAGTTGACTTTCCTGAACCTGAAGGACCCATTAAAGCTACATATTCATTTCTGTTAATAGATAAAGTTATATCTCTTAAAGCGTGCAAACGCTGTTCTCCCATGATATAGATCTTGGAAAGGTGGTTAATATCAATTACAGCTTCTTGCATATTATTTTCATGAAATATTGAACGCCAATGATAAGATACATTCTCTGAATTATCAGATATATTAGATAGTTTGTATCAAATAATCGTCAAAAATAATCAAATGTTGAAGAAATTGTTTTGTTAACCGATTTCTTCACCTTACATTTGGCACATGGAAGAAACCGTTAAACATCCTAGGCATATTGCTATAGCTGGAAATATCGGAGCCGGTAAGACATCATTGACGACCTTGTTAGCTCAGCATTTTAAATGGGATGTCCATTATGAGGATACAGAGAGCAATCCTTATCTTTCAGATTTTTATGTGGATATGACCAGATGGTCTTTTAATCTTCAGATATATTTTCTCAATAGCAGATATAAACAAATCCTTAAAATACACAAAGGCGGTAATACTGTTATTCAGGACAGAACCATCTATGAAGATGCTTATATCTTTGCTCCGAATCTCCACGAGATGGGACTCATGAGCCAACGTGACTTTAATAACTATTTTGATCTTTTTAAAACCATGTCATCGCAAGTCAAGGCGCCAGACCTTCTAATATATATTCAGGCTACTATCCCAACTTTAGTGGACCATATTCATAAAAGAGGCAGAGATTACGAGGGTAATATGAGTCTGGATTACTTAAAAAAACTTAATAAAAGATATGATTCCTGGATCGAAAGTTATACTGAAGGTCCTTTGCTCATCATTAATGCGGACAAATTGAATTTTATCGATAGTAAAGATGATCTGGGTGCAGTCATTGAAATGATCGATGCAGAATTAAACGGTTTGTATTCGAATCTTTAATTAAGGTAATTTAATAACAACCTCATTTTCCTGATTAGAATCAACCGAAGAAGTTGGCTTTGTTGAAAGTACCAAATAAGTTAACAAGATGAGAAATAACGCGAAAGCTAAAACAGCATTTTTTTTCATGGTCTTAGCTTTAGACAATTGATTGATTGAACGATACATGAGAAAAAAATTTAAAAATGGAATTATTGTATTGCTTAAGAATATCAACGTCAATTTATTTCTTTAAAGTTCATTAAAACTTAATTTCAATAAGATTTATGCCGATTTTCACACAAATATAACACATTAAATTATTTCGTAATATATTATTTTAAATTTTTATGGAGTCAAAGTATAATTTAAGAGGTGTTTCAGCGGATAAAGAGGACGTACATGCTGCTATAATTAACCTGGACAAAGGTTTATTCCCATCAGCTTTTTGTAAAATTTTACCTGACTTTGTTGCTAATGACGAAGAATATTGCAATATTATGCATGCAGATACGGCCGGGACTAAGACTTCATTAGCCTATTTGTACTGGAAAGAGACTGGTGATATCTCGGTATGGGAGGGCATCGTACAAGATGCCATTGTCATGAATACAGATGACATGGCTTGTGTAGGCTGCATCGATAATATCATCCTTTCGAGTACCATCGGAAGGAACAAAGCATTGATTCCCAAAGAAGTATTGGCTACTTTGATCGGCGCCACATCAAAGTTTATTGAGAAAATGGCTGATCTTGAAGTTCGCATAGTTTTGGCAGGAGGAGAAACAGCAGACGTTGGAGATATTGTCAGGACAGCTGATGTTGGCTTTACTGCTTTTGGAAGACTAAAAAGAAAAGATCTGGTTATCAATAAAATTCGTTCAGGTCAAGTTATAATTGGGTTTGAATCTTATGGCCAATCAACCTATGAAACGGAGTACAATAGCGGAATTGGCTCAAATGGTCTTACGATGGCCCGTCACGAATTGTTTCATCATGACTATGCTGATAAATATGAAGAAACCTATGCTCCTCAGATCGATCGAAAATATGTTTATACAGGTAAGTTTAAAGTAGATGACAACGTAATCATAGGTGGAAGAAATCATCCAATAGGTAAACTGGCATTATCACCTACCAGGACATATTTACCTGTATTGAATGAAATTCTAAAAAATCATAAGGAAAGTATTCATGGCATTATTCATGCTACAGGAGGCGGTCATACAAAGGTTTTGAAATATTGTGATGCACCTGTTCATATTATAAAGGATAATCTTTTTGAGGTTCCGCCTATTTTTGATATTATCCAAAAGTCAACAGACACTTCATTAACAGAGATGTATAAAGTCTTTAATATGGGAACCAGGCTGGAGATATACATAGATGCTGAAGCTGCTGCTTCCATTATTGAAATATCCGCAATATTTAATATCAGGGCTCAAGTGATAGGAAGAGTAGAAGGCTCTAAAGATAATTCAATGTCTGTAACAGTGATAACAAATACAGAAACTCTTGTATATCAAGAGAAATAGCTGTTTCGGTCTAAAGATTTATTTCGTATTTTTCCATTTCAATAAATCCTGAATTGCTAAATACCGATGGCTGATTTTGTTTTTTTCTACTTCAGAATACTCTGCTAAGGTTCTTGTGTCACCAATTGGAATGAAAATTGAATCATAGCCAAATCCATTTATTCCTTTTTCTTCAAAAGATATATTTCCATACAATCTACCGGTAAAGGATCTTGAAATATTCTTGCTTTTTAAGTAAATGCAACATTCGAAATATGCGCTTCTATCTTTAACATTTACCATGTTTTCAAGCAATAATCTTCTGTTGCTGCTATCATTTGCATTTGGACCTGAATATCTGGCAGAATATACTCCGGGTGCGCCATCTAATGATGAAACAACAAGACCTGAATCATCTGCAATTGTCGTTTCTTTTACATAGTTAAATAGGGTGGTGGCTTTCAATTGAGAGTTTTCTTCAAATGTGTGTCCTGTCTCCTCAATTTCAGGTATGTCAGGGAAATCAAACAAAGAATATACATTGTACTCTTTTCCAAAGATTTCTTTGAATTCATCCAGCTTGTGGCCGTTTTTGGTAGCTATTAATAACTTGTTCATTTTCCAAATAATGCTTTAAAACTTAACCAAAACTGAGCTTTTTTAGTGGAGTCTTCAACTATCTCTTTCATTGAAAAAGTCTCGAATAGGGTGTGTATTCCAATTTTATTGACAGAATTAACTTGAGTTTGCCTGAACCCGGTAAGGTTACTGCCAAAGAACGCCAAAACAATTGGTTCCTTATGTTCTAAAATACCGGACCAATCCAATACCTTATTCTGATCAATTGAATGAAACAAAACATCTTGCTCTGTATCCATTCCAAGAGCTTTAGTAGTTTTTGTAAGGTTATCTACGAAATCCGGATTATTGGATTCCTCCGAAGACATAAAGAGTATTATTTTTTTTTTGAATTCAGGTGAAAAAAATATTGAATTACTTTTATTTCGAGTTCTATATATTTTTGTTTGAAAGATTGGCATCAGCGGAATATAATTTGTTAAAGCTAATTTTTTAAGCTATAAAAGAAATATTATTATATTAATCTTTAAAATATGTATTTAATATTTTGCAATTAATTTATTACATTTGTAAATAAACCTTCTTGCAGATGACAAATATAAGTATTACACCGGTAACTAAATCAAGAATCACTGAAGTTGATTTCGACAATCTTGGGTTTGGAAAGATTTTTTCTGATCACATGTTTGTTGCAGATTACTACGATGGCGCATGGCATGATTACAGAATTGTTCCATTGGAAAAAATGTCTATACACCCCGCCAATATGGCTTTGCATTACGGACAGTCAATATTCGAAGGCTTAAAGGCCAGTAAGGATAAAGACGGAACTCCGATGCTTTTTCGTCCAGAAAAAAATATAGAAAGACTTAATAGGTCAGCAGTTCGCATGTGTATGCCGGAATTTCCTTTGGAAGATCTTTTGGAAGCTATGAAAACTTTGGTTCTTATGGAGAAAGAATGGATTCCTACTGCAGTTGGTTCATCCTTGTATTTGAGACCATTTATGTTTGCTACTGATGAATATCTTGGTGTAGCTGCTTCTACTACATATAGATTGATGATCCTCGCATGTCCTTCTGGTGTTTATTATTCAAAACCAATAAAGTTGCTTGCAGAAGACCATTACGTTAGAGCTGTAAAGGGTGGTGTAGGTGAAGCGAAGACTGCAGGCAATTATGCTGCATCTCTTTATCCTGCAAAATTAGCAAGAGAAAAAGGCTTTGACCAAATACTTTGGTTGGATGGTATCTATAATAAGTATGTTCAGGAAGTTGGTACGATGAATATCTTCTTTGTATTGAAAGATAAAGTAATGACTCCTGCTGAAGATGGGGCTATCCTGAAAGGGGTTACAAGAAATTCTCTAATGAGGATTCTCAAATCAAGAGGAATAGAAGTTGTAGAGAAATTAATATCAATAGATGAAGTTATTGACGAATATAACAAGGGTAATCTGATAGAGATTTTTGGAGCAGGCACAGCTGCGGTTGTTACAAATGTTAGTTCAATGACTTACAAAGATATAACTATTTCTTTTGACGAATCCAATTGGGAATTGTCAAACAATCTGAAAAATACAATTAATCAATTGAGAAATGGAGAAATAGAAGATACTTTCGATTTCACAATGAGGATTGAGGAACCCGTAGCCATCTAGAAATTTTAAAAATATATTTTGAGTGCGTACTAAGTTGTTTTTAGTATGCACTTTTTTATTTGAGCAATAAGCTATGAAGATATTTTACTCAAGTCTCGGTAGTCAAATTTTCTTTTTTGAAAGATAAATTTAAATTTTAATAAAATGTTAGATGTTAGAAGCTTGTCCGACATAGCTATGGCGAGGGCGGGGTAAATTTTAGATGGCTTTCCATAAATCTAATTGATATTTTTTCTATTAAACCTATTAAAGAAAAAATATGAATCCTTTGATTAAGCTCCCCGCCGTCACTTTGGCTAGTCGGGCAAGCATCTAACATCTAACATCAGCCATCTCTTTGTTTCTTAACTGCCGAAACTTGAATTATTTTATATACATAAAAATTCAATATTAAATGTTATTATTGCCTTGCTTTTGTTCGGAAAAGCCTTTAAATACTTGAAGTAATATAAAAATATATTCAAAAATTTCGCTTAAAAAAGTGAATTTCAATATGTAATTTCTTGTTTTTTTGAGCTGTATTCCGGGTTGATTTATCTTATTTATATTACCTTAATTCGTATCTCAAAATGCATCAGATAAATTTATTAAAGATATCTATACCCTTTTTTTTCTTCTTTTTTTCTTCTTTTTTGCTTCAATCAAGAGACATTAACATGACTTCCCCTGGTGGTAAGATCCAGGCTACATTTTATATTAATTCTGATGGAAGTATAGGTTATACAGTTGCAGCTTCAAGCCAGAATTTTATTAAAGAATCTAAATTGGGTATCAGGATAAAGGAAGATGAATTATTTGACTCTAACTTTCTGATTAAAGCAGATTCTTCTGCTGTTGATAACACTTGGGAGCCTGTCTGGGGAGAAGAGTCAACGATCCGCAATCATTACAAAGAGTATATATTTAGATTGTGTGATCTTAAAAATAAAGATATTCAATACAATATCATTTTTAGATTATTCGATGATGGTCTTGGGTTTCGGTATGACTTTCCTAAGCAACCATTGCTTAATTATTTTACCATAATTGATGAATTAACTGAGTTTAATTTGTCAGGTGATTTTAAAGCCTTTTGGATTCCTGGTGATTATGATACTAATGAGTTTCAATATAGTACTACCAAGATATCCGGTGTCAGCAGAGCTAAAAACCCTACAAGTACAAGCATTTCTGGCGCTTTTGAATTTGGCGATCATACTACACAGACTCCCTTGATGTTAAAAGCGCCTTCAGGCCTTTATGTCAATATCCATGAAGCAGCCCTCATCAATTATCCGGCTATGGAATTGGATGTAGATGTTCAAAAGTATAAATTGAAAGCACATCTTGTGCCGGATGCTGTAGGTAATAAAGCCTACATGCAGACTCCATGTGTCACACCCTGGAGAACAATAGTAGCAAGTAAAAAAGCGACAGAAATTCTTGCATCAAAAATAATTCTTAATCTTAATGATGCGGCACCAATCGCGGATTATTCTTGGATAAAACCAATGAAATATGTAGGTATTTGGTGGGAGATGCACGTCAATAGGTCGACATGGAATTATTCAGATGAATCAAATACAAAAATTGGTGTTACTGATTATTCGACCTTAAAACCAAATGGAAAGCACGGTGCTAATAATGAAAATGTAAAAAAGTACATAGATTTTGCTGCAGACAATGGATTTGGAGGTGTCCTGGTAGAAGGATGGAATGTAGGTTGGGAAGACTGGTTTGGCAAATGGAAGGAAGATGTTTTTGACTTTGTAACACCTTATCCGGATTTTGACATTCAAATGTTGAGTGACTATGCCAAGTCAAAGAATGTAAGTTTAATCATGCATCATGAGACCTCAGCATCTGCGACCAATTATGAGCGTCATCAGGATGCAGCACTGGATCTTATGAAAAAATATGGTTACCCTGCGGCCAAATCTGGATATGTCGGCAGAATAATACCAAGAGGAGAACATCATGATGGTCAATGGATGGTCAATCATTATAACAGAACGGCAGCTAATTTTCTTAAAAATAAGTTGATGTTGGATGCTCATGAGCCAGTCCGTCCGACCGGCCTGCAAAGAACCTTCCCCAATTGGATGGCGTCTGAAGCTGGACGAGGCATGGAATTCAACGCATGGAGCTCAGGCAATCCTCCTGACCATGAGACCATTCTACCTTTCACAAGATTGATGGGTGGCCCAATGGATTATACACCTGGAATTTTTCAGACGGATTTATCTTACTACGATAAAAATAAAAAAGAAACTATCCATACTACGTTGGCGAAGCAGTTAGCGCTTTATGTCACTATGTATAGTCCACTTCAAATGGCAGCTGACCTTCCGGAAAACTATTTAAGATTCCCTGATGCATTTCAGTTTATTAAGGATGTAGCAGTCAACTGGTCGCGTTCTGTGTATCTGGATGCTGAGCCTGGAGACTACATTTATGTGGCTAGAAAGGAAAAAAGCGGTAACAATTGGTTTGTCGGCTGCATAACTGATGAAGTGTCGAGAAAAGCAAATATTTCTTTAAATTTCTTAGATCCAGGTAAGACTTATAAAGCAACTATTTATGCAGATACAAAAGATGCTGATTATGAGAAAAATCCAATGAGTTATAAAATAACCAATGTTTTGGTCAACAATAAGTCGAAATTGCCTATTTATCTTGCACCTGGCGGAGGTTCCGCAATCACTATTCAGTATGCTTCTAAAGCTGATATTAAAGCATTGAAAAGCATTGATAATAAGTCATTTATTGAGAAATGGGAGAAGAAGTAAACGCTTCAGAAAAAGATACAATCAGGGCGGGAATTAATAAATATTTATCACTCGTCACTTTTAGTCATACTATTTTTGCTATGCCCTTTGCGATGATTGGCTTTACAATGGGCGTTGTAAAAATGGAGAATTTTGATCCAATGATATTGGTCAAAGTTATATTATGTATGATTTTCGCCCGAAGTGCAGCAATGGCTTTCAATCGCTACCTTGACAGAGATATAGATGCCATAAACCCAAGGACAAAACAACGGGAAATACCTTCAGGTAAGATTACTGAGCGATCTGCATTACTATTTGTAGTGCTCAATTGTTTGGCCTTTGCCTTAACTACCTTCTTTATTAATGAACTATGTTTTTTCCTTTCTCCAATTGCTTTGGCAGTAATATTAGGATATAGCTATACCAAAAGGTTTACGGCACTTTGCCACTATGTATTGGGGGTTGGATTAGGATTAGCGCCTGTTGGGGCTTATCTTGCTGTCACAGCTTCATTTGATTGGATACCTGTCATTATAGGATTGACAGTATTGACCTGGGTTGCCGGATTTGATATTATTTACAGTCTTCAGGATGATGCGTTTGATCAAGAGCATAAGTTGCACTCGATTCCTGCCCTTGTAGGTAGAAAAAATGCCCTGAGGATTTCAACCACTAGTCATATCATGAGTGGAATTGGAATGATTATCACGCTTATACTAATGAGAAGAGATTATCCTCAAGTTAACTTATTGGGATATATAGGAGCAGCGATTTTTCTGGCGATGTTAATCTATCAGCATACTTTAGTTTCTGAAAATAATCTTAAGCGAGTCAATTTGGCCTTTATGACCACCAATGGAATTGCAAGTGTGGTATTTGGTTCTATGGTCATACTCGATTTTTTTATTTAGCTTGAAAATATAAAATATAACTTCTTTTTTATTTTGATTAGAAAATTTGTTCTTGAATTATCAAACTCAAACTTCAATCTTCACTTTTAAAACCATTTTAATTACCTTTGTCCTAAATCTATTAATATAATGTCAAGGAAACAAATATATATTCAGTCAGCCGTTGTGATTTTTATGATCGTGCTAGCAGCGGCGAGCAGATTAATACCTCATACTTACAATTTGACTCCTGTTGGCGCTATCGCTCTATTTGGAGGTGCTTATCTCGGGCGAAACTGGAAAGCATTTTTAATTCCAATTATGGCAATATACTTGAGTGATTTTATATTGAATAACCTTATATATGCACAACCTGGTGATGCATTTGCTTACGCTTATGACGGTTGGTATTGGGTTTATGGATCTTATGCACTTATAGTTCTTCTAGGGGCGTTTTTATTAAAAAAAGTTAGTGTATTAAAAGTTGTAGCCGGTTCACTTGGAGCATCAGCTATCTTTTTTCTTGTAAGTAATTTTGGTTGCTGGCCCGGTACCGTTCCTCCGGTTTATACTCCTGATATGAATGGTTTGATGCAATGTTACATAGCTGGACTGCCCTTTTTAAAAGGTACTTTAGTGGGTGACATGGTGTTCAGTGTAGCTTTATTTGGTACTTATGCGCTGATACATTCCAAAGTTTTACACCTAAATTCAACTAAAGAAGCAGCTTCATTAAGCTAAATCTTTCATCTATTTATTAGGATAAAATTAAATACTTTCATAACTCACCTTTAAGTTTACATAGTAAGTTAGCCCATGGTATTGTATTATATAATTGAAGTTTCAGAAATGATTATACCATTGGTAAACTAAAGTATAAATATATAACCATTAAAATATTGATTTCTAAACAGTTAATTCAATTCTCTGTTTTCTTCAATTTATTTAAATGGTTTCATTTGCTGGGCTCAACCATCGAAGTTTTATTCTAACTTCTAACTTCTAATTTCTACCTTATATTGAGTAATAGCAAGACTTTTAGAAAATATTTATACCGCCAAAACTTTATTTATATAAATAATATGTTCAAAGAAAAATTTGGTCTGTATTTATAATGGTTTAGGCGAATAGTGCGCTGGCATTATATCTAATGAATAGTTTTATTCTGTTATATTTGCAGCTTATAAAAACTGAATAAAACGAGTGAGTATCTTAATCTATCTAATAATTTTTTATATTTTATTAAGCCTGAGCCTGAAGCCTTTATTTGAAAAGGCAGGATATTCAGGAATCGATGCTTATATCCCCGGAAAGAATTTTGCCACTTGGTGTAAGATCATTGGACGGAACCCTTTATATGCATTGTGGTTGCTTTTTCCAATAGTAAATATTTTTATTTTTTGTGGCATGGCTGTTGACATGGTTAGGTCGTTTGGTAGAAACACCTTTAAGGATAGTGCACTTGCTGTCATTTATGCTCCATTGGAATTTTTTCTTATTTCCGCAGCTAAAGATGATTATAAGGGCAAAGCAGTCGAACAAGAAAATGCTTATAATGAGGAATTAAAAGCGGCTTACCAAAGAAAGGACAACTTTGCAATTAAAAAACTTACAGATAACAATCCATTTAAGAAAGGTAAAGTCAGAGAATGGACTGAATCAATAGTATTTGCAGTTTTTGCGGCTGCATTTATACGTATGTTCCTCATTGAAGCATATGTAATTCCTACTTCTTCTATGGAGTCTTCTCTTCGTGTCGGTGACTACTTATTTGTAAGCAAAGCTCACTATGGCATCAGAACGCCAATGACCATAGCAATGGTGCCATTAATTCACAACAGATTGCCATTTTTCAACCGTGAGTCTTACTTAAGAAGCCCGAGCCTGGACTATTATAGATTGCCGGCATTAACTCATGTCAAAAGATTTGACCCTGTAGTATTTAATTATCCTGAAGGGGATAGCGTATATGTTACTCCTAATAGGACTTACAGCCTATACGATGTCAGAAGAGATAGTAAGTTGGCTCAAGGTTATCCTATGACCACACGGCCTATGGATAAGATGGATCACTACATAAAAAGATGTATTGGTTTGCCTGGTGATTCGCTTAAAATAGTTAATAAAGTGGTGTTTATTAATGGGCAGAAAATAGCTGAACCTTCTGGAATGTTGGTAAATTGCAGAATCACACCAAGTCAACCAGTTTCTTTACAGGAACTTGCAGATCTTGGCGTCAATTTGAATGAGTGCAATCCTGAAGTTGGTTTTTATAGTTTGAATAAGGAGCACATGGCATATATCAAGAAGAATGCGCCAAATGCTGATATTCAAATAATGTATGCCAACCCAAGTCCTATCTATGCCGGTGCATTATTTCCACACAGTCCTGCGCAATTCCCGGATTGGACGACAGACAACTACGGAACTATCTGGATTCCTAAGAAGGGCGTAACTATTACATTGACTCCAGCTAATATTGCTTTCTACCGAAGAGTAATTTCAGTGTATGAAAAAAATACATTGGTAGAAAACGGTAGCACTTATACGATCAATGGTAAGGTGACTGATAAATACACCTTCCAGCAGGATTACTTCTGGATGATGGGAGATAATCGTGACAACTCTGAAGATTCAAGATTCTGGGGCTTCGTTCCTGAGCAGAATATTGTTGGAAAGCCTTTATTTATCTTCTTCTCAAGATATACCAACCAATTTGGTTCAACAATCAGATGGGACAGGATCTTCACAAGTGCTAACAGATTTTAAAAATAGGTTAGATTCAACCAAAGTTTTTTTATACACATATTTGTTTTGAACGAAAATATAATACTGAGCAACGAATTTTCTGGCTTATGGACAGGACGTTCACCTGTCAGGATTGTAAGCCTGGTACCTTCATTAACTGAGATATTTTACTATTTTGGTTTAGATAAATATGTGGTAGGAGTTACAAGATTTTGTGAGCATCCAGAAGTCAAATTTCCAAAGCCAGCAAAGATAGGAGGCACAAAAAATCCATCATTTGATAAAATCAAAAAGCTAAATCCTGATGTAATTTTTGCTTCAAAGGAAGAAAACAATTTAGCTGATATAGAACGATTAAGCACGATTTGCCCCGTCATAGTCACTGATATTGTAACTATAGATGACAATTTAAAGGTATTGGAACATTTAGGAATAATGTTCCAAAAAAAGAAAGCCGCATCGGCTGTCATTAAGCAACTTTCATCTGATTTTAAAAAGGTAATATTCGCGGATTTAAAGACTGCCGTTTACCTGATATGGAAAGACCCCATGATGACTGTTGGTGGTGACACCTTTATTAATAATATGATGTTGTATGCAGGTTTTGAAAATTTGTATTTTGATGCGACCAGATATCCTGAAATAACTATGGATAAATTGATTCAGGATAATCCTGAATACCTCCTTTTGTCATCTGAGCCATATCCATTCAAAGAGAAGCACGTTGAGGAATTTGAGAGAATACTACCTGCTACAAAAGTTATCTTGGTAGATGGGCAAATGTTTTCTTGGTATGGTATTAGACCACTCTTCACAAAGAAATATTTTAGTTCTATACTTTAAAATATACTTTTAAACTTGTGTATTGTTGAGTGTGAACGCATTCTTTTACTTAAAAGATTAAGTTTTTTTAAATGACCTGATTTACAACCAATTTCACTTTACAGACTTATTATATTACTATATGTTTGTGATATCAATGATTAAGCATCGATATTTTGATTAATTTTACGTTGTTTGTTATAGAAGTTAATTTTCTATCGTAAATAAGTTATAATTTGATATTTTAATACAATTTCCAATGAGGTCTTTATATAGAGTGATTTTTATCAGTATTTCTACTTTTTTATTTTTGTCAAATGCACTATCTCAGGTCCTGGATGGAGCGGATCAAGTTCCAGGTCAATATTTGATTCAATTTAATAGTCACGAAAATCTTAATAAATTTCACGATAAACTTGCGTCTGATCGGTCTTTTATCCAAAGCAAAACCCTTGGGAAGAATTCAAGTATTGTGAGCATTTATGCTCCTGATCTGACTTATGAGAATTTAAAGGAGATTGTCTCAAATCTTGATGGTGTAGTTGCTTTCCAAAAGGATTATTATTTGGAAGAAAGGTCTAAAACACCTAATGATCCTCTATTTAACAGCGATCAGTGGGACATGAGGATCATCAAAGCACCTGAAGCATGGGATTTTACTACTGGTGGCAAAACACCTCTAGGTCATGAGATAGTAGTAGCCGTATTGGATAATGGTTTTTATCCTGAACATCCTGATCTCATAGAAAATTTATTTACCAATACTGCAGAGATACCTGGGAATGGCATAGATGATGATGACAATGGTTATATAGATGATGTACATGGCGTTAATCTTGATACCAAAAATGGGACGCACTCAAATGCCACTCATGGAGCAGGTGTAATGGGTATTATAGGTGCAAGCGGAAATAATGGTATGGGAATATCGGGAGTGAATTGGAATGTCAAGATCATGCCCGTGAGCAGAGCAGTAGCTAATGTATCAGCATTGATCGAAGGATATGAATATATTAAGGAATTTAGAAAAAAATTCAATCAAAGTCATGGACAGGAAGGTGCCTTTATCGTGGCTTCTAATCTATCTGCGGGAATAAGCAAGAAATTCCCAATAGACCAGCCTATCTGGTGTAATATGTATGATAGTCTTGGCTATGCTGGTGTCTTAAGCACAGGGGCTACAGCCAATGCAAACACTGATGTGGATGTAGAAGGAGACCTGCCCAGTACTTGTGAAAGCGAATTCTTGATAGTTGTTACAAATACCACCCAAAACGATGTTAAATACGGAAGTGCAGGTTATGGCTCTAAATCTGTGGATCTTGGTGCGCCAGGAGATGGCTGCACTTCTACAGCTGATCCGATAGGTTATGCTAGTTTTGGTGGTACTTCATGTGCCACACCTCACGTCACAGGTGCAGTTGCGTTGATGTATGCAGCATCCACATGCGCCCTTGAAACTACATATATGGATTATCCTGTAGAGTCTGCCAGGGCAGTTAGAAATGCCATTTTAAATAATGTGGATAAATTGCCAAGTTTAAATGGGGTAACAGTGACAGGAGGACGATTAAACTTATTAAGGATGATTACAAACTGTGTGGCCTCGACATCGTCATATAACACCATAAAATTCGATATTTATCCTAATCCTGTGGAAGAGTCATTGACAGTAGAACTCGGTGATATGCTCACAAATAACATATTAATACAGATCATCGATATACAGGGCAGGGTAGTAGGACAGACAAAATATTTAACGGCTGAAAAGATTATTCAGCCAGTCAATTCTCTTTCGCCGGGTATTTACTGTATTAGAGTGATATCTGGTCGGTATGCAGGAAGCACTAAGTTTGTTAAACTATAATCTTATAGGAAACAGAATTATATAATTGACCAAAATTTTGCCGTATATTACCGAGCTGAAATTTGTTTGACCAAATTTATTTGGGCTATTACGAATCTCCATTCGCTATTACTCCCTCCAATTAATCTTGTTCAAATAAATAATGACGAGACCTCCGACTATCATTATCAACTTTAACATAAAACCGAGCAGAGTAGGAATGCCACTCATCCACTGCAGAAGAAACCATTCGACTCCCACTACATTTAAAATGATAGATGTCAATCCTGTGGCAAATAATATAAAACCGATTAAGGTATAAAGATCTTTTTTTCTCATTGTATATTTACTAACGTTCCTGAGTTACGTATTATATTTTATTTATTAGACATATTCATCGAAGACCTATTCAAACTTCAAACTTCTAATTTCTAACTTCTAATTTAGAACCATCCTGATTTCTTTGTACTCTTACCACCCAATCCAAATACTCCTAATAATCCTCTCGTCGCTTCTCTGGCTACAGTTCTCAAAACTTGTCTGGTAGTGGTATTGCTAATCACCTCTTCGAAAATTGTCTTTTCCTGGCGACCTCGAGGTGCAGGTTTATCTGCTGCAACTTCCTGTTTAGAATTATTAAATTGTTCTATTTTGTCATTCAGGATCTCATAAGCACTCTCTCTGTCGATAGTCTTATTGTACTTACTTATTATCTTAGAATTAAAGGCAATGTAATTGATCTCGTCTTCTGTGAGCACGTCCATTCTGGATTCAGGCGCTCTGAGCATTGTGTAAGCAAGCGGGGTAGGGATACCCTTGTCATTCAAACCTGTGACGAATGCCTCACCAATACCCATATTTGTCAATACCTGATCTATCACATAGAATTTACTCAACGGGAAATTCTCACTGGTAAGTTTGATATCTTTTCTGTCTTTTGCTGTAAATGCCCTCAAAGCATGTTGGATTTTCAGACCTAATTGGCCAAGTATGCTGTTTGGAACATCGGAAGGATTCTGAGTAATAAAAAATATACCAACACCTTTTGATCTAATGAGTTTGATGGTGGTTTCTATTTGATTTAAAAGAGTTTGTGTTGCAGAATCAAATATTAAATGTGCTTCATCTATGAAGATGGTCAACTTTGGTTTATCCAGGTCGCCAACCTCCGGGAATGTCGCATATACCTCAGCCAACAATTGCAGCATAAATGTTGAAAATAATTTTGGTTTATCCTGGATATCAACTAGTCTCATGATAGAAACGATCCCTTGACCTTGAGCGTCTTTTCTCAACAATTCATCTACCTCAAACGATGGTTCACCAAAAAATAATTCTGCATCTTGTTGCTCCAATTCGAGAATCTTCCGCATTATGGTCCCGGTGGAAGCAGAAGAAATACTTCCATAATCCTGTTGGATGGAAGCTTTTCCCTCGTTTGTTAGAAATTGAAGTGTTTTCTTAAAATCACTGAGATCTAATAACGGGAGTCTATTATCATCACAATACTTGAATATCAATGAGACAACTCCTTGCTGTACATCATTTAATTCAAGAATTTTGGAGAAAAGTACCGGCCCGAACTCTGTAACAGTAGCTCTCAGTCTAGTGCCTTTCTCATTAGATAATGTCAGAAATTCTACCGGTGAAGCATGCAGCTTATAAGGAATTCCTACCTTATCCATCCTGCCTTGGATCTTATCGTTCATAACGCCTACAGCAGCGATACCACTTAGATCGCCCTTGACATCCATCATCAACACAGGTACGCCTTGCTGAGAAAGTTGTTCTGCAAGGATTTGCAAAGTTTTGGTTTTTCCTGAGCCAGTGGCACCTGCAATCAATCCATGCCTGTTCATCATCTTTAAAGGAATACCTACCTGGGCACCTTTATGTACTTCACCATTCAATATAGCTGCACCCAATTTTATTTGAGGCCCTGCAAAGGTATATCCTGCACTGATGGTTGCTACAAATTCTTCATTCGTCACTGACATAGATGTAAATTGTATTTATAAATAATAAGGAACAAAAGTAAACAATATATTTGTTTATCTTTGGTTCCGGCATGAGAGTACTTATTTTATCAATAATAATTGGATGGGCTGGATTTATCCAGGGTCAAAATGGAATTAACATATTTAATAATTCCGTTAGTACAAGTTTGAATAATTCAAATGTTGCAGATCCCGGGGTCAAAGCACTTAGTTTGAATCCTGCTGCTCTAGTTCAGGTTTCCAAACTTTATATTTCAGTAGGCGCACAGCAGTCATTTCTTATTAGTGATATAAATCAAGGTAATTTTGATTTTGCATATAGAATTAAAAAGAACCATGCTTTAGGACTACAGCTATATTATAATGGCAATAAGACATTCAATGAAATAAAGGCAAGCTTGGGTTATGCGCTTCAACTAGCTGATCAGACTTCACTTGGATTAAGACTCCATGGCATTGTAGTAACCTCGCCTGAGAATAAAAAAGAACTTTCAGCAACTTTTAGCTTAGGTGCTCAAACTCAATTGTCTCCTCAATTCGGTGTTGGCTTGGTAACCTTCAATCCGGTAGGTTTCTTTAGAAGTAATGAATCAAATGATCTCACTCATAGTATTCAATTAGGAGTCGGCTATTTTCCTGCAGAATATCTAAGATTATATCTATCCGGAATATTAGATGATGGCCATCCATTAAGTGTGGCTGGAGGCATCGCTTACAATATAAACCAAAAAGTATTCTTATATTTAAGTGCAAGGGCTAATCCAGGTATTATTGGGCTAGGAATAGGTATTCCATTAGGTAAAGGGTCGTCTATTGATTTGAGTGGGACACAGCATCTGCAACTAGGTTTTTCTCCTGGTGCCACATATACTTATAGCACACCATAGGTATTAGCAATTAATTATCGATCCATTGCGCGTTGAGTTTTTTTTAATTAAAAGGCTTTCACTCACACATAAATAATTATATGAAAAAATTATTAATAGTTGCTGCGACTTCTTTCGAAATTGCACCATTGTTTAATTTTCTTACTGAATCATTTGAAACTAAGGAAGGCACATATCATAAAAATGGATTAGAAGTACAAGTGCTTATTGCCGGAGTTGGCATGGTGAATATGACTTACTCTATGACGGGATTACTCACCTCAGGGCAGTCTTATGATCTTGCCATCAATGCGGGTTTGGGTGGTGCTTTTGATTTAAATTCGAATCTTGGTGATGTAGTGAATATAGTCAAAGACACTTTTGCAGACATTGGAGTCATAGAGCAAGACGATAACTTTGTTTCTGTATTCGACTTACAATTTATAGATGCAAATGAATTACCATATACGAATGGTTGGATAGAAAATAGGGATGGAAATAGTGATTTTCTTCCAAATAGATCCGCAGTTACTGTCAACAGTGTCTCCGGATCAGGTTCAGGTATAATGAGATTGAAGGCTGCTTATTCAGCTGACGTGGAATCTATGGAAGGTGCTGCATTTGCATTTGTATGTAGTAAGTTTGACCAAAGATATTTGCAATTGAGAGCAATCTCTAACTACATAGAACCTAGAAATCGTTCCAATTGGAAAGTTGAACTGGCGCTCGACAACTTGAACAAAGTATTAATATCTATGATAGAGGCACTTTTATCAGATTAAAGTCATCTATTTTAAAAAATTAAACCTGAAATGATATAAAGTTCACTTCTTTTTTTTAAAATTGCCTTTTATAAAATTAAAAAATAAAGTAATGGCCAGATCCAATAGAAAAAGTCACTCAAAAAGTGGCAGTACAAGAAGAACATCAAGTTTTAGTCAGGGAGGCCCTCAGGATGTCAAGCTTACCAAAGAACAATTAGCTGAGGATGCTAAAGATCAGAAGAAGTTCTACATGATCCTCGGATTTTTGACATTAGTTGTCCTGTTTATTATTTATATGCTATATTTCTGATAAGACAAACATAAGCAATCAAAAAAAGCTATTGATCCAATTGACCAATAGCTTTTTTTATAATTATCTTTTAAAGTCTTGAATTGCTTATAAAATTGGAAATCAATTAACTAGATATATAATATCTAAATATATTCACTCTCAAATATCTGCCTAACACCATAATCGGAGTTTCATTCTAATTTCTAATTTCTAATTTCTAATTTTAATCTGTGTAATATCAAATTCCCTAAATAACAATACTTGCTCCTGAACTTCAGATTATAATCCAGGTTTGATTACTCAAATTTCCTTTTCAGGAACCAAAGATCATCGTTCAAGTTAAATCCAATCTGTAGTTTGTAAAATTGTTCCGAGAAACTACTACCATAAGTTTTCTTGCCCATTTCCAACCCAATATTTACATGAGATATTTGTCTGTTGACAAAGACTGGAAAGCCAAAGCCTATAGTTCCTGAGACAACTTTTGCTTGAGATCCATCGATTGTAAGAGGCATTGTACCTGTCCTGAAACCAGCACGGTACTTAGATCTTTTCAAGAAGGAAGTATAAGAATTTGGTTCAGGGCACCATTCGCCACCGACTTTAAATACACCAGAATTTTTATAATTTGCATCCAAACCTGCCACAGCGTATTCGTCGAAAAGCTGCGCGTCATAGTTAATATTTATCTTCCATTTCGAGCCATCTTGATATGAAATTCCTGCTCCGTATGCGCTATTATAATTATTCTTAGAGATCTTTCCGCTTACATTGCTGATGGTATCACTTAAGGATAAGCCAAGTTGGTTACTGTAGACATAGTCTAGTTGAGAGATGTTGGTCTTTAATTTTGAAAGTGGTTGGAACGATGCACCAAAGGTCAACTTCTTCTCTTTATCGTAATCTGTCTTTTTACCATTGGTAATAGGATTAAATGAATGGACATACATAGCTGAAAAATCAAATAGAAATCCCTTGGCATAAACTTCAGACTCTAAAGCAGTAATATTACTTAACTGAGCTGAGACATCAGAAAAACCAATTTCCTTTTTGCGTTCTATCTTTCCAAAAATATATTGTGCACCGATTCCAAAAGAGAAATTCTTGTAAGACAAACCGTTGTTGTAAAATAATTTATATATCCCACCGCTGCCAACTTGTGAATTCAGAATATTTCCTGCTTCAGGATCGGTGGTCTTAAATTGGTAATTATAAGATACCTGACTATAAGGCGCTAAACCAAGACCCATTCCCCAATGTATTTTTTTAACTTTCTTTTCCATCAATTCATTGTAAGGACTGAATATTGGAAAGGCGAGTGATAAGTGACTTAGTTGTCCGCTAAAAAATGAATAGTTGGAAAATTCATTAGTTAAAGTTGAATACTTGCCATTTAACCCAACCTCAAACGATGTTGACTGCAGAAAAGAATAAGAAGCAGGATTGGATAAATTGACATGATAACGATCGGTAAACGTATTGTTTGCCCAGCCTGTGGTAAAAACAGCAGTTTGGTCATTGTCCAGGAAATCACCCATACCGAAGTTGGAGATTGGGTTGTGTAGCTGTTGTGCATTCAATCCACCGATTAAGGCGATGGTTAAAAAAGTGATGAATATCTTTCTAAGCATTTGTTTTTAATATTTCATTAAGACCTTCCAATACAAGGTCAGGTTTAATAACGTACGAATCTTTCAAAAAGTGGCTCACCAGGACAGAATTACCTCCAGCGAGTATTATTTTTAACGGAGAGAACATCTCCATGTATTTTGCACGATAGTATTCTACTTCAGCTACGATGCCATGAATGGCACCATTTCTCAATGCCTGTTCTGTGTCCATGCCATATAAGCTGAATTCACCATCTGTGGCAGTAAGTGGTAATTGATCTGTATAGTTGTGCAGTGCTTGCAGTCTCATCTTCAATCCTGGAGATATATTACCACCAAGAAACTCACCTTTGACATTGATAAAATTGATGGTCATGGCTGTTCCAAAATCAATAACTACATTATTAGCAAAAGGAAAGGCGAAATGTGCACCAATTACACCCGCCAAACGATCTTTTCCAAGTGTTTTGGGTGTTCTGTATTTATTCTTTATTGGAATTGGCGTATTTTCATCCAGTATAATAGTCTTTCTTGCATGCAAATAAGCTATATTCTCAGGAGTAAGTGTTCTTGTAGCGCAGATAATGCTGGAGGTGATTTTGTTTTCGGTGTAGATCTCATCGATATCCATAGATGTTAGGTGCTCTCTGACGATCACTTTCATTAGATCACCTTCTTGAAAAACACCATATTTTACCCGGCTATTACCGGCATCTATTGCTAATTCCATTGTTATTCTTAGTGTTTGAAGTGTCTTATTCCCGTGAAATACATTGCCATACCATGATCATCACAATACACAATTGAATCATTGTCTTTCACTGAACCACCCGGCTGGACTATATATCTTATGCCTGCATTGTAAGAGATCTCCACACTGTCAGCAAATGGAAAGAATGCATCCGAAGCAAGAACTGATGAATCCAAATCGAATCCCATTCTTTTTGCTTTTTCAATTGCTTGATTAAGAGCATCAACTCTGGATGTCTGGCCCAATCCGGCACCGATCATTTGTTGGTTTTTGACGATTGCAATAGCATTAGATTTCAAGTGTTTAACACACTTTAAACTAAATATTAAATCATCAGATTGTGACGCTGGTATGGTTGCTTTGGTGACCTGTTGCAAGGATTCATCTTCAGCTTTATGGTTATCCATACTTTGTGAAAGGTGACCTCCAAGAATATATTTTCTTTGCTCCGGGCTTACTTCAAAAGTGCTCAAATGAAGGATAATTCTGTTTTTCTTTTTACTTAACTTTTCGATAACACCTTCACCAAATGAAGGGGCTATCAGCACTTCGTAAAATATTTCATCTATAGCATCAGCTGTTTCTCCATCAATCATCTTATTGCTGATGATTATACCACCGAAAGCTGAGGTAGGATCACATGCTAAGGCTGCATCCCAGGCATTTTTGACTGAATCCCTTGTAGCTACACCACATGGATTTGTATGTTTTATGATTGCGAATGTTGGATCGTTACTTTTAAATTCACTAATTAGAGCTATTGCTCCATCTATATCCACAAGGTTATTGTAAGAAATCTCTTTACCACTTATCTGTCTGAAAATATCATCCAGATTTCCTATAAATGAGGCCTTTTGATGCGGGTTTTCACCATATCTCAGGTGCTTGGCTTGCCCTACTTTTTCTGCAAAATAATATGAAATGGCTGTATCATAGTGAGCTGTGACCATAAAACTCTCATAAGCCAATTGAATCCTTTGTTCAATAGAAGTAGATCCATTATTTTCTTTAAGCCAATCAGCAACAATGGGATATTGGCTTTGCTTACTGATTACTGCTACTGAAGCATGGTTTTTGGATGCTGCTCTAAGTAAAGAAACACCGCCAATATCAATTTTCTCTATGATAAGGGCGTCGTCAGAGGTTTGCTTCAATGTTTCTTCAAATGGATAAAGATCTACTACGACCAGGTCGATTTGGGGTAAATTATGAGTTTGTAACTGACCAAGATGGTCATCATTTCTTCGTGCCAAAATACCTGCAAAAACTGCAGGGTGTAAAGTTTTAACTCTCCCATCGAGCATAGCAGGGAATCCTGTCAGATCTTCCACTAATGTTGCATCAATTCCCAGGTTTTTGATAAAATCATAAGTTCCTCCTGTTGAATAGATCTTAACCTGATGATTATGGAGTTCTTTGACAAGAATGTCAAGCCCAGATTTATCAAAGACAGAAATTAAAGCTGATGTAATAGGAATATTGCTCATTTTATTCAAATAAGGCGCAAAAGTACATAATTCTCTCGTAACACATTTTTATTTTTCTTATTTTAAAAGGTCTTGATATATTATACCTTTGCTTCGAAATGAATAGCATAGATCAAACTAAAACGACAGATACCGCCAATCTATGGATGATAGGTATGTCTACCATGAAAAGCTCCATGCTTTTGAGTTTGGTTATGGCTATTATAAAAGGTGTAGCTGGTATATTTGGTAATTCATATGCGCTAGTAGCAGATGCACTGGAATCAGTATCTGATGTGATTAGTTCCTTGCTTGTATGGTTGGGGTTGAAGTATGCATCCAAACCACCAGATGAAGGGCATCCATTTGGTCATGGAAGGGCGGAGCCATTAGTTACTTTTGTCGTCGTGGGATTTCTTATCTTGACAGCAGGTGTTATAATTTATCAAAGTATCATCAATATTATGACACCGCATAAATTACCTGCACATTTTACATTGATCATTCTTGGGATTGTAATAATTGCAAAAGAATTGATGTACCGTTGGGTAATTAAAAAAAGTAATTCTACTAATAGTACGGCATTAAAAGCAGATGCTCAGCATCATAGGAGTGATGCGATCACTAGCCTTTCTGCATTTGTGGGCATAAGTATTGCCATCTATTTGGGTCCCGGTTATGAAGCAGCAGATGATTGGGCGGCATTAATAGCTGCCTTCGTCATTCTTTACAATAGCTTTATGATCTTTAAGCCTGCCTGGGGCGAGATCATGGATGAGCAAAATCACAGTGAATTGATACAAAAAATCAAGGTCTGTGCTCTGGAGATCGAAGGTGTTAAAGATACAGAAAAGTGCTATGTAAGGAAGGCGGGAATTAATTACTTGATCGACCTTCATCTGGAAGTGGATGGTTCTATTTCTGTGTTCGATGGCCATGAGATAGCCCATAGGGTAGAGGATAAGTTGAAATCCTGTGGATGGGGTATTATTTATGTTTCGATGCATGTGGAACCCGTCAGGACGAATGTTGAATGTTGAATGGAGCGAAGATAATTCGAATGAACAATGATTTATGAACAATGAATAATGAGAGTGAACAATCAAATAACAACGAGCATTGTACCGAAATTTATAAAATACAGTTTTTTATTACCCATTACCCATTACCCCATCATTAATCACTCATAATTTAATCGCATAAATGTCCTACACGATCAATACTCATTCTGAAGAAGAGCTAAAAATAAAGGCAAGTAAATTCATTGCTGAAATATTTCCTGTGAAGAATATTGAGGAAGTGTATCTATACCTGAATCAAGTTAGGGAAACACATCCTAAGGCCAATCACCATTGTTGGGCCTATAAATTAGGTGTTCCTATGGAAACATACAGAGCGAATGATGACGGTGAACCATCAGGAACTGCCGGAAAGCCAATATTGGGGCAATTGGATGCATTTGATGTGACAAATATTCTTTGTGTTGTAACCAGATATTTTGGGGGAACGTTATTAGGTACGGGAGGATTAATCAAGGCTTATAAGGAATCTACAAAGGAGGTTTTATCAAAAGCTGAACTCATGGAAGTAAAACCGATATATAAAGTCAGAGTTGAATTTGCTTTTGAACAAATACCAATGATCATGGAAGCTTCAAAAAGATTTCCGGGAATAATTGAAGAAAAAGACCTTGCAACTAATCCATTTTTAATACTTTCAACTGAATCGGAGAATTTGGATCATTTGATAAATGTGTTTAAAAGTCAGGTGCTAGGTATTGAGGTCGATCATGCTTCGGGTTTGGAAGAATATGGTTTTACAATTGAAAAGATCTAGCATGTTAAAAGTAGGAATAACAGGTGGGATAGCGAGCGGAAAGTCAGTGGTTTGTCAGATCTTCGAGGTAATTGGTATTCCAGTATATTACGCAGATATCCGCGCCAAAGTACTTATTAATGAGGATGAAAATATCCGACAGGCAATTATTGAACTACTTGGTGTAGAGGCTTACAGAATTGATGGTTCTTATAATACGACCTATGTTTCTTCTATTGTATTTTCAAATTCTGAAAAGCTCAAAGCACTTAATCAAATTGTTCATCCAAAAGTTAAAAGAGATTATAGCATTTGGCACGAATGTCAGGATGCACCATATACTTTGCATGAATCAGCATTGATTATCGAAGGCGGATTCTACAAGTTGAT
Organism: Candidatus Brachybacter algidus; assembly: GCF_016707225.1. NCBI lineage: Bacteria > Pseudomonadati > Bacteroidota > Saprospiria > Saprospirales > Saprospiraceae > Candidatus Brachybacter > Candidatus Brachybacter algidus. Next base: position 154,563 of record NZ_JADJID010000003.1, on the reverse strand, counting down.
GGATAAGATCATAGTGGTTGCCGCTCCGGAAGAGCTACGAATCAATCGGATCGTATTAAGAGATAGGGTCTCAGAGGAAGTCGCGATTAGCAAGATTAGAAGTCAGATGCCTGAAGAAGAAAAATTGAAGTATGCAGATTATATAATCAACAATAATGAGTTAAGTTTATTGGTGGAGCAATGTATGGATATTCATTCAAGATTGTTATTTATTTAGTTGTTCAATTTTGAAAATAAAAGTTTCCATCTATTTCAAAATTACCTGTTTTAATATATTTATAAATAAATAATATTGAGATCACTACTAATAGATAAAATATTATAACTATGATATACATCAAGACTATCCTCCATACAAATCCGAGCCTTGTGTACTTAGCTGAAAGTGCTTTATAATAAGTCCAGGCAGGAAGTAAAACCTGAATATATGATAATAAGGGTATTATTGAATAATCTAAGATGTTTTTTATAGCTGTAGGAAAAAGAGATAGTAGGGTTTGGACCAAACTTATAAATACCATACCACAGAACAAAAATCCTGCTATAATGGTATGTTCCGCAAAGTTTAATTTATTTTTTCGAAAAATAATATAGCCACAAAAAGAAATAAGAGGTATGAATAATAATATGAACACCTTAGTATTACTTTTTAAGAAACCACCTACTTCATTCATTCCATTACTTGTTTTAAGCTCCATTCCTGTATAAGCGAGGAAGTAGTGTAAAACCAGTAAATTCAAACCCAACATTAATAGAGATAAATAAAAAACATTATAATAAATTATTCTTTTACCTGAAATGTAATCTGTGGCAGCTTTTCCTGTTCTGAAAATCGATTCTTTTATTGTAAAATAAATTCCTTTTTCTAGGTGCCAGACTCCATGGATTAAATCGTGAGTAATAAAATGTTTTAAAGTTATACGGTGAATATCAGATTTTTGTCCGCAGTTAGAGCAAAATTTCCCTATTAGGATGTGACCGCAATTTAGGCAATTGTGTTGTTGAGCAGACATATCTTAGTTTAGTTTTTGATCAAACTAAGGTAATGAAAAATTTGGATGTGAGAAAGGCAGGAAGAATTGAAAATGGAAAATGGAAAATTGAAAATGGGGCGAAGAAGGCAAGGTATTGTATGAAGTCAGGTTTCCGCGATGGAGTTTGAGGCTGATTAATGGCTGATGGCTATTGGCAAATAGCTGATTGCTTTGATGTGGAATCGAAAAAGTAATTATTCATAGGGAATTTGAAAAGTCAAAAGTTCTGCACTGATGGAACTCTAATTGTAATTCTGGACTTACCCATTACCCATTACCCATTACCCATTCCTCATCTGCGGCTCGCCATCATCCTTTCTACATATTTCCCGATGATGTCAAATTCAAGATTTACTTTGTCGCCAATAGATAGTTGATGCAGATTGGTATGTGTCCAGGTATGTGGGATAATTGCTACAGAAAACAATGATGGAAAAGCATTGACAATGGTCAGACTTATACCATTCATGCAGATGCTGCCTTTATCGACAATATTTTTATTAAACTGATCTTTGATTTTAACAGAAATCAGTATTGAACCATCATTGTGTTCTATTGATTCAACAATTCCGGTATCGTCTACATGACCTTGAACAATATGACCATCTAACCTTCCATTCATCATCATTGCTCGTTCAAGATTGACCACTTTCTCTGCCTGCCAGTTTATATTGGTTGTTTCCAGTGTAGTATCAATGGCGGTAACAGTATATTTCTCATCATTAAGTGATGTAATAGTAAGACATACGCCATCATGGCTAACACTCTCTCCAATTTTCAATTCATTGGTGAAAGAACATTCGAGCGTATAATGATTCTTATCTCCTTCTTTCTGAACTTCGATGACCTTTCCGGTCGATTCAATAATTCCGGTAAACATGCTATCTAATTAATTCTATATATCCGGTCAAAGCGATCGGACTACTTTCAACACCATTGGCATCTACTTGTTCAAATACTCTGCAGGTATAATAATATACACCATCAGGAACATCGTTGCCGGATTTTGTTTTTCCTTCCCAATTTAGATTGGCATCTGAAGTTTCAAATATCAAATTTCCCCAGCGATTAAATACTTTAAATTCCACTTTATTTACAAACTTGAAAGGATATGGTTTGAATATGTCATTATGGCCATCTCCATTAGGGGAAAAAGCATTGGGTAATCTATAATCCGGGCAGTTTTCAATACATATTATATTGCTTAGTAAACTTTCATTGAAAACAGAGTCAAATGCCACCACATAATAACAACCTGCTAAACCGTATATATCACTGGCATAAGTAAATGAAGTTTGATTTTCGTCACTAGTTTCAAAAATGAGTTCGGCTTCTGTATTGCCTTCATGGAGTACATATACCCTATAGCCTTTAGTATCCCCTGGTGTATCACAAAGCAAGTCCGGATTATTCCAGCTCAAATTATTCAGGATCACTTCATTTGAATTGGCATTAAGACAGTCATTTGTAATTACTAAGGCTGGAGCACATGGAGGGACTGTGTCAATAGGAATGGCGCATCTCTCCTGAGAGAAGTTGATTAATGGCGTCGGCAAACCAGCTATACCATAAGTGCCACTTGTTCTTACCTTGTAACAATATTCTTCCCCATTTTCAAGGTTCTTGTCCTCATATACTCTGGCTTGTGTCGTACCAATAGAATCAAATATCCCTATAGAATTCAATCTGTAAATAGTAAAACTGTTATTAGACCATGGAACCAACTCATTCCAGGTAAGTATGGTTTTTTTATCAGAACCATCCACATTCAGAAATACACTGGATGCAGAGGTGGAACTCCCATATAATGAACCTCCCTGTCCTGCAAAGAAGTCAACAATATAGGTGTAAGGGCTAATAATCGTATTGATTTCAATATCTGTAAAAGAGGTGTCTACAGGATCTAAAAAGTTCAATGAAGTGAAATTTGCGTTCGGGATATTAGTATAAGCGGCAGGATTAAATCCAATTCCTCTTTTCAATGTGTAGGTATATGGCCCTGGATTTTGGATAGTATCAAAATCCATGGTTCGTGGTTTAACCCATTTTATCAGAATTCTACCATTAGCTGAAGTTTCTTCTATTGTCACATTGGTTATCAATGGAATATCTAAGTTTAGTTGGAGACATACTTCATTAGATGGAAGGCTTTGAACAGGATTGAAAGGAAATCCACCTGACGAAGTTTTTGCAAATTCTGCCTCAACTCTGTAGCAATATGCCTTTCCTTTTTCGACAGTTGCATCCACATATGTATAATTTGAGCCATCTGTCGTTTTTTGAGCAAATGCAATTTTGGTATATCCTTTCCCTTCCATAGTAGGATTACATGTATCAGGCTGAAAACTATTACTACTCACTCTGCGCCATACATTGAAACCTTTGAAATAGTTCTTATTCGTTATCTGACAAAGATAAGGGTCATCCCATTTAAGTATTATTTGGTTCAAACTTGATTCCCCAGTCAAATTTTCCGGCCCTGGTCCGACTACTTTGATTCTTACCGTTTTTAGATCTGCCAAGCCTGTGGTGTCAGAATAATTATCAACTGCTTTAAAAATTACAGAATAATATTCTTTGTTGATGGCATTACAATCTGGCGTCCAGCTAAAAGTACCGTTGACGGGAGGAGTTTCGAAATTTGGTGAAACATTAAACGTAGCTTTACCTGTTTCAACTACAAATGGGCCTCCTAAGGCTGTGAGTTTAACTTTTTGTGAAGAACCGTCAGGATCAGTAGCCGCCACTCCAAAAGTCAGTGTTTGACCTGCCACAATGCAGACTTCCTCAATTGTTTGGACCTTTGGAGGTCTATTATCGCATACCTGAATCAATATCTGCATATCCCTGACAAGTGAGGAAATCAAGACACCGCTCCTATATTCACTGATTCGCAAGGCAATGTTGTATTCTCCTGCTTTTCTAGGTGCATCCCATACCAGATCGCCAGTTTTGGAATCTAAAGTTAGTAAGTTATTTGCTCCAGGAAGAATTTGTTCAGGAAATATATAGTTGGGTACCACAGACCCGACACCTTGCTGGGGAATAACCAATTCATAAACTAAACTATCGCCATCTATGTCAAATGCATTGGGATTGTGGGTAAATCTTTGACCAACGCAACCAACATCTATGGGCGGTTGGAGCAGTTTTGGTGCATTGTTAAACCCTTGAAATGTCGCATTTAAAAAGGAAAAAGTCGTCTCAATATAAAAGGGTATGATCTCAGAATTTGGTGGATTTACATTCAAGATACCTGAATTTCTATTAGGGTCGGTCATACTCATAGTATATGTAGCCCGACTAGGATAGGTATGCTCAAAAGTATATATATTGTATTTGATGTCAGGACCTATTATCACACCATTACCCCCGCCATTGTTTCTTGCTACTTTGCTGAATGTCCCATCACCCCAAATCAGTATTAGGGAATCTCTGTCAGCATCCACACTGGAAGCTTTGGTATATGTGATGATAGAAGCACGAATACGTAAATCGCCTATTTGTTCATATATGATTTCTCCAGCCCTGTTGTGTGTAGCCCATGAGAACATAGGTAGGCAAAGGAGCAAAAATAAGTATATCAGGTTTCTATTCAATTCAACGAGCTTGTTTCCTCAAATATACAACGTTTGGCTTAATTGAAATGAGCTGATAATGTTAAAGAAAAAGTAAAATAGAAAAAGACGAGTATTTGAGTTAACCAGTATAATAGTTAACCAGTAAATCAGTATTAGAGTTAACCAGTCGACCAGTGTTGACCAGGTATCTAAAATTAACTAATTGGTTAGTGATCCTAATACTATTATACTCTAATACTATCCACACTAATACTGTTATACTCTTATACTTTAAAACGCATACTGCTCTTCAGCTATAATCTTAGCTGCGATCTTTTTTCTGTATTCTTTAACGTTGATTGGTTCTAGTTTCGTAAAGCGCTTGATCCCCATCAGCATCACCTTTAGTTCATCCCCAGAGGCGAAAGACGCTAATGCGTCAACTGAATTTTTGGCGATTCTATCTTGTGCATCATGGAAGAATACCTTTAAGATGGCTTCTTTTTCTGAAAGTTTAGGGTCATTCATTTTATTAACCTCAATTAATCTGGCTAAAACAGATTCTGCATTGAAAACATCGACCATGATGTCAGCGATGTTCATCAAGATCTCTTGCTCATTTTTCAGATCTACCTTGCCATCCATTTGATATTTAGCTCCGGCACCAGCTACGATCAATAATATTTTTTTGAAATGGCTTAAAGCCTTAGATTCGGTAGGATAGGGTCCTTCAAATGTTTCCATTTTAGGCATACCGGCTAGTTCCTTTTGAACAGCCCAGGCAGGTCCTACCATATCCAATTCACCTTTCATGACTCTTCTTAGCAACATGTTGACCAAAAGAAGTCTGTTGATCTCATTCGTACCTTCGTATATTCTATTAATCCTATTGTCTCTAAATAAACGTGCAGGAATATATTCCTCAGAAAATCCAAATCCACCATGAATTTGAACGAGTTCATCCACTGCGTAATCAATACATTCGCTTCCGTATATTTTAGAGATCGCACATTCTATAGCGTATTCTTCCGCTGCATCTAAAAGTGCTTGTTGGTATGGTAAACCTTCTTCAATAGCTGATGATTTCCAATCTTCTATTAGATCAGCAATCCTGTAGTTAGTGGATTCCAAGACATAAGCTTTAATGGCCATTTCAGCTATTTTATGTTGAATGGCACCAAAGTTCGCAATTGGAGTTTTGAACTGCTCTCTTTCCAGTGCATATTTGACAGCTCTGGTAGTAATGATTTTACAACCTCCACCTACAAGTACGCCTAATTTGAAACGACCCATATTCAACACGTTGAAGGCAATCAAATGACCTTTTCCTATTTCTCCAAGGACGTTTTCAACAGGGACTGGTGCATTCTCGAAAAAGATCTGTCTTGTAGAGGATCCTTTAATTCCGAGTTTGTGCTCTTCTTCTCCAAGGACCATACCCTGAGTGCCTTTATCCACAATAAAACCTGTGAATTTATCTCCATCCACTTGTGCGAAAACTATAAATACATCAGCAAATCCGGCATTGGAGATCCACATTTTCTGACCATTCAGAATATAGTGTGTTCCCTCAGCATTAAGAATAGCCTTTGTCTTTGCTCCAAGGGCATCACTCCCTGAACTTGGCTCAGTTAAACAGTAAGAGGCTTTTAATTTTCCTGAAGAAAGATCAGGTAGATATTTTTGTTTTTGTTCTTCAGTTCCGTAATATAGGATTGGCAACATGCCTATTCCTGTATTCGCTGCAAAAGTGGTACAGAAAGATGCATCACCACGACCTATTTCTTCACCTATTATTGTGTTTAATATAGTGTCAAGTTCTTGTCCGCCATATTGTGTTGGAATATGTGCTCCTACAAGACCTAATTCGCCTGCTTCATCCATTAGACTTGGTTGTTGATCAAGGATGTGACCTCTTGTCCAAACTTCCTTTTCCACAAATTCTCGTACCATGTCACGGATCATTTTTTGATCCTCGTTCATTTTTTCAGGGATGTAATCATCTCCGAAATAATAGTCTTTTATTAGGAAAGCCCCGCCTTTAAATTTTTCAACAATAGTATCCATTTGATGTATCTTTTACTTTAATTACAAAAATAGTATTGAGGTATCAATTAAGGTAGAAAATAGCCCTAAAAATTAATTTATAAAAAATATGAAGAATATTATTCTGAATTAAATGCAATATATGACATTATCAAAATAAAATATTTATATTATAAAATTGTTACATGTGAAATCAGGTAATTTTTTAAAATTTGTGATTAGCTTTTTTTAGAAAAAATAAAATTTAAACTGTTTTTAGCTTATAAAATTAAAATGTAATAAAGTTTAATATTTGGCTATTTTCGGATGATAGAGTAGAATGCTACAATACCCCACACTGCTTCCATAATTACAAAAGGTATCACATCTGACATATATGCTCCCACGCAAGTAAAACCGGCACCTACAAAATTTAACCATTTATAAGCGGGATGCTCTGAAGATATTGTTTTGATAGATAGTAGAATGAATGCTATCAGGATCATAGCGACGCCAATATAATTTAACCAATTTGCCATGTTTTTATATTTTTATAAACAAAGATAGTAGGAATTGTATTTAATGGACTGCTATGCTACTCTAGTATAGTTTTGCACAATATTTAATCCAAATAAGGAGTATATATTATTCATTATTGTAATTTTGTTCCATGCAATTTTTATTTCCAGCTTTTCTTACAGCAGCTTTTGTTATAGCTATACCGATCATTATTCACCTTTTTAATTTCAGAAGGTATAAAAAGGTATTCTTTACGAACGTCGCCTTCTTGAGATCTATTCAGCAAACTTCCAACTCAAGGAAGAAAGTTCAGCAATGGTTGGTGCTTGCATGCAGATGCCTTGCATTAATTGCACTTGTTATGGCTTTCGCGCAACCTTTTTTTGAGACTAAGGGCAAAGTCAAACAGGGAACTAATTACTCTTTTATCTATCTGGACAATTCCTTCAGCATGGGTGCCAGTACCTCTGAAGATAATTTACTTGAAAAAGCAAAAGAAACAGCACATCAAATAGTGAGTGGTTTTGGTGCTGACGATAAGTTTCAGATCATTACGAACAATCTTGAAGGTGGTCAACAACAATGGTTGAATAAGGAAGAGGCAAATGCGGTAATAGACGAAAAGGTCATCAGCCCTCAGTTTAAGACATTTTCTCAGATATTCAAAACTATACAGCAGAATTTTAAAATTAGTGGACAAGGGAAGTATAATGCTTTTTTTCTAAGCGATTTTCAAGTTAATGCCGCCGATCTTGCTAAATTAAAAGACACCTCAATACAGTGCAGTTTAGTGCCACTGACCACATCAAATATATCTAACAGCTATATCGACTCTGCTTATTTTAAAGATCAGGTATCTTCTCCCGGCATTGCAAACCAACTGATTTACAAGATAAAGAATGATGGAGATAAGGTAACTACAATCAAACCAGTCCTGAAATTCAACGGAAATAACAGGCCGCTTGCCATCCACAAATTAGCTGCTAGGTCTTCTATCACAGATACGGTACCTGTGCTAACGACTCAATCTGGATATCAGACAGCAGAATTGCTCATTAATGATGCTCCAATAACATTTGACGATAATTATTTCATCGCATGGAATGAAATTTCTAAAGTGAATGTCCTTATTATTAATGATGGTGTTTCAAACAAATATTTGAATACGGCACTCGAAACATCCAAGTTATTTAATGTTACCAATGAAGAGTTGTCTAGAGTAAATTTTGGCAGATTCAACGACTATCAATTAATCATACTTAATGAAATAAATTCCACGACTTCAGGTTTGACAGGTGAGTTAACGAAGGCGATGGATGCTGGAACCAATGTCGCTATATTTCCAAGTATTAGAAATGGGCAGGTTATCGCCCAACTCTCTTCAGCATTTAATTTAGGTGCGTCAGGTACAGTAGTAAGTTCAAATAAGCAAGTGTTTACCATCAACTCGAAGGATTATATTTTTCAAAATGTATTTGAAGGTAAAACTCAGCAGTTGAAGCTGCCAGTAACAAAGGCAGGGTTTAATATTCAGACCAAGGCAACAAAAGGCGCTATTTCTTTACTTACTTATAGAGATGGAAGTGCTTTTTTGGTTAGATATCCAAGATTTTCAGGACAAGTTTTTCTTTGTGCTTCGCCTCTGGATGTCGATTATAGCGATTTTGTAAAGAATGGTGAGGTTATTGTTCCTTTCCTATTTAAAGCGGCTTTTAATAACTCTAGTCAGCAGAAGCTTTCATTCACCATTGGTAAAAACGAAAGTTTTGAGATCAATGTTGAAGCAGCAAGTTCGGATGGAGTTTTAAAATTCAACGGCACACAAACATTTATTCCCGAGCAAATCAAAAAGGGCAAAAAAACTATTATCAATACAGGACGAGAAACAATTTTACCGGGCATATATCAGCTAGAAAAGAGTGGTAAGTTTGCATTCAATTATGATCGCAAAGAAAGCCAGATGGAATTCATGTCTTTAGAAAAGATAAAATCCTACGAAAATGATAATCTTAAAGTTATTACGCCGTCTGCACAGGCTAATCTCGCTTCAGTAGTTCAGGAAGGTGATACAGGTCTTTCCTTATGGAAGTATTTTCTTTTGACAGCATTATTGTTTTTATTATTAGAGATCTTACTAATTCGCTTTTACAAATAATTACCTCATATAATACATTTTATTGATATGATATTTGCCAATAACTTTTATCTATTGTTCTTTATTTTTTCCAATTTGTTTTGCAATGCGCCGAAACCCGAAGTGCAACCATTCAATAGAGAAATAATAAAAGTATTTGAGGCTACTCCGATTCTTACCGGAGCTGACCAAACTGACAAATATCTACCATTTTTAAAAGGATTGCGTGTCGGTCTATTGGTAAATCAAACATCAATGGTTGGCTCCCAGCATCTGGTGGATGTTCTGAAGGAAAAGGGAGTAAATGTGACCGCTATATTCGCACCTGAGCATGGATTCAGGGGAGACGCTGATGCGGGCCAGGAACTTACCAACTCGGTGGACAAAGAAACTGGTATTCCGGTGATCTCGATATATGGAAAGAAGAAAGGTCCGGATCAGGCAGACTTGGCAAATGTGGATGTTGTCGTATTTGATGTGCAGGATGTTGGCACAAGGTTTTACACCTATTTATCTACTTTGAAATATTTGATGGAGGCATGTGCAGAGTTCAAAAAACCGCTAATGATCTTGGATAGACCGAATCCGAATGCACATTACATTGATGGCCCTGTCCTTGAAATGGAGAACACCTCATTTGTTGGAATTATTCCTATTCCAATAGTGCATGGGATGACACTCGGCGAACTGGGCTGGATGATGAATGCTGAAGGGATGCTCAAGGATAAGATAAAATGCGAATTGAAAGTGATTCAATGCGGCAACTATGATCATTTCAAGCCTTATATATTACCTGTCAAGCCATCGCCCAATTTACCTAACCAGGTTTCGATCATGTTATATCCATCACTTTGTTTATTCGAAGGAACAAACTTTAGCGTGGGACGAGGCACGGATAAACAGTTTCAGGTGTATGGCAGTCCAATTGCCAAAAAAGGCGATTTTTATTTTACACCTCAACCAAAACCTGGTGCGATGACACCTTTTCTACAAGGAAAAAAATGTCGTGGATATGATTTGAGCAATTTATCCATTGAAAAAATAAGAACCGAAGGAAAGATCAATCTCACTTATTTCCTGCAAGCTTATAAGGACTATCCTGATAAGGCAAACTTCTTTCTCAAGAATAATTTCATAGATCTTTTGATGGGTACTAAAAAATTTCAACAGCAGGTCAAAAGTGGAATGAGTGAAGCAGAGATAAGGGCTTCATGGAAAGAGGGCATTGATAAATTTAAGATAACGAGAAAGAAATATTTATTATATCCTAATTGAATGGTATGTTTGCACCATAAATATTTAAATAATTTTGAGTCAAATGGATAAACTCAACGAAGTTTATATCACAAGAATTAATACTTTTTTTCCAAATGAGCCCATTTCCAACAATGAGATGGAAGGAGTACTTGGCTTTGCTGGTGGCAAACCATCGAGGTCCAGAGCGATTGTGTTGAGGAGCAATGGTATAAAGAATAGGTTTTACGCTATAGATAAATCCGGGAAGTTTAATTACACCAACGCACAGCTCGTAGCTAAGGCCGTTGAAGGTTTGTTTGATGGAAAAATTACCCAAGATGAGATCCAATTAATTGCATGTGGCACTTCAAGTCCTGATATGATCCTGCCTAGCCTTGCATCTATGGTTCATGGCGAATTAAATACTACAGGAGTAGAACTGATAAGTGCTGCAGGAGCTTGTTGCTCCGGTATGCAGGCTTTGAAATATGCTTATTATTCTATCCTGTGTGGTGAAACAGAAATGGCAGTTGCCACAGGTAGCGAACGTGTCTCACAATACCTTCAGGGGAGTAAATTTGATGCTGAGATGGAGGATTTGAAAGTGTTGGAAGAAAATCCGATACTTGCTTTTGAAAAAGATTTTCTTAGATGGATGCTTTCTGATGGTGCAGGAGCATTTTTGCTCCAAAATAAGCCTGAGGCAGGTCATCTTAACTTTAAAATAGAATGGATCGAAATCGCAAGTTTTGCTGATCAATTAGAAACCTGCATGTATTTAGGGGCGGACAAGAATGGTTCAGAAGTGCTGCATTCCTTCGGTGAAATGACCACGAGTGACTGGGCAAAAAAGAGCGTATTTGCATATAAACAAGATGTTCGACTTCTTGGTGAAAATATCGTACCAGTAGGAGCTAAATGGATGAGAGGTGTTCTTGATAAAAGGAACGTTTCTGCTGACGATGTGGATCATTTTCTACCGCATCTTTCCTCTATGTTTTTCTGGAAGAAAATTTTCGATGAAATGCACGTACATGATATGGTCATCCCTGAATCTAAATGGTTCGTGAATCTGCCGGAAGTAGGAAATGTAGGTGCTGCTTCAGCTTATGCTATGTTGGATGGTCTTTCTAAAAATGTTGCTCTTGAAAAAGGCCAGAAAGTAATGCTATTCGTGCCTGAAAGTGCGAGATTTAGTTATTCCATCGTCTATCTGACAGTTTGCTAGGCTGGGTCGCTTTGCTTTAGGTCGCCTATATTTAGGTCGCTTTTCTTTAGTTTTTTAGATGATACTCAATTTGTGCTAAGATTCGCTATGAATTCTGTTAAAAAGCTATATCACAAAGTTGCACAAAGAAGCTCAAAGTTTCACAAAGCTGTAGGAATAAGTATCACAGAGATTCTGTGTTACCCTTGCTTCCGCGCAGCGGCCACTGGTATCAAAGAGTTCCTCAAAGAATTCTCAAAGTTTCACAAAGTTGTTTTTAAGCTCCGATAACCTACACACTTCCTAACTATCTACTTGTTAACTGGGGCACTTTTCATTCAAAGAGACTCAACTGCCCATTACCAAATCTCTTAAACAAACTGGAATCTACTTCCGGCAGGCTTCCGTCGTTGAAATACTTCTTTTTTCCGAGCATGAATTGTTGTCGTATTATGTCGGCAAAATTCCCTTCACCCCGCATTCTGATGGAAAAACGATGATCTTCTGTACTTCCACCATGCAGGCTTTCTATTTGATGGATGACTCTTTCCGCCTTGTCGGGATATGCTTTTTGAACCCAATCTTTAAATATAGTTGCAACATCACCATTCAACCTGACCATCACATAAGTCACGGCAATCGCTCCTGCTTCAGCTCCTTTTTTCATGATCTCTAATAAGTGATTATCATTAATTGAAGGGATGATAGGAGAGATCATGAGCATCACAGGAATGCCAGCATCAGTAAGTTTGCGAATGGTTTGAAATTTCTTCGCAGCACTTGCCGTTCTGGGTTCCATCTTTCTTCTCAACGATTCATCCATGCTGTTGATCGTGATGATGACCTGTGCCAGATTCTTTTCAGCCATTGGCGCCAGGATGTCAATATCCCTTTCTACCAATGAATTTTTTGTGATGATGCCTACAGGATTATTATAGAGTTCAAATACTCGGAGCATTTTTCGGGTGATTTTAAGATGTTTTTCAGCCGGTTGATAACAATCAGTATTTCCGGATAGAACAACGAGTTCACCTTGCCAACTTTTCTTTTCAAATTCGGAAGTCAGAATTTCCGGAGCATTTTCTTTATATAAGATCTTTCTTTCGAAATCCACTCCGGCACTATATCCCCAATAGTTGTGTGTGATCCGCGCATAACAATAGATGCAACCATGTTCACAGCCTTGGTAAGGATTTGCTGAATAGGGCATCCGGACGTCCGGGCTTATGACTTTGTTGATTAGCGTCTTTGGATAGATCTTGATGTATTGAGTCTTTTCTTTATCGCCTTCGTCTTCATTGTACGGTTCGTCATTATAAATGGCTTCACCTGAGCGATCCAATTTGTCAAATCGATTGTGCGTATTGAGTTGAGATCCTTGTCCAGGAATGATTTTGTCCTTATTGTGTGCCACTGGCAAATAATATTATATAACCAAAATAGTGACAAAGTTATAAAATATAACCAATTTGCGAATAATTAGTTTGGCCATCTCCGAAATTTAAAATAGTCCTCTGTAGGGACAGGTCGCGACCTGTCCCTACAGAGGACTATTTTAAATTTTATCATTCAACATCCAAAATCCAACATTCAGCATTATTTTTATTACCCATTACCCATTACAAATACCCATCACCCATGCTTCACCGGCCTAAATCCAATATGCCACAGCTTCCAATTCGCCGGAACTAAGGTATATTGCTTGGGAGCAACTGTATTTGTTTTAAAAAAAATCAGGCCAAAATAGTAGATATCGATGCTGAGGGTGACATCCGGATGTTGTTTGATTTCTTCCCAGGCTTGCATCATGCCTTTTGACCAGTATATATCATCGAAGATTAGGATCATTTCATGCTCATTTCTTGAGGAAATTAATTGGTTAAAATATCTTAAAGTGGCCTCATATGTGTGATTACCATCCAGATATACGATATCGGGAAGTTCGTTTTTTTTCAGGCATTCAAGTAAGGTTTCATCAAAGTTGCCCGTTAAAATTTCTATATTTTCCTGCCCAAGGTTTTTAAACACCTTTCGAGCTTGTGATGCTATTGCAGGATTGCCTTCAAGACTGATGACCTTGGTAGCATTTTGTGCCAGGTGAGCGGCAGAGATACCAAGGGAAGTCCCCATTTCCAATACATATTTTGGTTTAAAATAAGCACAAATATTATGCAACCAAAGCGATTTCAATTTTCCTGAAACAGCTGTTTTAGCGATTCTTGATATCTTATCGGTTTTCGAAGTTTTAGAACTTTTACTTCCTGCACCAAGATCAAGCACTTCAATTTTCTGATCAGTATTTTCTAAAGCAATTCTTTCTATTTTAATTTTCTTTTCAAAATCTTTATTTAATTTATTTCTAAAAATAAAATCGACAAATTCGTACACAAAAGGGGAGTGGACGTTGTAAAGCGTCGTGGCTCGGAAATAAAATTTTAGGAAATTTTTAATAGAGTTGATCAATCAGTTTATATTAAAATTTAACACATGTAACGTTAAGAAAGGAAATGGCTATATTATTAGCATTAAAAGTACATTCGTCTTTTGATTTAATATTAAATTAAGCCATTTGAATTCGAAATATCTTATTAATCTTGCGAAACAAAAAACAAAATGAGAATACTTTCAATATTATTTCTGGTAGTTATCATGTCATTCAGCGTTCATGCCCAGAAATACAGAACTGCAGCGGGTATCAGGATAGGTACAGAATTTGGTCTAACAGTCCAACAATTGATACTCGAAAGTACGACTATTGAAGGTATCATCCAGAAAGGTTTCTTCAACGATCAGACTTCTATCACTGTCTTATATGAACAACATCAGAAGATGATCTTCAAAGGATTAAACTTTTATATTGGAGCAGGTCCACACGCAGGCATCTATGGTAAGGATCGGGATGGCCGCAAGAACAGTTATGGATTGACAGCAATCGGTGGTATAGAAATGCGTTTCGGGAAATTATGTGCTTCATTCGACTATAAACCTGCCATCAACTTCGTTGGCGGCGAACAGATATTTGACAGCCAGACGGCGATTTCTTTGCGCTACATCATCATTCCTGCTAAGAAAAAGGAGAAGAACTGGAAGTTTTGGGAGAAGTGGTAACTTCCCCTCTCGAGGGGTGCCGAAGGCGGGGTGGCTTATTGAATGAAGAATGAAAAATGAAGAATGAGAGTGGGCGGAACTTCTAGCTCAGGAATGCAATCGATTATCATGAAAATATTGGATGTTGAATGTTTGATGTTTGAATGATTTGAGTGAGTATAATTATTGAAGTTACTAATTTAAGTAATAATACCCCGAATGGGGTTGAAGAATAATAACTCCGGGTGCAACCCGGGGTAGAAAAGTTATCCTACCAACCCCGGAGTGGGTTGAACTATTTTATTAAATAAATTCTACTTAAACATTATGAATCAAGTGATTTATTACACTCTGATTAATTTCTTCACCAAAACTCGCTTGCCCACATTCATCTGCAAATAATACACCCCTGATAGCAAATCATTGATATTTAGCAAGGCAGGAAGATCGCCATTTGATTTTTGAAGCATGACCTTACCATTAATATCTCGAAGGATCAACTCGTCATATTGTTTATCTTTTTCATTCAATGGAATGATGTTGACCTCGTCATAACCGGGATTGGGGTAGATGGCAACAGCATTGTCTGCATTAATGGTTTTTGTCGCCAGTCCCGTCAACTGATACCTGGTGCGCTGTCTTCTTTGTTCAAGAAAAGGTTTGAGGCCATAAGGTGTGTGATTGTCTATCTTTTTGGTGTAGGCATTGTGAAAGTCATTAATGTTGTATCCATAGTCTTTAGGTCGATAAGTATCAGCTTCCGCCGCCGGAGTGATAAGTACATGCCATTCATCGATCTTTGGAAAAACACTATCCGGCAAAGTCACATTATTGGTCACAGAATCCAGATAATTGATGAAGATCTGTTTGAATTCCGGTACGTTTAAAAGTGAACTAATCAGCGGGCGTGGTTCATTCTGATGATACCATTTCAGCGCATCTCGTTCCAACCAATCGATACCCAACCAATCGATGCCGAAGGTATTGTCTGTATCGTAAGCTGCATAGTGAAACTGCCCGGTAAATGGCTCTTTGTAAAGATAAAAATTGTTCTTCAGGTAAAAATAATCATCCCAGTTACCCGTTGCTATATCCACAGCATAAGTTTTTAACACACTTCTGATATTCAGGATATTGTGAATATTCGTGGAAAAGCCGACAGCGTTCGGTTTATTTACAAAACTGATCAACTCTACAAGATCTGAATAGTCATCAGCATCTTCATTCGTTTTTAGATCATATGCTCTTGTCACAGGGTCATTAAATATATTTTTGTAACCTGACTGCTCAGGGCCCTGATAAGTAAAGTCTGCCGGATAAGTACATTTGTATAAATTCCCTTTATCGGATTCAAAATGATCCTCTATCCATTCATCATCAGGTTCTTCTAAATTGGTGTAAAGGCCCCTATATTCATTGTTGATATATACTTTTACGAATGCTCCACGTCGCGGCAGGAGACCACATCTTTCATAGATGTAATAGTACAGCATTTGGCGGATCATGGTCGGGTCATTGACATTGGCGAGCAGATTTATCTTTTTTACACCTTGATACTTGCGCCCTTTTTCGTAAGTATTGAAACTAAGCTTAAAGGATTTTTTTTGATTGTTGAGCGCTGTATTGCCTTTGAGCCGGAAACCTACATGTTCCAAAGTATCCCGGGCACTCAGATCATTATAGACAAAAGTACATTTCGAATAAATATCGTTGACCTTATTATTGATGATGTATTTTAGCGTGTCAGGATCAATGGATATATGAATTTCAGATATCTGCTTGTCGTCGAAAAGTTTAGCTGTTTTCTGCGCCGAAGTTATGTTGCAAAACATCGAGAGGGCAAAGAGGAAAATAAATTTTAGTATAGATTGAAGCATAAATGTGAGATTTACAACAGTAAAGATAGTTTTGATTATTTTCTAAAATGTTAATTTTTAAAATTAAATTTCAAAAGATCCTGTTTTTCAAATAGTTAGATTTATATTTGAAAATCGTTCACAATTTAAAAACTCACATAAATGACTATACTACCTTCTAGACTTTTATTACGTTCAGTGATAAAAACCATTATTCTCTTTTCTTGCCTTACATTAGGTGTAATTAGTTCTAAAGCACAATGTATACAAGCTTATTTTATTGAAACAAAAGGCTTTTATTGTAAGGATGAAGGATCAATTTGTATTGTTACTGTAGCTAAAGGTGATGATTGTAATGATTATATTTATGAACTTGAATATTTAACGGCCTCCTTTAATTTAACTGATATTGGTGACTTTACTTTAGGGACTTCATCGAATCCATTGAAAACGAAATTGACTGCTTCCGAATTTCCGATACATGATAGTGAGATAAGAAAATGTTTGAAAGGTAAAGTGTTGATCCCTGGTTGTGTATTTACACTTAAACTAGTAAATCAATTTGATCCGACTGATATCTATGCATCTACCACATTTAAAGTGGATGATTATAAAATTCTTACAGGTATTAATACTGTATCTGCCTTAATAGGAACAGGAGATTTATTGACTCCTAACGGATTAGGGCCGGGTCCTTTCAGTATTAACACACCGCAAAAACTTGTAATTAATGGCACCCTCATTGTGGATATGGATTACTTTTTTGGTACACAGTTATATAAACTTTACAATGATATTGTGCTTACTGCAGGATCAAAGGTTATTATAAGCCAGGGTCAAGACCTGGATGTATACAGGGCTAATTTTTATAAATGCCCTGAATACAATAACTGGGAACACATTTTGGCCTTAGAAGGATCTTCAATTGAATGTGAACGAACGACCATAAGCGGTGCAAATACAGGTCTGTGGTTAAACCATAATTCTACACTTCTAACTTATGGTGCAGATTTTTTCGATAATTTTTGCGGACTAAGGGCTTCAGATGTTAACCATACTCCAATGACTGCAAACATTATTACAAGCCCTGCTTCCTTAACTAATTCGGGAACGGTTTTTAGTAATAATAAATTTGGTATTGTACTGTATGATGCTTCTCCAATTATTATAGCCAATCCGTTTTTGTTTGATAACTCTGTTGGTATTAGTATGAGTTATTCATCATTAAAAGGAGATAACATAAGTTTAAGTGATAATGATTATGGTGTGGAATCGGTCTATTCCAATAGCCTTATTGAAATTAAAAATTCAGATTTTTTCCATAATAAAATTGGACTCTATTCCATCTCATCCGAATTAGATGTAGAAGATAATCATTTTGGAAGTAATGGCTTGGCAATAAATATTTTGGGATTTAATGGTTACCATAGTAAAGTGAAAAGTAATACTTTTTTTCAGGATGACCAAGGTATATTAGGTTTGTCACATGCTTCAAGGGCTGAAATTTCCTTTAATGATATAAGAGCTAAGACTTTACCCTACTCACTAAGCGGTATTGCTCCATATTCACATATCTGGAGTTTCACCAATAACTATGCCTGGGATTTAACTAACGGTTCCAGTACATTCTCATCCACTCCTATAGTTGCACTGAATAATACCAAAAGTGCACGTGTAGGACACAATACAGATACCGGCAACGGACCTTCAGCTATCGTCAATGGGACTATTGGTATTTCAGTAAGCGGTGGAGGAAATAATGTTATAGACTATAATACTGTAGTCAATCTAATTAACGGGGCTCCCGGAATACAATTGATGGGTAGTCCGGGTGCTATGATCAGCTGTAATGAAAGTTCTGCCTCTGAGGGGCTTAGAGTAATAAATAATAATAACGCGTCGGATATTTCAGGAAATATTTTTACCGGTAACGGATATAACCTCAAATATGGAACCGCATTGAATACTTTAGGAACATCAGGCATTCAAATGTATAAAGATAATATTTTTGATGCGAGTTCTTCGTCATTTCCAAATGCTAGACATTTTGGTTCTATTGGAGAAATTAATAATAGTAAATACATAGAATCTGACTACGTTGGATCCATTCCGGTAATTCAAAATGGTCCTTATTTCCCAAATTTCCTTCCTCTTAATTCTGGATGGTTTTCTGTAGAAAGAGATGGAAAAAACTTTAAATGCGGTCCGGAGTTAATTGAGCCTGGAGATTCTACGCATTTTCGTATGGCGAATGAGAACATTGGACTTTTGAATAATAACATAGGATTAGTATACAATGCTGAAGTAGAATTTGATACCAAACTAAAGTTGATGAGGAGTTTGCGGAGATTGAATGAAATAGGAGTGATGACAGACGAGCAACAGCAATGGTATGATGAGCTTTCCGGGACTTTGTTTGGGCAGTTTATTAATATAGAAAACCTTAATCTACAAGCATCTTCATTTACCGAGGATCAGCAGGCGGGATTAAATTCTTTGGAAGATCTGATAAAAGAAAAGTCAACCTTGCTGAGTGAAATTACATGGGTCAACTATAATGAAGAAAGCGAAGAATTTGAAATAGATGAAGAAGCGAAAGCCCAATTTGAAGAGAGAAAAGAAGACCTGTCACAGGTTTTGATCGCTAAGGGGCGGATCCTGGCAGATTCACGAACACAGCTAAGGGAAATCTTACCGGCCTTAAAAGACCTTAACAATGCAATTACTCCAAATGGCACGACTTCATCTGAGAATCTGCAGGCAATCAATCGGATCCTGTATAATAGGTTAAATTCAGATACGCTGAATTATACGGATGAAGAAAAGGAGCAAATAGTACAGGTAGCGAGTCAATGTATGGGTATGGGAGGAGAAGCTGTGGCCCAGGCAAGATCGATGAGAACAGAATTTGATACAAAATATTATGAATACAATGATGAATGCCTGGTATTCAATGAATTGCCAGCGCAGCGAAAAAAGGGTGAGGAAGATTATTCATTGCGGATCAACCCTAATCCTGCAAATGAAACTACAACACTAGAAATAACTTCGATCGACGAGGAAAGAACAATTTACCTTGTAAATTACATGGGGAAAATAGTCAAAACATATGTTTTGGGTGCAAAAGAGAGCCGAAAGACTTTAAATATTGCTGAACTGCCATCAGGTTTGTATTATATTAAAATTGAAGGTTTGGACCAAAACAAAAAATTGATCAAAATAAATTAGTGTTTAAGGCTCACTAGATGAAAAAAGTAATTCAAATTTTCTGCATATTTTTTTTGGTTGTTAAAACAGTTTCAGCGCAGTACATCAATAAACAATGGGTATTTGGATATGAATATGAACCTGACTACAAAGTTGGAATGAACTGTATTGATTTCAATGATCACAAGATCGAGGTGTATCCTTATGATTACCAGGATGATGTAATCTTCATGGCTTTTTCATCAGCTTTTATTAACGACAATGAAGGGAAAATCGCATTGTTGTCGGATAATTGTTCAATATATGATAAGGAATTACATTTTATAGAAGGTGGAGAAAAAATGCATGATAATGATTTTTCTCATGAATATTGCAAAGATCATATCCACTTTTATGTAATAAGTAAATCCAATATTTTTTTTCCATATATTAAAGAGAAGGATCATTATTTTCAACTTTACAAGGATGTATATGCAACGGATGTGAAACTGGTCAGTTCCAACATCATGCTCAATAAAATCGGGTTTAATAGTCAAAATAAACTTGCTATCCAAAGTCATGATACAATAGATGATAAAAGATATCAAAGTATTGCAATAATAAACCCAACCCTAAATAAGAATAAAGATGCCTGGTGGATATTTAATCTTGGTGAAGATACAAATGAGTATAGTGCTTATTTACTAAACGATAATAAGTTGGATACAATGCATAAACAAAAAATAGGCCGGAAAATCAACGAAAGGTCTATCACTGTGAATGGTAGTATTTTTTCTCCTGATAACAAAACGATGATACAGCTGATCAATGGCATTGGTCTACAGGTTTTTGACTTTGATGATGCCACAGGAATGTTTTCCAATGCAAGAGAGATCAAAGTAAGAATTGATACATTTAAATATTGGTCATTTGGCATGTGTTATTCACCGAACAGTAGATTTGTCTATGTGGGCACTGGCGGTTCGGATGAGGATCCCCCTTATTTAAACTATTTATATCAAATCGATCTATGGGATAATAGTGTAGAGCAGTTAGCTACATTTTATCAATCGGATGAAACAGGATGGGATGTGGGCATAGGTTCTATCAGTCGTGGACCGGATTGCAGATTGTATGTATCACCCGGAAGCACATCACACTGGATGCATGTCATCCATTATCCCGATGAAGAAGGCGTAGCATGTGGTTTTCAACCAATGGCCATAGACCTGCCCTATAGAGTTGGTAAGGTTTTACCAAATTTTATGCAAGGTGGGTCAGAATGTGACCCAACCTATGAATGGCCATTTGCACTCGCCACTCAAACCCCGGTGGAGGAATTGCTGACTGATATAAATATGAGTCCCAATCCGGGAAGAGATATTGTATTTCTCAACTCTGAAAAAATTCAGCCTTCATTATGGACGCTAGATCTATATAATATGAATGGAAAGTTAATGAAATTGATGAAAGGAATCAACTCGTATATTACTCAAATCGATATTTCAGATTTAAGCGCAGCTGTGTATATCTATAAAGTCAGTGACAGAGACGGTAGGCTGCTGAAAGTGGGGAGGTTGATAAAAATTTAGTAAAAAAATTAAAACATACGAATATGAGAAGTTCAATAATTATTTTCCTTATTATTTTGATTATTACATCAGGCAAAAATCAAATATTTGGGCAGTGTAATGATCAATTTTATGTAGAAACCAAAGGTTTTTATTGTGAAAAACCCGGAACTATTTGCATAGTGACGGTATATAAAGATTTGGGATGTGAAGACTATGAATACCAATTGGAATTTCCCACTACTTCATTTTTTGTCACCAATAATGGTGATATGACTGGGTCGGTCAATCCAACAACGACTATCTATTCTGTTGAAGAAGAAGCCACCTTCGATATTACCCGGAGAAAATGTATTAGTGGACTTTTGCAGATACCAAATACTGTTTTCACGGTCAGATTAGTTAATAAGTTTGATCCAACAGATATCATTAGTACATTTACTTTTAAATTGGATGATTATAAATTAATTACCGGTACCAACACAGTATCTTCTTTAATAGCGTCGGGTGATCTCCTGGCTCAAGGATTGCCTGATCCTGGTCCTTATAGTTTAAACACACCTCAAAAGATCGTTATTGATGGTCATCTGATAGTGGACATTGATTATCTGTTCAGTAATTCTACCCTTAATTTATATAATGAAATAATTCTTAAAAATTCATCATCTATTGAAATCCAGCCGGGTATAAAATTAAATACAAGAAGGACCAATATATATAAGTGTCCGGAATATCCTCAATGGGATAGAATTGAAGCAATGAACGGCAGTACATTTGATTGCCGTACCACCACGATAAGTGGTGGCCAAACCGGGGTATGGTTAAAGCAAAATTCCACTTTTAATTCAGTAGATGTGAAGCTATTCGAGAACTTTGTCGGGTTGAGAGCCTATGACCCGTTATTCACGCCTATGACGGCAAATATCACTACCCCTTATAATCCTTTAACAGGAGCGGCCACTTCATTTTCTGAAAATGACTTCGGCATGGTTTTATATAATGCTTCCCCTATTGTATTACAATTCCCTGTATTTCTGGATAATAAAGTAGGTATATATCCTGCAAATTCTTCTTTAACTGCTACTAAATCATCTTTCAAAAGAAATGGATATGGCATCCAATGTTTTTATTCCAATCCATTAATTAGTATTAAGCAATCAACATTTGACCACAATTCTATCGGTATACATTCTATTGCAGAATCTTTAATTTTTAATGACAATACCAATGTACAATTTAATGACCTATCTATGAATATATTTGCCTTCAATGGATACAATACAGAGATAAAAAGAAATGAATTTACAGAAAACAAACAAGGTATTGTTGGTTTGACCTATGCAGCATCTGCTGAAATAAGTCAAAATATACTCAATGATGTTTCATCCCCTTTTTCACTTAATGGGATAGCACCAGGCATCCATGATTGGGATTATGTTGATAATTCTACAGCAGACATGAGCCTTATAACAGGAATACCATCCACTACACCGAATATTTCATTAAACAATACCAATGAAGCCGAAATAGAAAAGAACGATGACGGCATCTGGCAAGGCACAATTGGTGTGTATATAAATGGTGGACATGATAATTTTGTAAGTGAAAATAATATCGCCAATGATAATACGCACGGAATTGGATTAAAAGTCGTTTCCAGCCCATCATTTTTCATGAACTGCAACCATGTATATGCTGAAAATGCTTTGAATGTTTTGAATACCAATGCTACTTCCGTAATTATACTTAATTCTTTACTTGGTCCGGGATATAATATGCAGTATGGTACTGCACTAAATACTATGGCTACTTCAGGTATTCAGGAATATCGGGACAATAGATTTGAAGCAAGTGCAGGCTTCAAAGCTAAACATTTTGGTTCTATTGGAGAAATTAATAATAGTAAATATATTGAAAATAATACGGTTGGTATGACACCAGTAGCAATAGGAGGAATCTACTTTCCGCATTATGAACCTACTTCTTCTGGGTGGTTTTCAGTAGTAAAAGATGGGGAAAATCCAAGTTGCATACCACTACCAATTGAGCCTGGAGATTCTACGCATTTTCGTATGGCGAATGAGAACATCGGACTATTGAATAGTGACATAGGGCTAGTATACAATGCTGAAGTAGAATTCGACACAAAATTAAAGTTAATGAGGAGTTTAAGGAGATTGAATGAAATAGGAGTGATGACAGATGAGCAGCAACAATGGTATGATGAGCTTTCCGGGACTTTATATGGGCAGTTTATTAATATAGAAAACCTTAATCTACAATCTTCTTCATTTACGGAGGATCAGCAGGAGGAATTAAAAGCCCTGGAAGATTTAATAAGTGAAAAATTAACATCTTTAGATGAAATCACATGGGTCGTTTATAATGAAGAGACTGAAGAGTTTGAAATTGATGAAGAAGCAAAAGCTCAATTTGAAGTTATAAAAGAAGAATTATCTCAAATACTCATTAGTAAAGGTCAAATCCTGACAGCCTCGAAAATAAAGTTAAGGGGAATTTTGCCTTTATTAAATGAAATTAACGAAGGAATAACACCAAATGGCACGATTTCATCTGAGAATCTACAGAACATCAATCGGATCCTGTATAATAGGTTAATCTCAGATACACTAAATTATACAGATGAAGAAAAGGAAAAAATAGTACAGATTGCTAACCAATGTATGGGCATGGGAGGGGAGGCTGTTGCCCAGGCAAGATCGATGAGATCAGAATTTGATACAAAATATTATGAATATGATGATGAATGTTTAATATTCAATGAATTGCCAGAACAGCGAAAAAAGGGTGAGGAAGATTATTCATTTCGTATCAACCCAAATCCTGCTAATGAAACCGCAACGCTTGAGATAACTTCGATCGACGAGGAAAGAACAATTTACCTTATAAATTACATGGGTAAAATTGTCAAAATGTATGTTTTGGGTGCCAATGAAGGTCAAAAGAATATGGATATTTCAGAATTGCCATCAGGCTTGTATTATATCAAAATCGAAGGACAGGATCAAAACAAAAAATTGATCAAAATAAATTAGTACTTTAAGTTCACTATATGAAAAAAATAATTCAGATTCTCAGCTTCGTATTTTTGGTCGTTGAAGTAATTTTAGCTCAGTACAACAACAAACAATGGGTATTTGGATATCAAGATGAGCCCTCGTCTAAATTAGGATTAAATTGTCTGGATTTTACAAATCATGAAATAAAAGTTTACCCCTATGAATATCAAAATGGGATAAGCTGGATTAGCTTTAGTGGAAGTTTTATTTGTGACTCCTCTGGCCAAATCGCACTAATTTCAGATTTTTGTTCTATTTATGACAAAGAATTAAAAATTATAGAAGGTGGAGCTCAAATGCATGATAATTTTTGGTCAGCGGGCTATTGTTTAGAAGATTTTCATGTTTATTTTCCAACAAAAACAAATATATTTTTTCCTTATCTTACTTCAAAGTTGAGCTATTTTCAATTATATAAGGATTCCTATGCAACCGATGAATATGTAAGTTCCGCTTTTATTTTAAATAGAATTGGGATTAATAATCAAACTAAATTTGCTGTTCAAAGCCATGATACTATAGATGATAAAAAATATCAAAGTATAACGATGATCAATCCCACATTAAATCGAAATAAAGATGCCTGGTGGTTATTTAATTTGGGTAACAATACAAATGAATACAGAGCATTTTTGCTAAATGACGAAAAGTTGGATACAATTCATACTCAAAATATAGGACGCAAATTAAATGAACGATCTCAAACTGTAAATGGTGCTTTATTCTCCCCGGATAATAAGTTAATGGTTCAATTAGTTAATGGGATAGGTCTCCAGATATTCGATTTTAATGATGAAACTGGCTTATTCTCTAATGTTAGAGACATTAAAGTTGAAATTGACACTTTTGATCGATGGGCATTTGGAATGTGTTTTTCTCCTAATAGTAGGTTTTTATATGTCTCAACATTAGCTGACAATTCAGATCTAACTTATTTAAATTATTTATACCAAATAGACTTTCAAAATAGTGAAGTTGAATTAATCGCAACTTTTTTTCAAATAGATGAAACCGGGTGGAATGTTGGAATTGGTTCCATCAGCCGGGGACCAGATTGCAGATTGTATGTATCTCCGGCGAGTACTTCTCATTGGATGCATGTCATCCATTATCCCAATGAAAAAGGAGCAGCATGTGGATTCCAGCCGATGGCAATAGATCTGCCTTTCCGGGTGGGGCAGGTATTACCCAATTTTATGCAGACAGGGACTTATTGCGATCCGACCTATAACTGGCCATTTCCACTCGCTATCCAAACTCCCGGCGAAGAGGTCTACGCAGATATAAGTGTTAGCCCCAATCCGGGAAGAGATATCGTATTTCTCAACTCTGAAAAAATTCAACCTTCTCTGTGGACGCTGGATATATATGATATGAATGGAAAGTTGGTAAAAGTGATGAAAGGAATCAACTCGTATATTACTCAAATCAATATTTATGATTTAAGTGCTGCTGTGTATATCTACAAAGTTAGTGATAGAGAGGGCAGGTTGCTGAAAGTGGGTAGGTTGATAAAGTTGTGATAAGTATTAGAGTTAACCAGTATTAGAGTTGACTAGTATCAGAGTTAACCAATATTATAGTTGACCAGTTTTATAGAATTAGATTTAAAATGTGTTAGATTATTTTCAAATATCAACTGTAGGGGTAGGTTGTGACCGTCCTGAAAGGTGATTTTGAAATGGGAATTAGTTAACCAGTTTACCCACTCAAATACTATCTATTATAATACTCTAATACTTTCTACTACACCACCACATTCACCATTTTCCCTTTCACCACGATAACCTTCTTCGGAGCCTTACCTTCGAGCCATTTTATGATCTCAGGACGCGATAGGGTAGTCTCAGTTATTTCAGCATCTGTAGCTTCCAACGGAAAGTCCATCAGATCTCTCTTTTTGCCATTGATGCACAACGGGTAAGTGATGACACTGCTAAAAATGTGTTTTTCATCCAACTGAGGCCATGTTGCTTTATGTACACTTTCTTTATGACCCAATTGCTGCCACAATTCTTCCATCATGAATGGTGCGAATGGTGCTAACAAGATGACCATTGGTTCGAGGATAGAACGATTTTTGACATCCAGTTTGCGGATATCATTCAATGCGATCATGAAAGCGGAGATACAAGTATTCAATGCTAGTTTTTCAATATCTTCAGAGATCTTTTTGATGGTCTTATGCAGCACCTTCAATGCCTCTTCAGATGGAGCTTCTTCTGTTAGATTCAATTGGCCCCTTTCGTCAAAAAATTGAGACCAGAATCGTTTGAGGAATTTCGCCACTCCTTCGATTCCCTTGATATCCCATGGTTTGGCTTGTTCCAATGGTCCGAGAAACATTTCATACATCCTGAAGACATCAGCGCCATGGGCATTGATGACCTTGTCAGGGTTTATGACATTGTACTTGGATTTGGACATTTTCTCTACCTCCGCCTTAGTATTGAACCTGGATGGTTCTCCCGGAATAATAGAATTAAGGATGTTATGCTGAAAGTAGCCATTGGCAGTTACAAAAGCCGCTTCTGCATATTCGGAGCGCCATTGAGTAAATTTTTGGATACCGTCAGTGTCGAGATATCCACCCGTAGATTCGCCATAGTCTTTAATATAATCTATGTGAACCGTCATTTCAGAAATACCATTTAGATCCGGATTTCCTGTTGAAGTTTCAGAAGGGTAATCAGCGGCAAGTTCACTACTGATGAAGATCCTGGTCGGTTTGTTCAAGGGTGAAGATTCCCACTGTCCGGCTTCATTTTTAAAATAAACGACACTTTGTAAGTCTTTTACAAGGTATGTTTTCTCTGAAACACCTTGTATCATGCCTTGATTAACCAATTTCTTAAACGGTTCTTCTGTCACTGTAAGTCCCATGTCATACATGAATTTATGCCACGTTCTTGAGTACAATAAATGACCGACTGCATGCTCTGCACCGCCGATATAAAGATCTACGTCTTTCCAATAATTGATGGCTTCCGCAGAAAAAGGTGCATCCGCATTGTGTGGATCCATATATCTTAAAAAGTACCATGAAGAACCGGCAAAGCCCGGCATGGTGTCCGTTTCTCTCTTTAATCCTTCCTCTGCATTGACCCATTCTATCGCTTTTGCTATTGGGGAACTGCCATCTCCTGCAGGTTTGAAGTCGCGAATTTGAGGCAATTCTAATGGTAGGTCATTCAAAGGCTGTACAACTCCATCCGCATCGTAAGCGATAGGGAAGGGTTCACCCCAGTATCGCTGGCGACTGTAGTTGGCGTCCCTCAATCTAAAGTTGATAAGTTTAGTGCCAATACCTTGTACCTCAATACGTTCGAGGGCTGCCTTTATTGCATCAGGTATACTTAATCCATCCAGGAAATCTGAGTTTTTAAGTGTTCCGTCTTTTGATTCGATGTCAGCATTTTCTGCTCTTTCAATAATTTGTGGCACAGGCAGGTCGAAAGTCTCTGCAAACCTAAGGTCTCTTTCATCGCCTGCAGGTACAGCCATGATGGCGCCACTTCCGTAATCTATCAATACATAGTTGGATACATACACCGGGATTTCTTTGCCGCTGAAGGGGTGAATGGCATATGAACCTGTAAATACACCTGTCATGGATTTGTCTGCGTTCAATCTGTCGGCTTCAGAAGCCTTTGTCGAAGATTTCACGTACTCTTTCATGAGTACTTTTTGTGTCTCAATTGTCAGTTGATCGACCATGGGATGTTCAGGTGCCAATACCATGAAGCTTACTCCGAAAATTGTGTCAGGTCTTGTTGTAAATATTTCGATTTTTTCATCACGCCCTTTCAGCGAAAATGACATTTTTGCACCTTCTGAACGTCCAATCCAGTTGCGCTGCATGATTTTCAGTGATTCCGGCCAGTCCACTTTATCCAATCCATTCAACAATCTTTGAGCATATGCTGTGGTGCGCATACTCCATTGCATCATTGGTTTTTTGATCACAGGATAGCCACCTCGTTCAGATAGACCATCCTTGATCTCATCATTCGCCAATACGGTACCTAATTCTTCACACCAGTTGACAGTGCTGTATTTGCGGTACATCAAACGGTAATTCATCAGGATGTCATCCTGCTCTTTTGGTGTTGATGAGTTCCACTGCTCTGCAGTAAATTCCATTTTGGAGGTGGCTACAGCATTTACGCCCTCACTGCCATTTTCTTCAAACCTTTTAATCAGTTTGTCGATATCGACGGCCTTATTTTCACACAAATCGTAATATGCATTGAACATTTTGAGGAAGATCCACTGCGTCCACTTATAGTAATTCGGATCGCTGGTCATTAATTCTCGCGACCAGTCGTAAGAGAATCCGAGGTTGTCTAATTGTTTTCTGAACTGCGAAATATTCTCCGCAGTGCTGCTGGCTGGGTGGACACCTGTTTGGATCGCATATTGCTCAGCAGGCAGGCCAAATGAGTCATAACCCATAGGGTGCAATACATTGAAGCCATTAAGTCGCTTGTATCTTGTATAAATATCTGAGGCGATGTAACCTAGTGGATGTCCTACATGCAGTCCTGCTCCTGAAGGGTAGGGAAACATATCGAGGACGTAGAATTTAGGTTTGGATGGGTCAGTTTCTACTTTGTAGAGTCCTGATTCGTTCCACTCGTACTTCCATTTATTCTCTACATTTTTTGAATTCCATTCCATGATTGCTGCATTTTCTGTTTATGGGTGCAAAAGTAATAAAATGATATTGTATGATGGATGGAATAAAGTGATAGAACGCAGATTTATTAAGATGGTCAAGATAAGATTATGATTTGTTTGAAAACTAATATGAATTTTGTGCTTGATATGGTAAGGTTGATGATTAAAACGATAGCCTTTTTTTAAGAAATATAGAACGCAGATTTAGTAGTATGGTCAAGATAGGGTGATGATTTGTTTTGGATATTTTTTAGGATTTTGGGTATGATTTTATAAGATTGATATTTTAATAGAACGCAGATTTATTAAGATGGTCAAGATAAGGTTGTGATTTGTTTGGATATTTATTAGATTTTGATGTATGATATGGTAGTATTTATATTTTAATAGAACGCAGATTTATTAAGATGGTCAAGATAAGATTATGATTTGTTTTCATTAAGAAATACTTTTCTTTTAAAAGTTGGCACTGAGCCGAAGTTTAGGAGAAGACCAACCTCTTTATCTGTAGCTTTTAAATAATTGATCAATTGGCATTCATGTTTGTGACTTAAGCTTTCAGCTGCTTTTATCTCGATAATTACAACATCCTCTACGATTAAATCGGAAAAATATTTACCAACTATTATGCCATAGTAAAAAACGTTGATAGGTTGTTGTCTTTGAATTTGCAATGAATAACTTGAGAGTTCACATTCCAAAGCTCTTTCATATACTTTTTCAAGAAAGCCATAACCAAGGGTGTTATACACCTTATAAAATGCTTTGATAATTATTTCAGTTAATTCGGAGTGTTTAAAGTTGTCAGGTCTATGAGGAAATAGTTGTGTCATCATAATTGGGTTTGGTGAATGAATAAGTAAAAATAATAAAAAGAATACTAAAATCAAGAATAATTTAAAATCATACACAATAGATGATCATCTTATTAAATCTGCGTTCAAAAAAAATCATACACAATTCATGATCATCTTATTAAATCTGCGTCCAAAAAAAGTCTTATACAATTCATGATCATCTTATTAAATCTGCGTTCAAAAAAAGTCTTATACAATTCATGATCATCTTATTAAATCTGCGTTCAAAAAATCATATACAATTCATGATCATCTTATTAAATCTGCGTCCACAAAAACTTATTATAAAGTCATATACTTTTCACTACCATCATTGTAATCCTCATACCTTTTCTTAAAATCATCCCTCAATCATTGAACCAAAAACCCATATCCTTCGTTAAACCCAAAAAACATAAACCAATCATATGATCAAATTACTAATCAAAATCGCCATACCCATAATAATTGGTATCCTCATCTACAACTACTTTTTTGGCACAGTAAAAGAAAAAGAAACCTCTGTCGAGGTATATACAAAGGTGAAGGACCTGTCTCTTAGTCTCGTTGATGTCATGCGTTCTGAGAAAGAAAAATTTGATGAAGGCAAATATGATAAGGCCATGGATAAACTTAACGATGTATATAATGCTGCCCGTAATCATGATGAGGATATGACCGTCTCTGAGAAAAAAGAACTTAAAAAACTCGAATCAGAAAAGGAAGAATTGAAAAAAGATATCAAAGAGACTAGTAAACTTGACCAGAAGAAAGCTGATGAGAAAAGTAAATCACTTAATGATAGATTATATGATCTGGTAAAGAGGACTGAAAATTTGCTAGGCAAGGAATGAGTATTCGGATTCTTGATACTAGACACTAGTTATTGGAACTATGATTGCAGATTGGTTTTCATACTAACTTCTAATTTTTAATTTCTTACTTTAAAAAGAGTTGTTAGCGCAATGTTATTACCCATAAACTTAAGAGTTAGAGCCCTATTTTTGACAAATCTTTCCTATATTTGCGCTCTTTGTAAAAAAAATAAATTTCAATGGATCATAAAGCTTTTATAGACGCCAATAGAGAGCGTTTTTTGGATGAATTGATGCAATGGTTGAGAATACCTTCAGTTAGTTCTGACCCCAACAGTAAAGAGGCTATGGCGCAAGCCGCAGAATATCTTAAAAACAGATTTATCGAGCAAGGAGTGGACAAGGTGGAAATTTATCCTACTGAAGGTCATCCAATAGTCTATGCTGAAAAGATAACTGATCCTTCGAAACCTACAGTTCTAGTCTATGGACATTACGATGTACAACCACCTGATCCACTTGATCTGTGGGACTCCCCACCATTCGAGCCGGTTATTAAAAAAACTGAGGAACATCCTGAAGGTGCGATTTATGCTCGTGGATCTTGCGATGACAAGGGCCAGGTATACATGCACGTGAAAGCTTTTGAGATCATGGCGAAGGACAATGACTTCCCATGTAACATGAAGTTCATGATCGAAGGAGAAGAGGAAATCGGTTCGGTAAACTTGGGTAAATTCTGTGAAGAGCATAAGGATATGTTGAAATCTGATGTCATCCTGATCTCAGATACTGGCATCATTGACAATAATACACCTTCTATTTCAACAGGGCTGAGAGGCCTTTCTTACGTTGAAGTGGAAGTTACTGGCCCTAATCGTGACTTACACTCTGGAGTATATGGTGGAGCAGTAGGTAACCCTATTAACATCCTGGCCAAGATGATTGCTTCAATGCACGATGAAAATAACCACATTACCATCCCAGGTTTTTATGACAAAGTAGAAGAGCTTTCGAAAGAGGAAAGATCCAAGATGGCTGAAGCTCCATTCTCACTTGACGCTTACGAGAAAGACCTGAAAATAGATTCCGTCTATGGTGAAAAAGATTATTCAACACTTGAGAGAGCCTCTATCCGCCCAACATTGGATGTAAACGGAATCTGGGGCGGTTATACGGGACCTGGTGCTAAAACAGTTCTGCCATCAAAAGCATTTGCAAAGATCAGCATGAGACTCGTGCCACATCAAAGTTCTGACGAAATAACAGAACTATTCTCCAAGCATTTTAAATCCATTGCTCCTGCAGGAGTTAAAGTAGAGGTGCATCCTCATCATGGTGGAGAACCAGTGGTAACGCCAACTGATTCTTTGGAGTACAAAGCAGCGGCATTGGCCATTGTTGATACTTTTGGTAAAGAGCCTATTCCTCAAAGAGGAGGAGGAAGTATTCCTATTGTAGCTCTTTTTGAATCAGTACTTGGAGTTAAATCTGTATTGATGGGATTTGGTCTGGATTCAGATGATATCCATTCTCCAAATGAGCATTATGGAGTATTTAATTTCTTCAAAGGCATTGAAACTATCCTCAGATTTTACCCGCATTATGCTGAATTAAAAAAATAATCATGGAAGGCTAAACTTCTGATTCATAAGTATTTAATTAACAACAATAAATTCAAATTTTTAGATGGTACGTAACAATTTAAAATACCTTCTTGCCTTAGGTTTTATGTTGACTTTGCTAAATGTAGAAAGCAACGCTCAAAATACAAAACCTGCTGCTAAGGCAAAAACTGCTGAGAAAGCAATCACTAAAACTGAAACAACTAAAACTAGTAAAATGGATTCATTAAGTTACGGGTTGGGCTTATTACTTGCTCAAAATGTAAAACAACTTGGTCTTGAAAACATCGATGGACCTTCTTTATCGCAAGCTATTCAAGATGTATTGGAAGGAAAAGAACCGAAAATGTCTGTTGATCAAGCTAACATGATGGTAAGCAACGAGATCGCTGCAGTTTCTGAAAAGAAAGCAGGTCCTGTCCTTGAAGAAGGAAAAGCATTCTTAGCTGAAAACCAAAAGAAGGCAGGTATAACTACTACTTCCACTGGTCTTCAATATGAAGTAATTACTTCCGGCAGCGGAGCTACTCCAAAATTGACAGACAAAGTAACAACTCACTATAGAGGTACACTAGTCAATGGTCAGGAATTTGACAGTTCTTACAAAAGAGGCGAACCGGCTACTTTCCCTGTAAATGGTGTTATCAAAGGTTGGACGGAAGCCCTTCAATTGATGAAAGAAGGTGATAAATGGAGACTTTATATTCCTTATGACCTTGCTTATGGAGAAAGAGGTGCAGGACAAGACATTCCACCTTATGCTACATTGATCTTCGACATCGAATTGATTAAAGTTAATTAAGAAATTCAATTTTTATATTTCCGGAATATTCTCTCAAGTCCATTGGACAGTCTGAATATTCCGGATTTCTTTTAATTTCTAATTTCTAACTTTATCTGCATGAGCATTCGACCATTATACATTTTTAACACTTTAAAAGGCGAGAAAGAACTCTTCGTACCTATCGTTGAAAGTCGTGTAGGCATGTATGTCTGTGGACCAACTGTATACAGTGATGTACATTTGGGTAATTGTCGCACTTTTGTAAGTTTCGATGTAATATACAGATACCTCTTGCACCTTGGTTATAAGGTGCGCTATGTAAGGAATATTACTGATGTAGGTCATTTGGTTGGCGATGTAGATACAGGAGCTGAAGATAAAATAGGTAAAAAAGCAAGGACAGAAGCAGTTGAACCTATGGAGATCGTTCAGCGGTATTCTAATGGATTTCATGATATTATGAAGTTATTCAACACGCTTGAGCCAAGCATTGAGCCATCTGCCACCGGTCATATTATTGAGCAGATCCAAATGGTTCAGGATATCATGGATAATGGACTGGCTTATGAAATGAACGGTAGTGTTTATTTTGATACATTGAAATATGCTGAAGAAACAGGCCAGTATGGTAAATTGTCAGGACGAATTATTGATGACCTGATTACTGAAAGTCGCGATGACCTTAAAAATCAAAGTGAAAAGAAACATCCAAGTGATTTTGCCCTTTGGATCAAGGCAGATGAAAGTCACCTAATGCGCTGGCCTTCTAAATGGTCTATTGGCTTCCCTGGATGGCATCTTGAATGTTCGGCCATGAGTACAAAATATCTTGGTAAGACTTTCGATATACATGGAGGAGGACAGGATCTGAAGTTTCCACATCATGAAAATGAAATTGCCCAAAACTTCGGAGCTTCTGGTTGCAATCCTGCCAAATACTGGATGCACGGCAACATGTTACTCATGAATGGCAAAAAAATGTCAAAAAGTGATGGCAATTCTATTCTTCCCTATGAATTGATATCCGGCCAGAATGATATTTTTCCTGAAGCTTTTTCACCAATGGCCATTAGATTCTTTATGGCTCAAAGTAATTACAGAAGTACACTAGACATCACATATGATGCGTTAAAAGCTGCCCAAAAAGGTTTTACCAGGATCCGTGAAGCCTACCAATTGATTGATAAACTATCTTTCCAAGCTGGAAATGAGGATATCAAAATCAATTTAGATATCAAAGGTGAAATAGAGGCTATGTATGAAGACATGAGCAATGACTTCAATACACCAAAGACAATCGCAAGATTGTATGAATTAGTATCTATCATCAATATTTATTACAACAATCCTACCACTGCAGATGGACTGAATGAAGCTTCAATTGAACTTTTGAGAAATACATTTGATACATTCCTTGGGGACATCATGGGCATTCAGATTAAAGAAAACACTACGATTTCACAAGATAATCACACTGATGGCCTTATGGAAGTCATTCTGACATTAAGGGCACAAGCCCGTGAAAATAAGGACTGGACTTCAAGTGATCTGATTAGAGATAAATTAGGTGCTATGAATATTCAAGTCAAAGATGGTAAAGAAGGTGTCACATGGAGTGTGGTGAAATGATAGTAGAAGTGAAAAGGTTGAAAGCGAGAAGCGAACAGCGAACAGCGAACGGTTCGCTAAAAATTAAGCTCTCAGCAGATTGTAACAATCAACATAGTTCATTAACTTCTGTGATTAATTATTCATTATTCATTGTTCACTATTCATTACTACATTTTTCCTCTTTCATCCTTCATCCTTCATCATAATGTGGGATGCCATCGTCGCAGGCGCCATATCCGGCATGATTCTGGGTTCTTTACCCGGTGGTGTAGTGTTTTCTATCATACAGCATAGCTTAGATCTTGGATGGAAAAAGGGTGTGGGTATCGCAAGTGGCGTCGTTATATCAGACCTTTGCCTTATCCTCTTCGTTAATTTAAGTACAGGAGGATTGGCTAAAGTTGAAAAGTATAATGGGTACATAAGTTTGGCAGGTGTATTTCTGCTTTTATTCATGGGCTTGGCAAGTATTTTATCCAAAAATAGAACGATCAGTTATCCTAAGACTAAATACGGTGGTTACTTCTACCTTTATGGGACAGGTTTTTTGTTAAATAGCCTAAATCCTATCAACTTTTTTATGTGGATGGGTATTACAACGCAAATAAAGGCTAGAGATTTCTTTTCCTATAGTAATATGCTATTGTATTTTACAGCGACTCTAATCATGATATTTTTGATGTTGTCAACTGTAAGTTTCTTTGCAGGTAAACTCCGAAAATGGTTGACAGTCAAGAGAATGCGCTACCTAAATATAGGAATTGGAATCATATTTATTGGACTGGCTATAAAGTTGGGATTCGATGCATATGTAAAACATTTTGTCAATTAAAAACACAAAGACCAAAAGCCACGTTATAGCTTTGATCTTATAAGAAATATAGACATGAAGATTTTTATTATATTTTTTCTTTGTTTAGCCGGAATGACAGCTGATTCATTTGCAGGAGAAAATCCTCCTACTTTAAAATTCGCCTTATTGAAGTATGCAGGCGGTGGTGATTGGTACAATGATGTAAATTCACTGAGAAATCTGGCACAATTCTGCAATCAAAAAATGGGAACTTCCTTTGAATTGGACTATGCAGCGGTCGAGCCTGGTAGTCAGGAATTATACGCCTATCCGATCACTTACATGACTGGACATGGTAATGTGATTTTTTCAGATGCAGACGCACAGAATTTGCGTAAATACTTGATTGGTGGTGGATTCCTTATTATAAATGATGACTATGGAATGGATCCATATATCCGTCCAGAATTGAAGAAAGTTTTTCCTGAGTTATCATTGGTAGAAATACCAGGCAACCATCCGGTTTATCATGCCATGTTCGACTTCAAAAATGGAATGCCTAAAATTCATGAACATGATAAGAAGCCAGCACAAGGCTTTGGTTTATTTTGGGAAGGTAGACTTGTGGCTCTCTATAACTTTGAAACAGATCTTGGTGATGGTTGGGATGACGTGCACAATGATCCTTTTGAGTTAAGGCTAATGGCATTGCAAATGGGCGCGAATATTGTGAAATATGCGTTTGAGAAATAATAGTGAATGATAAATGGTGAAAGATAAATTATGGACGCTGCATCATTTATAATTGGTAATTTATAATTTATAATTTTGTTGTGAATATCGAAGAATTCCAATCCTACTGCCTTGCAAAACCAATGACAACGGAGGAATGTCCTTTCGGCCCCGATACCATTGTGTATAAAGTTGCCGGCAAGATGTTTGCTCTAACAGGTTTGGATGCGGAGGAATTTGGTGCAAATCTAAAATGTGAGCCTGAATATGCACTCGACCTAAGAGAAAGATATTCAGCCATTAAGCCCGGATGGCACATGAATAAGACAATGTGGAATACCGTCAATGCAGCAGAATTAAATGATGATCGGCTGTTCAAGAAATTGATCGATCATTCATATGATGAGGTTGTTAAAAAGCTAACTAAAAAAGTCAAATCTGAAATACAAGAATTGCTGGATAATAAATGAGCTTTAACCCAAAAATACTCATCGTAGGGCAAGGTATAGCAGGTTCGGTACTGCACTACAGTTTTTTTCAAAGAGGAATTAATGCAGAATTAATCAGCACCCTATTACCGGGAAATGCCTCTTCGGCAGCTGCAGGAATTATCAATCCGATTACAGGACCAAAGTATCAGAAAAGTTGGAAATTTGATGAATTAATGGAAGTCTTTATTCCATTTTATACCGATCTGGAAAGGACAATTAGCCTTGATTTTTTTCATAAGATGCGCATGTATCGTTACCTCCCGGGATTAAACCAGATCAATAAATGGATCAAGCGATGGGACGATGTGGTGGATTCTAAATTTTATGGGGAATTTGTGAAGACCCTTGAAGGTTATCCGGAATATGAAGGAGAAGGCACTTGGGGAGAGACATATAATGCATTTCGAGTTGATTTTAATTTATTGATAAATGCTTACGCTGCATTTCTGCAAAAGGAAGGCCTGTTTAGAAATAATATTTTTGATTTTAATCAACTAAAATTGGACGAATATCAAGCCACATATTTCGGTGTGCGTTACGACCACATCATCTTCTGCGAAGGATATAGACTCATGGAAAATCCGTATTTCAATTATTTGCCTTTAATTCCTGCTAAAGGAGAAGCTTTATTGATCCACCGGAAAATTGATAATGAAGTCATGACGAAGCGTAATGAACTTATGACTCAATGGGATGAATCAAACATATGGTATGGAGCAACCTTACAAAATTCTTTTGATTCTATTGGACCTGATCATAATTCAGCAAACTTATTAATTGGAAAGTATAACAACGATTTCAATCTGACGCCGATCATTTCCGGTCACTTATCTGGGCTTCGACCAACTGTCTCAGATCGTAAACCACTGATAGGCTTACATTCTGAATATAAATCACTGTGCGTATTCAATGGAATGGGAACAAAAGGTGCGTCACTAGCTCCTTTGATGGCTACTTTTTTAGTTCAAAAGATACTAGAAAACATAGATATTCCCGCCGAAGTTGATATTCAAAGATTTCGTAAGGAAAATTAGAAAACCCTAACTAGTTCTGAATAACCTACCATTTTACCTTTCCGATATGTCTCAGTCTTCAAGTCCCAAATCTCATTTGCGCTGACATAGGAAATTACTTGATATTCGAATGTGATCGGTATGATGGTTACCATTTTAATGGCAACATCTGAAGGAATTTTGAATGCTTCATATGAACCTGCGGCTACAGTTATTTTTTCTTTAGACTCTACCTTTCTATTTGTAATATTTAAGTCCATGGATACATCAAGACTCGAGGCAGATCCTCTTCCTTTAATTGAAGAATTTGGCAAAGATTGTCCAACAGAGATGTTTTTTGGTCTTTCTAATCCCTTTCCTGTGAAAGTCATGTCGTAATCTTCCATTGATTTTAACTGCTCCGGATTGATCAATGACTGACCATCTACTATGAATTTATCTCCATCGCAATGTATCGTGTAAGCATTTTTACTTTCAGGTTTTCCTTTGGAGTTAAATGCCTCCATTTCAACTGAAATTATCGTGCTATTACCGTCTTTCTTGATATCCTTAAAAGTGAACACATTCTTTCCCTGAAGTTTGCCTTTGGCATTATAAGATGCCATTTCATATCCGCTCCCTATTTTTAATTCAGTTCCAAAGCAAGTCTGAGCATTTAAAGTTGAGAATGATAGTAAAATAGTGACATAAAGAAATATCATACCTAATCGAATCATATTATTGATTGTTTTAAAATTAGAAAATGAGGGATCAAAATAAATCTATTCTAAGATAGTGCTGGTGACAAGCACTTTATCGATCTTACTTTTATCGAGATCGAGGATTTCGAAGGAATAATTTCCGTCAGTGAATTTATCTCCGATCTTAGGCATTTTGCCAAGTTTATCTATCACATAACCAGCAATAGTGGTATAATCGAGATCCTCTTGAAAAAATTCATCTACAAAGATCTGTTCACGCAATTCATCTATCTGGTAAGAGCCATCAATGAGGTATGATCCATCCTCACGTTTAAAGATCATGATTTCTTCTTCCTCTTCAAGATCTGGAAGATTACCAAAAATATTTTCTGTCAGGTCATGAAGAGTTATTACTCCTTCTACAGATCCATGTTCATTAATAACAATGGCAAAGTATCTTTTCTCTTTTCTGAATTCTTCAAGTATCTTAAGTGAGGTGAGTGTTTCCGGTATTAATACAGCAGGTTTTAGTATTTGTTGAATATCAAATCCCGGCTTATTTCTACCTATTAGATAGTCCTTAAGATTTACGATTCCAAGTATATTGTCAAGGGCATCGTCACAAACAGGGAATTTCGTAAGACCACTTTCTATGATGTCAGAATGAATTTCCTCATGACTTTCATTGATATCTAGCCAGACTACCTCATTCCGTGGAGTCATAACGCTGTATGCTTTTCTGTCTGCAAACCTGAAGATATTATGAATAAGTTCACTTTCTTTATTGTCGATTGAACCATCTTCATTGGCCATTTTGACCATCATTTTTAATTCATCTTCAGAGACAATGTCATTATCATTTTCTTTGAGAAAGAAAATTTTGCTAACCAACTTTGTTGAGATACTAAGAAACCAAACAATAGGGTAGGTCGCCTTAGTAAAGTACTTAACAAAAGGAGCCATTGCGAGCGATATCTGCTCAGAATATAATAGTCCTATTTTCTTTGGTATGAGTTCACCTATGACAATACTGAAATAAGTAATAACTGAAATGATGATTGTCAAAGCCAAAGGATGGGCATAAGGTGCCAATGTGGTATATTTTAGGAAATATGCTTCTAGAGAGGCAGAAAATGCCTGACCTCCATATACACCAGCCAAAATGCCTATTAGTGTGATACCTACCTGAACTGCTGATAGAAAATTATCCGGATGTTCTGTGAGTTGTAATGCTATGATCGCATTTTTGTTTCCTTTGCTGGCCCTTTCAACAAGACGGGCTTTTTTAGACGAGATTAATGCTATTTCGCACATGGCAAACACACCATTCAAAAGCATTAATCCCAAGATTATCGCTACTTCCATTGAGTTATATTATCAAAGTATCTTTCCCTGTTTAATTCTACGCCACCTATACCTTGTAGTGCAAATGTAAACAATTTAAGTTACTTATATTTATTATATATCATCCAATTTATTTAACTTTATCAACGAGGTTCAATAATAAATAGTAAATATGAGTGAACTTAACAGGATAATTTTAGTATTATTGGTTAAATAAAGAGCTTTTAAATTCGAATAGAGTTAATAAATTAAAAAAAATTACTCATTTAAGCTAAACCATTATTATATCTTTATGATTTGGGTCACAAAATTTTAATTAACATTTCTATAACTTTGCAAAAAACATATTAATATGAGAAAGAATTTATTTTTATTGACATTATTTGCTATTCTAGCCTTTTATACAACTTCATGTGGCGGAAAAGCTGACAAACCTCAGGATGCTGAAGATGAGGCAACAGAAGAAACCACAACAGCTGATGAAGATGAAGGACTTGAGGAGGTTGAAGCATATGATGCAACTAAAGGAGAAGGAAAATTTGATGAATCAAATGTTAAAGTAGGCGCTCTAGACAAAGCTATGGCTGCAAAAGGAGAAGCTATTGCAGCAAGTAAATGTATATCTTGTCACAAAGTTACTACAGAGCGTCTTGTTGGACCAGGTTGGAAAGGTGTTACTGAAAGAAGAAAACCATATTGGATTATGAATTTTATTACAAATCCTGACCCGATGATTGACAAAGATCCGGAAGTTAAAGCCCAAATGGAACAATGTCTAGTAAGAATGCCAAATCAAAGTCTTGCTGAAACTGAAGCTAGAGAAATTTTGGAATACATGCGTAAAAATGATGGCGTAAAATAATTTTAGAACTTTCGGGAGATAAACTCAAAGTTTAAAATTATTATTAATAGAGTTTGAGAAATGGATCTGGACTTTTGCTTGTCTGATTATTCCGTTCAAACAAAAATTAAAAAGGATAAGTTTGTAATCAAATTTATCCTTTTTTATTTTCTTTGTGTCTGATCCATACTGATAAGAGTTTTATTTCATGAGCAGCCCTTTGCCTATAATATCTAGCTAAAAATATTTAGGTTAAATAAAAGATTTATAGCTGGAATTAAACTTCTAAAAGCGATAAACAGAATCCCCTCATTAACAACTTTCTGAAAAATTCAAGATGTTAGGTTGAGTCTCGCTAACCATCTAACAATATTTAGCAATCAAGGTCAAGATGAATTTTAAAATCATTTGCTTTGACATTGAAGATATCAATTATACAGACTGTCTCTTCATAACTTGACTTATAAATACCATCAGCATGCTCGAGAACATTATAATAGCTGCTAATAGCAATAGCTCATTATCGTATGGAATGATCACATAGCCAAATGATAAAATACCCTGAAATGCCAATAAGATTTCATTTAAAAATACTCCGAATACAAAAGTAAGTACACTAACTTTTAATAGTTTGGAATACCGGATATATCCTTCGGTGATTAAAAAACCTAAGATGAAAAGTGTAAAGAGGCCTAATAAAACTAGGTGTAAGTAGGCAATGACTATTGGACGGAAACCGAAAGCCAATTTACTAATTGCCGGCACAGTGGAAAAAGTTTGCAACAATATCTTTAATGAAAAGGCCATGCCGGATATTCCAAAAAGGATTTTCGTAGTCAGGTTTAGTTTTAAATTCGAAATTATTTTTTTTGAAATAATCCCCGATACCAATCTGTAACTACCTAATAATTGTAAGGTTGTTCCGATAATTACTAGCAAAAATATCCAAATTGGTAGATCTAGCCATAATACCGAAAGTCCATATGTTGGTACGCAACTAATTGCGAGAGTCCGGAAAATTATTTTTTCATGCTTAATGTATATTTTGGCTATTTCAAGATGATGAATGATTAGTCCAACCACTGCAAATAGGAACCAGCCGTTGTATTGAAAATGTAGATACCAATAAACAGACGCCAAATACAAATGCTGATCATAGTTTTTTGAAGCCATCATATAACTTAGATAGCATATTCCGACTGCTGATATAATATTAAATACAATTGCTGCTAAAAACCATTTTCTACTAACTGTATTTTCGAGACTCCTGGTTGTTTTATAATATAGTCCACCAAATGTAAATGACAGGAGTATAGATAATGTTGAAAAGAAAATTGAAAAAAGTCCGTAACCCTGAAGTGCAAATGATATAAGCATACCGTAAGCGCATATAAGAGAACCAATAAAAATAATTCTGAATTGCTTGGTATCTTTTTCAGAAATAGTATCCCCTAAATTATTGGCTATGAGTATCATCAAGATAAAAGATATCCAGCCAAAAAGAGCAAAATGCGAATGAGAATGTAACAAATTTTTCTGTACGAAAAAAGGAAATTCAAATGCAATTTTGAAGCGCATCAGTGAACCTAAAACAGCAACGATCATTAAATTGAAAATGCATATTCTTACCCAGGTTTTAATTTCGGATTTAAACATATATCAAATTTGTATTTTACGGTTTACGATTTTTAATTTATTGTCACCACTCAATTTAATGATAGTTCTAATAACTGTTTCTACACGGAGTCCGGTAATGTTGGCAATTTGCTGACGAGTGTAGGGCACAATCATAGGAGAAATGTTCCCTTGATCATTTTTTAAATTGTAAAATAAGCGCAATAGTTTCTCCTCTGCATTATTAGAAATCAAAATTTTTGAAGAATTTGATTTGGCTATTATTCGATTGGAAAGGGAGAAAAGAAGGCGCTTCATTATCTCCGGATAAATATCCAATATTTTCAAAAAATTGTCACGCGATATTTTATACAATTCTACATTTGTATAGGCTACAGCATAGCTTGGATATGGTTTGTTTGCTATTAAAGGTGGTTCCCCAAAAGTTTCTCCGGAACTGAATAACCCCAATAGAATTTCATTTCCCTTGTCATTATATTGTATCACTTTAACACTCCCTTTTATGACCTGAAAAAAGTAGTTCGGTTTACTTCCTTCATAGAAAATATAGCTTCCTTTTTCATATTCATTGATTGAACCTCCATATGCAGCTATGATCTTGTTACTCACTAACATATCTTAGAATACCTTTTTTACAAGTATAAAACATTTCCCTACATTTCAATAATTTTAACAAAAGTTTATTCAAAAATTATAATATTTTCAAAATGATAAATATTTTAATCCATCATTCATCTTTTTCCAAGCTTCGAATATCCTTTTAAGGTAAACGAATTAATAAAAATGTTAGATTAATTTAAAGTCTATGAGTATAATTCATTTTTGATATTAAATTTGTGTCAGCTTTCATCTTAAATATAAAGGATGCCTCGTAATATTTTTGTCATCGTGGGTTTATGTGTTTGGTTTGGATTATTTTCGGCCTGCAAACAAGAAGTAAAGGAAATTCCTCAGGACATAACACGACCTGATACGGATACAAATATCAACCCTAAGGAATTTGATCAGTCAGACAA
Organism: Candidatus Brachybacter algidus; assembly: GCF_016707225.1. Taxonomy (NCBI): domain Bacteria; kingdom Pseudomonadati; phylum Bacteroidota; class Saprospiria; order Saprospirales; family Saprospiraceae; genus Candidatus Brachybacter; species Candidatus Brachybacter algidus. The sequence goes on along the minus strand of NZ_JADJID010000003.1, from coordinate 111,172 downwards.
TGAACCAGACAGGGTGATTTGGCAAAAACCTGAGATGGTTATGGAGCTCCTTGGTGACATGAAAGACAAGGTGGTCGCAGATATTGGTGCCGGAACAGGCTTTTTCACATTTAGATTATTGCAACAGGCAAAGAAAGTCATCGCTGTTGATATTGACAAAGGACCGCTTGAAAGGATGCGGATGTTGTCCCAAAAGCTGGATACCTCCATCTCTAATAAATTGGAAATTAAACTTGCAAAACCTTCAGATCCTGAACTCCAGCCTCAAAGCGTCGATATCGTTTTTCTATCCAACACTTATATGTATATTCAGGACAGAACGACCTATCTGCGCAATTTAAAAAAGTACCTCAGGCCTAAAGCCAGGATATTGATTATTGATTATAAAAGGAAAGTTATTCCATTTGGTCCTCCATATGAAGAAAGGGTAGGGCTCAACCGAGCAGAAAGAGAGCTTAAAGAAGCAGGCTATACAATAGAACGATCGGATGACGTGTCATTGGATTATCAGTATATTTTATTGGCTAAATATAAATGATGGTATATATTTTCTTTAAGTGGGATTTCGGCTAACTTTGAGATTCTTGTTTAAACTGAAATTATGTAACTTCTAAAATGTTTTAGGTATTAGAACAAGGATAAATTTTTTTTATATATATGTGCTGTAATTTAAAAATAAAAAATTACCTTTGCAGTCCATTTGTAAAAGTATGAATAGGAATGGCTTTTTTTGATCAGTTTACCTTGCCAGTCAAAGGCTTACATATTGGTTTGCATGAATATCAGTTTGATATCAATGACGATTTTTTCAAATTGTCCGATACTGAACTCATAGAATCCGGCAATTTCAAAGTAAATCTTGTCATTGACAAGAACATGGACATGATGATCCTCAATATTGATTTTGAGGGATTCTGGAAGACTGTTTGCGACAGATGCACTGCCGACATTGATCTTCCTATCACAGGAAATAATGAGATACTGATCAAATACGCCGATAAGGAACTAGACGATGGAGACATCATTTATATAATGAAAGAATCCACCGAACTCAATGTTGCCAAGATCATTCTTGATAGTATTATAGTCGGCCTGCCGATCCAGAAGACTTACGATTGTGATGATGAGGAGCCCAGACCTTGCGATGATACTGTCCTGGACAGATTAAGCGGTTGGGATGATGAAGAAGAAGAAATAAAGACTTCGACAGATATCTGGTCTAACCTTACAGGTTTGCAGATAGATAGTGAAGAATAATTAGTATAATATTTAAATTAAAATACAATGCCAAATCCAAAGTGGAGACACTCTAAACAAAGAAAAAGGAAAAGACGTACGCACGATAGTTTGACTTTGCCTACTGTTGGAACAGATAAGACTACAGGAGAGAGCCACATGATGCACAGAGCACATTGGTCTGAAGGTGCATTATTCTACAGAGGAAGAAAGGTAATAGAGGCTGCTGCAGCCAAAGATATCGAGGACACCGAGGGTTAAGTACAACTACCTATCGTCTCAGAAAATAAATTTTTGCCTGATCTTCACAAGAGGTCAGGTTTTTTTATATTTGGCCTTTCCTAATAAAATAATCTACTTTGAAAAAAATAATTTATACTCCGGATGCTCCGTCTCCAATAGGGCCATACAGTCAGGCTGTCGAAGCTAATGGGATGTTATTCGTATCCGGCCAAATAGCTTTGGACCCTGTCAGCGGAGAATTGATACAAGACGATATTGAGACGGAAACAAGGCAAGTATTCAGTAATCTGAAAGCCATTCTTGAAGCAAGAGGACTTACTTTCGACCATGTCGTCAAGTCAACAGTCTTCGTAGCGGATATGAATCAGTTTGCAAGGATAAATGCAGTTTACGCTGAATATTTCTCAGGTGAAGAAACTCCAGCACGTGAAACAGTCCAGGCTGCAGCACTTCCGAAGTTTGTGAATATTGAAATTTCCGTGATTGCAGTCATTGGTCAGTAAGTCAGTGTTCAGTGTTCAGTTTTCAATGGTCAGAAGTCAATTATATTGCTTTAAAATCAAAAAGGTATATTTGAAGAAGCAAAATCTGAAGCAAAAATAAAGTTGGTCAGATTTCCCCCTTTTGAGGGGGCTAGGGGGGAGTCTTTAATTAATATCGAATTAAAAAATATTATACAAAATAACAATGAAAAAAATTCTCTCCGGCATCCAGCCCACAGGTGAGCTCCACTTAGGAAACTATTTTGGTGCAATTAAAAACTGGGTAGATCTACAGGAAAGTTACGAATGTACCTATTCCGTTGTAGACTATCATTCTATGACAATGCCTTATAAAGCTGAGAACCTTCAAAATAATTCATGGAGAATGGTTTATCAATTACTGGCATGTGGCGTTAAAGCTGAAAATCTTTTTATTCAGTCTTTAATACCAGAACATACAGAACTCACATGGATCCTTTCTTGTGTTTGTTCGTATGGAGAATTGACCAGAATGACACAATTTAAAGACAAAAGTGATCAGACAAAGGAAACCTCAAAGGATTCATTGGTTTCGGCTGGTTTGTTGTTTTATCCGGTGCTGCAGGCTGCAGACATATTACTATATAAAGCAGATTACGTTCCTATCGGCAAAGATCAGGAGCAGCACTTAGAACTCTCTCGTAATATTGCTGAACGATTTAACAATAATTTTGAAGTAGATTATTTCAGAAGTCCCGAGGCTTTATTTACTGAAACACCAAAGTTGTTGTCGCTAGCAAATCCTGAAAAGAAAATGAGCAAGAGTCTTGGAGAAAAGCATTTTGTTAGTTTATTTGGTGATGCAAATATCATCACTAAGCAAGTGAAGTCAGCAGTGACGGACTCAGGTGAAGCACAGTCCGGAGTGATGAGCCCCGGTGTTAAGAACCTTTTTGAACTACTTAAAGCTTGCAATAAAACTGAAGCTTATAAAGTCAATTTCGAAAAGTGGGAGAGTGGCAGTCTTCAATATGGAGCGCTAAAAGGCGATGTGGCAGAAGCCCTTATCGAATTAACACAAAAATTTAAAAATAATCTGCAACATATCCGTGAAAATGAAGATTCCGTAAAGGAGCAAGTTTTTGCAAGTAGCGCTCAGATAAGGAAAAAAGCACAACAGACGATTGATGAAGTAAGGGAGATCACGGGGTTGGCAAAATTGAGAAGGTAGTTTCTAATAAATAATGAATAATGAATAATAATATATGTGTAACATTACCGATTACCCATTACCGAATGCCAATTACCCATTACCCATTACCCATTTTAGATCATTTATAATTTAGAATTAAAAAGGTGAAACAATATCAAGACTTATTAAGCACAATCCTTGAAGATGGGACTTTTAAGGCAGACCGCACCGGCACCGGTACTAAAAGTATATTCGGGCATCAGATGAGATTTGACCTATCCAGGGGATTTCCAATGTTGACTACTAAGAAGTTGCACCTTAAGTCTATTATCTATGAATTACTTTGGTTCATCAAAGGAGATACTAATATAAAGTACCTTAACGATCATGAAGTGCGCATCTGGGACGAATGGGCAGATGAAAATGGCGATCTTGGTCCGGTATATGGCAAACAATGGCGAAGTTGGGAAGGAGCAGATGGCAAAACTTATGATCAATTATTAACTGCAATTAATACCATAAAAAATAACCCGGATTCACGCAGAATCATCATAAATGCATGGAATGTAGCAGATCTGGATGCAATGGCCTTGAGTCCTTGCCATTGCTTATTTCAGTTTTATGTTGCGGATGGCAAATTGTCTTGCCAATTATACCAACGTTCAGCCGATGTTTTTCTTGGAGTCCCTTTCAATATTGCTTCTTATGCCTTGTTGACTATGATGATGGCTCAGGTGTGTGACCTAGAATATGGAGATTTTGTACATACATTTGGAGATGCTCATTTATACTCAGACCATTTTGAGCAGGCGAAACTTCAATTAAGCCGATCCCCGCGATCTTTACCTTTGATTACCATCAATCCTTCCATCAAAGATATCAATGATTTTAAGTTTGAAAATTTTGTCCTAACTGGGTACGATCCACATCCTCATATTAAGGCGAAAGTCTCTATCTGAGAAAATCCTATTTTTGAGATATTCTATGTCTTTTAGTTAAGAAAATTAAGGAATTAATGTTTTTAATTGAGTGAAATTAGAATTAATTCCAACATTAAATATTTTAGGATTATACCATTAGTTGGTCGGATATCAAATATTATAAATTTATATGTATCATTATCAAGTACTTGTAAAATCTAATATTTTGATTTCAAAGCATTTGCCAACTAATCTTAATTAGAAATAATCTAAATAGCTATATTTCTTTCATGAAATAGTTAAAATATTTAACAGTTGGTTATTTTTGCGTGATTAATCTTTTGAAGAATTATATTAAGTATTGCAATCTATACCTCTTAAGCATGATTAATTGTACGAAATATTTAAAAACGCGCAGTTTGAAGTCAATTGTTATTTTTCTACTCACTATTTTTTCGCTTAGTGCAGTAACAGCAGCCAATCTTGACAAGGGAAAAGACCTTTTTAAGGCCAATTGTGCCACTTGTCACAATAAGAACATGAAAGATAAGCTGACCGGTCCAGCGCTTATGACTGGATTGTCGGATTGGGCAGCATATCCTAAGGAAGATCTTTACAGATGGATCAAGAACTCACAGGCTATGATAGCTGAAGGTCATCCTCAGGCAGTAAAGATCTGGAATGAATACAAGCCGGTTGTGATGACAGCATTCCCTACTTTGTCGGATGCGGATATCGATGATATTCTAGCTTACACAAATGGGGTCATTGATGGCTCTTACCCTCCCAAAGCCGCAGGTGTGGCAGCAGATACAGCAGTAGTTGCCCCAAAGGATAACACTTGGATTTACTTTGCTATTTTTGGTCTACTTGCTATATTAGCAATTGTATTGGGAGGTATTTCAAGAGGCTTAAACAGAATTGAAAAAGAGAAAGAAGGTGAAGTTGTTGAGAAAAAGACTGTAATGCAGTTGTTGACATCTAAATCAGTAATAGGAGTAGTGCTATTTGCACTAATTGTTTTGGGTGGTTATACCACAGTTAATAATGCGATTAATTTGGGACGTCAACAGAATTATGCTCCTGATCAACCAATAAAATTTTCGCATGTCACACATGCAGGAATAAATAAAATTGATTGCCAATTTTGCCATGATGGAGCCCGCAGGAGTAAGCAATCTGTCATTCCTCCTACAAGTACTTGTATGAATTGCCATAAGGCAATTAAAAAAGGATCTCAATATGGGACGGAAGAAATTACCAAGATATTTGCCTCAATTGGTTTTGATCCAAGTACGGACAAATATATCGAGAACTATAACTCACTTTCACAAAAGGATGTGGGAGCTATCTATAAAAAATGGATTAAAAATCAGTATCTACTTAATGAAGGCACTTCAATGAATGAGGAAGGTAAAGATTTTGTTAAAAATCAATGGAACAGTATTGTTTCTTCTTTAACTAATCCAAATAAGTCAAAAGTTCAAGGCCCCATTGAATGGATTAGGGTCCATAATTTGCCTGACCATGTCTATTTTAATCACTCCCAACATGTCACTGTAGGTAAGATCGACTGTGCTAATTGTCATGGAAAAGTAGCTGAAATGGAAACATTACGCCAATATTCCCCTCTTTCAATGGGATGGTGTATTAATTGTCACAGACAAACCGATGTTCAGTTCAATGAAAATCCTTATTATGACAGTTACATCAGGTATCATCAGGAATTAAAAGATGGTAAACGTGATAAAGTTACTGTAGCTGACGTAGGCGGTCTTGAATGTCAAAAATGTCACTATTAATCTTATAATTAAATATTAGAATTCTTTATTATATAAAAGGATATGAGCGAAATAAAACAAGATTATTGGGTAAGCAGTGAGGAATTCACTCAGGATGAATCTTTTGTAAAGGCATCTGGAAATGAATTTTTTGATCTGCCTATTCTCAATAATATAGCTAGTGAAGAAGAAAATGCATCAACTCAAGGCCATAATAGAAGGGACTTTTTAAAATATCTAGGGTTTAGCATCGGCGCAGCTACAATCGCAGCCGGTTGCGAATCTCCAATTAGAAAAGCGATACCTTATGTTACAAAACCCGATTCTATCGTCCCTGGTATAGCTAACTATTATTCTTCAACTTTCATTAAAGGAAATGACGTTCTACCAATTGTAGTGAAAACTCGTGAAGGTAGGCCAATCAAAATAGAAGGTAACTCTTTGAGCAAATTCTCTCAAGGTGGAACGAGCGCAAGAGCTCAAGCATCTGTATTAGATCTTTATGACATAGGAAGATATCGCTTTGCGGGACAGAATAAAGGGAAGGATTATAAGAAAATTAGTTGGTCAGACCTAGATCAACAGATTGGTGAAAAGCTTACACCTGCTGCTAGAATAAGATTAGTTTCTAATTCGATAACAAGTCCTTCTATGATGGCAGCAATCGCTCAATTTACAGCTGCTTATCCTGGTACGAAACATGTAACATACGACCCATTTTCTTCATCTGCAATCATCATTGCCAATGAAAGATCCTTTGGTAAACGCGTTTTTCCAGGATATGAATTTGGAAATGCAAGCATAGTTGTAAATTTTGGTGCTGACTTTCTAGGTACCTGGGTTTCTCCGGTTGAATATTCAGCTGCTTGGACAAAAACAAGAAAACTTAAAGATTTCAATAAGCCGGACATGAGCCGCCTTATTCAGTATGAGAGCAATATGTCATATACTGGATCGAACGCAGATAATAGAATGTTGATCAGACCATCCGAGCAGGGTACAGCTATTGTTAAATTATATAACGCTGTGGCTGCATTAGCAGGTGCTTCAAGCATTGCATCAGGAGGGTCTCTTAAGAATGCTAAGGCTGAAAAATCCTTTTCATCTGTAGCTAAAGATCTTTGGGCAAATAAAAATAAAGGCCAGTCATCATTAGTGATTTCTGATTCAAATAATATATCAGAGCAAATCATTATTAATAAGATAAATGATCTGTTAGGTAATTATGGTAAGACAATAGATCTTAACAACTATTCAAATCAAAGAAAAGGTGTTGACAGTGATATCGTTGATTTGATCAAAGACATGAATAGTAATTTAGTAGATGTCGTAATTATTATGGGTGATGCCAATCCTGCATTCGATCTTCCTGAAAGTGCAGACTTTGCTTCAGGTCTTAAGAAAGTAGGTTTATCTGTTTCGTTATCTACTAATCCTAACGAAACCAGTGCATTATGCAAATATGTAGCACCTGCCAACCATTTTCTAGAATCATGGGGAGATGCACAACCGAGAAAGAATTTTTATTATGTAATGCAGCCAACTATTGCTCCTTTATTTGCGACAAGACAAGCTGAGGTTACTCTTTTGAAGTGGGCGAAATCTGGAGTTACAGATTATGATGCATATATTCAAAATACGTGGAAAGGCTCTTTATTCTCTTTGCAGAACGAGTTTTCTTCTTTCCAAAGCTTTTGGGATAATACTTTGCATAATGGACTTATTGAATTAAATGCTGAAGCTGGTGGTGCATCAGTTTCTATAGATGTTAACTCTATTGCTGCTGGAGTAACTAAGCCTGCTACAGGAGTGGAAGTTAAGTATTATGAGCCAATGGGTGTAGGATGCGGCGCTTATGCTAACAATCCTTGGCTACAAGAATTGCCAGATCCTATTACACGCACTGTATGGACAAGTGTAGTCCATATTCCATTGAAATGGGATGGTGACAGTAGGTTTGATTATTATAAAGATCTAAATAAGGATGGTTTATATGTGCATTTCAAATCCGGTAAAGTAAATGTTGAAAACATGCCAATTGTGAGACAATTCGGTCAAATGTCTGATACATTGGCTATTCCTCTTGGATATGGCAGAAAAGAAGGAAATGCAAGTGCTAAAAATGTAGGTAACTGCGTAATGAATACATTATCCCGAGATTCAGATGGAAATGTAAGATACTGGAACGACAAGGTGGATATAACACCAACTGGAGGTGAAGACGCACACTACGCTTCAGTCCAACATCATCATACACTGGGTGTAACAGGGAAAGATAAAAGCAACCAGACTATAAATGTGGATGAGAAGGCTTTGATGACTCTAGGATCAGGTTATCAAGGATCTTTGACAGGCAGAAGTATATTGAAATCTGCTGATATGTCCAATTTTGCAGAAAAGGTAAAGGAACTAAAAGAATTTAGAGCTGAGGCAAGTCATTTAAATAATGAAACAATGTACCCCGGCCATGATGATTTATATAAACAAGGTCATCATTGGGGTCTAAGTGTCGATTTAAATTCATGCACAGGTTGCGGAGCATGTCAGGTAGCCTGTGTCGCAGAGAATAATGTACCTATAGTTGGTAAAAATGAAGTTCATCGTCATCATGAGATGACTTGGTTAAGAATAGATAGATACTATTATGGAGATGTAGAATCTCCAAATGTATTTTATCAGCCAATGATGTGTCAGCATTGCGATAATGCTCCATGTGAGAATGTTTGTCCGGTAAATGCGACTAACCATAGTGCAGAAGGATTGAATCAAATGGCCTATAACAGATGTGTAGGAACCAGATACTGTGCAAATAACTGTCCATATAAAGTCAGAAGATTCAACTGGTCAGATTTTACAACAGCGGATCTTTTCGGAAAAAATGAAAAGAATGTTATGCCTGATGGTGAAACATTATTTTATGAGGATAACCTTACAAGAATGGTGCTCAACCCGGATGTGACCGTAAGATCAAGAGGGGTGATTGAGAAATGCTCTATGTGCATTCAACGTATTCAGGAAGGTAAACTTCGTGCAAAAATCGAATCTCGTCCTTTAAAAGAAACTGACATTACTACGGCATGTGCTGCAGCTTGTCCAACAGGTGGTATTATTTTCGGTGATCAAAATACAAAAGATGGTATTTTGAATACAGAGTGGTCAAATCCTACTACTTACTTTGCACTTGAAGAGATCAATGTAAGGTCGAAAGTTGGTTACAAAATGAGATTAACTAATAAAAATGCTGATCTTGCATAATCGACTTATTAAGAGTTAATTGAGCATTTAGATTTAAAGAATATTATAAACATTAGCAAAATATATCACATATGTCTATAGTTGTTTCACCGATTAGGGAACCGTTAATCATGGGGAGTAAGACGTATCATCAGATTACTGAAGATATTTGCGCTCCATCTGAAAAAGCCCCTACCCGTCAGTGGATAGTAGGATTCATTTTAGCTGTCACATTGCTGGCAGTATTTGTATTCTGTGTTGGCTGGCAAATTTTTTACGGTGTAGGAGCTTGGAACCTTAACAGAACCATTGGATGGGGTTACGATATTACCAACTTCGTTTGGTGGGTTGGTATTGGTCATGCAGGAACTTTGATTTCTGCCATTCTTTTGCTTTTTAGACAAAAATGGAGAACCGGGGTTAACCGTGCTGCGGAGGCAATGACAATATTTGCCGTAATTTGTGCAGCTATGTTTCCAGTTATTCACGTAGGAAGGATATGGTTGTTGTTTTATTTTGCACCACTTCCAAATACAAGAGGCCCACTTTGGGTCAACTTTAATTCTCCATTACTTTGGGATGTATTTGCGATCTCTACTTATTTTACCGTTTCTTTATTATTTTGGTATACAGGTTTGGTACCAGATTTCGCGACATTGAGAGACAGAGCAGTTGGTTTTAGAAGAAAAATGTATAATGTTCTTTCTTTTGGATGGACAGGAGCAGCAAAACACTGGCAGAGATTCGAGTCTTTGAGTCTTGTATTGGCAGGTATCGCAACTCCACTAGTACTTTCTGTACATACGATAGTATCTTTTGACTTTGCTACTTCTGTTATTCCGGGTTGGCATACGACGATTTTCCCTCCTTATTTTGTTGCTGGTGCTATCTTTTCTGGTTTTGCTATGGTTCAGACATTGATGTTAGTAACAAGAAAGGCTTTAAAATTAGAAGACTACATTACTGTAAACCATGTAGAATCTATGAATAAAGTGATTCTTTTGACAGGAACAATTGTTGGTGTCGCATATTTAACTGAGTTATTTATTGCTTGGTATTCCCAATTTGTTTATGAGCAGTTTGCATTCGCTAACAGAGCAGCTGGTATATATTGGTGGGCATATTTGGGTATGATGGCTTGTAATGTACTCACACCGCAATTATTTTGGAGCAAAAAGATAAGAAGAAGCCTTTGGTGGACTTTCTTTATGTCAGTTTTTGTGAATATAGGAATGTGGTTTGAAAGATTCGTGATTATTGTGACTTCATTGGCCAGAGATTATTTGCCATCAAGTTGGAGTTACTATTATCCTTCCTGGAATGAAATTGGAATCTATTTAGGAACATTCGGTTTGTTCTTTACATGTTACTTAATATTCGTAAGAATTGCTCCGGTGGTTGCTATTGCTGAAGTAAAAGCAATATTGAAATCTGCGGGTGATCAATATAGGGGTAAAAATTTAGGTCATGAGAGCCATTCTGCAGAGGGGGCTCAAGTAGATCATCATTAAATTAAATAGATAGAAGCTAATGGCATTCAAAAATAAAGAAATATTGTTTGGGTTATTCGATGATGAGACCCAATTATTGGCAGCGGTGGCAGATGCAAAGCATGCTCACATAGAAATAGACAATGTATATACTCCTTTTCCTGTGCATGGTCTTGATCCATTGCTGGGATTGGAAGAATCTAGATTACATATCGCTGGTTTTTTCTATGGCTTAACAGGTACATTGACTGCATTTTTTGGTATGACTTGGATTTTTACACGTGATTGGCCAACAATCTTTGGAGGTAAGCCTTACTTTTCATTTCCTGCATTTGTGCCAATAATATTTGAATTAACAGTATTGTTCGCTTCTATTGGAATGGTAGTAACATTTTATACGGTTTGTGGCTTGGGTCCTGGTGTTAAAGCAGAAACTTTACACGATCGGATTACAGATGATAAATTTTGCATATCTTTTGATATGTCAGGTGCTGATGAAGAATTGAGAAATTCAATTCGTTCATTTTTTCAAAAACATGGCGCCTCTTTGGTGGACACTAAATTAGTTTAAACGCTTAGTTTGAATATGAAGAAATATACTAATATAGCATTTTTTGCAGCTTTACTTTTAGGTGGAACCTTCTTTTTAGAAAGTTGTGGTCCAGCTGGAGGTAATAATACAGGTCATGAATACATGATGGATATGGGCCACTCAATTGCCTATGAAGCAAATACGGTTGATCTCTTTTATTACAACAGATGGGATATGAACAGTTATCTGAAATATGCCCAGCCTAGATCTCCGATTCCCGGAACAATTCCAAGAGGATATGTTGGTCTTGCAAAATATAGTAATGGGAAAGTCCCTGATTCAGTTCAAAGTGAATTTGACCATGAAACAATCAATGGTGCAGTTCCTTATTATTATGCAGATACAGATGATGACAGATTACGTGCTATAAATGAGATCCGTTTAAATCCTTATCCGATCACCAAGGCTGGTCTTGCACAAGGTAAGGCGTTGTATGATATTTATTGTGGAATTTGTCATGGTGAAAAGGCTGATGGAAACGGCTACCTTGTAAGAGATGACGGGAAGTATCCAGCTCAACCTGCTATCCTTGTAAGTGATGAATTTATTGCTGCAAGTAATGGAAGATTTTATCACGCTATTATGCATGGAAAGAATGTAATGGGAGCATATTCTGATAAACTTTCATACAAGGAAAGGTGGGAAGTGATTCAGTATATTCGATCTCTACAAGCACAAGCTAAAGGTCTTAAATACGATGAAAATGAAAATACATTGAATAAAACAGATTTTATCGCTTCGAACAGTGTAAATCCCAATTTTAAAGTTGATGCAGAAACTGCAGCAAAACTTGTTAAAACAACTATTGATACTTCAGTAGTGAAACATTAATATAATAGGTTGTAAATAGTATATCAAAACGACTCAAAACTAAGCAAAGGGCATGGATCAATTTATATTCAGATCAAAATACAAAAACTTATTATTTGCCTTTATGGCACTGGGCTTAATCTGTATGGCCTTAACCTGGTTCAATGATGATGCATTGCATACAAGATTCTGGACAAACTTTTTGCACAACTCTATGTTCTTTACAGGTATAGGTTTTGCAGCTCTTTTCTTGATGTGTATGGGTATATTGACGTATGCAAGTTGGTTTGTGGTATTCAAAAGAATATGGGAAGCTTATAGTTTATTCATGGTAGTTGGACTGGGCCTAATGTTAATCATTGTTGCTGGAGTTTGGGGACATTTCCATCATTTGTATCACTGGGCAGATATTGAAGAAGTAGCCAAAGATGTGATCCTTAAAGGAAAATCTTCTTTTTTGAATCCGACCTGGTATAGTTTAGGAACAATAATTGTTCTTGGTTCATGGATATATTTTGCCATAAGAATGAGAGCACTTTCAATTGAACAGGACACCAACGGTGGAATAAATGATCTAACTCAATACAATAAGATGAAAGTAGCTTCAGCTATTTTCCTACCAATAGCTGGTTTTTCAAGTGCGGCTATGATATGGCAATGGATAATGTCCTTGGATGCCCATTGGTACAGTACGATGTTTGCATGGTACGCTACTGCATCTTGGGTAGTTTCTATGTTTTGTGTTTCTATTCTAACAATTATTTTTCTAAAAAGCCAGGGCTTTGCTAAATTCATTACGATTGAGCACCTGCATGATCTTGGAAAGATGGTTTTTGCTTTTAGCATCTTTTGGACCTATTTGTGGTTTAGTCAATTTATGTTGATTTGGTATGCAAATAATGGTGAAGAAACAATCTATTTTAACCAAAGAATGATGCATTATCCCGTTTTATTCTGGGGTAATTTGATAGTAAACTTTGTATTACCATTCTTGATTTTTATAAGAAATGATACTAAACGTAAATACGGATCACTAGTGTTTGTAAGTCTTTTGGTGTTGTTCGGTCATTGGTGGGATTTCTTTTTGATGATTAAGCCTGGTACATTGCATACGGCTCAGGAAGCATTGGAAAAGATGGGAGTTGGTGCAGCGCACGGTGCAGAAGCAGCTGGTCATGCTGCAGAGCATGTAAGTAACTATACTGCTGGTTTTACATTACCAGGATTGCTTGAGATTGGTACAATGTTGGGATTTTTAGCATTATTCTTTTTTGTGACATTGTCTCAGATGGCTAAAGTGAGTCTCAGACCTAAAAATGACCCTTTTTTACCTGAAAGTTTGCATCATCACGTACAGTAATAAAATAATGACTAAGTTCATATATAACAAAAAATAATCTATTTCAATGACAGCATTAATAATCTTTGGTTGTTTTATCCTTGTGGGTCTGGTTGTGTTCCAGATGTCTAAGATCAATGAGATGATCAAGAGGATAAAAGGAGAAGAAGCAGCGCTCGAACAGTCAAATAATAATACTGCGTGGGCATTATTGGCATTCATGATTGTCTTTTTAGTTGCAACAGTTTATTCTGCTTATCACTATAAAAATTTCATGTTAGGTTATGGACCTTTGTTGCCTGCCTCAGAACATGCTTCTTATATTGACGGCTTATTCAATGTAACTCTATGGGCTACAGGAATTGTTTTTATTATCACGCACATCCTTTTATTCTATTTTGCTTGGAAATACAAGTACACAAAAGGAGCAAAGGCTTTATATATGCCACATGATAATAAACTCGAAGTAATATGGACTGCTGCACCAGCAGTTGTTATGGCTTACTTAGTAATAAATGGTTTAGTGGTTTGGAATAAAGTAATGTCTGATGTCGTGCCAAATGATAATCATATAGAGATTGAAGCTACTGGTATGCAGTTTGCATGGATATTGAGATATCCAGGGCTGGATGGTAAATTAGGAACAAGAGATTTCAAACTGATTACAGCAACTAATGATTTAGGTCAGGATTGGAACGATCCGAAGAATCAAGATGATTTCAAACCTGATGAAATAGTGCTACCTAAAGGCAGAAAAGTTAGAGTCAGAATAACATCAAGAGATGTATTGCATTCTTTTTATCTTCCCCATTTTAAAGTAAAAATGGATGCAGTGCCAGGATTACCGACTTATTTTGTGTTTACTCCGACTATCACTTCGGAAGAATACAAAATGAATTTGAAAAAATATCCTGAGTGGAATGTTCCTGCTGATCCTACTGATCCAGCTGGTAAAAAGAAGTGGGAGACATTTACATTTGAATTAGCATGTGCAGAGTTATGTGGATCTAGTCATTTTGCGATGAGAAGGCCTGTAAGAGTTGTTACATCAGAACAGTACGATGCTTGGGTTAAAGCTCAGGGATCATATTATATGGCAAATGTGCGTGAAAATGCTGATGATCCCAATAAAGGTAAAGTAATCCCTATGGATTCTAAGTTTAAAAAGGAAGATGCAGCTGAGAAACCTGCTGGTGAGGTAACGGATTCAACGAAATCAGAAGTTAAAGTACAATAATACATAATTCAGAAAATAATTTTAGCTATGTCTAATTATAAGGTAGTAGTAGGAGACGAGATCGAAGAACTGATCGAAAAGAATGGTTATGATGACCATTTTCACGACCACCATGAAGGAGATAAATACCAATCGGGTTTTATAGGCAAATATATTTTCAGTTTGGATCATAAAATGATTTCCAGACAATTCCTTATTACCGGTATTATCTGGGCAGTGATAGGTGCTGCAATGTCAGTGATTTTCAGACTGCAATTAGGTTTTCCTGAAGCTGATATGTCTTGGTTAAAACCTTTGTTAGGACAATGGATCGTTGTAAATGATGCTGGAATCGGTACACTTTCACAAGAGTTTTATTATGCACTTGTTACAATGCATGGTACGATACTAGTTTTCTTTGTTTTGACAGCGGGGCTGAGTGGTACATTCAGTAATTTCCTTATTCCATTGCAAGTAGGAGCAAGAGATATGGCATCTCCATTGCTGAATATGATGTCTTATTGGTTCTTTTTCCTTGCAGGAATTGTACTTTTAGCATCTTTATTTTTAAGCACGGGTCCATTTTCAGGCGGTTGGACAGCATATCCTCCTTTAAGCGCATTGCCTCAAGCATCTTCAGGTTCTAAGGGAGGTATGACACTTTGGATAGTCAGTATGTCTTTATTTATTGTTTCTCAATTACTGGGCGGTATTAATTATATTACTACAGTGCTGAATCTTCGTACAAAAGGTATGAGTATGTGGAATATGCCACTTACTATGTGGGCATTCTTAGTTACAGCTATCCTAGGTGTATTGTCATTCCCTGTATTATTTTCTGGCGTTCTTTTATTGTTATTTGATAGAAGTATGGGCACAAGTTTCTACCTAAGTGAAATTTTTGTTCAAGGAGCTGCTTTAGAAAACGTTGGGGGGAGTCCTATTCTATATCAGCATTTATTTTGGTTCCTAGGACACCCCGAAGTTTATATTATCATATTACCTGCTATGGGTATAGTTTCTGAAGTAATGTCAGTACATGCTAGAAAGCCTATTTTTGGATATAAGGCTATGGTATTCTCAATGCTCGCAATTGCTTTTCTTTCATTTATAGTTTGGGCGCACCATATGTTTATGTCAGGTGTGAATCCATTCATCTCTAATTTCTTCGTAATATTTACACTCATCATCGCAGTACCTTCAGCTGTAAAAGTATTTAACTGGATTGCTACTTTATTCGGTGGTAATATCAGGTTGAATGCTCCAATGTTATATAGTATAGGTTTCGTGAGTTTTTTCATATCTGGAGGTCTTACAGGTATATTTCTAGGTAATTCAGCACTAGATATTCCATTACACGATACATATTTTGTGGTTGCCCACTTTCATATAGTAATGGGTGTAGCAGCATTTTTTGGTATGTTTGCGGGAGTCGCCCACTGGTTTCCTAAGATGTTCGGAAGATATTTGAATGAAACCATCCTTAAAATACATTTTTGGATCACAATGGTTGGTGCTTATTGTATTTTTTGGCCTCAGCATTATTTAGGAATCGCTGGTGTACCAAGAAGATATTACAGATTTGACAATTTCGATGCTTTCTCAGGTTGGGGTGATATGAATAAATTCATAACGATCTCTGCAATCCTTGTATTTTGCGTTCAGTTACTTTGGGTTTTTAACTTTTTTTATAGTATCTGGAGAGGCAAGAAGGTGACTGAAAAGAATCCTTATGGAGCCAACACATTGGAATGGACTACCGACATTGAACCAGTTCACGGTAACTGGCATGGCAAATTGCCTAAAGTAGAGCGTTGGGCATATGATTATGGTAAGGATGGAAAGGAGTTCATTACTCAGATCACACCTTACGCTGAAGGTGAAGAGGTTACACATTAATAACAAATAATATTTTTTAGAAATAATGTCAAGAGAAGCAGTAGATAGTATTAAATCAAGTCAATCAAATTGGTTGATGGATTATGCTATTCTATTTAAGTATAAACTCACACTATTTGTAGTTTTCTCGGCGATGATGTCTTACATGGCATCACTATCAGGTCCGATTAACTGGTTTAAGTTTGTATTGCTTTTCATTGGAGGATTCTGCATTACTGCAGCTGCAAATACATTAAATGAAGTTCTTGAAAAGGACTACGATAAATTGATGAAGCGCACTGCCGACAGACCTTTGGCTGCTGGCAGAATGTCAGTATCTCATGCCGTATTTGTCGCAGGAGTCTTATGGGTTCTAGGTATGGTCTGTTTAGCATATTTCAATGTTCTAGCTTCATTACTTGGAGCTTTAGCTGTAATATCTTATGCTTTTGTTTATACACCGCTTAAAAGATATTCCCCTATTGCTGTTTTAGTAGGAGCTTTTCCCGGAGCAATTCCATTATTAATTGGAAATGTGGCGGCTGTGGGACATATTGATCAAATGGGTATATTTCTATTTGCAATACAATTTATTTGGCAATTTCCTCACTTTTGGGCCATTGGTTGGTTGGGATATGACGAATATCAACTTGCTGGTTATAAGTTAATTGCGAGTAAGGATGGCGAAAGGGATCCAAATACTGGTATCCATGCAGCTATATATGCTTTTCTTTTTATACCACTTGCAATTTTTGGATTTTATGCTGGTTTAATTGGTTTTTATGCATTGGTACTTATGATAGTATCTGCTATCGGCTTTGCATATTTTGGATATAATCTTTTTAGAAATGGTACAAGGAAGTCTGCGCTGCAACTAATGTTTGCATCTTTAGTCTATCTTGCAATCGCTTTAGGAGTCGTTTACTTTGATAAATTATTTTAAAATGAGTACATCAATAGCAACTTCAGAAAATAAATCAACAATACCACCGGTGAAATTTGCCTTATGGGCAGGTTTTGCAAGTATAATAATGATGTTTGTTTCTTTGACAAGTGCATATGTAGTAAGACAGTCAGCAGGAAATTGGCTTGAATTTAAATTGCCTTCAGTCTTTCTTTACAGTTCATTTTCAATATTGCTTTCGAGTATCACATTGCATATGAGTTACTCGAACTTTAAAAAGGGAAACGAGAAAAGTTATAAATTATTTCTAATTGCTACAATGGCTTTAGCTATGATGTTTATAATGTTTCAATATCAAGGTTGGATAGCAATGCAAAGTATTGGTATTGACCTTGCTGGAAATCCATCAGGTTCATTTGTTTATGTGATCAGTGGACTTCATGCAGCCCATGTACTTGGTGGAATTGGCATTCTTACTGTGGCACTGGTTCAGGCTTATGGTCAAAAATATCAAGTGACCAGTAAGCGATTATTAAGATTTCAACTAACCTCACAATATTGGCATTTTGTCGATATCTTATGGATATATTTATTTATATTCTTCCTAATACAACGATAATTTTTAATTGAAATACACCATTAAATTTTAGCATAAATGGCTACAGAAACACATTCACATCACGAAGTGGACCACCATGAAGGACATGAAACTGACCAGAATCTCTGGGACGGCAGCAAGTCCCCATTTAAAGTAAGCTACGGCAAACTTATGATGTGGTACTTCCTGGTCTCGGATGCTTTTACATTCGCAGGTTTTTTAATTGCATATGGAACATTAAGATTTAGTATGCCATCATGGCCATTACCTGATGTAGTTTTCTCTACATTCCCAGGTGGTTTCCATCATGCACCTTTAATTTTTGTTACTCTAATGACTTTTATTTTGATACTCTCTTCTGTTACAATGGTAAGAGCAGTTCAGGAAGGACATAGAGAAAATAAGAGGGGAGTAGTAAAATGGATGGCATTAACCATTGTTGGTGGTTTGATGTTCCTTGGATGTCAGGCATGGGAGTGGACAAATTTGATAGCTAAAGAACACATGACGATTACTATAAATCCATTTGGAACTCATGTTACTGATGGCGTTTATCTAAATGAAGACGGTACTGAAGCAAAAAATGAGATGGGTGAAGTCGATAAATTCACTTCAGGCCATACATATCTTATACATAAAAAGGATGGTGATTTCCATAAAAGAAAATTCAAAATTACTTCAGGGTCATTGAAAGGGCAAGTAGCTCAGGAATCATTTGGACCTAAAGCTTTCGGTGGTTTATTCTTCTTTATAACTGGATTCCACGGCTTTCACGTTTTTTCGGGTGTTGTTTTTTTAAGCGTAATCATGCTGAATTCAATGAGTGGATTATATGCCAAGAGAAAAAATGGCTATGAAATGGTTGAAAAGATCGGTTTGTACTGGCACTTTGTGGATCTTGTTTGGGTATTTGTATTTTTAGTATTTTATCTATTGTAAAAAAAAATAAGCGAAATCAATATGAGTGATATGTCTCCGGAAGAAGGAAAAAAGATTGTTTTTAAAGGAATGATTCTATTAGGTATTATTACCTTAATAGAGGTTTTTATAGCATTAATTGGTAATGGGCATGTGATTCCCGGGTTCCATTTACATAAGCTTATTATGTACCCAGCTATGATTGGATTCAGTATGTATAAAGCATATTTTATAGTTTACGAATTTATGCACATGAGATACGAGGTGAAATCCTTGGCAATGTCAGTTATTCTTCCTACTGTATTATTAATTTGGGCTACTATTGCATTTTTGGACGAAGGTAGCTATTGGAAAGATAGTCGTGCACAGATTGAACTCTTGAATGCAAATGGCTACGTCAAAGTAGAGGTTCCAATGGAATCGCATGGAGATCATCAGGAAGTAGCGCCAGTTGGTGAAAATTCACAAATGGAGGGTGCTTCTGATGAATCTAAATCAAACGAAGCTGAAAAGCACTAGTTAAAATAAGAGATTGAATAAATTTAGCAGTTTTTACAAAATGAGACCGGGCGTATGGGTCTTAATGATTTGTTTTTTACTACTTCCTTTTATCTCTTGGCTTTATATACGGCAAGGAGTCGATTTTAGGTTGAATGCACTAAAAGAATTGAACCAAAGAATTAGTATTGCCGGCCTAGATTCATTATACATAAATGATTATTTAATTAATAGGGATTCACTACGAGGTCGAGTTTGGGTATTTATCAATGCCGACAAAATTTCGGACATCGAAAAAAATAAAAACCTTGCACGTACTATCTATGATCAAAATGATGGTAGCAAGGCTGTTGGTATTGTATATTGTAGTGAGAAAGATTTGAGCACACAACTACTACTTAATCCAATTCTTACCAAAAGGCACTTTGTTTCATTTGCACCTGAGCGGACTTTTGAAAGACTTTTTAATTTATTTTCAGCAAATGATTCACTCAAAGCAGATTTGAAAACAGTAAATTCTTTGGTTATGGACAACAAAGGATTTATAAGAAAGGGCTATGATCTCACAAATGAAAAGGAAGTTGTTAAATTACTTCAACACAGTGCGGTGTTGATACCTGATTATAAAAGAGAAAAACCTCAACTTGTGAGGCAGGATGGCTATTAAAAAATTGAAAATTTTATGAACCAAGATGAGGCAACAAAAAAAGAAAAACAATTAAACAAAATTGCTTGGGCATTAAGTATTGTTGTTCTTTTGATAGTAGGAGGAATGCGAAGATTCAAAATAGAAACTTCTATTGACTTTAGTTTTTTGGCACCTTTTCATGCGACTGTTAATGCTTTAACTTTTTTCGTGCTGCTCTTTGCGTTATATCAAATTAAAAACAGAAATATCGAATTGCACAAGAAGAGTATTTACGTTGCAATGGTTTTATCATTCATTTTTCTTTTGTCATACGTTTTATACCATATTACTACTCCTGAAGTCAAATACTGTCACGAAGGCAATATAAGGTATGTCTACTTCACATTGTTGATTACTCACATCATTCTCGCAGGTGTAATTCTTCCATTCATACTTTTTACATTCAATCGCGCTTATACGGAACAATTTTCCAGACACAAGAAAATGGCAAGGTATGTTATGCCTGTTTGGATATATGTTTGTGCTACCGGCCCAATCTGCTACCTGATGCTGGTTGGTTGTTAATTGATTTTAATAAGTAGAAAATATTTGAACTTTAGACAATTCAGGAACGAATTAATTAAGTTTTGAGTTATAAACATTATACTTTTATAAAAATAAACCAATACAAGTTAAAATGGAAGAGGACAAAAATAAAATGGACGAATTGAACGAAGACAAAAATCAATTGAAAGCTGATGCTGAAGTTGTAAAGGAGGATGTTAAAGCGATCTCAGAAGACGTTAAGGAGACTGCAACAGAAGTAAAAGAAGATATTAAGTCTGAGGCAACTGAGGTTAAAGAAGAAGTGAAAGCAGAGGCTGAAAGTCTTATGGAAACAGGCAAAGAAAAACTTTCTGAATGGAAAGAAGAAGCAGGTGAACAAGTTGTCAAGTTGAAAGAGAACCTATCAGGTGTTGCTGCTGATGTAAAAGAAAAATTGGCTGATCTTTCTGAAGATGCCTCTGAAGCCTATGCCGATGCAAAGGAAAATATTTCTGAGTATGCAGGACAGGCTAAAGTTAAAGCAGATGCTATTATGGCTGAAGCTAAAGAAGAAATCGCTGAATTTAAAGAAGATGCCAAGGAAAAGATCTCTGAATGGAGCGCAGCAGCTTCTGAAAAAGCCGCTGATCTAAAAGAAGATATTTCTGAATTCGCAGATGATGCAAGAGAAAAAATAGAAGAAGTATCTACCTCCTTTGGAGCTAAACTAAGAAGTTGGTTTGGAGGTGGAAATAAGGATAAGGCATAATTTCTTTATTTATAAGAAAAATGGCCTGGAAATGTATTTTTCCAGGCCATTTTTTTATTTCAGTTTTTCTAAGACTTCCTTTAATCTTCGACAACTTTCGATGATGTCCTTATCAGAAGCAGCATATGAGATCCTTATGCATTCATCGGCACCAAATGCTGAGCCGGCTACAAGCGCCACATATGCTTTTTCAAGAATATATTCGCAGAGTTGATCTCCATTCTCGATAGTCGTACCATCCTCGGTTTTCTTACCATAGTATGAACTGACATCAGGAAAGACATAAAATGCGCCATCAGGAGTATTACATTTCACTCCGGGAATTTCTTTTAAAAGCCCAAGGATAAGATCTCTTCTTTGCTGGAAGACCTCTTTCATCTTGTGCGTTTCACTCAATTCTGTATCGAGTGCTAGGGCAGCAGCTTTCTGACTGAAAGATGCAGCACCCGAAGTGAATTGACCTTGCATCTTGTCCGTAGCCTTAGCCACTTCTTTAGGAGCACCAATGTAACCCAATCTCCAACCTGTCATTGCAAATCCTTTAGAGAAGCCATTTACTGTGATGGTCTGATCTCTCACTGAAGGAATAGATGCGATACTCGCATGTCCTCCTGTGTAATTGATATATTCGTATATCTCATCTGAAACGATATAAATTTCATCTCTTTTGCCCAAAATTTCAGCGAATGCTTCCAATTCAGCCATAGAATATACGCTACCTGTCGGATTGCATGGTGAAGAATAGATGACTAAGCGAGTCTTCTCAGTGAGGGCAGCTTCCAATTGGGAAGGCAGAACTTTGAAATCGTTTTCAATGCCCGCTGATACAATGACAGGAACACCTCCCGCCAATTGTACGATCTCAAGATAGGAAACCCAATAAGGTGCAAAGATAATGACTTCATCTCCGTCATCTATCAGGCTCATTGCAACGTTGGCGATTGATTGCTTAGCGCCGTTTGAGACAACGATCTCGTCAAGGGAATAATCGATATTGTTATCTCTCTTGAACTTGCGCTGAATAGCTAGTTTTAATTCAAGTAAGCCAGATACAGGTGTATATTTTGTAAAACCTTGGTCCAAAGCCTCTTTTGCAGCTTCTTTGATAAATTGTGGAGTATCAAAATCAGGTTCTCCGATGCTTAAGTTGATCACATCATTGCCTTCCTGCTTTAACTTACGGGCTTTTGCAGTCATTTGAAGTGTAGCAGATTCTACCATTTTGACTATTCGTAGCGCTAGCGGATATACCATTGGTTTGCCCATCTTGTATTATTTATTTTACGCAAATGTAAGCAACCTTCATTTGTTTTTTCATTGTAGTTTGCGATTTTCTTATTTTGTGCTTTTTTTAAAAGATTAATGAAGCAGAACGACCATATATGTATTGTCACCCCAGTATTCAATGACTGGGATTGCCTTCTCATCCTGCATGGAGAACTTCAGCGTGAATTTGCATTGATGGGCAGAAGTTTTACTTTGCTTGCCGTCAATGATGGAAGTACCCTAGATATTCCAAAGTCATTTATAAACACTGGAGCATATGATGGGGGTGTATTAATGTCAGACCCTGATTTAAATATGGATATTATTATTCTTGAACTTCAACGCAACTTAGGTCATCAAAAAGCCATTGCTTCAGGTATTTCATATGCAAGTGAAATTCTCAAGCCTGATTACGTTATTGTGATGGATTCGGATGGTGAGGACAAACCAGAAGATATCAAAAGTCTAATTGCGGGACTTAATAACGAAAATGAAACAATTGTTTTTGCTCAAAGACGCAGTAGACAGGAGAGTAGCCTTTTTAAAACACTTTACGTTGTTTATAAATTTTGTTTCAAGCTACTTTCGGGATATGTCATTTCATTTGGTAATTTCGTCTTAATACCAAAAGATCAATTATCTAGACTCGTTTATATTTCAGAGATATGGAATCATTTTCCAGGAGGAATTATCAGGTCTAAGTTAAAATACACGAGTGTTCCTATCGACAGAGGAACTAGATATAAGGGACAATCCAAGATGAGTATCATATCGCTGATTCAGCACGGCATCAGCAGTATTACAGTAAATATTGATATAGTTTCCGTAAGGTTACTTTTATTCTCAGTATTTCTGATTGTTTTGACAGGAATTATGTTTTTAGGTCTTATTTGGGTTAAGTTTTTCAGTGATTATGCCATCCCGGGTTGGACGTCTTCGATAGCTATAGGTTTATTGATGATTATGTTACAGGCATTTTTCTTTTCTTTGCTGCTAACATTTATGGTCCTCAATGCGAGGGTGCAGAAGAATTTTGTACCGGCCCTTAACTTTATGGACTACATTCGCTCTGTCAACAAATACAAGATCAATGTCTAATATCGACTATATAGGAAATGAACTTGAACTGTTCAAAGATGCTGTCAACTGGAAAGCTTATTATAGATCTGCTATAGAAAAATATATCTATGGCGATGTATGTGAAGTTGGCGCAGGACTTGGAGGAACCACTACGGCTTTGCTCAATGATACCGTTAATAGTTGGTTGGCAATAGAGCCGGATGCTGAATTGACAGCCCTCATTCCTGCAGAAATAAATGGGTTACCGCATGCATCAAAGGTTGAAATCTTACATGGCGTTTTGGATGATGTTAGCCCTGATAGGAAATTTGATTCCATCTTATACATCGATGTCATCGAGCATATCGAACACGATAAGGCGGAATTTGAGAAAGCTGCAGCCAGATTAAAGTCCGGTGGTCATCTTGTGATCTTAGTTCCTGCCTTTAATTTTCTATACAATCCATTTGATAAAGCAATAGGACATTTTAGAAGATATGATAAACCGATGTTAAGGTCTGTCGCACAAAACAGTGGTCTTGATCAGCAATTTCTGAAATATTACGATTCCATGGGCTTTTTTGCGTCTTGTGCCAATAAGTTTTTTATAAATAAATCAACTCCCTCCAAGGGCAATATTGCACTTTGGGATAATATGTTGGTGCCCATTGCTAAAATGGTAGATCCAATTATTTTCCGTGCCTTTGGCAAATCTCTGATAGGAGTTTGGCAGAAACCTAATTAATAAAACAAATTTCAAAATAGAAGATACATGTCTAAACAGAAAGATCCAAAGATCGTTGTAGAACCGGGAGAAATACCAACAAATATCCTTGTAGAAAAATCTCCAATTTCTTTGAGTAATTGGTCCGTCAAAGAACCTTTGTTTAAAAAGGTGTTTTTTGGAATTTCTGTTTTGCTATTGATCATTATGCCACTTCTAAGCTTCGATTATGGTATCACGGGTGATGAATTAGTACACAAACAGAATGGTGAAAACGTATTGAAATACCTAGCCACAGGTGGCGTAGACACGACCTATCGTACTTACAAAAACCTTTATTTATACGGTGGTCTTTTCGATGCGAGTGCAGCCATGATTTATGAAAATATGCCAAGTGCTGATCCATATGATGTGCGCCACTTTTTGAACGCATTATTCGGTGCATTTTTGATTATATTCAGCGGTTTACTTGCAAGGCAATTGAGTAAAAGCTGGCTTCTGGCCTCATTGACCTTGCTCTTCACAGTGTTTTCACCACGGCTTTTTGGAGATTCCATGAATAATCCCAAGGATATTCCTTTTGCGATGGCATATTTAATGTCCATATTGGGCATCATCCGTTTCAATAGCTTTCTACCTAAGTGGGATTGGAAATCAGCCATATTTCTCGGTGGATCCATTGCAATAGCACTGAATATAAGGGTGGGTGGAATACTATTGTTGGTTTACTTTGGATTGTATACTTTAGTTAATTTATATCTAAAAAGAAAAGAATTTAAAGCAGCATCAGTTAATTCAACAGTATTGCTTGCTAAAGCTGCTGGGTTGGGCGTTGTGGCATATTTCTTAGGATTGATATTTTTCCCTTATTCACATGCTGCGCCAATTACCAATACATTGGAGGCACTGAAAGTGATGTCAAATTTTGACGTGGCAATTAGGATGTTATTCGAAGGGAAGGCATTATGGTCAGATGAAATTCCATGGTACTATATTCCAAAATGGCTTTCTATGGCGATTCCTGTATTCATTTTGGCAGGATTTGTCTTGTTTTTTATAAAATTGAAATCAATCCTTAAGAATACGGATTGGCTCCCTGTGTTATTTATCGTTTTCGTTGGAGTCTTTCCTGTAGTTTATGCAGTGGCTAAACATAGCTCATTGTATGACGGTATCCGCCACTTTTTGTTCATCATGCCGATGATCAATGTATTGGCTGTTCTTGGTTGGGGAGCATTGATCTTCAGATATTTTGAAACAAAATTCAAGTGGATAGTTCCTGGAATATTGGCTGTACTTATGTTATTGCCTATAAGATTCATGGTGGCCAATCATCCGAATGAATACATTTATTTCAATGAGTTGTCCGGTGGTATTAAGGCGGCTTATGGTGAATATGAAACTGACTATTGGATGAATAGTATGAAGTATTTGTCTAAATGGGTCATTGAAAATGATGAAAGGATTAAAAGAGGGGAGGAGGTCATTGTTTGCACCAATAGCATAGATCCTGTCAAGCATTATTTTGCTACAATGGCTCCTAAAGTAAGAGTCTTATATGCATCTTACAAAGACAGATATAAACAAAAAGCAGATTATTATCTTTCTATTCCTCGTTTTATCGACAGCGATCTGCTGAAAAATGGTTCTTGGCCATTGGCGGAAGTAGTTAAAACAGTTGATGTTGATGGCGTGCATGTTGGCGCCCTATCTAAATATACGGATACACTTACTTATGCTGGTTTAAAAGCAGTAAAAGTGAATGATTTCAATCTTGCTAAATCCTTCCTTTTACCTGCAGCAGCGAAAGACCCGAAAAACAACGTGGCAATTGTCGAATTGATCAATGCCTATATTAATCAGGATTCCTTGAATCAGGCTTCTTATTGGGTAGAGAAAGGCCTTCAATTGGCTCCTGACAACGAGGATATGTTATTGCCAAAAGGTTTGATCCTAATGAGGCAGGGTAAAGTGGCTGAGGCATATGATTATATCGAAAGGTGTAAGAAAATGAACCGTCGCAATGTAATGGCTTTCTTTTACAGTGCAATGATCCAGGACAGTCAGAAGAATTATTCTGCAGCTTTGGATGATTTGCAGACGGTGATTGAGCAGGCGCCTCAATTCAAACAAGCGTATTTACTTGGCGCTCAGATCATGAAAAATAGTGGAAACCCTGAAGCTGCACAGAAGTATATGGATTATGCCAATCAGATGAGATAGGACTTGATCCCTTAGGGCATAATTTTTGGGTTGTAATCAGAATATTATTTAACCTATTTCCACCTGCTGCAAATGAAGGTTTAGACATGAGTTATTCAGCTTTAAATTTTAGACTGCCTATTGGGTTTACTAACAAAAATAAATAGTATTAGCCACTAATTCCACGAATGATGCCTTGCATCTAATACGAATTTATTCGTTCAAATCCGTGCAATTATCTTCGATGCAGCTTACGCGGTCGTGGCTGAAGAAATTAGATGTTTAGAATTGATTGGATCATTCAAAGTGTTATTCAATTTATCAACAAAGCCAATAATATTTATATGTCATTGATTGTCAGTGAGTCCAGTAAATAAAACAATTAAAAAAAAATAAAATACAGAGCTGAAATTCTTTTATTCCATTTTTAATGGGCTATGAAGGACTTTGATTAAGTATTACATATTATTTGGTTCTAAATCATTAGGTAAAATGATTGTTATAGTTGTACCTGAAGGCTCATTGTTTTCATTCATTTTATCTATTATCTCCACATGTACTTCAGCCTGATATTTGATAGAAAGTAGTTTCATTCGTTCTTCTGTTAACACTGTTCCTTTTGATTCATGCTGTTGATATCCAATTTTTTGCGCTTTTATCATGGCGGCTTTTTGCCGACCGATTCCATTGTCGTCGATAATGATCTTCAGCTTTCCATCTTCCTCCTTGCAGCGTATGGAGATCATTTTTTCGCCCTCCTTATTCCGCAATCCATGCCAAATAGCATTTTCAACATAAGGTTGTATGAGCATAGAAGCTACATACACTTCATTCGTATCTATATTGTCAACCTCAATGTTATAGGTAAATGATTGACTGAAGCGCAATGATTCCAAAGAAAGATATAGCTGCAACATCTCCAGCTCACTACCCAGCGTGATGAATTCTTTGCTGGAGTTGTTTAGCACCATTCGCTGTAATTTTGAAAACTTTGAAAGATACTCATATGCTGCATCTACATTATTTGTCAATATACATTCTTGGATAGCATTCAAACTGTTGAATATAAAATGTGGATTCATCTGACTCCTCAATGCCTCTAATCTTGCATTGGAGAGTTGTTCATTCATCCGATGGATTTCTATCTTATTGTGCTGCAAAGTATTCTCTGCCCAAATCGAATTGATTTTATTAGCTATCAGCGTTGCGATAGTATTTAATATCTGCATATGTTGGGAAGAAAAAAAGTTTTTCTCTGCATGTTCACTGTCTATTACGCCCATTAGTTCGCCATTGTAGAGTATAGGTACTGTTATTTCACTGAATCTACGCTGATCATCCTCTCTATATCTAGCATCGAGAGAGGTGTCAGAGACTACTATTGGCTGCTTCGTTTGGATCACATATCCCACTAAACCCTGTCCGGAAATCACATCGAATCTATTTTCCTCTATTCGTTCTGCAGAATCCTTGGAACCATAACTAGCCCTTTGCACCATTTTTGTTTTATCCTCATTCCAAAGGTATAGCATGCAATCAGTGAAGTCCAGGCGGCTGATCAGGTTATTGGCTACATCCCACAATACTTCATCCACTGTATTTTTATCTACTAAAGAAGTTGTGAAATAGTTGACGATCTGTTCGAGTTCCAGTTCACTTTTATATTGAATAGCATTCAACTGTTCTACCTTAATTTTTTCTTTATCTATAGCTCTTAAATTCCTTTCTCGTGCTTTTAATAAGCTATAGGCAATAACTATCACTAAGATCAAAATTAAAAAAATAAACCACCACGTCTTCCAAAAAGGTGGTAAAATGACTATTTGTAATTCTGTAATTTCTTCGCTAAATATATTATCTCTGTTGGCGCTTTTAACTTTAAACAAATATTTCCCATTGTTCAATTGGTTATAAATAGCCGACTGATTTTTACCGGCTTTAACCCAATCTTCATCTACACCTTCCAGCATGTAGTAATATTTTACACGACTTGCCTCCCACAGGTCCAGCGATGCAAATTCAATCTTTATCGAGTTTTCTGAATATGACAGATAGATTGGCTTGCCTTTAGATATTAAGCTATCTACCATTCTCTCTTTTTCGAAAACTTTGAAGCCGGTAATCCTTGGTTTAGATGGGGGTAAAGAAGCTGCTATTTCGGATGGATCAAATGAAATAAAACCATTTGATGTGGCGATAAGTCCGATTCCACTTTTTAATTGATATATTCGCCCACTGAATACGTTGTCAATAATACCATCATTTATGTCATAACTTGTTATGCCAAAATGATGTATATTGATTCTGCAAATAGCTCCGCTACACAATGCCCAAATATCGCCATTTTCATCCTTCATCAGTCCTAGTACCAAATTATTTGGCAATCCATCTTTAGTGGTGATGGCCGTAAAAATATTCTTTTTAGTATCAAATATATTGACACCCATTTCAGTAGCCAGAATTAAAGTATCTTGATTGTATCTGATAATATCCAGGATCGTATTGCTGCTGATCGAGCGGGTATCTCTTTCGTTCACTTTATAGGCTGAAGTAAATTTTTCTTTTTGAATATCAAAAATTTGAAGACCATTCTGAAATGTTCCTACCCATATTTTGCCAAAGTCAACAAGTATACTCTGCACTCTTCGATATCTGCTCATTTCAGGATTCAGGAATGAATTAAATTGCTTTACAGTTTTATTGTCAATGTTTACAAGACCCAAGCCTTTCGACCAAAGTCCCATCCATATTTCACCTTGTGTACCTTTTTGAATAGTAGTTACAATACTATTTTGACTCAAATTTTTATCTTCTCTTATCCTATTATTTTTGAGATTTAGATTCAATATAGATTTCTCCTGATTAGGTGCCCAGACAGTAGAATCATCTCGCTGGAATAGGCTCCATATTTGATCTGTTCCCTTTTTAATTGCATTTTCTGCTAAATAATGATTTTGGTAATTGAATAAATGATTCGTTTTGATTACTCCTCCGGATTGTTCATAGTAAGAGATCAGGATATTACCATCTGGTAACTCAAGAAAATCACTCACTCTGCCTGATTTTACTTGATTTCCTGTACCAATTTGTATTTGATGTGGATAGAAAATTTGCTTCTCCTTATTACTTATATTTATACCTCCATCACTTCCTATCATCACACTATGATCACTTGTCTCTAACATGCAGAATGAACTGTAAATACTATGGACATGTAGAGCATATTCCGTCGTATTGTCTATTTCCTCAATTGTGAACACGTCTCTATCAGCATGATAGGTAGCTAAACCTCTGCCGGGAAGTCCAATTATTATGTCACCATTAGCCTTTGACGACAACAATTGAGGTTGTTCGTTGTCGGTCATAGATTCGAAAATATTTCCAATCTTCTTTTTAAAATGATAATTATTTAATTTATTAGACCTTAAATCATATCGATATAAATACCTTAAATTCGTGGTAATCCAAATATTATCATGATCAATTAAAACGCTTTCAATACTTGCATTTATCTCGAATAATGGATTTTGCTGAGGGTTATAATTTTTGCTATATAGTTTTCTATTCTTTGGGTCGTAGCAAACCAATCCATTTACCGTACAAAGCCAGAGTTTGTCTTCACGATCTATAGCCATACTCCCGGTGACCAGATCATCTTTGAGCCCCATATTTTTATTCCTCTTGACAAATCTCCTATTTTTTTCATCGAGTTTATAATAGCCTTCATGTCCGGCAATCCAGATATTTCCTTTATGGTCTTCCAAAATCCGCCATGTTCCATTGACCTTATACTTGGCTGGTACACTCAAATTGAAATTATAAAACTTACCGGAAGCTCTATCTAAAATATAAGGTGCTCCATGGTCAGTACCTATCCAGAGTCTATGCTTACTATCTTCAAAGATCGCACTGATCCAATCAGTTTGCAGTGCATTAGTATCCCTTACATCCGCCAGGTAAGTCTTAAATCTTGTACCATCATACCTCTGCAGACCAGCTTGAGTGCCTATCCATATATACCCATCGTGGTCTTGATATAAAGAAGACACCACATCATTTACTAGTCCATTTTTAGTAGAGAGATGCTTGTTTATATTTTGCTCTATTTGGGCAAAGGAGCCACCAGAATAGCATAAAAGCAATGTAATGGTCAGTATAGCAATTTTACCTTTTTTGATAATTCGGAATTTTTACAAAGATAATTCATTTTAGATCCATGAGATATCCATTCCCTCGATGGTTGAGCCCGTTCCCTAATTGAAAATTATGATTTGAGGTAAGGTCAGCTTCAATCGTTTATGTCATGAAGTTCTATTGATATTGTAGCAATTTAAAATGGGCGCATTAGGAGTTCAAAGAAAGCTATCCTAAACTAGCAAGCAATTTTAAGATGAACAAAAATAAAATGAAAGAAGAAGATAATTTATTTTGATTAATTCTTTACAATTCTTTCAGTTTTTATCCAAATATCCTAACTTATTTACTTTATGAAAATTGAATTTTTTTCAATTTTCAATTTTTCAATTCTCTAAAGTTTGCCTTATTTAATACCTTTAGCGCTATATTTCAGGATATGCATTTTTGCTTATTCCAATGAATTTTGAACATTTGAGGACAATATACATGAAGGATAAATTAGATTTACTTAAAGCAAAGCAGCAAAAAGCCAAACTCGGAGGAGGTCAACACCGCATCGACAGCCAACATAAAAAAGGAAAACTTACTGCCCGGGAAAGGATTCAACTCCTCATGGATGCAGGTACTTTTGAGGAAATCGGTCAACTAGTTGAACATCGTTCTACAGAATTCGGTCTGCAACAAGAGATTTATCCCGGTGATGGTGTCATTACCGGTTATGGCAGGATCGAAGGCCGTCTGGTTTATGTTTATTCACAGGATTTTACGGTCTTTGGTGGTTCACTTTCTGAGACTCATGCAGAGAAGATCTGTAAAATTATGGATCATGCAGTGAGAAATGGTGCACCCATCATAGGTTTGAATGATTCAGGAGGAGCAAGGATCCAGGAAGGAGTGAATTCTCTCGGAGGTTATGCGGATATTTTCTACAGAAATACACTGGCAAGTGGGGTAGTGCCTCAGTTGAGTGCTATCATGGGCCCTTGTGCAGGTGGAGCTGTTTATAGTCCTGCCATTACAGACTTTATAATAATGGTCGAACATACATCTTATATGTTCGTAACAGGACCCAATGTGGTTAAAACGGTAACGAACGAAGATGTCACTTCTGAAGAACTTGGTGGAGCGCATAGCCATGCTTCTAAGTCTGGAGTAACTCATCTTACAGCAGCTGATGACCTTGACTGCATCAATCAATTGAAGAAATTGCTTTCATACATGCCACAGAATAGTGTGGATATGCCATTCGATAAGCCGTATAAGGCATCTGACGAACTTAGGCCAAAGATGAATGAAATGATCCCTTCAGATTCCAATAAGCCTTATGATATGAAAGATATCATATCAGAGCTTACGGATGAGGATAGCTTCTATGAGATCCACAAAGAATATGCAGAGAACATCGTTGTTGGATTCGCGCGTCTTGCCGGAAAATCCATTGGTATTGTAGCAAATCAGCCGATCTCTTTGGCTGGTGTACTGGATGTCAACAGTTCGAAGAAAGCTGCCCGTTTTGTAAGATTTTGCGATTGTTTCAATATTCCGCTTCTAGTACTTGTCGATGTGCCGGGCTTTCTCCCTGGAACTGATCAGGAATGGAACGCCATCATCACGAATGGTGCCAAGTTATTGTATGC
This sequence comes from Candidatus Brachybacter algidus, assembly GCF_016707225.1. Lineage (NCBI taxonomy): Bacteria > Pseudomonadati > Bacteroidota > Saprospiria > Saprospirales > Saprospiraceae > Candidatus Brachybacter > Candidatus Brachybacter algidus. The sequence continues at coordinate 78,894 of NZ_JADJID010000003.1, read as the reverse complement.
ATTCAGTGATGCAGTCGTTCCGAGGATTACTGTTATCACCAGAAAGGCTTACGGTGGAGCATATGACGTGATGAATAGTAAGCACATTGGTGCCGACATGAATTATGCCTGGCCAAGTGCAGAGATTGCTGTCATGGGTGCCAAGGGTGCGAGCGAGATCATCTTCAAGCGGGAGATTTCGGAAGCATCTGATCCTTCTGTCAAGGCTAAAGAAAAAGAAAACGAATATGCCAATAATTTCAGTAATCCTTATAAGGCTGCAGCTCGTGGTTTTATAGATGAGGTGATTGAGCCAGCTTTAACCCGTAAAAAACTAATCGCCGGATTTAAGATGTTGGAGAATAAGACAGGACCCAAGCCGAGGAGGAAGCACGGGAATATACCTTTATAATGACAAATGATAAATTATAAATGATTAATTCCTGATTAACAAATATAATTTCGTTGCAAAGCGTATTATTCAATCAATGAATAATCCTTTATTCTGTGAACTAAGGCCAAATATTACTTAACACTCAATTCATTTATAATTTATAATTTATAATTTTTTCAAGCCCATTTCCTCAATTGATTGATCAGCGCCTTCATATCCTTCGGTAGCGGTGCTTCAAAAGTCATTTCTTCTTCTGTGACAGGATGTGTAATTACTAGTTTAGAGGCGTGGAGTGTCGTTCGGTTGATAAGTGGGATTTCGACTGTATCAGGGACTTTCGACATGTTCAAATTGCGTTGCTTGATGTCTTTGATGGAGATGGATTCATTTTTGCCGTATAGCTTATCTACATAACATGGATGGCCAATTGATTTGAAATGTACTCTGATTTGGTGCATACGGCCGGTCATGATCTCTGCTTCCACGTAATTGCAGGCTTTGAAGCGCTCTAAAACCTTGTATAATGTCAAAGATTTTTTGCCACCTTTCGTAACTTTCATCTTGCCGGGATTGACAGGATCTGGGGAGAGTCCTGTTTCTATTCGGCCTTCTTCTTCCATGAGATTGCCGGTGACTACTGTCAGATACTTCTTTTTTACCGTTCTGTTTTGAAAAGCCTGACTGAGAGCAAGATGTGCTTCAGCAGTTTTTGCAAAACAAATGATGCCGGAAGTCTCTCTGTCCAATCTATGAACAGTAAAGATCTTACCAAATATTTTTTGAAGTTGGGTAGCCAGATTTGGCTTTTCCGGGCTATGTCTGTCCGGAATAGTTAGTAATCCTGATGGTTTGTTGACTATGACGATCTGATCATCTTCAAAAATGATGTCTGGCTTCATGGATATTATTTTTGTGATTGGATGGCTGTAAAAGTCTTTTGTTTTTTAATGAAATAAGACCAAATCAAGGACCTTTTTAGCAGGCCTGAATCATTTGGTGGTCCAATAGTAAAACGTTTGATAAATACTTTATTTTCTTTTCGGCGCTTTAAGTAATAATTCAAACCCATATAGAAATGTAAATGAGCTTTTAGAATGGCCAGGAAAAAGGAAAATTTACCTTGTAATAGAAATCGGATTCCCGCAACACCATCAAGGCACAGTCTAGCAAGTATTCGAATAATTACTTGATCTTCAATATTTTTAACCAATACAAATAAGCTATTTCTAAAATTGAGATAGGTTTTCTTAGGTGAAGTGGCATCCAATGTTCCTCCACCAAGGTGAAAGACGATAGATGCAGGTTCAGCCCACACTTCGTAACCCATATTTTTTACCCTCCATGCCAGATCTATTTCTTCCATATGTGCAAAAAACCTTCTTCGAGGCCGCCTGCTTTTATGTATAAAGATCTCCTGATTAACATGGCAGCACCACTAGCCCAGAATACCTGTTCGGCATTATCATATTGATGTTCATCCTTTTCAATATCATCGAATATGCGTCCTTTACAAAATGGATAACCTAAATCGTCAATCCATCCACCTGCACCACCGGCATAATCAAAGAGCTCTTTTTGGATGTCGTTAAGCACTTTGGGCTGCACTATGGCTACCTGCTCATTCGACAGAAGCCTTTCAAGTAATGGTTCAAGCCAACCGGATGTGACCCTTACGTCAGAATTTAACAAAAGGACCAAATCTTGGGTTATCAAATTTATTGCTTTATTGTAGCCACCACAGAAACCATAATTTTTATCAAAAAGCAAAAGTTGGATCTCAGGATATTCACTTTGAAGAAATGCTACAGAATCATCTGTCGATCCATTGTCTGCAATGATTATATCAGCATCCTGAGTATATTTTATTAGTTCAGGAAGATAAGTCTTTAAATGTTTTAAGCCATTGTAATTCAGTACGATAACTGCTGTTGTGTAAAGTGTTTTATTAGATGTTTTTGAATAAAATTTGATCACCTCCGCCTTGTCTTTGAACAATTGATTTTTCAGCTCATCCAAATTACTTAATGGTACATCTTTTCGAATAAATTCGATGAGTTGCAAGTCGATCTCCGTGTCATACAAATCAACTTCGAAATTAAAAATATTTACCTCAATTACCCTGGCCAAATTATTCCCGACTACCGGGCGATGGCCGATATAGGCCATTCCGTCGTATAAAGTATTGTCTATTTTGACTTTAGCTGCGTAAATACCATTTAAAGGAATTGCTTTGTAGGGATCTTTCAGGGATAGATTGGCCGTAGGAAAACCAAGTCTACGGCCGATTTGATCCCCTTTTACTACTGTACCTCTGATGAAAAAAGGATAACCGAGTTGCTCGTTTACAGTGCGCATTTTGCCTTCCTCCAATCCTCTTCGGATAGCAGATGAACTAATAGCTATTTGTTCTATCAATAGTGGATCTATCTCGATTATCTCGATGCCAAGTGGATTAAGTTCCTTACGCATCAAGTCAAAATCTCCGACTCTACCTGTACCGTATTTGTGGTCGTATCCAACGACTATTGCCGTGGGTTTAAAATAGTGTAGTAAAAAGTTATGTAGATAAGAGGTCGCAGAAAGTTGTGAAAATTCTTTCGTAAACGGCACAATTACGAGATGGTCTATACCGTGCTTACTAAGCAGGCTGACCTTTTCATCCAGATTCGTCAATAGTGCAAAGTTCTTTGGTTGGCCTTCCAACACCAGCCTTGGATGCGGATCAAAGGTTATAACTATCGACTCACCATGATGTTTCGAAGCAACAGCTTTGACCTGATCCAACAGTGTTTTATGGCCAAGATGTACACCATCAAAGGAGCCAATAGTGATCACAGCATTATTAAACTGTGGCAATGAATTCAGGTCAAAATGTATTTGCATTACGGGCGCAAATGTACAATGAAATGATTGGAAAGTAGTGGAAGGATATAAGGACAATAATTAAATTTTGAAATTAGGGAAGGATTTTGATGGTTTTGAGATAGAGGTCAGAGGTCAGTGGTCAGTCGTCAGTGGTCAGATCAGACATTGAGGTAAGAAAAAGTGATCAAGTAGAAGTCAATAATTAGTTCTTACCACAATAACCCCGAATGTGGTTGAACAACAATAACCCCGGGTGGAACCCGGAGGGCGCAAAAAGCACCCTCCCAACCCTGAATTGGGTTGAACATATTTCAATAAAATTTTCCCGTCTATTAGGGAGAAATGAGGACGATCCATATACTCATTTTATTTAACCAGCATTACCCCTATCATTATACAGTATTTAATATTTGGCTGTTTTACAAACAACTTTAATTTTGTTTGTATGTTTGTTTCACGATGGAGATAGATATTAATGAAATACGACAGGTCTTAAGTAATATTAAGGACCCAAAGACCGGACAGGATATAGTAAAAGCAGGTTTAGTTAAGGACCTTTTTTTGGAGGGAACAGAGCTGAATCTGATGATTTTTTCCAATAATCTGGACTCTACTGATAAAGGCAATCTTCATCAGGCCATTGTTTTTGGCATACAAGCTGAGTATCCTGAGCTGAATATCAACCTACACATGGTCACAAAAGCTGACCAAATCGATGAAAAGGCAAGTCCTCTTCCCCAAATTCAAAATATTATTGCCGTAGCATCCGGAAAAGGCGGCGTAGGTAAGTCTACCGTTTCCGTTAACCTTGCTTTTGCATTAAACAGAATGGGATATAAGGTTGGTATTTTAGATGCTGACGTTTATGGGCCTTCGATTCCTACAATGTTGGGCATCAAAGGTCAAAGGCCACAGATCACCAATCTTTATGGTAAACCAAAGTTGGTTCCAATTGAAGTCAATGGAGTACAAACTATATCTATTGGCCTTATTGTAGAAGAGGAACAGGCTGTGGTGCTAAGAGGGCCACGCTTGGCAGGAATAATCAAACAATTTATAGAAGATACCGTTTGGGATGCACTCGATTTTCTGATTGTGGATCTTCCTCCAGGTACCGGTGATGTTCAGTTAACTTTGGTACAATCAGTGCCATTATCAGGGGCTATTATCGTTACCACGCCTCAGGAAGTCGCTGTGGTTGATGCGGTAAGAGCCTTGAACATGTTCAGAATGGAGCAGATCAATGTGAATGTTCTCGGTGTGGTTGAAAATATGTCCTGGTTTACACCTGAAGAATTGCCTGATAGCAGATATTACATCTTTGGTGAAGGAGGTGGTCAAAGACTAGCGCAAATGAGTGGATCTATAGTTCTTGGACAAATACCGATCACCATGGGACTAAGGGAGGCAGGGGATGCAGGGACCTTATATGCCGCTGGATCCGGGGAAAAAGATCAAAAGGTTTTTGAAGATATAGGAAAAAACCTTATATTGCAACTTAATAAAATACTTTCTAGTCTTGGTAAATCCAAAATCGTAGAAGTAAAATCTTAATACAAAAATTCAAATGAATTCATTACTGGAAAGGGTAGAATTAGCACTCGATGAGATCCGCCCACATCTGCAGGTCGATGGCGGAGATATAGAAGTTGTCGAAATCACTCCTGACTTTAGACTCATAGTAAAATGGATGGGCAATTGTGAAATGTGCAATATGTCTGCTATGACGCTAAAAGGTGGTGTAGAGCAAGTCTTAAAGCAGAGAGTACCGGAGATTGTTGGCATTGAGGTGCAGAATGCGGTGACGGTATAGGAGGTGAGGAAGTTAGAAGGTGAGGAGTTTAGAAGGTATCAAACATTACCCATTACTCATTACTCATTACGCATCACTTATCACACATCACACATAATTAACCATTCATAACTAATTTCCCGTTGAACCAGATCGAACTCACTGCTCAAATCCGCCAAAAGAAATCCTTCCTGTGCGTAGGAATAGATCCCGATCTCAAAAAAATTCCTCAGCACCTCTTACAGTATGATGATCCTTTTTTTGAATTCTGTAAAGCAATAATTGACGCTACCAAAGATCATTGCGTCGCCTACAAGCCTAATACTGCTTTCTTTGAATGCCTTGGTACTAAAGGTTGGGAAAGCCTCCAAAAGACGATTGATTATATCCCTAAAGATATCCTGATCATTGCTGATGCAAAGAGAGGTGACCTAGGTAATACTGCTGAAAAATATGCAGAAGCATTTTTCGAAAGGATGAATGTTGATGCTATCACACTCTCTCCTTATATGGGATACGATTCGATCGCTCCATATCTCAAATACGAAGGGAAGTGGTCGATTATCCTGGTTAAAACTTCCAATAAAGGCAGCAACGACTTTCAGACCTTAACAATGAGTGTATCTGGCAAGCCACTTTACATGGATGTACTGGAAAAAACTATGGAGTGGGGAAGTATAGATAATACCATGTTTGTAGTAGGTGCAAATAACCTTGATGAGTTTAAGGAGATAAGAGAAATAGCCCCACATCATTTCTTTCTTGTTCCAGGGTTTGGGGCACAAGGTGGTCAATTAAAGGATATTAAACCATACATATCTTCTGAAAGCGTTGGTATCCTTGCTAATTACAGCAGACAGATTATCTACGCCGATAATACGATGGATTTTCAGGAAAAAGTGCTGGAAGAAACTATCAAGATCCAACAAGAAATGGCTTCAATACTATCTAGTGTCTAGTATTTAGATTCTAGTATCTACTAGGAATACAACCCACCATTTATCGAGATCACTTGACCCGTTATATAAGCAGCTTTATCACTTGCAAGAAAACTTACTAATTCTGCCACTTCTTCTGGTTTTCCGAATCGGTTCATTGGTACCATAGCGCTCAGTTCTGACTCGTTGAGGTCCCCTGTCATATCAGTCTTGATAAATCCCGGGGCAACAGCATTGACAGTGATATTACGCTTGGCCAATTCCTGAGCCAAAGCTTTTGTTGCACCGATAACACCTGCCTTAGATGCGGAATAATTGGTCTGACCTGGCATTCCCTTCAAGCCCGAAAGGGAAACCATATTGATGATTCTGCCACGACGCCTTTTAATCATCGCAGCCGAAATGATCTTGGTGGTGTGAAAAAATGAATTCAAATTTGTGTTAATTACCTCGTTCCAGTCTTCAGTGGGCATGAAAATCATCAAATTATCCTTCCTGATGCCGGAATTGTTGACTAAAATGTGGATTTCTTTATCTGTATTTTGGCTCAACCAATTATTTAAGGTACTCTCTGTATCTTTTTGATTACCAACATCATATTTCAATAGTACGTGATTACCGCCATTTGAATTAAGTTCATTCAATAATTCATTTGCAGCCTCATCATTTGATTTGTAATTGATGATGATATTGTAACCTTCGCCTGCAAGTTTCAAGCTTATGGCTCTTCCAATTCCTCTGCTTCCGCCGGTTACAAATGCATATTTGCCGTTATTCTCACTCATAATTTGAAATTTTAATCCAGTCGGTGCTCTTTAGAAATTGAGATCCTTTAGGTGTCTCGCTGCGTTATTGATCTTATCTGATAAAGGCAGATCTTCAATCACCGGCGGAATAAACTCTTTGATCGTCTTGTAGAATTTCTGCGTTGCAGGAGCCAGATGATTATGTATTTTAAGATATTCAATAGAAGTGACGATGGCCATCAAATGAATTGCGATCACCTCAAATGAATTATCGATGACTTTACGTGTAATCAATGCAGAGTTTGAGCCCATACTCACGATATCTTGATTGTCTTTGTTGCAAGATATACTATGGACATACATTGGGAACGAAAGCGTTTGATTTTCAGCAGTTGTGGAAGTTGCAGTGAATTGTGCACCTTGTAGACCAAAATTAAAGCCCAATTTACCAAGATTGATAAATGGTGGTAGTTTTTGATTCAAATGATCATTGAGCAAGAAGTTCAATTGTCTTTCCATCAACATACATAGTCGTGTGACGGCGATCTTGACCTTATCCATTTCAAGTGATACATAATCCCCATGGAAGTTTCCACCATGGAATACATATTCATGCTCTTCTGAAATGATTGGATTATCATTGACTGAATTTGATTCATCGATCAGGATCTGTTCCGCATAGTCAATTGTATCTAGCACAGGACCAAGGATTTGTGGGACACACCTTAAAGAATAGTATTCCTGGACTTTATCTGTAAATACTGAATGGTCAGGAATATTGTTGTAATAAATACTGTCTCTCTGACGGATGCAATGACTGTCTTTGAGTAAATCACGCATCATTGAAGCAACAGCTCTTTGTCCCTTGTGTTTTTTCACATCGTTCAAAGGTTGAGCAAAGTGATCATCGAACGAAGATACAATTTCATTTATAAGGCAAGAAGCCATTACTGCAAGCCTATATAATTGTTTGGCTCTAATGATGTTTACTAGACCTATACCTGTCATAGCGGCCGTTCCATTGATTATGGCCAGGCCCTCCCTAGCGACTATCTCTATTGGGGCAAGACCATGTTTCTCAAAAAGGTCTTTTGTTTCTTCGATTTTACCCTCATGGCTTGATCTTCCTTCACCGATAAGTACCAGAGCCACTTGTGCCAATTGCACGAGATCACCACTAGCTCCTACACTTCCATGTTCACGGATATTAGGTAGAATACCAAGATTGATAAAATTCATTAATTGTGTCAATACTGAACCGTGGACTCCACTGTATCCTAAAAGTAGGGTAGTGAGTCTCGAAAGTAATACACCTCTGACCAATGAATCAGGCAATAAATTGCCTGATCCACTGCAATGAGATCGGATTAGATTTCTTTGAAGATCTACACGCTGGCTATCGTCGATGCGGTATTGAGCCATGGGGCCAAATCCTGTGTTGATGCCGTAAATAATCTTATTTTCAGAAAATTTTTTCAAAAATTCATGATTACTGATGCATTTTGCCAATGCACTTTCATCCAGACTAATTGCTTCATTGTGCAAAACAATTTGCTCAAATTCAGCTATAGAAAGAGGTTGTTTACCGAGTACGATCATCTGTTAATTACTCACTTTTTAATCGGCGCGAAGGTAAAAAAAAATCCAGTAATAGAGTATAATAGTTAATCGGCATTGGAGTTAGCCAGTATTAGAGTAACCCAGTATAATAGTTAGCAAGCATTAGAGTAAAGTATAATCCCAATGTATGTGTAAAATTGTATTGCATTGCAATGTAACCCATTAAATAATATGATATTACAAGACATAATGAATATAGAAAATTTTAATTAGATCAATCCCAGTGCTGATTCAATCGTTCTTTTTACTGTCTTGGCGGGATCTTTGCTGAAAACTCCCAGCGCCCTATTTGCAATAATAGCATTTATTGAAATGCACTCATGTCCAAGAATCTCAGACAAACCATATAAGCCTGAGGTTTCCATTTCAAGATTACCTATTCTAGATCCGTCAATAATTTGATTATCAAGCAATTCAAAGAAGTTACTGACCTTTGGCTTTAATCTAATCATTCTATTTTGTGGTCCATAAAAACCGGTACTTGAAATGGTGATGGCCTGCTCTCCAAGTTTACTGAATTGATCCAATAGTTTTTTACTTCCCCAGGTCATATAAGGTTTTATGGGCCATGGAATGTCCCAATTTAATAGTTCATCTTCACATTGATCTGTTTCTCTTTCATAGAAATGCATTAACCCATCCAATCCTATGGCTCCCTTAGACAGAATTATTTGATCAATCTCAATTTCTGATCTAATTGTTCCTGAAGTACCTATTCTTATGATATCTAAGGAAATTTTTTCTTTTTTTATTTCTCTTTTCTCAAAGTCAACATTTACAAGTGCATCTAACTCATTAAGGACTATATCAATGTTATCTGTTCCTATACCGGTAGATAAAACACTAATTCTTTTAGATCCCAACATGCCTGTGTGTGTTACAAATTCACGATGTTGCACCCGATAATCAACGCGATCAAAATATCTAGACACCAACTCTACCCGATCAGGATCGCCTACAGTGATGATCGTAGTCGCTATTTGTTCTGGCCTAAGATCGAGATGATAAATACTGCCTTTGTCAGTAAGGATTAGTTCTGAAGGTGCTATTGGCATAATAATTTTATTGCTGGTGTATATATAATATTGCTCATGTGTTGTCCTCGGTCAATTATGTAAATACCATATACCAATGAATCAACAGGGTATTGTGAAGAGGGAGTACAAGGGGTTTGACCATTAGGAAATAAGCAGCAAGTGGTGTAAACTTTTATTGCAATCTCTCCTGATATTCCTTTCGCACCTGCACTTTGAGATAAGAGTGGTATTTTGAAACTGGTAGTAATGGTGTCTATGCGCTCATCCGTAAGGAAAATATTCACAGAATCATTGTCTCCGAGATCACCGTCGCCATCTGTAAAACTAAATGTGATAATGGTGCTGTCAGAATTAAAGGCACCTTGCTTCATGACTTCTGAAGTCAATCCTACAAAATTGATAATAGGTTCAATGGGGTATTCAGGAGCTTTAAGGCAACTCCATTGTACAATTACGGTCAATATAAATATGGTTAAAAAATGCTTCATACTACTTTTGAATAGTGAAAATTACATACACATTAAAGTTAAATATACATCTTTGTGTCTAATATTAACGTTCCGATTTTCATTTTTATGACTCAAAAGATGCTTCCTCAGACAATTATCGACATTCAGACACGATTTTTGAATGAAGGTAAGGTCGATTGGCAGGAAGCAGCTTATACCCTTTTTGAATACCAGTCTGAGCACAATGCTGTTTATAAAGAGTATTTGCGACTCTTAAAATATGTAAATAAGTACCCGGAAATCAAGGACATTCCTCATTTGCCTATTACCTTTTTTAAAAATCATCAAATCTTAACAGGAGATTGGAAAGAAGAACTTGTATTTTACAGCAGTTCCACAACAGGTAAGGGTAGAAGTGCACATCTGATAAGGGATACTAGTTGGTATGATGAAATAAGCAAAAAAATCTTTGAAACACGTTTTGGCCCGCTTAAGGGAAAATTAGTGTTAGCACTGCTTCCGGGTTATTTAGAAAGAGGCGACAGCAGTTTGGTTCATATGGTCAACCATTTTATGAAAGTGAGTGGACATCCGGCAAATGGATTTTTTCTGGATCAGTTTGATTTACTTCGTTCAATTATGGATATGCATGATGAAATTATTTTGTTTGGAGTGCCTTTTGCTTTGTTGTCATTTATAGAAACATCTGCTAAAAATTCGTATCCTGGACTAACTATCATCGAAACAGGGGGAATGAAAGGCAAAGGGAAGGAATTGCCACGTCAGGAATTACATGATAAATTGCGCTCTGCCATGAATCCCAGAGCTATTTATTCTGAATATGGGATGACAGAACTACTTTCTCAGTCTTATACTGATCATACCGGCATGTTTACAGAATCTCCAACTTTTCATATCTCTGTAAAAGAACTAAATGACCCTTTCCATGTGCAAAAAATTGGTAAACCAGGGACATTAAATGTCATTGACTTAGCCAATATTCATACTTGTTGTTTCATTGAAACTGAAGATATGGCAGTAGATCATAGTGATGGACACTTTGAAATATTGGGAAGGATAGACAATAGGGAGATCAGGGGGTGCAATCTGCTGGCCCTATAAGCTCTTGACTATGATTATGAACTGATGAGGTACCGAGCTATTGCCTGTTGGCTTTTATTTGTTGGCTTTAATAGTTGAATGAAATCCAGTTTATTAAGTTAAATAGATTGATCCGAAACTTCAATTTATATGGCCGTCAGATGTCTTGGAGCCATCAGACGACTTTATCAATTTATAGCTACATTTCAATTTTCAAATGAGTTTTCTATCTTTAGGGCTATAAAAATATCTACATGATACAAGTTTTTGTCACAGGAGGTACATTTGATAAGGAATACAATTTTATAAATGGCCAATTATACTTCAAGGATACACATCTGAATGAAATGTTTGATCGAGGTAGAAGCAGCCTGGAAATTGATGTTAAGACCCTCATGATGGTCGATAGTCTGGAAATGACCGAAGCAGACAGAGACATTATTGTTTATCAATGCAAAAAATCTCCGGCAAATAAAATCCTTTTGACGCATGGCACTGACAGAATGGTATCTACAGCAAAAGCCTTAGCAGAAGGAGGAATAGAAGACAAAACCATCGTAATCACCGGTGCCATGATTCCTTATGCTTTTGGAAATTCAAGTGACGGATTTTTCAATCTTGGTGCTGCTCTCGCATTCGTTCAGGTTTTACCTTCAGGCATATATATTACTATGAATGGAAAGTATTTTCCTTGGAATGACGTAAAGAAAAATTATGATACCGGCTTTTTCGAAAGTCTACATGAATGATCACTTTTCTGCAAAAATATTTTTAGAGTTCCGCCCTAATTCATCGTAATCTAAGCCATATCCAACGACAAAGATATCCGGTATTGTAAATCCACTGATTGCAACCTCGGTTTCTTTTATGCGTCTTGATGGTTTATCCAGTAAGGTAACTACACTCGTTGTCACTACATCCAGGCTTTTTATTTTGTCAGTTAAGACTTTTAGGGTCAATCCCGTATCAATGATATCTTCAAGTATTATTACATGCCTTCCGGCTAAAGAAATACTTATTTCTGACATGACTTTTACTTCCATCGTTGAGGTGGTGCCTGCATAGGAAGAAAGTTGAATAAATGCAATTTGACAGGGTTTTGAATAATTTTTGATCAAATCTATGGCAAAAAAAGAAGCACCATTCAATACAATAAGGAAAACTGGAATTACATCATGATACTTTGATTCTAATTCCTCTGCCATGCCGGCTATCCTTTCCTCGATCACATGCTCATCCAGATATTCTTCAAACTCTTTACCATTAATGGATATTGATTTCACTATTTTTTTCTTTATTAGTTTAGACCGTATTTATCTGCAAGAAAGACGATACTGGCCGCAGCAGCAGCTCCCAATTCAAGCTCTCTCCGATTGACTTTGTCAAAAGTATCGTTTGAAGAATGGTGATAGTCGAAATATCTTTGACTATCAGGCATTAGACCCAATAAAAATGTTTTTAAAGGCCTTAATGTACCCACGTCAGCTCCTGAACCACCCGGTACAAACTGATATCCATATGGTTCAAGTAAGACTTTCCATTCTTTTAAGCTTTGTTGAAATTCGGGACTGATTCCAGCTTCAGCTTCATAGAAGAAACCTTGTGGACTATGACCTCCCGAGTCCGATTCGATTGCCATCATTTGTTTTTCTTTTGCCACATCTGCATAGGCTTTATAGGCTTTGCCTCCTGCTAAACCATTTTCTTCATTTGTGTATAATATAGCTCGGATAGTTCTTTGTGGTTTATATCCACTGCTTTGTAACAACCTTAGCACTTCTATGGACTGAACACATCCTGTGCCATCATCATGTGCGCCCTCGCCAATATCCCAACTGTCAAGGTGTCCTCCAATGATTATGACTTCATCAGGATATTTACTTCCGGTCAATTGACCAATTACATTGTAGCCATCAGTAGTCCCCATCATTTTAGAAGTTGATTTGCAGTAGACTCTAACCGGAGATTTGAAATTTAAATCAGCCAGAAGGTTTGAAGATTGGGTTCCAAGAGCGTAGCAAGGAATTTGTCTTGCCCCATCTTCAAAATTTGTAGCACCTGTATGTGGTTCATCATCGCGATTAGCAGTTACACTTCTGACAAGGGCTGCTACGGCCCCTTTTTTTGCAGCTAATTGTGGTCCACGCACTCTTTGATCTACAGTGCTACCATAAGCTTTGCCGGTGTAAAGAGCACTTTCCTGAAATGGTCGATTGAAAAATACAATTTTATCTTTTACCTTCGAATCATCCATTTTTTCTAGTTCCTGTAGTGAATTAACGATGATTACTTCACCTTCGACACCCAATTGTCCTGTTCCTGTGGAGTTTCCAAGTGCCAATACCTTGAGCTCAAAACTGCCTAATTTCGACGAGACTATGCGGCATTCTTCCTTTTCGCCTCTGATCCATACTGGAACTTGACAAGGTTGCAGCCAGACGGAATCGAAATTTAATTGCTCCATCAGAGATTTGCTATAATATGTTGCTGCCATTAGCTGAGGAGTTCCGCTAAGTCGATTTCCAATCTTTTTGCACAAAAATTCAAGCCATTCATATGCCTTACTTTCTACCACCGCTTTTTCATGAAGAGTGGCGATCATTTCGGCATCTGTTTTGCTTTGTCCACATAATTTTGTAGTGATTAAGGAAAAACTTAAAAATAAAATGCAATAACGTAAATTCTGCATAGCGATGAATTTATTACTTTAAAACTGTAAACTTAAATAAAAAGAGCACTTTAATTTGGAATTTTAATAAGAATAAATGCTTTGAATAAATGGAGATCTATTATTTATTGCAATGGAATTTAAGAAAAGTTAAAAAATTAAATCTTTAAATATATTAATCATCATATTTGTGCAATTATATAAATTGATTTGCATCCTACAGATTATAAAGAATGGTCCGATAATAAGCTTGTAGAAGAGTACCTTATTAATCAGCAAATGGTGTTTTTCGATGAATTGTACAAGCGTTATTCCAACAAAGTTTATTATAAATGTTATTCGCTTTTAGGTGATTTTACCTCTGCGGAAGATGCGACGCAAGATATATTTTTGAAAATCATTGTCAATCTTTCTAAGTTTAACTTTAAATCAAAGTTTTCCACCTGGCTTTATTCTATTACTTACAATCATTGCATCGACCAAATGCGAAGATTGAAAAAAAATAAAATGATTTTCAGTGAAGGCAATGACATTGATGATCCAATGGATGACTCGGAGGAAAGTATTATAAATGAAGTAAACTTAGTTGCATTGCAAGCTACTCTGGATGTAATAGATGAGGCAGACCGCGCTATATTAATTATGAAATACCAGGACAATTTAATGGTAAAGGATATAGCCAATATATTAAATCTTTCGGAAAGCGCTGTCAAGATGAGATTGAAAAGAGCAAAAGAAAAATTTCAGAAAATATTCTTTAATGTACTTAAACAATAAAGTTGCGTCTAATATAAAATGGTATACTATTGAGTGATTTTAGAAATTTTAATAAACTGGAGCAGAAGGATATTGAAGAAACTGGCGGTGTGCCAGAATTCATCCTTAAGGACTTGCACAGTAGTATAAAATTTTTGAAGTTGGCTGGTGATTGCATGGATGTCTTTATACCTAAGTTTCTTAGTGCTTTGAGTTCGGTGATAGGAAACATGGACTCGCGGTCAATGGAGAAGCAGAACGAAGATGATTTGTTCAAATAATTATTAATATAAATTTAAAATATGGATAATATCAATTTTCATATGGTTGATCAGTTTTTTCAACCTATTATAAGTAGTTTGCCTAAAATACTTGGTGCAATCGGTTTATTTATCCTTGGTTTTATTATAGCCAAAGTAATTAGAAGGTTGACCAAAACCTTTTTAGTGAAGATTAAAGTTGATAAGCTGGCGGACAAGTTGGATGAAATAGAGCTATTTGCAAACACTAAAATTAAATTGGTCATAAGCTCTATTGTCGCAGGCATCATTTATTATTTGCTGTTAGTAGTTTTTACAATAGCTATCACGGATATGCTCAATCTAACCACTGTCTCCTATTATCTGACTACAATAATTAACTATCTGCCTCAGGCATTTACGGCTATCGCCTTTTTAATAGTTGGTGTACTTTTTGCTGATTTTATTCGAAAAATGGTTTATTCTGCTGCAAAGTCCATCGGAATACCTTCTTCCAGAATTATCTCAACAGTTTTGTTTTACTTTCTTTTTATTAACGTATTTATAAGCGCACTCACTCAGGCAGGAATTGATACTGAATTTATTCAATCCAATATTACTATGATTATCGGAGGCGTTGTAGTGGCCTTTGCTTTAGGATATGGAATAGCTAGCAAGGATGTTATGTCAAGTATATTGGCTTCTTACTATAATAAAAGATTCAAAGAGGGTGATACGATTACGATAGAGTCTTATACTGGACAAATAGTATCTATCAGCAACACAGACTTTGTATTAAAGGCTGATAATAAAATGGTAGTAATTCCTTTAAGCAAGATTTCAAAAGAATCCATCGTGATACATGCTTCTCTATCAAATGACTTGGTGGATTCTAAAATGTCGTAATTCATTTGAACCACTTTTGTTTTGATTTGTTAGACTCCCCAAAGAATTTTAATATTTTAACCAAAATAATATCAATGAAAAAAATTTTCCTTTTAATCTGTTTAACTGCCTTTATTCTAAATGTCGACGCCCAAAATGATGATCGTATCAAAGAAGTCAGGAAAGAAATGGCAAAAAAAGACACAACTGGATGGCTTATTGGCACAGGAATAGGATTTGATTTTGGCCAATTGCTACAGATTAATCCTGCTGTTGGTGCAGGTGAAAACAGAATAGCAATTGGTGGTCTGGGCAGTTTATTTGCTAATTATAAGAATGGCAAACTAGCTTGGGATAACAATGCAGACCTTTTATTAGGTGTGCAAAAATTAGGAAGTGGATTTTCGACACTTGCTGTAGGGGAGAAAGTTCCTTTTCAAAAAAGTATTGACGAGTTGAGATTTAATTCAAAGCTTGGCTATAAAACAAATGAAACAAGTAAATTTTATTACTCAGTGCTTCTAACTTTTTTAAGCCAGATTACACCTACTTATTCAGATACATCTTTAGTAAGCCCTATAAAAGGAAATTATCTAAAAGACCTTTCAGGTAAAGATCAGGGGCCAATAGCAAAATTTCTATCCCCGGCTAGAATTTCCTTCTCTCCGGGTATTGATTATAAACCTAATGCTAACTTATCTTTGTTTTTATCTCCGGCATCGCTCAAAATGGTAGTAGTAGGAGACAAGAATATTGCAGCTATTCCTGCGAGGAATGCTAATGGTGAACCATTTGGTGGTGTCAATATCCATGGTACAGAATGGAATGGTCCTAATGATTATAAACAATTGCTGTTTCAATTTGGAGCTACATTCAATGCACAATACGTGAATAAATTTTTGAATGACAAATTAAACTTCAAATCTGGGCTTACCTTGTTTAGTAATTACCTTGATAATCCACAAAATGTTGATGTGGACTGGACTACGGAGACTGCATTTACAATCTTTAAAGGCATTTCAGTCGCGCTCAATACGAGATTGTTCTATGATGACAATATCCCGGTTCAGATTACAGACAATAATGCAGTCGGAGGTGTCAGAGGCTTAGGAAATAGAGTGAGTTTCACTGAACAGCTTTACTTGAAATACAATTATATATTTTAGTCTTAACTTAAGTTTCGGAGTTATAAATATATTCTAAAACTTTTGCTATTAATCAATCTAAGGTAGAAATTAGAAATTAGAAGTCAGAATGAAACTTCGATAGTTGAGTGCTGCAAATGGAACCATTTAAATAAATTGAAGAAAATCGAAAATTGAATTATTTATTTATACTATTGATTACCAATGATATAATCAATTCCAAAACTTAAGGTCTTAAATTAAAGTAACGAAAAGAGGAATGGCAATATTTGTTGTTCCTCTTTTTATTTTGAGGAAGATGAAGCCAATTCTTTAAGATGTAATAATTTAAAGACAAGCTCCTTCAAAAGTTCGCCATCATTATTGATCGTATTATCAATGCCCTTAGAATATTGGTCGTATTTTTTAAATAAATAGAGCGCAAGATCAAGGTCAGCTATACTGAAATTTTGCAAGCCCGCTTTGTATTCTTTGATTGCAGAAATACTCCTTGAATTAATGACAGTGGTGATCTGAATATCCGAATTAGCACCAGTAGCTTTCAGGGTATAAAGTTTAATAAAACTGTTGAACATTGACCCAAGAATGACTACTAAAGGTTGTTTGTTAAAATTATCTTTTAAATAATTTACTACAAGCTGGGCTTTAAGGGCGTTCTTTGTAAATATTGCGGCATTAAGTTCAAACACATTAAATTCACGGTTGATGCCTATGAAATCTTCAATATGTTGTTGTGTGATGTTTTTGGATTCACCTACAGCAATAATTGTTTTTTCTAATTCATTGTGAATCTTTTTTAAATCTGTACCCAAAAATTCTGCTATCAAGGCTGAATTTTGATCAGAAATAGTCTTGCCTGACTTTTCTACCTCAGCTTTGATCCATGCTGGCATTTGATTGTCATACATTGGTTTGGATTCGAAGAGCCCAAATTTATTCTTGATGACAGTGGCCAGTTTTTTTCTACCATCCAAATTTTTACCACTATGTGAAAGTACTAAGACTGAACTAGGATAGGGATCATTGACATAATTAGCTAGATCCTCAACGTTTTTAAGTTCTTGTGCATTTTTCACAATTACAAGTTTGATATCTGCACCCATAGGATATTGTGCTAAGCTGTCAACAATCTGATTGATGTTGGTCTCTTTACCGTAAAAGACTTCAAGATTAAATGCTTTTTCCTCTTCTGATAGCAATTGATTCCCGAATGCATCGGTCAATAGATCAATAAAATAAGGTTCAGGTCCATGGAGTGCATAGACTGGCATTGGCTTTTTGGTCTTTATATGCTGGATGACCTCCCCAAAAGTTAATAAAGGCATAGGTTATTTTCTAGAGCAAATGTAAGCATCCAATCATAAACTTTGTGTAACAGAGATCAGTAGCCTCATTAAATCTTTCGAATTATTTTTTACAACATTTAAAACTCCCTCTAACTCAGCTTCTTCTTGCGGATGAGCATCATCATATTGATTTGATACTAGAGATATGGCATTTACTTTTAACCGGCAGTGATTGGCTGCCAATACTTCCGGTATTGTTGACATGCCTACTATATTAGCACCAAGTATTCGTGCCATCCGATATTCAGCCGGAGTTTCAAAATTTGGTCCTGATAATCCCAAATAAATGCCTTCCTTGATTAATATTTTTTCCTTTAGAGCACAATGTCTTATTTTTTTTATGACTTCAGAGTCATATGCATAACCCATGCCCGGAAATCTGGGGCCAATGGTTTCATCATTTACCCCTCTCAGTGGATTGTCATGATGAAGATTGATATGGTCAGTAATAATGACAATATCTCCTTCTTTGAGCTCAGGATCTACACTTCCTGAAGCATTGGTGAGTATAAGATTTTGGACCCCTAAGTATTTCATAATGTAAACAGGGAAAACCACTTCTTGCATTGTATACCCTTCATAATAGTGAAACCTACCATCCAAGATTATTATATTTTTTCCTTGAATAGTTCCAAATATCATCTGTCCTTTATGAGAAGGTGCAGTTGATTTTTGAAAATGGGGTATTTCAATATATGGTATTTGCTCAAGAATGTTTAATCCTGAGAATTCTGAAGTCATCCCTGTCCCAAGTTGGATCGCTATATCAGCCTTAAATTCTCCGATTCTTTTATTAATAAAATCAGAGGTAAAATGTATTTTATTTAATAATTCCATAATTATGTAAGTATAATCACAAATATGCAAAATATAATTTTACATATTATAAAAAATAAGAGAATAATCATTGGTAATCTGCAATACTTCATTACTTTTGTGCAACATTTTAGCAGTTTAGAAATTATATATTTACAACTAAGTGACCGAAGTCGATATCGATTCTATGAATACTACCAAGATCTGGCTAAAAAATTATCCTAAGGGGATTCCTGCAGAGATCGATTCTTTAGGATTTGAAGATCTAAAGGACTTTTTGGATAAAACCCTAATACATGGCGGAGATAGAACTGCTTTCATTAGCATGGACAAGAAATTGTCCTACAAAATGTTGGATGTATATTCGCGTGATTTCGGTGCATACCTCCATTCTATCGGGTTAAAATCAGGGGATAAAATAGCATTGATGATGCCCAATATCTTTCAGTATCCAATCGCATTGTTTGGAGCAGTCAGAGCCGGCATAATTGTAGTAAATACCAATCCGCTTTACACTCCTAGAGAGATGAAACTTCAATTTCAGGATTCCGGTGTTAAAGCCATAGTGATCGCTGATAATTTTGCCGCTAATCTCCAGGAAATTATAAAGGAAACTAAAATAGAGCACGTTGTCTTAACCAGCATCGGTGAAATGCTTGGTGCAAAGGGCGTCATAGTTAATTTAGTCATAAAATACATTAAGAAACTTGTCCCATCCTTTCAGTTAACAAATACCATTTCTTTTTCTAAAGCCTTAAAATTGGGTGTGGGAAAAGAATTACCTGAATTTAAAAGTGAACTCGATGATACAGTAATTTTGCAATATACGGGGGGAACTACCGGAATTGCCAAAGGTGCTATGTTAACCCATAGAAATCTACTGGCCAATCTTGAACAAATCAGAGTTATATTCCTTTCAGTTTTAAAACAAGATGCGGAATTGAGTTTGTGTCCACTGCCGATGTATCACATTTTTGCGTTTACTGTAAATTGTCTGGCGCTTATGAGCCTTGGGTGTCCATCAGTTTTGATCGTGAATCCAAGAGATATTCCGTCTCTAGTTAAAGATTGGAAAAAATACAAACCATCAATTTTTCCCGCAGTTAATACCTTGTTTACTGCATTGATGAATAATAAAGATTTCAAATCATTAGATTTCTCAGATTTAAAAGTGCCTTTTGCAGGAGGAATGGCATTGCAGTCTGCCGTGGCAACAAGATGGAAAGAGATAACAGGAGTAAGGATCGTCGAAGGATATGGACTAACAGAGACTTCTCCGGTGGCTTGTGTTAATCCGTTGAATGGAACTGAACGGCTTGGAAGTATTGGATACCCTGTGCCATCTACTGATATGAGACTAGTGGATGATGCCGGGAATGAGGTGCCACAAGGTGAAACCGGTGAAATACAAGTTAAAGGACCGCAAGTCATGAAAGGATACTACAATAAGCCTGAAGAAACAGCTAATTCTATTAAAGATGGTTGGTTCAGTACAGGTGATATCGGTCTTATGGAGGCTGATGGCTATTTTAGAATTGTAGATAGAAAAAAAGATATGATCCTGGTTTCTGGATTTAATGTATTTCCAAACGAAATTGAAGAAGTGGCTGTCATGCATCCTAAGGTACTTGAGGCTGCTGCCATTGGGGTACCTGACGAAAAGAGCGGAGAACATGTAAAGTTATTTGTGGTTAAAAGAGATCCTACTTTGACAAAGGAAGAGTTAATGGGCCACATGAAAAGCAATCTAACCAACTATAAACATCCTCGTGAAATCGAGTTCAGAGATGATCTTCCAAAGACCAATGTTGGGAAGATACTTCGAAGAAAATTGAAAGAATAATATTTTGTAACTTATCATTATTTCCCACTAACTATCTGTTTTAAATTTTAATATTACTTTATGCGATTATTTTCCTTGTTATTTTTAATTGTTTTTTCTACAATATTTACAACATCGATGGCAGCCCAGGATAAATTAGTTAGAGAGCTAAATATCCGCAAGACACTAAGCCCGGTAAGTGATAGAAATGTAATTCTTTCCAAACCGAATCAAGCTGAATTAAATGCACTTGGTCTAAGAAAGGAAGGAAATGCTACTTTCTTCAGAATTGATCCAGTTGTAATACACGATATCATTCAAGAGCATCCGGACTTACTAAGGTTGAAAATACCATATGGAATAGATGGTGCGGAATTTGAAGTGGTGCTTTATAACAAAAATCCATATGTGGATAATGCCATAGTCAGAACGAGCGATGGTAGCAAATACCAGATGACTAACGGTGCTTACTATAGAGGTGTTATCGAAGGAGAAGAGAAAAGTCTGGTTGCTTTGAGCTTTTTTGAAGGTGAAATGTCAGGAATTGTTTCTTCTATTGATAAAGGGCAATATGACATCGGCAAAACAGATAAAGATGGTATTCATGTAAGCTATGATTCTCAAACTTTGCCATTCAAGAACAATTTCAAATGCGGAACCAAAGATGAGCAGTCATCTATGATGGATAATATTGAAAATGAATTGGAGACAAGAGATGCAGGTGATTGCGTAAAAATTTTCATGGAAGCCTCGTACAAAATATATCAAAATAAAGGCAGCGTAGCTAACGTAGAGACATTTATAAACGGATTTTTCAATGTGGTGGCTACATTGTATGATAATGAAGATGTCCCTGTTGCAATTTCTGAGATTTTCGTTTGGACTACACAAGATCCATTTCCTACGAATGACTCAGGAGATGCACTTGATTTCTATACAGATTATAGAACCAGTTTTAATGGCGATCTAGCTCACTTATTGGCAAAGACTAATAATGGCAATGGTGGAATTGCGTGGTTAAATGCTTTGTGCAACAATAGTATAAAGTATTCTTATGCGGATATAAATATGACCTATAGTAATTTTCCTAATTATTCATGGACTGTTGAGGTGGTAACACATGAATTAGGCCATAATATAGGTTCCTCACATACACAATCATGCAGTTGGCCTGGAGGTGCAATTGATAATTGTTATGAAACAGAAGGTTCTTGTGGCCCCGGACCTGCACCTGTGAATGGAGGAACTATTATGTCATATTGCCATTTAACAAATTATGGTATTAATTTTGCAAATGGATTCGGGCCTCTACCAGGAAACAAAATAAGAGAGCGTATTATTGCCAAGCAATGTCTCGGTGTATGCGGTCCTCAATGTCCCACATTTGTAATCACCGGAGCTCCAATACCACTTAGCTGTTTTGGCGTGAATAATGGTTCTATCTTGCTTAATGCTCCCACGGTAGGTCAGGCACCATATACCTATTTATGGTCAAATGGAGCCACCTCAAAAGATATTTATGACCTTGCTCCCGGCACATATAATGTGACTATTACTGATGCAAATAATTGCCCGGGAACACAATCATTTGTCATTACTGCCCCATCCCTGCTTACTTCTAATGGTGACCAATCTGATATAACTTGTTTTGGCTTGAATAATGGCACTATCAGTTTGAATACTAATGGCGGGACTCCAAATTATTCATATGTATGGAGTAATGGCATGGTGACAAGTAATATAGCAAATCTTGCACCCGGTAATTATTTTGTAACAATTACTGATACTAAAAACTGCTCATTGGAACAAAACTTTCTGATACAACAGCCAACACCATTGATCATAAATGAATCTATTGGGAATATTACATGTTTCGCAGAAAATGATGGTCTAATAAGTGTGATAGGTACAGGAGGAACTGGTGGAATTTTCTATGCATGGAATACTGGAGCCAATGGCAATTTTATTAATAATCTTGGAGCAGGTTCATACTCAGTAACAATAACTGATGCAAACCAATGTGAATCAACCGAATCTTATTTGCTTTCAGAACCTTCTATCTTGACAGCTGCTGTGGTAACCACTCCGGCGACTTCTACTTTAGTTGCAGATGGCACTGCTGAAGCATTTGTATCGGGCGGTACACCAAATTATTCTTATAGTTGGTCCAATGGCGCAAGCACGTCGAAAATCACAAATCTGGCAGTTGGAAGTTATTCAGTGACTATTACGGATAGTCATGATTGTGAGACTATTCAATATTTTATTATCGATGCACCAGATTGCCAATTAACAGCCAACCTGGTTTCGCAGCCTGTCACATGTGCTGGTGGAAATAATGGCAGTGCTACAGCTAACATATCTAACCCTGTTGGGTCTGTCAACTACACCTGGTCTAATGGCATGACTAATCAGACTATATCAAATCTATCGGTAGGTACCTACTCAGTAACCATCACCGATAATGCTTGTTCAGTAATTAAAACTGTGGTTGTAAATAGTCCGGCACCTATTTTGGTTACGTCTTCTTTCACTGCTCCTGCTTGCAATATTCCTAACGGATCGATTTCAGTGAATGCAGCTGGTGGTGTGGGTAATTATTCATATCAATGGTCTAACGGATCTACTAATCAGAATTTGAATAGTATTCCGGCAGGAACCTACACAGTAACGATTACAGATCAGAATCAATGTAGTACGACTTTTACCCAAAATTTGATTGCGATTGATAATGTAGCGCCTATTATGTCAGTTAACAATGCTATTGTCTATCTAAATGAAAATGGACAAGGTGATCTTAATAGTTTTTCAACTAATTATTTTTTTACTGATAATTGTGGTTTGTCTTCAATCATTTATAATGATAATTCATATGATTGTAGTGACTTGGGTAATAACATCTCTACAATGGCTACAGCAACTGATATGTCAGGTAATACCGGTAGCGGAGTTATATCAATTCTGGTATTGGACACTATAAGTCCAGTGGTAATCTGTCCAGGTAATTTAAAACAAGGAATTTGTCAAGGTCCGCCTGTATGGGACGATATTACTTATAGTGATAATTGCTCAATTCAAGGAATTACGCAGGTATCAGGATTTGTTTTAGGAACTATTTTTCCACTTGGTGTTACAACCAATACATTTGTAATTACTGATAATTCAGGAAATGAAACAACGTGCTCATTCGATGTAACGATCACAGCAGGATTATCATTAAGCCTTAAGTTAAAGGATATGGCTTGTAATAATGTACCAAATGGCAGTGCAGAAGTAGATGTTAATAATATAACTCCTCCATATCAAATAAATTGGAGTACTGGTGAAACCACTCCTAAGATCATAAATCTGGGTGAAGGCAGCTATTCTGTTACAGTTACAGATGGTAATAATTGTTCATTTACAGATGTATTTAACATTGTCAATCCTCTTCCTATTAGCATGACCGTTGTTAATATTATTAATGCTACAAGTTCAGGGGCTTCTGATGGTGCCATCGAGATTCAAGTAACTGGAGGAAATCCGGGTTATGTCTATGAATGGACAAAGGATAATGTTATTGTTTCCACAGAAAAAGATCCAAAAGGTCTTGCTTCCGGCATATATAAAGTCGTAATCAGAGATAAGAATGGATGCACTGTGATAGGCGTAGAAATAACGGTAGGGATAGCACTTAGTTCCAATCATTGGACTTTAGATCCTTTATTTATTTATCCGAACCCTGCTAACAGCACCATCAACATAAATTCTAAATCATTAAAGGATTGTGTCATAACTATATATGATGTTTTGGGCAGGAAAATGGATGTTCCAATGAACGCAGGAAAGGATAAGCACTCAATTGATGTAGACAACTTGTCGAATGGAACATATATAATTAGAGTAGAGAAAAATGACCAATGGTTTGTTTCTAAAGTGGTTATTAGTCATTAATAATTGCTTTCTTTGATTCCTTAAGGTCAATAAAAATTTATCCCCTGGATTTCAAGTGATTTTCAGGGGATTTTGATTTAAGTTTATAAGCTGTTTTTTGTCGAGATAAAATATATTTATAAAGAATGAAGAGTTCAAAGACTTTAATAAGCTTTGCTTTATTAATTCTAATTAGTGCTGCCTGGGGAAGTAGTTATTTTCTAATGAAAAAAAGTCTGTTGCACCTCAATCCATACCAGTTAGCATCCGCTAGGATGTTTGTGGCTTGTTGGTGCTTTTTACCTATCGCTCTTTTCTATGTTAGAAAATTAGATAGGAAAAATATCAAATATTTACTTATTGTCGGTTTCTTTGGAAGTGGTATTCCATCTTTTTGTTTTGCTATCGCACAGACCAATATGAATAGCAGCTTGACGGGTACCTTGAGTTCACTTACTCCAATATTCACACTATTGCTTGGAATGCTATTTTTCAAACTTCAACCATCCTTCATTAAAATATTTGGCATATGTATTGGTTTGTGTGGGGCCGCTATGATCATGTTGTCAAAAACTGATTTGCATGGCATCCAAAATGCATGGTATGGCTGGTTTGTAGTACTTGCCACTATCCTCTATGCATGGAGCACTAATACGATTGGTAAGTATTTAAAAAATGTGAATAGCATTGAAATATCTGCCGTAGCATTTAGTTTAATGGTGATTCCTGCCAGTATCTTATTTTATACTACGGGTGCTTTCGATTTGGCAGTATCACCAGAAGTTTCGATTTCTGTTTTTTATCCCGTGATCACTCTAGCCATACTTGGCAGCGTGATTACGTCCATTGCTTATTTTTACCTCATTAACATTTCAGGAAGCTTGTTTGCATCTACTGTATCTTATTTAACACCTGTTGTAGCTATTTTACTTGGCCTTTATGATGGAGAAAAATTATTTCTAATTCAATATCTTGGCATCTTAGTATTGTTATCAGGAATTGTCTTTACAAGATTTGATATAAAAAAATCTGTCCAAAGAACCACTAATTAATATAGAAATCATGCAAAGACTAGATAGTGTATATTATAAGGATACTGGAGATAGGGGTAGGGGAGTATATACAAGTAAGCTTTTAAAAAAGGGTGATGTCATAGAAGTTTGTCCAGTCATATTACTTCCTGAACATGAAATAGAACTGATCGACAAAACCAACATGTTCAACTATTACTTTCTCTGGCAACATAAGCAGGCAGCCATCGCACTGGGATACGGATCTCTTTATAATCATTCCTTCGAACCTAATGCTGAATATGTTATGGATTTCGAAGGTGAAGTCTTAATAATCAAGGCGATTAAAAACATTTCTGCACATGATGAAATTACTTTTAATTATAATGGAGATCCGGATGATAAAGACAAGCTTTGGTTTGAGGCGAAATGATGTTTATTGGCCAGTAATCAGTAGTCAGTAATCAGTAATCAGTAATCAGTAATCAGCAATCAGTAATCAGCAATCAATAATCAGTAGTTCAGTTTGAGGGACTTTGTTAGAAGGTCATTCTAACTTGATATTTCTAATTTCTAACTTTGGTATCATCCATTAGGTCTTCCCAACTTATATAAATTCTTTTTCATTCCAATAATTAAGCGTACCTTCGCCCCGCTAAAAATATTAATTAACCACTAAAACCAAGATTCACATGTCAGAAAATGAGAATCTGATTGATGAAAACCAAGCTCAGGAAGTCGCTCAGACTGCTGAAACCACCCAACCACAAACACCCAAAGCTCCTAAAACTGCTCATGATGACTTTGACTGGTCTATCAACAAACGTAACCACGTTGAGTACGAAGCTGATGTAACAAAGAAATACCTTGAGGAGTATGAAAATACTTTAACCTCTATCAAAGACAACGAGATTGTCAAAGGTATTGTAAAAGTCATCAGCGGCGGTGATGTCGTATTGGATATCAACTATAAGTCGGATGGAATTATTTCCCTTTCTGAATTTAGAGATATTCAAGACCTTAAAGTAGGAGATTATGTAGACGTTTATGTAGAAAGTCAGGAAGATGCAAGAGGTCAACTGGTTCTTTCCCGCAAGAAGGCGAAATTGCTTATCGCATGGGATACAATCGTTGATTCATTCAACAATGGTACTATCATAAAAGGTACAGTTATCTCTAAAACTAAAGGTGGTCTGATTGTAGACGCTTACGGTCTTGAGACATTCCTTCCTGGTTCTCAGATAGATATCAAACCTATCATCGATTATGATGCATATGTAGGTAAGACGATGGAGTTCAAAGTTGTTAAGATCAATGAAACGATCAAAAATGCTGTTGTATCTCACAAAGCTCTTATCGAAAGTGATATTGCAGAACAAAGAGAGCACATCATCGCAGGTCTTGAGAAAGGTCAGGTCCTTGAAGGTGTTGTTAAAAACATTACAGACTTCGGTGCATTTATGGACCTAGGAGGCGTTGATGGTCTATTGTACATCACAGATATCTCTTGGGGTCGTATCAACCACCCTGATGAAGTCCTTCAGATGAACGACAAAATCAATGTAGTAGTTCTAGACTTTGATGAGAACAAAAAACGTATCTCTCTAGGTCTTAAGCAATTAACTCCTCACCCTTGGGAAGTTCTTGCAATGGATATTTCTGAAGGTTCTACTGTTAAAGGTAAGATTGTTAATGTTGAAGACTATGGAGCTTTCCTTGAAGTAAGCCCGGGTGTAGAAGGTTTGATCCACGTTTCAGAAGTTTCATGGAGTAACCAACCGGTTGCTGCCAGAGATTTCTTCAAATTAGATCAGGAATACGAAGCTAAAGTTGTTACAATTGATAGAGATGACCGTAAAATGTCATTAAGCTTAAAACAACTTCAGGAAGATCCATGGAGTGATATCGAAGCAAATTATCCTGTAAATAGTCGTCATACGGGCGTTGTTAAAAACCTTACTCCATATGGGGTATTCGTTGAGATCAACAATGGTATAGGTGGTATGGTACATATCTCGGACCTTTCTTGGACTAAGAGATTCTCTCATCCATCTGAATTTACGAAAGTAGGTGACAACATCGAAATCGTAATTCTTGAGATCGACAAAGAGAACAGGAAATTATCTCTTGGACACAAGCAAATCGAAGAAAACCCATGGGATGCTTTCGAATCTGTGTTCCCGATTGGCTCTTATCATGAAGCTACTATCATCAGAAAAGATGATAAAGGAGCTACAGTTCAATTACCTTACGGTCTTGAGGCTTTCGCACCGATCAAACATCTTAAGAAAGAGGATGGATCAACAGCTGAGCAAGAAGAGACATTAACAGTAAAAGTTATTGAATTTAACAGAGATGATAAGAGAATTCTAGTTTCTCATCAGAGATACCTTGAGGACATCAAAAAAGAAGCTGATAACCTTATCCGAAGGGAGAAGGATTCTGCAGATACGGAGTCAAGAGCTGCTGTGAAAAGTCAACAAGGTAAAATCGAAAGAACTACTTTAGGCGATATTGATGCTTTCTCACAATTAAAGCAACAATTTGATGAAGCAGGCGAAAAGGCTCTAGTTGAAGCGAAAGCTAAAATAGCAACTAAGGAAGCAGATACTTCTGTTGAAGCTCCTGTAGCTGAAGCAAAAGTTGATGTTCCTGCAACGGAAGTAGTAGTAGAAGAAGCACCGGTTGTAGAAGATGTAGTTGAAATAGCTGATGTTAAAGCATCTGACGAACCAACTGCTGAAGATGTTGCTGAAGAAACTGCAAATGATATTGCTGAATCTTCTGATGAAAAAGCACCATCTGACGATGTTGCTGAAGCTTAAATACTGAATAGTAAGTCATTTGATCTATTTTTATAGATGCTGTTGACTTAAACTAATAAATGATGCCGTGTTTTAGAATTCTAAAACACGGTTTTTTTATTATTACAAATCTATTTCTTTTCTAATTCTTCCAATAAGGTGCTTATATTTGCGTTCTTTTGTTGGAAATTCCGCATATTACTTCTACTCATATTTTGAAAAATTAGATGTCAGAAAATACATTTATTTCGAAGGTTAAAACAGTTTTGTCTGTTATAAAAAGCAAAATAGCAATCGCAAATGCTAACCTTAAAAAACGTCCTGTAGCCAACGTTATAGTAAAAGGTTTGTTGGGAATATTTCTCACCATATTTGGAGGTATTTTCCTGCTTATTATGGCTGCCAGAATTGGTGTTTTTGGAGGAATGCCTTCCAACTCAGAGTTAAGAAGTATAAGTAATCCTGAGGGTACTGAGTTGATAGCCGATGATGGTAAAACTTTGATTGGCAGATATTTTATTGAAAATAGAACCAATACTACATTTGATAGCCTGCCTTCCAATCTGATTCATGCGCTCATATCAACTGAAGATATCAGATATTATGAACATAATGGTATTGATTGGAAATCATGGGCAAGAGTGTTGTGGAGAACTATTCTTCTTAAAGAAAGCTCATCGGGAGGAGGTAGTACTATAAGTCAACAATTAGCGAAAAATCTCTTCAAAAGAAGGTCTTACTGGAGAGGAACCACACTTATCAATAAAGTCCGTGAGATAGTAATAGCCCAAAGATTGGAAAATATGTATTCCAAAGAAGAATTACTTACATTATATTTTAATACGGTCTCCTTTGGTGGAAATGTATTCGGTATCGATGTAGCTGCGAAACAATATTTCAGTTGTTCAACCAAAAATCTTAAAACTGAGGATGCTGCAACTTTGGTTGGAATGTTAAAGGCAACAACAAAGTATAATCCATTGAATAATTTAGATCTCGCTAAAAAAAGACGGAACACTGTACTTAATAAGATGGAGCGTTATGGGTATTTAACAAAACCTCAGGCAGACTCTATATCTGAGCTGCCAATTAAATTGAATTATGTCAAGGAAACTCATAATATAGGTATTGCAACCTATTTCCGTGAATATGCTCGAATTGATCTTGATAATGCACTAGGTCACCTTAAAAAAAGTGACGGTTCCAATTATAATTTATATACTGATGGATTGAAAGTATACACATCCATTAACTTATCAATGCAAGATTTCGCCGAAAAGGCGGTTGCTGAGCAAATGGAGGAGCTGCAGGATCTCTACACGCAGCAGATGAGATGGATTAAACTACCATGGAAAGATACCAGCTTCTTGAACAAAGTAATTTTGAACACTGAAAGGTATAAGTCAATGTCAGCAGCTGGTAAGACACATTCTTATATCGATAGTGTATTTAATGTACCAATGGATATGACTGTCTATAGCCAAAAGGGTGATAAGAAAATGAAGATGAGCCCCAAAGACTCATTGATATACTACCTCCAATTTTTGTCTACAGGTTTTATGGCAGCTGATCCTACCACAGGATTCATTAAAGCATGGGTAGGTGGTATTGATAACACATATTTTCAATATGATCATGTTAAAGCAAGACGACATGTAGGTTCTACTTTTAAGCCAATAGTTTATTCTGCTGCATTGGAGAAAGGCTTGAATCCATGTGACTATTACGACAATACCCAAAAGACATATCCGCAATTTGACAATTGGTCCCCAAGGAATTTTGAAGGTGGTTATGGAGGCGAATATTCAATGGCAGGAGCATTGGCTAAGTCTTTAAATTGTGCTACTGTAGATATTATGTTGAAAACTGGTATTGACACTGTCGTTGATTTTGCAAAAAAAATTGGCATTACTTCAACGATTCCTTCAGAACCATCTGTTAGTCTTGGCGCTGTGGATATATCTTTATTAGATATGATGACAGCATATTCGGTTTTTATGAATAGAGGGTTAAGGCCTAAGATGACCTACATAATGAAGGTTGTTGACTCTGAAGGTAATATTCTTATAGATAATACGACTGAAAAAAGTCAAGAGAAAGAATTGGTGATGAACCCAGAAAATGCCGACATGATGCGCAATATGATGCAGGGTGTAATTAATCATGGTACAGGAGGGTCTGTAAAATGGAAGTATCAGGTGACAGAAGACCTTGCCGGTAAAACCGGTACTAGTCAGGATTGCAGTGATGGTTGGTTTATAGCTTCTAATCCAAAGCTTATCGCAGGTGCATGGGTTGGCGGTGAATTTCCAGAAATTCATTTACAAGGAAATTTCACTGGCGCTTTCACTGCTCTGCCTATTGTAGGTAAGTTTTTGCATCAAGTAGAGAAAGATAAATCCTTAAAAGATTACGTAAGTTCCAAATTTCCTGAAATATCGAAAGAAGCCAAGGAAAAGCTTTCATGCGCATATTCAAGATATACTTTTGATCCAAATGCAGCTGATTCTACGTCTTTGGATTCCCTTGGTAACCCTATCGAGCCTGTCATGGATGAAGATGCACCCGAAGATGATGGCAGTTCAAAAAAAGATTCTACTAAGAAAAAGAATATTTTTAGTAGAATTTTTGATGGCAAAAAAGATGATAAAAAGAAAAAAGATAGTGAGCAGGAGTAATTAGGATTATTCTTTACTACTGGAGCACTTATCAAATTTAAATTTGAAAATTATTTAATGGAAATATTGTTGGGAGCTAAGGAAGAAAATATAATGAATGGCGCGACTTCAAAAACTGATCTAAGTGTTCATACTTTAAAGAAGTTATACGACCGAATTGTATATCCTAGACTAATTGAAGAAAAAATGCTCAATTTGTTGCGTCAAGGTAAGATCAGCAAATGGTTTTCAGGAATTGGTCAGGAAGCTATTTCTGTTGGTGTAGCAGCTGCTTTGGATGAAGATGAGTATATTTTTACAATGCACCGCAATCTTGGTGTGTTTACCACGAGAGATATGCCTTTGGAAGATCTTTTCTGTCAATGGCAAGGAACTCAGGGAGGTTATTCTAAAGGTAGAGAAAGGTCTTTCCATTTTGGGTCAGTGCCGCATCATATTGTAGGTATGATTTCTCATCTTGGGCCACAATTGTCCTATGCTGCTGGTGTAGCCATGGCACACAAGATGAAGAATGAAAAGAAGATTGCTGCAGTATTTACTGGTGAAGGCGGAACCAGTCAGGGTGAGTTTCATGAAGCTTTGAATGTTGCTTCTGTTTGGCAGCTGCCAGTCTTATTTATTGTTGAGAATAATGGCTATGGACTTTCCACTCCTACCAATGAACAATATAACTGCGAGAAGATAAGTGATAGAGGCATAGGCTATGGTATGAGATCACTTTCAATAGATGGAAATGATCTAATTGGAGTTTATTCAAAGATAAAAGAACTAGCCGCTCAGATGCGTGAAAACCCTGAGCCAATCCTGCTAGAGTGCATGACCTTTAGGATGAGAGGACACGAAGAAGCTTCAGGTACCAAATACGTTCCTAAGGAATTAATGGATAGTTGGGCGAAACAGGATCCAATTTCAAGATTTGAAAAGCATTTACTGGATCAGCAAATCTTCAACGCTGAAGACTTTGATTCTATTAAATCAAATTATAAAAAACAAATAAATTCTTCAGTTGAAAATGCTCTTCAAGCCTTACCTATCGAGGTTTCTACAGTGAATGAGATGGAAGATGTATTTAGCAAATTTGATTTTGTCTCTGCAGATTCTGCTGACCAACCCACTGCAGAAATGAGAATGGTAGATGCCATTTCGAGCGGTTTAATGGAATCTATGAAACATCATGATAACCTAGTTTTGATGGGTCAGGACATCGCTGATTATGGAGGAGTTTTTAAAATAACAGAAGGTTTTCTTGAGAAATTTGGTAAAGACCGCGTAAGAAATACTCCGCTGTGTGAAAGTGCTATTATTGGTTGTGCCTTAGGATTAAGTCTAAAAGGTTATAAGTCAATGGTTGAAATGCAGTTTGCAGATTTTGTGACTTGTGGTTTCAATCAGATTGTGAATAACCTTGCCAAACTTAATTACAGGTGGGGACAGCATGCTGATGTAGTCATCAGAATGCCGACAGGAGGTGGAGTAGGGGCTGGCCCTTTTCATTCGCAGAGCAATGAGGCATGGTTTACTCATGTACCTGGATTAAAAGTAGTCTACCCTTCCAATCCATACGATGCTAAAGGGTTACTAATCACAGCTTTTGAAGATAATAACCCGGTCATGTTTTTCGAGCACAAAGCTTTATACAGGTCTGCAAATCAAGAAGTTCCAACAGGATATTATAATATTCCGTTTGGCCAGGCAGCTTATCCCAAGATCGGAAAAGAACTAACGATTATTACCTATGGTATGGGTGTAACCTGGGCATTGGAGGCTGCCAAAAAGCTGGCACATATAGATATTGAAATAATAGATCTAAGAACATTGGTACCACTGGATAAATCTGCTATTATAAGTTCAGTCAAGAAGACCGGGAGAGCATTGGTTTTGCATGAAGACACGATGTTTGGTGGTCTTGGAGGTGAAATTGCAGCCATTATCATTGAAAATTGTTTTGAATATCTCGATGCACCTGTGATGAGATGTGCAGGTCTAGATACACCAATTCCTTTTACAATCTCTCTTGAAAAGAATTTTATGGCTTCCTCAAGACTTGAGAATAAGATCATTGAATTAGCGAAATATTAATAATTATACCCTTTTTAATTTAAATTACTTAATAAAAGATGGAAAAGAATATAGAAAACATAGTTTCAGTAAGCAGCTTACCGGGTTTATATTACCTTGAATCAAGCAGAAGCAATGGATTGATAATCAAAGATATGGACAGCGGTGTTAAGCAGTTTGTTTCAGTTAGAAAGCATCAATTTACACCACTTAGGTCAATAGCTATTTATACCTATAGTGATTCAACACCTATTGAAGATATATTCAAAACTATGGTTGAGATCAAACAGGACCATAATATTTCTGAATTACTGAAAGCAAGTAATAATGATCTTGCTAATTATTTCAGGATCGTTCTTCCTGAATATGATGAAGACAGGGTATATCCAAGTGATATGAAAAAAGTGTTGAAATGGTTTGACTTCCTTGACAAACGTGATTTCTTTTCTCTGAATGCAGAAACAAATGAGAAATCTACCTCTGAGGATATAGGAGAAGAAGAATGATAAATTCTTTAAAAGTAGTGGCGGTCTTACCTGCTTTTAATGCATCAAAGACACTTGAAAAAACTTTCAGAGAAATTCCTAAAGATATTGTGGATGAGGTTATATTATGTGATGACAATTCTACTGATAATACTTTGGAAGTTGCAATTAGTCTGGGCATAAAGCACATAGTAAGACATGAAGTTAACCGAGGCTATGGAGGAAACCAAAAATCGTTGTATGATAAGGCACTAGAATTAGGAAGCGATATAGTAATCATGCTTCACCCAGATTATCAATATACGCCACTGTTGATACCTTCTATGGCCCATATGATAGGTTCAGGGCTCTATCCCGTAGTGCTCGCATCAAGGATACTTGGTATGGGCGCTTTGAAAGGGGGTATGCCCAAATATAAATACATTGCCAATAGATTTTTAACCTTATTTCAGAATATTTTATCCTCCCAGAAACTCAGTGAATACCACACAGGATACAGAGCATTTTCAGCTGACGTCTTGAATAGCATAAATTACCAAGCCAATTCTGATGATTTTGTCTTCGATAACCAAATGATAGCACAAATATTTTATCAAGGGTATGAAATTGGTGAGATTACTTGCCCAACAAAATACTTTAAGGAAGCCTCTTCAATAAATTTCAGCAGAAGTGTAAAATATGGTTTAGGGGTATTGAGCACTAGTATCTCCTATAGACTAAACAAGTGGGGCATTTTAAATTCTAAGATCTACCAACCAAAAATTTAAAATACCTGGAAGCTTCCTTTGGCAATAATGTATCCATTGATATCTTTTCCGAATACAAAGTAATTTCCAGGTGTCAACAAATTCATCTGAATAATCGATTCTATGCGGTTTGATATCAGAACATCCTCAATTTTATTGCCAACTGAATTAACGACAATAATTTCTGTCACTGCGATATCATGATTAAGTTTTATGGTGTTTTGACCGGAATTATACATTGACGGACTCACTAAAATTTTTCCTAATGTTTTGATCTTAGGTATTATACTACTTGTTGGAATACATTTTTGTCCACTGCTACTACAATAAGACCTCTCAGGAATGGTACAATCCAAAATAAATGGGTTCGCAAGATCATTTTGATAAGAAGCTATCAGTAAATTTCTATTCCATTCTTCACTGTCGACTGGATCCAGATAATGCCAATTACATAAGTCAGTGATCATAGACTGGAAAAAATTAGGGTCAGCGGCATTAGCTTCAGGTGTATATATACTATAGAAATACATTATGCTTCTTGCTATGTCACCTTTTCTAGCTTCCTGAGGTTCGAAAACGCTATTTGCGGCTTCGCTGTACTTTTCAATATTTGACGTGGGTTTAGTTTTCTGTTTAATATCAAGATAGTACCACCATTGCGTTGTATTATCAGGGACTTCTCCAAAAGGATCATTTGCACGGTCCGAATTAACGTTTTCTCTAACGGGATATAAATTGTACATATTGGATCTCAAAGGTTCGTTTTCTGCTCCTTTGGATTGAGGATAAATATGTTCAGTATTTAGTCCTTGACTGAATGCATTATCAGATGGATCTGAATTTGGATTTAAATTAATTGAATAATCTGTATAAAGGCATTTCAACTGGCCATTTACAGCCAATATATTCCTGAACAAAGTATCTCTTGCAATCGAGTACCCTAATGTCGTTGGTGGTCTATACTGATTTTTTATTTCAGTAAGTAATTCCTGACCTGAAAGACCTTCAAGAACTGGTATATGCTGTGCATATAGGAAGGCAGGAAGTAATAAAATCAGTATAAATATTCTCATAGTGGTATTTGAAAGCAAATCTACACAAATCATGACAGAATGTAGTTTGACAGTGTGTTAAAGACTAATTAATAATTTTCAAACAGCTAAACATTTTTCTAAAAATCACAATATCAAAAAAGTGATTTTTCAACGGAAACGAAGTATTCAAATACATTTTTTAGGTATTTTAATCAGCAAATAAAATTTTATTTACTAAAATCAAATTTTAAAGCAATTAAATTGTGCAATATTTCAATTAATATTGTGTTCGAATATGGAAATTATAAAACGTAAATAATGCATATTAAAACTTTCCTTGCAGTTTATCCTGATACTTCTGTCATTGACAATATTGATGATTTTACAGATAATGTGCGTAACAGCTTTCAGGATGAAGATATGGAAAGGAAACTCAAACGGAGTGAGGTGCCTCATTTTGTGCTTTACAATATCGAAGGAAAAGCTTTGAGCTCAAAAGGGTTAATTTGTTTGACTAATATTCAGGATTATCGTGATGGCAATATATTGAGACACGAAAAGACTCTGGAAGAAAAAGAACTCGAGCAAATTAAATTAATTTCAGTGAGAAAATCTATGGTTAAGCCTGTGCTTCTTGCTTATCCCTCGCATGAAGTCTTTGACGACTACCTGGAGACTTTGAAAACTGACAATAATTTAGTACAGCATTTCCATTTTGATGATAAAGACGAAAAACATACTTTCTGGACTGTTTCAGATCCTAAGTCTATTGAGCACATCACTACTTTCTTTGAAAATGAATTAAAGCGTGTTTACATAGCGGACGGTCACCACCGACTCTCGACTTTTTCAAGATATGGCAATGAATCTGGTTCAGAGATCGGCGATTACGTTTTGTCTGTATACATTCCATTTAGTGGATTGCAGATTCATCCTTTCAATAGAATAATAAGCCTTTCTGATAATTGGGATTGGGATTTAATGATGAAAAAACTCAAAGGATATTGTTTTGTTGAAAAGATAAAAAAGCCTTTCACTCCAAAGTTTAAATTTAATTTCTTAATGACATCTGGTAGTAACATCTATTCATGTGTCTGGAAACCTTCTTTGCTTGAGAAATATAAAGATGAGCCATTAGTTTTAGATACAGCACTAATCAATGCGGTACTTTTTAAGGACCTATTCGAAATGAAGGATGTAAGAACAGATGATCGTATAAAATATGTGGAAGGCTACAAAGGGTGGGAAGGTTTTTATAAATCTTTCAAAAAAGCAGGTAACAATGTTGGCTTTTACCTTTATCCTATTGATTTTGAAGATTTTCAAAAAGTCTCTGATCTGGGGCTCACATTGCCTCCAAAGAGTACGTGGTTTGAACCTAGAATACGGAATGGTCTTGTGATTCATGATCTTAGGCTGTCATAATAGCTATATCTGATGATTAGAAAGATTTCTGCTGATTGGATTATACCTATTTCACATAACCCAATTAAAAATGGGTTGATCACAGTGGATTCTGAAGGTAAAATACTGGAAATTTCTGCTACTTTTGACTCCACCCAGCCAAATATTGAGTATTATAAGGGGGTCATTATTCCAGGCTTTATCAATACGCACTGCCATCTTGAGCTATCCCATATGAAAGGACTTGTGCCAACAGGACTAGGCCTTATTTCTTTTATTAAAGAAGTGGTCAGCAAAAGAAATTTTGAAATTCAAGACATTCTTAATGCAATTCAATTGGCTGATCAGGAAATGTTTGACAATGGTATCATGGCTGTTGGTGACATTAGTAACATGAACCATACCTTCCCTTTCAAATTGAAAAGTAAGTTGCAATACTACACATTTGTTGAGTATTTTGATATGCTGAACCCATCATGGACAGAACGCGTAATTAAACAATACAATCAAGTATATCATGAAGCTCCTTCTGATGGCAGACACAGAAGATCTGCAGTTCCTCACGCTCCTTATTCTGTCACACCTGAATTGTTCGACGCTATCAATCTTTTGAACAATAAACAAAGTGTAGTAAGTCTGCACAATGAAGAGACAACCGCTGAGAATGAATTATTTATGTCAAAATCTGGAGGATTTGTTGATTTTTACAATACGCTGGGGAATGAGCTCGATCATTTTAATCCTATTGGTCATTCTTCAATCCATTATTCCCTGGATCACATGGATCTCAATTTAAGAACTTTGTTGGTGCATAATACTACGATGTGCCAGGAGGATATAGTATTTGCACGAAGTAAGCTTAAAGAGGTTTATTGGTGTACTTGTCCTAATGCTAATATGTACATAGAGGGTAAATTGCCTGAATATCAGAATTTTATTTCTAATGATTGTAAGATGACTGTTGGTACTGATAGTCTGACTTCCAATTGGCAACTTAGCATTCTTGAGGAATTAAAGACTATTGAACAGCACTATCCGGATATTGAAGTATTTGAGCTTTTAAAGTGGGCTACACTTAATGGAGCCAAGGCTTTAGGCTTTGATGAGAATCTTGGAAGTCTTGAAGTTGGCAAATCTCCGGGAATTGTATTACTGGAGGATTCAATAGAAGGAGCGCATGTTATCCTTAAAAATAGTAAAGTTAAAAGACTTTTATAAAAAAAGCCTTCGACTAAATTAAAGTCGAAGGCTTAATTAAAAGATTTCATTTTAGAAATGAATGATCGCTTAGAACATCCCTTTCAAAATTGGTTAATTTTTAATTTCAAATTCAGAATAATCAACATTTGAACCTGAACCACCTTGATTCATGCCATCATCAACTACTGATTTTACTCTGATTAAGAAATAATCTTCTCCTTTTTTCACAACATACACATCACCAACGACCAATTTCGCAACTGCTAAATCACTACTACTTTCAAAAGCAACCTTCACATCAAGTATGCCAATAGAAAAATTCCAAACAGCTTTATCTACCTTTCTAATGACACTTCCATCATAGTTAGTAATTGAGCCTTTCCAAGGGTATGTTGGATTTGTAGTTCCAACTAAATCATTCCCTGCATCAAGGATGTGAGCTCCCGGCCAAGTATTGTTATCAGTGTTTTTTGCTACTGCCTTACCTGTAGATAGATTCAATCCACTCGCCAAAGGTCCTGCAAAGTTGTAAAGCTTTTCAGAAGTAATTGTAGTAAGACCTCTCACTTTAATTTCAACAGAAACTTGGTCAGTCTTTTGATTTGCATCAGTAACAGTGAACAGATAAGTATAAGTACCTGTAACTGTTGGCAAATCAAGTGTAAACTCTTTAGTAAATCCTTGTTGATCAGCACCCAATATTGCTACAGTGCTCGAAGCTACTGCATCACCACCCAATTCAAATCTTGAAGGATCAAGATTCACACCGTTTTCTTTAACATTCAATGATGATATGTTACCGACCCCTTTTACAGCCTTTAAAGTAATTGTAAGCTCATTATTAGGGTCCTGATCCACTTTTTCATCGAAATTATGAGTCTCTGTAAGTGGAGACGTCAAGTCTATGGGGTCTTTAATGTCATCACCACAGCTTACCATAAAGATAGATGTTGTCGCTAACAACAATAGATTCCAAAATCCAAATATTTTTTTCATACTTTTTGTTTTAATTAAAAAAATGTGTTTTAGTTATTAAATAGTTTTATATTAATCATTATTACGGCTTAACAATCATTTGACCATTAAAGTGCAAAGTTAGTATCAGAAAAACAAAAAAGTATTATAATTAACAAATTAATGATAAACTTTTAAGTATTAACTTCAATTTTTTGAAAGGGGATGTCTTATTATTAGACTTTGTAAAAAGATGCTTCGATTACCTAAACGTAATAAATTAATGATTAGTTTGCTTTAATATAAATTTTCGAATAATAATTTTTTGAAACCGAGGGTTACCGATCTCTCTGAAAACCTGTGATTATTAATTCCTATGCCTTTTTCGAAGGGATTTATTTGTTGGGAAATATCAAATGTAATTTTACTTGAATTAGTGATTTTTGCTTCAAACCCAAGTGATCCATGAATGCCTAAGAAACTATTTGTGCTAAGTTTTCCAGAATTTATTATTCCATCTTCGTTTTTTTGGTCCGGATAGCCAGATAATGGAGCAGCCAGTTGATCACCTTTTGGCAATCTGTTTGCGTTTTCAACGATTGGTTTGTATGTTGCCGCAGCTACAATTGTTACATCAGGGCCGACCTTAAAATAAGGTACAAATCTGTTCGAAGGGAAAAAGTCCTTCTTTATACTCAAAGGAATATTAATAAAATGTGCAATTTCATTCTGCGGACCTTCAAAGCCAAAATTCTTACAAGAATAACTAAGACCTGTCTCCAAATTGACAAAATCATTTTTAACTTCCACATTGAATGCAAGAATTGTACTCTGGACTTTTTGAGTTGAAACTAATTTGCCTTTATCCGAATACGTTGGCGTCCTTATTAAGTCGAATGCACGCCCTATCCTGAATCCAATCCAAATGGCTGACAATAATTTTTTGCCGTCACTTTGATTAAATGGAATTGAAGTGTAGTTTGGATAGTTTTCACTGGCATAAATTGAACGCGGTTGAATATCGCTATTATGCAATTTGTTAAAAATTAGAGAATTATCTTCATTTGATATGTTTCTCATGACATTCAAACCTTGTGTCAGCGGATTAGATTGAATCGCGAAACCATTATTTTTTAAGTAGTAGTTGATGGATGGTTCTATTATATCATTTCGTTTTTCTCTTAATTCGTTATAAACAACATTTATATTATTCAAAACAGACATATTTGAATTAGTATTTTGAACCATCAAGTTGTCTGGATCAGCTGGTGCGCTAGCTACTCTATCATTTGTTTGAACTTTTACATTTTTGGATAGATCTTTAGAATAATATTTATCCTGAATTCGTGTGTTAGTCACTAATGAAGAAACTTGTGCATTTGTATTTGGTTGATCAATACTTGCTCTATCGACTTGTTTTGATGGAACTGTTTGTTTTGATTTCTCATTACTTGTCTGTAGTAAAGGTGTGTACATATATAATAAGAGCAAAATAATTGACATTAATATTGCTTCAATTATCTTGGAAGGGATGAGGTTTTTGTTTCTGAGGTTGGATTGAGATAAGGCACTTTCAAGTGTTGATAGGGCTCGAGAATCTGGCTTCAATCTGTTTGCTTGAAGCGTGTTCCTTATTTGGCTATCAAATTCGTTTTCTATTAGATGTGTGTGGGTATCCCAATGGTTCTTGAATGCTAGCCATTCATTTCCAATTATCGGAGTGTTAATGTTTGATAAAGATCTACTAATTGCCTGGTCAAAGAAATGACTTTCTCGTGCGGCATTCATTTTTGATGCCCTTGAAAATTTATTCCACGCATTATCTGGTTGGCCGATAAAGACATTTTCTAATTTGTCTTTAAATATTTGATCAAAAAGTTCTTCGTTGTTCATGCTACTATCGATGAGTTCTTCTTAAAATATCCTGCAATTTGTATCTGGCTTTAACTAGATTCGATCGTGAAGTACTTTCGGTGATACCTAAATGGCCACCGATTTCTTTGTGAGAAAATCCTTCAATGGCATATAATACGAAAACAGTTCTATAGGTGGGGCTAAGCAGTTGAATACTATTTAGGATCTCTTGTTCTGAGTATTTGCTTACTGCATCAGCATCGAGTGAGTGATTACCATAGACCTGATCTATATCTTCCGTTTTACGTCGCACCATCTTTCTGTAATGATCTATGCAGCTATTGACCATGACCCGATGCAACCATGATGGTAGTGAAGTTCCAATTTGAAATTTTGAAAAATTATTAATCACCTTGATAAAACCATCGTGTAAAAGGTCTTGGGCGTCATTTTCATTCGCCGCGAACCTCAAGCAAATGGACATCATCAACCTGTAATAATCTTCATAAACTTTGCGAATCGCCCATTCCTCCTGCCTAACACAAGCTGTGATGAGGTCTCTTTCGTGATAATCCAATGGGAACGATATATCCATGATTCAATTTATTCTCTCAGTAATAGATGTTAATACAAACGCATTTATTACATTATTTGCTGCTTGGAAGGTAGATATTTTTCCATGAATTCTGCTACATTTGCGTCTATAATCTAAATCAGAATAGCTTGAAGCCAACATTACCAAAAGGTACACGTGATTTTTTACCCTTGGATATTAGAAAAAGGGACTATATTTTTAATATAATTAAAAACCAATTTCATTTATTTGGATTTGATTCTATAGAAACTCCAGCCATGGAAAGTCTTGAAACATTATCAGGAAATTATGGAGATGAAGGCGATAGGCTGCTTTTCAAAGTACTTAATAATGGAGATTTTCTAAAAGATGTACCTGAGGAAATATTAGGCTCAAAGAATAGCAATAAAGCCATAACTCACCTATCTAAAAGAGGATTAAGGTACGACTTGACTGTTCCTTTTGCGCGATTTATAGTGATGAACAGACAGCATATTAAGTTTCCCTTCAAACGTTCAGCGATTCAACCTGTTTGGAGAGCAGATCGACCGCAAAGAGGTCGTTACCAGGAATTTTATCAATGTGATGCAGATGTGGCGGGTAGTTCTTCACTTTTTTATGAATCTGAATTGATCAGATTGTACGATGAGGTATTCGATCAGCTTTCTCTACCCGTGACAATCAGGTGGAACAATAGGAAAATTCTTTATGGAATTGCTGAAAGTGCCGGACTAAAAGATCATTTTAATTTGATTACGATTATTATCGACAAGCTTGACAAGATTGGGAATGATGGAGTGGTCAAAGAGCTTGAATCACAAGCATTTGATTCCAAAGATGTCTCCAAATTGATGGATATGATCTCGACTACAACACTTCCAGAACTAAAAGCTAAGATGCAGTCTGAACAGGGCCATCTTGGAATTTCTGAAATGGAAAGGGTTTTATCATTTCTTGATTCAAATGGATTGAAAAATGAGCTTTTGTTCGACGCAACACTTGCTCGGGGTCTGGGCTATTATACAGGATGTATTTTTGAGGTAAAGGCTAAGGACGCCAATATGGGGAGCATCGGTGGTGGTGGAAGATACGATAATCTAACTGAGATTTTTGGCATGAAAGATGTGTCAGGTGTTGGTATTTCATTTGGCGTGGAAAGAATATACGATCTGATTGAAGAAAAAAAGCTTTTCCCGGAATCCGTCCTTGGTTCAAAGAATACCTTGATCGCATGCTTAGACATAGACTCATTCGGGTATGCTATTAAAATTCAAAATATGCTTAGGAAACTCAATATTGCTTGCGAATTATATCCTGAACCTGTTAAGTTACAAAAGCAGATGACCTATGCAAATGAACTTGGATATGCACATGTCGCAATAATCGGAGAAGAAGAGTCGAGACAAAATAAAATTAATTTAAAAGACATGAAAACAGGCCAACAAAGTCTTTTAAGTTTCACAGAACTAGCTGAAATTATATGTCAATAATGATACATATGAGTAGTTTATATATGTTAATGTGCTGTGTTTTTTTTTAATATATAGTGCTAAAGTGAGGAATAGTGCTAATTTTGCGATTGCAATACGTTGCTAAGAAACCTTATTTATTAACTAAAGTACTGACAATGAAATTAAAAATTTTCATTGTACTGGCAGTTTTTTGCATAAGTACATTGCCAAAGTTGGCTCATACCAACAAAACTTTCATCAATACTGAAGCATCACCTTCGGACGAAGATGAAAATGAATTTGACGAAAGTCTGATTAAAGTTAGACTCAGGAAATTAAATTCTGCGATTGATATCAGATATACACCGGAAGTAAAAAAGTTTTTACAGACATACGTCAAATCTTACCGCACTACATCGGAACATTTATTAGGAAGGGCCACCATGTACTTCCCTTTTTTCGACCAAGCACTCAATAAATACAACCTTCCTGTAGAACTTAAGATGATTTCTGTCATCGAATCCTCATTAAATCCAAATGCAATTTCTCCAGCCGGCGCTATAGGATTATGGCAATTCATGCCGGGAACAGCAAGAGATATGGGTCTTAATTTCAATAGCGTAGTTGATGAAAGAAGAGATCCGAATAAATCTGCAGAGGCTGCAGCCCGCTTCTTAGCGAGACTTTATGATCAATTTGGCGATTGGGGTTTAGCATTAGCTGCCTACAATTGCGGACCCAATAGAGTCCTTAATGCAATAAAATCTGCTGGCGGGGAAAAAGATTTCTGGACTATCAGAAAATATCTGCCACGTGAAACTCAAAATTATGTTCCGAAATTTATAGCGATTAACTATATATTTAATTACTATACGAAGCATAAGTTAAAGCCTACATTTCCTGAACTTGATTTACAGATCACTGAAATTTCCAGCTTATATAGTAAAGTGGATTTAAGAGCTTTGTCCAACAGGTTGAACGTTCCTTACGAAGTGATGAAAGCCCTCAATCCAATGTATCGACAAGGTTATATTCCTGCCTCTGAGAATGCAATGAATATCATTTTGCCATTGAGGTCGATGAATAATTTTAGAAATACTC
Source organism: Candidatus Brachybacter algidus (assembly GCF_016707225.1). Taxonomy (NCBI): domain Bacteria; kingdom Pseudomonadati; phylum Bacteroidota; class Saprospiria; order Saprospirales; family Saprospiraceae; genus Candidatus Brachybacter; species Candidatus Brachybacter algidus. The sequence continues at coordinate 35,031 of NZ_JADJID010000003.1, read as the reverse complement.
AGCCTGCTCTTGATAAGTCCTCTCATCCATTGAATGAAATGATTCTTACTTCCAACCCTTCAGATGATAGTGAGTACGTCGAGCTAGTTTACACCGTATCTAAGGGTGAACGACTTGAGGATATTGCCGTTAATGCACGAGTATCTAATTCGCTCATTAAATTTTGGAATGGAATGAGTAATAATTCAATTAAAGAAGGGCAAACATTAAAACTGTATGCTTTTAAAAATCAACAAGTCGGACTTCTCACAAAACAAACTGTAGTTCAGCCATTGAGTGAGCAGTTCGTTCAAGTGAAATCGATGATGGAAGATGGCAATTTTATTAATACTTCATTAGCTAATGTTTCTGATGATGAAGAAGTTGTCGAATATATCATGCACAGACTTGGTGAAAAGGAATCTATAGCCGATGTTGCCGATCAGTATAATGACGTCACTATCGAAAATATTATAGATTATAATAAAATCACAAAGGATAATTTACCAATGCCAGGTGATATGATTCGAGTAAAAATAAAAGCTAAAATATCAAAGTAAAAATTTAATTCTTTGGAAGATAAATACAAAAGCCCGATCAATTTTGACCGGGCTTTTGTGTTTTAAAACGCGATTTTAGGCTATTTCTATTTTCTTTCTACTATCAACTATATTTGCTTTCGCAAGAGTGATAGAAAGAATACCGTTGACATAAGTTGCAATCAAATTATCTTTTGAAATATTTTTATCCAATTGAAATCTACGTGTAAATTTCTCAAATGAAAATTCTTTTTTTAGATATGTTGGATTCAACATGTCAATTTGCTCAGTAGATTTTTTCCGATCCACTTTAATTGTTAAAGTATTGTCTTCAATACTTATATCAAACTGATCTTTTTCCAGACCTGGTGCTGATAATTCTATAATATAGCTTTCTCCAGTAGATTTCACGTTGTGCTGGGGGACATCTATAATGCTATCATTAGACCAGAAGTTGTTAAGTCCCTGGTTGAAAAAACTATCTACATTTTTGTATGGGCGAAATGAATATCCTGGCTTAATATAATTTTCCATTATTTGATTTTTAAATTATTGCAATGTTTTTTACTTCTTTTTGAGCTTCAGTCTTCAAACCTAGATTTATTCTGAGCAATCCATTTTCAACTTTAGCATCAATGTTTTCATTATCAATTGTGTCTGATAATTTGAAGCTAATTTCAAATGGTTGCTTGGTAAATCCCTTATGAATAAATTGCTCCTTAGTTTCTTTTTCTACTTCATATTTACCAGTGATCTTGAGGTTGCCTTCTTCCAGGATTATCTCTAATTCTTCTTTACTAAAGCCGGGCACTGCTATTTCTAAATTATAGCCTTTTTGACTCTTTGAAATATTGGACGCAGGGATAGATGTAGTTTTTGATTGTGTTGATGTTGGTATAGATCCAGTCATCATAGGTCGATAGAAATGCATTTTGTTCATGTTAAGATGTTTTATATTTTATATTATTGCTATTGCAAGCAATATTCCAAAGTCATTTTCGGAGATTTTATCTGCTGAAATTGCATCTACAAACAAATAATGCGCCATTGTGGCGCGAATAGAAAAGTGTCAATGCCAAATTGGCGCAATTGGCAATTATATTCAATCAAAAGCTTCGAAAGTTCACGATTAATATTTAGATTTGTCAACTTAATGAACTTTTCATGGATAGAAAATACACATCACTCAAAGAATTTTATCCTTATTATCTGACTGAACACAGCAACAGGACAAGTAGGATATTGCATTTCATTGGAACATCATTATTCATTACCACTCTTTTTTATTGTTTTTTTACCAAACAATGGAATTGGTTTATAATCGGCCCATTGATGGCGTATTCTTTTGCTTGGGTAGGACATTTCTTTTTTGAAAAAAACAAACCGGCTACATTTAAATACCCTTTTTTAAGTTTGGCAAGCGATTTTATAATGCTGTTTCACTTTTTAACTGGCCAACTAACAGCCAAAAGACAAGCAGCAGAAAAGCAATCCTAATCGTCTTTATTTTTATTAAGCATTTTCTTTCCTGATTTTTTATATGTATTACAATAAAATGTAATGTATATATTAATAATTTGCTTACATTTGCGTATATATAGACGCTTATTTGATTTTAATGGATTTCATTTACTCTATAAATGATGTCTTTGGATTGATACTTTATATGTCAGAACTATTGGACAAAATTTATAGAATAAATTAAAATTCGATTTTTTAATAACAACAATTATAATTATTATGAACAAATTTTTAATGCTGCTTCTCTTGGCTATTGCAGGCATATCCAATAAGGTTGATGCGCAGGTCGACTCAATTCATTTCCAGTTTCAGGACACCTTACTTAAAGCAGGAACTGAACATACTTTTCTGATTACCGTCAGAGAAGATATTAGTGAGATGTTAGGTTTTCAGTTTTGTATTCAGTTTGATGAGCAAAACATAAATTTTAAACAAATTGGTACTATCTATGTGCCCGATTGGACAGATAATAGTATTAATCCATTTCCACTTGGTAATACTGATCTGATTGCATCTGTTTTTGATGCTGTTCAACAACCATATTTTGGAAAAAATTTATTGGAATTAGAATTTACTGTAATTCATGATTGCAGGGTTAGAGATGTAATAAGAGTATTATCTGCTTATAGATTTAAAGCCGACGAATCTTTTAATTATTCAGAAATGTTTTTTGATCCTGAGACATTACCAATCGCCACTGAATATCTACCCTTTAATATGCTGAACAACAAAAGTATTGACATTGTAAATGCTAATGTTTATCCCAATCCCTCAAATGGTAAAGTTAAACTTGATTTTCAGAATGATTCTTTTCAGAAGGCAGATTTAGTAATTTATGACACTAACGGAAAGGAAATTAAACGTTCAAAAGTAACAGTAAATGCTGGTCAAAACAATATCGAGCTTAATAGAGATCAGTTTGGAGCTGCAGGGAATTACGTGGTTAAAATCGAATTGGATAAGAAAATAATTAGTTCGAGAGTGACTATCATTAATTGATAGATTCAGGTATATAAGGAAAAAAGCAGTTTGATGATCAGACTGCTTTTTTTTTGGCTTTGGCTTATTTGCCTTGAAAAATTGTATTTCTAATTTTGCTTACAAGATGCAACTGTTCCTAATAGTCAAAGCCATGATTATCATTGACTTGGATTTTATATGTATATTTGTACTTTAATCCCATCAACACAGGAAAAGGTGAAGTACTTTCTACTTATCTTTATAAGTCTGCTTTTTCATTTATCAGGATTTGGACAATGCAAATTCGAAATAAATAACACTATTCCGGTAGGTGCTGATTTTTTTGTTCAAGGTAGTGTTAATGGTTTGATAAATAATGACCTTGCATCCCCGTTGCAGGGATTATGTGGTATTGAAATTAATTTTGAACACGATTTTATTGGTAATCTACGAATTGAATTAATCTCTCCTAACGGTCAAAGTATTTCTTTAATTGGACCAACTCAAATTGGCAACTTCACGAATGGGACAGAATGGGATATTCAAATGAATCCATGCTCAGACCTTGTTTCTCCCGATGGTGGGTTCCCAAATACATGGTCAAATGGAGCCTCATGGACGATAGGTGCAAACTATACGGGTTCATATTATCCGTATTCAGGATGTCTTGAGGATTTTGATTCGGGCAGCGCTAATGGTATATGGCAATTACATATTATTAATGGCGTATTTTATGATGGTTTGATCAAAAGTTTTACGCTCAAATTCTGTGATCCAACAGGCATTAGCTGCTTACCTTGTGATTCTAAGGCGGGAATCATGGCAGTTAATGATGTAAAATATTGTAAAAATGACACCGGTTTGGGCTTGTTTATACCATCAATAAATTTTCCATTAGGAGAAGCAGATGTTTTATATTACGATTACAAATACGTAATTATTTTAAATGGTATAATTATTGAGATTACAGCTACACCTGATTGGACTTTGCTATCTGAAGGGATTTATGAGATTTATGGAATTTCATATTTAAAAAGTTATGATCCAATCATCCAAACTTATATAGGAAATAATTTTGGGAATCTCCAAACACTTATTGCTTCTACTTCTATCTGCGGACAATTGACACCAGATTCACTTTCCTTTACTATTAATAATTTTTATGACCTTCCTTTAAAGGATCTTGTCATATGCAAAAATGATACATTGACCATTGGACAGAAAAAGTATACCAGTACTCAATTAATAAGAGATACTCTTTCTACGATCCACGGCTGCGATAGCATTGTCAACATAAATTTGATTGTAGCAGCGCTAAATGTCGATATATTGACGGATACTATTGATTGTATCAATAAAATTGTAAAATTAGACACTTCAAATTTTATTTCAAATATTAATACATTTCAAATTTTAGGTTATTCTTGGAAGGATGAAGCGGGCAACATTATTTCTAATAATGGGTCAGTAGATGTTACTGTTAGTGGCGATTATAGTTTGGTGATCACCGCATTATTCGGATCACTAGTCTGTAGTTATAGTTTCGATGCCCCTGTAGTAGAGCAAATGACAGTTCCTATGCCCCCAGTTCTTTTACCTGTAAATCCATGTAATGGGATGGAATCAATTTTTATTGTTTCGTCAGACACACTTCGCAATGATTTGCATTGGACCTTTCAGGGTAATCCAAATGTTATTTTTAAAGGAGATACAGCATTTGCTACCTGGACTTCAACAGGGAATTATCAAGTATGTGCATTTGGCACCAATCAATGCGGGTCTTCTGATACTGTATGCCAAACAATCATAGTTAATCCTAACCCTGGTTTTATATTCAAATTCGATTCATTAACATGCGATGGTTCATTTGCGATAAATTTGTTAGGCTCTAGTGCATCTCTTTCCTGGAATGGTGACATACAAGAAATAAATTATGTAGTTAATGCAGACGGCACTTCGGTTAACGGTTTTTTACTACCAGGTATTAACACCACCACTATTAAATACTCTGGATCTATAGGTGGTTGTGACGCAAATGGGGAATTGGATATAATGTTGCTCGATCCGCCCATTATTTCTGGAATCAAGGACACTGTGATTTGTGGACCATCAGATATAAGTTTTGATATCAATTATAATTACAACGTAGGGACTTTGTATTATACGTGGAATGGCATCCAATCTATTCTTCCTTTAAGTGGAATGGGTGGAATTTTACAAATTCAGGTAATTCAGAGTGGCACTTTGGTTATAGATAGTCTGACCACTCTTTTCCGGACATGCGATATTAACGCTGCTCAATCCTTTAACATAGTTCTGAATAATCCACCATTTGCTGTCATAGAGGATACTATCTCGCTTTGTAATACCTTTAACTCAAATGGAGTTCCCAAATATTTTCTTCCAGATTTCATTCAATCTGGTGATAAGTCAGGTAATTGGAATATTTCGGGATTACCAGGGGTAACGATCTTGAATGACAGTATTGATCTTAGCAAATTACCTACCGGGTATTATTCCATAAATTATTCAACTAATTCTGGCTTAGTGCCATGCTTAGAGAAAAATTATAAAACAATATTAAAAATAATTGATTGCACATGCCCTGTACCAGCAGATATTTCACCTTCTCTTTATAACCTTTCTATTTGTAGTAATTATGGAATCATCGATCTTGACTCATTGTTTAAGCCTCAAGTGAGTGTTTTGTGGAATATTTTGGATGCTACTGGAACAGTTGTTCCTCTTCCCTCCCATTTCTTTGACACAAATAATAATGGACAAAATCCTCAGAAATTTGTGTTAAAAACTACAAGTGATTGGTTTGGTCAATGCGCAGATTCGCTAATTCTTACATTGAATATTGATCAGGCAAAATATGCTGGGGATGATAATTCATTGAACTTTTGTATTGAAGACCGAACTAAAATAGGTCTTGATACTATTTTAAGTAACGTCCTTAACGCTGGCAATTGGTATGCTTTTCCCCAAAGTTTCCCCGGTATCATTCAAGCTTTTAATCCAAGTAAAAGAGAACTGGATATTAGTAAGCTCGGCAGTGGATCACTTGTAATGTTCAGTGTAGCGCGTAGCAATAATGTTTGTAAAAATGATACTGCAAGATTGGATATTCTTATTAATAGAAAACCTAAGATTGAAGTCACAGGTTCTGCTTTTCTTGATTGCACAACCATGGAAACAGAGTTGTTTTTGAATGGAAGAAATATTAACGATTATTTAGTTTCATGGTCATTCAATAACAATGTTTTCTACACATCAAATGCAAGAGATTCTCAATTCGTAGATCAAACAGGAAATTATTATTTTTATGTAGAAGACAATCAAACAGGATGTCTTGATACTAGCATATTCATTGTGAACAATGCAGCAGATTCTATTAAAGAAGCTGATTATGATATTGTGATTGATTGCACTGACCATACTGGAGATTTATTTATTAACACTGTTACAGGTGGAAGTCCTCCATTCAGTTATTCTATTGATTCAAATACATTCATCACATACGCACAGTTTTATGATTTGGAATCAGGTATGCATAGCATTGAAATACTGGATTCAAAAAACTGTAACTATGAATTTTCTTTCGAAGTAGCTAATACAACATCTAACATTTTGGAATTAGGTCCTGACATATATATAACAATTGGTGATACTGTTAATTATGAAATTCCTTTTTCAAAAGAGCTAATTGATAGTATAATAGTCAGTATTGATGGTTTTACTACTGAAATTGGGACACAAAAGTTTGAAATATTTCCTAGTAAGACTGAATTTTTATCAGTATGGCTCACTGATATATATGGATGCGAATACGAAGATGAGCTTACCATTTTTGTGGATAATGAGATTGATATCTTCGTGCCTAATATTTTCTCGCCCAATGGAGATGGAATAAATGACCGCTTTTATATACCAAAGCATCCTCAAATTGAAAAGATCATTGAATTCAAAATATTTGATCGTTGGGGCAATAATGTTTTTGGGGCAAATCAGTTCTATCCGGGGGAAGAGTCCATAGGATGGGATGGATTGTTCAATGGAAGACCTATGGATCCAGCAGTTTTTGTTTATTTCATTCGTTATTCGACATCCGATGGGGCAATGAACTTTAAAAAAGGTAGTTTTACTTTAATCAGATAATATGGAATTTCAACTTATAGAAATCGTTTTTGGCAGTCCTGAATATGATGACACTGTCTGGTTGAGGACAGAAGTCCTAAGGAAACCTTTAAATATGGAATTTAAAGCTGAGGATCTCGCACTAGAATATGACCAATATCATTTTGGCTTATATGATAATGGCAATAATCTTAGAGCGTGTCTGATTTTGAAGGAAGTTGATCAAAATATTGTAAAAATGAGGCAGGTGGCCGTATCTCCAGCACTTCAAGGTAAAGGACTGGGAAAGATTATGGTCACCAAGGTTGAATTATGGATAAAATATAAAGGATATAAAAAAATTGTTCTCTCAGCAAGAGATACGGCTGTTGCCTTTTACTTATCAATGGATTATAGTATAGATGGTGGAATATTTGAAGAAGTGGGTATTCCTCATCAGTCAATGTTCAAGATTTTTTAATTCCACAATATCTTGAATATGAATAAAATATAAATTCTACAGTTAAAAATAATGTTTTTTATAGAATAAAAATATTCTAATCGGTCACTTTTTAAAACTCCAAATACACTTGTTTGTAATAGGGTAAATTACTCACCTTTTCAAGGTGTTAGCTAAAGTAAAATGATACTTGATTTATCCTAGAGTTAGCAGTTATGTTTTTTATATAAGAGTTCAACGGTATTTATTGAAGACAAGTATTGATTGAATTATTAAAGCATTTGTGAAAACTAATTATAACTCGTTTCTAATGTGATTTTAAGTGTGTGTATTTTTTTGAGACCACTTGGTCTCCAATAAAAAACCGAACGGTGTTAAAGCCGTTCGGTTTTGTTGTATTAGAAGCAGGAAATAAATTTTACGACCTACCTGCCATATTAATTGCCTTTCCGGTTTTCTTAGATGCAAGTTTGACTGCCTCATAAGCATCCACATAACCACCTGTAGCACTCAATTCACTAAAAGGTACAAGTTCATCAGAACCGGGTCTTTTGACTTTTATATCCATCTTTTTGGAAGATTTTAATAAGATATCTTTAGTGTCCTTGGCTGAAAGCGTTGGAAAGTAAGATCTTAACATTGCAGCGACACCGGCTACTACTGGTGAAGCCATACTAGTACCATTTGCATTTTTGTACTGTTGAGTTGGAATGGTAGAATAAATATCAACTCCAGGAGCAAAAATATCAACATTTTTTTTGCCATAATTAGAAAACTCAGCTGCCATATCTTCTCCACCGTGCCAGTCCATCGCACCTACTTCGATCCAGTTTGCTGCGACTTTTTTGCTTGGTTTTCCTTTTTTGTTATATACATCATTAGGATAGTTCTCTGTTGAATCATTATTTTCAGAAGAGTTTCCGGCAGCGTGAACAAGTAATACATCTTTTTTCTCTGCATATTTTACAGCTTCATCGACATATTTTTTGCCTGGTGAATATCCTTTACCAAAGCTCATATTAATTACCTTAGCTCCATTATCTACTGCATATCTGATAGCGTTTGCTATATCTTTATCTCTTTCATCACCGTCAGGTACAGCTCTTACGCTCATGATAAGCGCATTGTCAGCGATCCCTCTGATTCCTATTTTATTATTTCTATCAGCAGCAATAATGCCGGATACATGAGTGCCATGAAAGGCATCAGGACCTTGAACATCGTTATTGCCATAATATCTCTCGTTATAGTCCGCATAATTGTCACCAACTATCTCTTTCCTTGAATCAAAATCAGTATTGTAAGAGTATTCTACTTGATCTTTAAAGTGCTTAATCCCTTCACTTAGTTCATCATCTACAAATATCATGATAGAATCCATGTTGGTCGTAGGTACCTGACCGGAACCGAGGATCTGAGACATGATCATCTTACCCATGGCAAGTTGTTGATCTTCGCCTTCTTCAATAGCATTTACATTTTCTAAGGTTGCTTTTTTTCTTCCAAGAGCTGTTTGAACAGCTTTTAATGGACCCATGATCATATTTTGAGTGGATTCAATCTGTGCAAGATTGGCCTCAGCTGAAGCCTTCTTTGTTTCAATATCTGCTTTCAGTTTACGATAGGTTTCGTAATCTTTTTTATCCTTCTTACTGATTTTTGTTGAATCTGCATTTTTGAATCTTGGCATTAATGAAACATATACTCTGGTAGCTTCATAAGAATCTACTCCTACATTCTTACCATTAGGTCCGCCAATAAAATTCCAACCATGGATATCATCTATGTAGCCATTTTTATCATCATCAATGCCATTATTCGGTATTTCACCTTTGTTGACCCACATACGAGAAGCAAGATCTTCATGATCCGCTTCGACGCCACTATCTATGACAGCAACTATGACCGGAACACTAGGTATTCCATTTAATAATTCTTTATAAGCTTTGTCTGCACTAGTTCCTCTTACTTTACTATCGGAGAAATCTGAGGTGAACCAATTTTCAGGGGCCACTTCTTGGGCTTGAATATTTGCTAAGAATAAGAAATTACAAATTAATAAAAAAAATAAAATCGATTTTTTCATGCGTATTTTAATGTTATGGTTTTTTAATAATAATTAACTTAATGAATCTTGTAATATCAAATACAAAATATAGAACGTTATTATAACGGCAAAAATAACAATCTCATGTTGTCTTCAACCCTTTTTTCTTCTAATTGGCCTTTTTATCAGATTAATTATAATTAAATTACATTTGATGACATTTCATTACCTTTGCTCTGCATTAAACCCTTCCAGATTACTTAAAGAATAAAAAAATATTATATCTTGAAGATATTTAGATTATTTATAATATCAATTCTTATTTACCCTCAAATCGCTTCTGCACAATTTTTTGAAATTGGTCTTGGTATCGGTGGTTCTGTATACTATGGTGATCTAAGTCCGGATGAAGCGGCAGATAATTTTAAACTAGTCAGACCGGCTTTAGGTGTATTTGCTTCTCACCATTTTAACGATAGAGTGGCATTCCAATTGGGTATTCAAAATTTTACACTTGCAGGTGATGACAAAATCAATTCTAAGGAAAATCTAAAATACAGAAATCTCTCCTTTAGATCTAATGTATGGGAAATCGCATTAAAAGGGGAATTTTATATATTGCCTTTTGATCCAGAACGGATGGAACTTCCTATTAGCATATACGTGAGTTCGGGTATTGCTGGATTTTTTCACAATCCAAAAGCTTTCTTTGCTGGTACTTATCATGCACTTCAACCATTGAGTACGGAAGGTCAGGGACTCTCCTCATTTCCTGAAAGAAAACCATATAAATTGGCTCAGATCGCCATACCTGCTATACTAGGACTAAAATATAATGTCAGCCCCACCATTAGTTTGTTCATAGAATTCGGACCTAGATTTACATTTACAGATTATCTTGATGATGTGAGCTCTACTTATGCTGTGGGTGATGAACTTAGAGAAGAGCGAGGAGACCTTGCATTCAACCTTTCTGACCGGAGAATACTACCTGATGGGGAACCAAAAAAATACGAAGATCGAGCTCAAAGGGGTAATCCTAAATCAAATGACATGTATTTCGCAGGTCTTTTGGGTGTATCTGTTGCGCTGGATGACATTCTTGGGAACACATTCGGTCATAGAGTTAAATGCCCTAAATTTTAGCCCTTCGATTTTTTTAAGTTTAGTATCTTCATTCCAAATACCGGATTGTGTCCAAAGCTCTTGAAGTACTTAAACATTATTGGAATTATAACAGCTTCAGGCCACTGCAAGATGCTATCATTGATAATGTGTTGCAGGGTGAAGATACATTTGTTTTAATGCCAACTGGTGGTGGTAAGTCTCTATGTTTTCAGGTTCCGGCTTTAATCCTCGATGGTATTACACTTGTGATAAGTCCTTTGATTTCATTAATAAAGGATCAGGTAGGAAGACTAAAAAAAATGCACATTCAGGCAGAAGGCCTTTATAGTGGAATGCATGTTAAAAACATCCACAGAATCCTTGGTAATTGTACTTCAGGTAAAATAAAAATGTTGTACTTATCTCCTGAGCGTCTCTCTTCACCTCTTTTTCTTGAATACCTGGACCGATTAAATGTTTCCATGATAGTGGTTGATGAAGCACATTGTATTTCACAATGGGGTTATGATTTCCGCCCTTCTTATCTGAATATATCTACCACAATAAAATCCACAGGAAGACCAATTGTCATGGCTTTGACTGCTTCAGCTACCAAACAGGTAGTTTTGGACATTAGAGAAAATTTAAGTATTAAGAATGCTATATTATTCCAGGTTAGTTTCTTTCGAAATAACCTTACTTATGTGGCGCGGAGGGCTTTAGATAAAAGGAGCGAGATTCTAAATTTGCTAAATAATGTGAAGGGAAGTGGTATTATTTATGTCAGAAGCAGGAGGGCGACATCTGAGGTTTCTACTTATTTAAATACTCATAATGTTTCAGCAGCCAATTATCATGCTGGTTTAAACAGTGATGTTCTTTCCAAAATACAGGATGAATGGATGTCTGGCAAGATCAGGGTAATGGTAGCAACTAGTGCTTTTGGTATGGGAATAGACAAGCCGGATGTTCGCTTTGTGATTCACCTTGCTATTCCATCCAGTATTGAAGAATATTACCAGGAAGCCGGGAGAGGTGGCCGTGATGGGAATAAATCTTATGCAGCCATATTTTACGATGATACTGATATTGACAATTTGCTTGATTCAATAGAATCTTCCTTTCCTTCGGCTGAAGAATTGATAAAAGTATATTTTCAATTAGCAAATTATTTTCAGGTAGGTTCAGGCGAACATTCAGGTGAATTTCAAGACTTCAATATGTATGATTTTTGTAAAAAATATGATTACAAAGTGGTTTGGTTGGTCAAGGCCTTAAAAGAACTTGAAACTCAAAACTACATTCATTTGACGGAAGGTATTTATGTTCCTGACCAGGTCATGATCAATTATAATAAAGTAGAATTGTATGATTTTCAATTAAGAAATCCTGAATATGACAGTTTGATTGAAACATTACTTCGGATGTATGGGGGAATACTTAATATGCCTGTCAAAATTAACATTGGCTTAATTTCTAAAAAAGTTAAAACACAGGAAGTAATTATTCTCAAAATGTTAGAATATCTCGATTTGGCAGGCGTTCTAGATTTTGAAAAGCAAAAAGAAAATCCCCAGATTTCATTCGGGCAATTTAGATATAATGCGCAAGAGTTAAGTTTTAACTTTGAATTACAGCAGTTTTTAAAGCAACGATATAAAGAAAAGGTCCATGCTATCTTAGCTTTTGTAGAAAGTCCGGTATGCCGCAACAGAACTTTACTTGATTATTTTGGGGAAGAGTTTGTTTCAGATTGCGGAATATGTGACATTTGTATTGAGAATAAACAAAATAGGATACCTCAAAAGGAGGTCGATGAATGTATCGAATATGTTATAAACTTTGCAAATGGTGAAGACAATAGCTCTTCAAACCTTGTTAGAGCACCTTTTTTTAAAAAAAATAAAGTATCTGTACAAATTGCACTTCAATTTTTACTCAACGAAAATAAAATCGAATTTGAAAACTATAGAATCAAGATAAAGCATTGAATACCGGTAAATTACATTTTCTTACGTTCGGAGATATACCATATGATCAGCGTATGTTGAGAATATGGTCTTCTCTATACGATGCTGGATACGAAATAGTAATATTTGGAAGGAAACTAACGAGCCAGGATATTTCACACCTTTCTTTTAAAGTAAAAAGATTCACACCGATTTTTGAAAAAGGGTTTCTTGCTTATTTTGAATATAATATAAGAGCCTTTTTCTTCCTTCTTGGCCAAAAATTTACTATTCTTTGCTGCATTGACCTGGATACTTTACCAACTGGTTATTTTTTAAAATTCTTTCGAAAGTATAGATTGGTATATGATGCTCATGAATATTTTACAGAATCACCTGAAATAGTAAATCGACCTTTTCTAAAGAAGTTTTGGGAAGCTGTCGCATTTACATGTATTCCGAAAGCAGATCATTGCTATACAGTCAGTAGGTCTATTGGATTGGAAATGTCTGTAAGATATAAGAAGAACTTTGATCTCATCAGAAATCTACCTAATTTCTCAGAAGATACAATTGAGGAATTAAGCCAAGAGCATCAGTCGTCTTATATCCTGTATCAAGGCGCTATGAACGTTGGAAGAGGATTAGAAAATCTTATCCTTGCAATGGTGGAAGTTCAGGATAAAGAGCTTTGGTTAGCTGGTGAAGGCAATTTATCTGATGCTTTAAAATCGTTGGCATTTGAAAATGGGCTTCAGGACAAAGTAAAATTTCTTGGTAATTTAACTCCGGAAGCATTGAAGTCCGTAACAGAAAAAGCTTGGATAGGGATAAATATCCTCGAATTACTCGGCAAAAGTTATTATTTCTCCTTAGCAAACAAATTTTTCGATTATATCCAATGTGGCATTCCTCAGATCTGCATTGATTTTCCTGAATACAAGACGCTCAATGATGAATATGAAATAGCCATAATGATTCCAGATACTAAAGTTTCAAATATTGTAACAGCAATTAACAAATTAAAATATTATCCTAAATTATATCAAAAACTTAGAAGTAACTGCTATAATGCATCTTCAGAGCTAAATTGGAACAAGGAATCAGTTAAACTTCTCGATATTTACAATAATCTTACAACTTGATAATTTTTTGTGTTTTTTCAAATTTGTCGGACGTAAGTAGTTTTATGAAATAGATTCCTTTTGGCAAAGCTTTTATATCTATTTCGAAGTTTAACGATTGAGTTATATTTTCATTCTTTTTGAATAAAACAGGAAGCCCTGCTTCATTGTATACAATTATTGAGATTGGACCATTTGGTATTCTGTCCAATTCTATATGAACATAATCAGCAGCCAAACTTGGAAACATTTTCATTTCTAATTGTTCCTGCTCATGAGTAGCTATAAGATTACAATCCCATGGTGCAAGTTCACAATATCTACTATTAAATTCAGCTGCATATAATTTAGCCAAATTCATATCATGGATGAACAGGGTAGTCTCATCATTGATATTATTAGCAGAATAAGTCCAGTTGTGACTTCCCGTAATAACCACCGGATCTGAATCCGCATATTCTGCATCGATCACTGCATATTTATGATGTAAAAGACTGGAAGGAGTATGGTCTAAGACATCGACACCATTCTGCTGCATGTATTGCAGCTTTCCGAATGAACCACCATTATTATCAGTAATGCCTCTGACAAGGATACCTTCATTTTTCTTCTGGACGATTCTTGAAGACAAAAGATCTGATGTGAAGGTATAAATGGCAAACCTGATATTAAATTGTGCAGATAATAGGATCTCATCTATATGTTCTTCTGTATGATCTGAAGGTGAGAAATAAAGTTCGATTGGAATACCTACTATCATAAAATGATGAGGAGTATTGTCTGTTTTATCTTCACCTGATTTGGGATTATTCCCTGGAATAGGGCCGGAAGAATCCCACATTTCTTCAAACTCGATAGTAAATGCTTGAGCAAGGTCTGTATTTTTTATAAATAAAATGTTGTTAGCATCATCATTGAATCCATTGTTTGTAAAATTTGATGATCCAATCATTAAATTAGCATCAGTGGTGTTGGCGTCAGCTATGATAAACTTGCTGTGCATGATGCCTTCTCCTGGATTGGCGTATAGAATTTTAAAATTTACGCTTCCGTTAATTGCACTATTTGATGTTTCTTGATCCGCTATATACCTTACTCTTACACCTCTTGTCTGTGCGCTCTTTAAAGCACTTACTATATTATTATCAGAGTTGTTATACATGCACAAATCGATCGTATTCTTTGCCTCATTTATTTGCCTTAGGATCCTTTCTTTTAGTATTGGCCCTCCTGTTTTATAAGGATAATTGGATTCGCTCTGATATCTTTGGGTAATTGATTGTGTAAAATAAACCTCGATATAATCTGAACCAAAATTCTGACCAGAACCATCCAAAGTATTGAAGATGAGAAAAATAAGAATAAAGAAATTATTTTTCATTTGCCGAATATTTTTCATTTTTAATTTCTGTTTCTGGTTTTTTTCTTTTTGTCCTCTCTCCTAAATAATTCACCAAAGGAATCTACCGTTCTTCTATATGAAAATCCAGCTCCACTTCTAATTCTACGGCCTTCCAATACAGCATCATTTTTCTGATAAAGACGCAATACATATCTTCTATCTGCCGTCAAATTGTATTGGAGGTCTACATCTCCTGCTACATAAGGATCCGCACCTTGGTCACCTCTCTTTACCCCAGTGTTTAGAATTAGTTTTTCATTAAAGAATTTTAGACTTGGACCTATCTGCAATTCTGAACCAATACGACCCTGAATTCCTCCATCTCCAGCCGAATTTGCCTCATAAAAATTGTAATTCAAATTAAGGGAAACACCTGTGAGTACTTTTCCATCTGCCACAGCAGCATTCAACATTGGAGAGAGTATTTGTGTTAATTGGGATGAAATTAAGTCTGACAACGTGTTATAGGTGGTCGCCTTTACAGCATTTAGGTTTAATATGTCCTTAGGAATAAATGAGCCAAATGATACTAGAGAAGCTGCTTGTTTGTATAATTCATTAGGATCTTGCTCTAAAGATCTTAATTTGCTATCGACATAGATTTTTATATCTGGTGAAAGTTGGGGAAAATCTATTTTAAATGAGATCTCTGGCTTTAAAAGTTCTCCTCTTAAATTAAGTGTGAGGTCCACAGGTGTTGGCCTGGAAGCTTCATTCTGGAGTTTCGGATCACCAGGGAGATATTCTGCAATAAAGTTATATGGGGAAGTATTGATACCTCTATATTCTGCATCAATATTTACTTGCGCTGATACAGGATCGCCATTCCAAATAAGTGTTCCTCCTTTTTTGATAAGGAATGGTGCACCAAAAATTGAAAGGTTATACAAAGGAATTATGTTTAGTTTATACTCTCCACTAGCAACTTCAAATCCTCCATACATATTTAGATTTCCATTCCTAGGAATCGTAATATCCAAAACGCCATTACCTTTGGCTTTAATGACATCGCCTGTTTGTTTATCGATGATGAGGTTAAGTGTTGCATTTTCGTTGACATCAAGATTCATTTTCAATGAAAGACCTTTTGATGATACCACTTTATTGATCTCTTTTTGAACGGTCGTATCTTCTATATTTCTAAACTGAATAAAAGTTAGTTTGTCGACTTCTTTTGAAGATGCTATAGGCAGGAAAAGCTCCGTATTTGGCCCGGTGACAGCATCTATTTCAATATTTAATTGATCGAAAGGTCCCGTAAATTTGCCATTTACCTTACCACCTGCAGTGCCATAATACTGACTATTGTCTTTTTCGTAAGTATTCAGTAATAGGAAATTGTCCGAATTTAGCTCAATATTGGTATAAAGGTTTTTTAATTTATTATGTTTTATACCGCCGGAGATAATTGCAGTATTACCTCTTTCATCCAACACTGTCATATCATCAAGGTCAATAAGTTTATCACTCAATCCTACTGTATATTTGGGAACATAATATCTCGTGCCTAGATATTTGACTGTAGTAGCCATGTTTTGTAGATTAATATCACCACCCACTGATAGATTATTAATTGGTCCTTTGACCTTGATATTTGTAGTAAATGCGCCTCTTGTATCATTGATCATTTCGCCAAGGAAAATATCTGCAATCACGAGAGGATAATTATTAGCCTTGATTAACAGGTCTAGATAATTATTTGCGTAATCCTTTCCTTTATAATCGGGAAGTGTGTAGAGTCCATCTATTTTTAATTCTTTTTCTCCGGTTCCGAGTGTCATTTTCAAATCAATCTTACTCTTCAAGGATGGGGTAGCGGCATATAGATCTAATTTTCCAAGTGAGATTCCGTTTACAGATAAACTATCGAATTGAGAAGTCAAGACAATCTTTTCCTGAGTGAAAACATTATCTATTTTTAAATAAATATTGCCTGTCCCTCTCATCTGAACATCCGAATCAGATAGAAGGCTATCTAGTAAAGTGCCGCTGAAATTATTTACCTCGACATTTAGACCTTGTGTACCAAAACTATTAAAAGATACATCTTGTTCGCCATTTGTGAATTCAAGGTTCTGTATGATGAGTTCATTATTACCAAATTTAACCAGATTGTCTTTGTTTATTGTCCAACCATCATCAAAAAAATCAAATTTCGATTGGTTGAATTTCAGGATATTATATCCTTCATCCACGGTAAAATTTCCGTCGATACTGAGATTCTCTGCGATATTTTGGATTTTTGGAGTCTTAATATTGAATTTAATATCATCTCGTTCGAGTGTAGCACTTAAATCCATTTGATTCAAGCCTAAGTCACCAATATTGCCACTATTGGCATATACAAAATAATCTGAACTGCTTTGATTGCCAACTCCTTCAAAAAACAAGAATTTAAATTTAAATCCATCTCCTGCAATATTCGGTATGCTAGAGTTAATGTTCAAATTGTATTTTGTTGAATCTACATTTGAAAATTTACCATTGATTTTGCTATCAACCATAGCATCCAATGGTAACCCAAGCAGTTTAAATGCATTTTTTGAATTTTTTAGATTGACACTGAAATCAAAGTTATTATCATAAATATAATCTTCGCGAGATTGGATATTAAACTGATTGGCTAATTTAGTATGATTATAATGGAATACTTTAACAATATCTATAGGTAATTTTTCAATCTGGAATCTACCTTGAAGAACAGCATCTAATAAATCCGAGTTTAGATTGTATTTTTTAGCTCCGTTGCCAATATTACTAGCTATGAAATTCAATGTGTCTATTTTGAGCTCTTGGCCAGAAGTATCTTTTAAAACAAAATTTCTGGCAAGCAATGTGCCCTGAATATCATTGAATGTTCTGAAGGTTAGATCAGATTTAATGATGCCTTTGAATGTCAGACCTAATGAACTCAAATTAAGCTTATCAGGGTTAAATTTCCTGATATCAGTATCAAATTTTAAAATTTTTGTTTGCTCTGAAAAATTAATATTACCGTTGAAGTCAAGATCGATATTGGGGTCGTTAATTTTTAATTTTCCATCAAAAGTATTTTTATTAAGCTTTCCATCGATTTTAAAGTTTTTATAATCATATCCTTTATACGAAAACATCCTAATGTCGGAAGTTAAGGTAGAGCTGATCTTATCTAGTGAGAAGCTCTTTCCATCAGTGATCGTAAATGATCCACTTACTTTACCAATATCAGTCTGACCTGTTATGGCACCCAGATTAAAATTGTCTAGATTTAACTTTCCACTATACGCTGCATTTGAAGTTCCATTTCTGATATTGAGGTGCATATCCAGATCTCCATTTCCCTGGGCAGTTTTTAGTTTGCCATAAGTGACAAAATCGAGTATGTATCCATCAAATTTTCCGGAATACACAATATTTCCAAGTTTTTTTAATTCAGGTGAAGCGACGAATCCAGGTATAATTTTTTCAAGACCTTTGGCCGACGTTGATAAAGTATTGACGTTTAGGTTTAAAGTTGCTATATCGATCTCGGTGATGTCGTGTAAGGTAAAATTACCATCCAGCTTAGCAAGATCATTGATGTTAATAAGGACATTATTGCCACGAAGGTTGTTGACAGTGCCAGAAAATCTACCCGATAATTGAATGTCTTTATCAACATTACTTGTCAGGAATTCTTCCTTTTGAATTGATTTGTCGAATACCATAATATCTTTAACCCCGACATGACTGTTCTTGAATTGGGCACTCATCTTAACTTTATTTACAAAGTCCTGAAAGTCATCCATAGATTTGTAACTCAGGGTAAGACTATCTTCAAGGTGGGAATAATCAGTATCAATATTGAAATCCTCAAGTGAAATTTTATTTTCAGTATATTTTAATTTTACTGCACTGAAGTCATTAATATTAAAAGGTGTGTTTGTTTTTACAGCAAGTTGTGTTAGCTCTGTTTCAAGCTCTTTGCCGTTAAAGATCAGATTTTCTAATCCTATATTTATGTTATTCAGATCCAGATTTGAAAAATCAAGAATTCTACCTTTCAATTCCTTTTCAACCGGCCATTTATAATCATGAAGTGAAAAAATAGCTTCTTCAACACTGATTTTGCTTGCCTCTACCCTCAGGTCTGGCCTGGGTTTCCTTTTAGCTCTAATAGCGGCTTCTAAAGCCAGATATGGATTAATGTATTTAATTTCTTTACAGGGTATAGGTGCGATGTCATTTATATTAAATATCGGCCCCTCAAGTTTTAATTCGTTAATATAAAATTGGTTGCTGTCAATGCTGAAAGTATTGAAACCCGCTATAAGACTTTCAAAGGAAAGATGCATCAATTGTCCTTGATATTTATTCTGCATGGTCACATCCACATTTTTCAGATCTATATCCTTTATAGAAAGATGAATATTGTTTGGTTTTCCACTTGGTTTTGAGAATAATGAATCTGGATTTCCATTTTCAATATAGTTGATGAGGAACTGGTAGTTATTATCATATTCAGGGCAATTCTGTATCAGCCTGACTTTCATTGTTTTAATCGCTACGTTCTGGATGTCAATTTTGCCATCAATAAGGTCAAATAATCCACCTTTCAATCCCACTTTTATTTGAGAGGTCATTAGAAGTGTATCATTCTGCCTATCTTTTACTAGTAAATCTTCAAGCAGTAAGGATTGGAAAAAGGTGATTCTTATTCTCCCGACAGAAACTTCAGCATGAAGTTCATCACTTAAAAATGCTGTGGCTTTTTTAACTGCATAATTTTGAAATGATGGGATCTGTATCAAGTAATACACGCCCATTAAAAGTAGGATGACAAAAATGACTATGTATTTGATTAAATTCCAGAAGAATTCCGGAATTAAGCCCCATACCAGCTTTTTTTTGGGTTTGTTAATATGTATATCTTTCTGCTCTTCCAATTAAATCGTATTGACCTTAGTCTCCAATGAAAAAATACAATTATGCATAACTGCTTATTTAACATTGTTTTGCTGGAGTAATTCAAACGTTTTTAATAGCTGCATAGTTGCCTCAACATCGTGTACTCTGAGAATTTTGGCACCTTTCTGCAAAGCTACAAGATTTGCGGCAATTGAAGCGGGTAAAACCTCTTCGGGACTGCTATTTAATGGTTTCCATAACATCCCTTTGCGGGATATACCTGCCAGCAGCGGTTTGTCAAGTATATTAAAGACATTAAGACCATTTAGAAGTTGATAATTATGAGCGATAGTCTTGCCAAATCCAAAACCCGGATCGATTACTAGATCATGCAACCCTATTGCTTTTGCTCTGCCTACTTTTTCTATGAAAAAGTCCAGAATTTCAAGCACCACATCCTTGTAACTGGGGTTGATCTGCATAGTCTGAGGTGTACCTTGCATATGCATCATAATATAAGTACAGTTTTTTTCTTTAGCAAGGTGCAACATCTCGTCATCAGTACCTCCTGCAGTGATATCGTTGATGATGGAAGCTCCGACATCAATTGCATTAGCAGCGACTTCTGGATTGAAGGTATCTATAGAAATAATACTATCAGGAAATGATTGTTTGATGTGATCGATAGCTGGTATAACCCTTTCCAGTTCAGTTTGGACACTGATTGATGATGCATTGGGTCTGGTGGAAACACCTCCCAAGTCTAGAATTGTTGCACCTTCATTTAGCATTTTAGCAGCAGAAGCTAGAATTGAAGCATGAGTATCATGCCTGCTCTTCATATAGAATGAATCATTATTGACATTTATAATGCCCATAATGACTGCTGTTCTGACATCAATGAGACATCCTCTGCAATTTAATGTATTCATTGACAATATTATTTATTTACGCTTCAGCGCTGGTTATTTTAATGGTAATCAAGGATATAAATATTATTAAGTTAATAAATAACCTCATCTTTAGTAAAATATCAGATAGTTATTATTTTTGTGCATTTTTAGAAATTCCTGAATTGTTTTATATGGTAGACACAATCTTCGAAGTTTCATTCTAATTTCTGATTTCTAACTTCTAACTTCAAATTGTGTGATATTAATGTTTTTATAGAAATCATTTTTCCTCTGAAACTTCAGTAATTTATTAGAAGGATTTCTTGAGATCTATCAATTCCTTGTAGTCCATAATACTTCGTTTGATGACTTCATGAGCCTCTTCTCTGCCATATACATGGGTTATTTCGACTTTTGCCTTTTCATTTCTGCCTGGTATTTGCTTATAAGTTAAGAAATAATGTAATAACCTTTCTCTAAGGGATTCAGGCATTTCAAATATATCATTCCATTCTCCATATACCTTATCACCAAGCATGATGGCGACTATTTTATCATCTGCCTGGTTATTGTCAATCATTCTAAATCCACCAATTGGCTTTGCATGAATCAGTATATTACCATGAACGATATTTCTTTCTGTCATGATGCATACATCCAAAGGATCTCCATCCCCTTCGATATTAGACCGCTCCGACATATCCATACAATATTGGGCAATGTGCCTACCGCAATAAGTCTGAGGAATAAAGCCATACAAAGCAGGCACTACATTCGAATAGAGCTGTGGTCTGTCAACTTTAATGAATACTGATTCTTTGTCTATTTCATATTTTACATTGTCATGAGGGGTCATTTCAATGAATGTAGTGATGACTTCCGGGATGTTTTTGCCGGGTGAAATTCCGTGCCAGGGATGTGCCATAAATTTATCGAACATGTCTGAGATTTTGTGGTGCAAAAGTAAGTGTATTCTATCTATAAAAGAGTTTATATTTCATGAGAGCCTGGCCGGTTTACTTTTTAACTTAATCATCATCTTGCTAAAAATAGCATATATGATTTATTTTGCTCCTTTTCAATCTTACCTTTATATATATGTAAATCGGTACTTTTGTCTGTTAAATAGTTAATCCTATCTTAAAATATAATTTTTATCAACTAATACGAGCTGTAAATGTTAGAAATATCGTTTACTATTGTAGCGTTAAAATACATAACTTTTGAAAGAGTTTCTCATGAAAATAAAGTCTTTTTTAATATTTGGCCTAATAATAGGCGTAGTCAGTTTGTTTGCTTTTTATCCTAAAAATAATGCCGACCCGATCGAGAAGGAAGCCATTATTCTAAGGTCAGTGCTTACATTAATGGATAAGGTGCATTTTAAGCCCAAAGATATTAATGATGATTTTTCCAAAAAAATCTATAAAAACTTTCTTACCACACTTGATGGAGGAAAGCGGTTCCTTACCCAGAGTGATATTGATCAGTTAAAACAATATGAAACTACCCTGGATGATAATATCAAAGTGGGAAACTTTGATTTTTTCAATAAAAGTGTTGAGCTGATAACTAAGGCACAGACGAAAACCCAATCTTTTTACAAGGATATCCTTTCCAAGCCAATGTCTTTTGATAAGAATGAATTTATTTCATACGATTTCGATAATATGCCCTATGCGAAAACTGATAAAGAACTCAAAGAAAGATGGTTTACTATTTTGAAATCAAGTGTGCTTGATGAAGTAGTACAAATGGAAAACAGTAATTCCAAGGACTCAGTCAAAACGGAAGGTAAAGAAACTAAAGAGGTGAAGACATTTGCTCAAATCGAGAAAGAAGCTCGTGAGAAGGTTCTTAAAGATTATGATAAATTGTATGAAAGACTTGGAAAATTAAGACGGGATGACAGATTCAGTGATTATATTAATAGTATTACTGAAGTATTCGATCCGCACTCTTCCTATTTCAATCAAAATGATAAGAATGACTTTGATGTAAGTTTTTCGGGTAAGGTTGAAGGCATAGGTGCTAAATTGCAATCTGATGGAGAATTTACTAAAGTTACTGAAATCGTTGTGGGCGGACCTGCATGGAAGCAAAAGGATCTTGAAGCGAATGATGTGATCATGAAGGTAGCTCAAGATGGTCAGGATGCTTTGGATATACGAGGTATGAGGATTGACGATGTTGTTTCAAAAATACGAGGTAAAAAAGGTACTAAAGTAACTTTGACTGTTAAAAAAGTGAATGGAGCCATTCAGAACATTACTATTCTTAGAGATGAGGTTCTGATGGAAGAAAGTTTTGCCAAATCGGCTATTGTCGGAAAGAAAGGTGTTATGGAAAATGTAGGTTATATATACTTACCTAAGTTTTATGCTGATTTTGACAATAATAAAGGAAGATTTTCATTTACAGATGTAGCTATTGAAGTTAACAAACTGAAAAAACAAGGAGTTAATGGCATCATACTTGATCTAAGAAATAATCCTGGAGGATCATTAAATGATGTGGTCAAAATGGGTGGTCTATTTATTGAAGAAGGGCCTATAGTTCAAGTTAAATCTCGAGGTCAGGAGCCTTATGTGATGAGTGATGATGATAGTGGGTATGGTTACGATGGTCCAATGGTAGTTTTGGTGAATCATCAAAGTGCCTCTGCTTCTGAGATCCTTGCTGCTGCCCTTCAAGACTATAAAAGAGCTGTTATCATAGGAAGTACAAGTACCTATGGAAAAGGAACTGTTCAAAGATTTCTTGACCTTGATAAAAGTATTTCTATATCAAATGAATTTAAACCACTTGGCCAGGTAAAGGTGACTATTCAGAAATATTATAGAATAAATGGTGGTTCTACTCAATTGGAAGGTGTCGTTCCGGATATCGTGCTTCCTGATGCACTTAACTATGTGAAAGTAGGTGAGCGTGAGAATGAATCTGCTATGGAATGGACCAAGGTTGAACCTGCAAAATACAGCCAGGATGTATTTGTTATCAAGAATTTGGAAGAAGTGAAAGCTAACTCGAAGAATAGAACAGCAAATAATCCAACATTTGTTGCGATTGACAATAATGCAAAAAATATCAAAATACAAAGTGAAAGGAAGGAATTTCCATTGGAGATTAAAGCGTACAAGAAGGATATTGATACCAGAAAGGCATCAAGTAAAAAATTCAATGATCTTTTTGTAGATATTGATGGTTTTGAAGATGGAAATTTGGATGCAGACCTTGCACAAATAAACAAGGATTCAGTTAGTATCGGAAGAAATATTAACTTTCTAAAAGGCCTTAAAAAGGATGTTTACATCGATGAAGCTATAAATGTCATCAAAGACCTTCAAGTCAATCGAGTTACTATGACAGATAAGACTAGATATCACCAGGAGTAAAAGGACATTAAACCTTATTATATACAAAAGCTGCCACTGAAGGGCAGCTTTTGTTATTTAAACCTAAATCGATGTTCATCTTTTAGATTTGCCCTATATTTGAACATTCACAACAGTAAAGTCATGATCATAAAAAAGTCTTTTTTAGCCTCGTTTCTCACTTTGACTGTGATTATGTCAGGCTGTTATTCATTTAAGGGAACTTCTATACCTGCCGACTCCAATACGTTTTACATAGCAAATTTTACAGTAGATAGTTATGATGCACCCTTCCAGCTTGCGCAGGAGATAACAGAAAAACTCAAGGATAAGATCAGGAAAGAAACAAGACTCAAATATGTGGAGGTAGATCCTGACATAGAGTTCGTAGGAAAAATAACGAATTTCATAGTTTCCCCTGTGGCGCCTCAGAACAATCAGGTTCCTTCAGCTAACAGGCTTGAGATCACTATCAATGTAAACTTCATTGACAATAAACATGAAAAGAGCAAGTGGAACTCCAACTTTACATTCTTTAAAGATTTTAGCAAGGATGCTAACTTTATTGATGTGCGGGATAAATTGGCTAGTGAAATCTTTGATCAACTATCCGAAGATGTATTTAATAGGGCATTTACCAATTGGTAAGTTAACTTTTTGTTTTTGGGTTAGCACATAATTACTATCTTGCAGCGTGTTTGCCTTATTATCTATGGATGAGATCAGTCGTTTGATTCAATTTCCTTCGATGTTCAAGTCGATAGACAAAGGCATATTTCAAAAATTTTTACATTTATTTCCATTTTTCAATCTATTTAGTATCCTACATTCTCTCAAATATCAGTCAGATCTAATTGACAACAATCAGGAATACAATCCACCGGTCTTGTGTAATGATGGTTTATATACCTGGTATAAAATGGGTCTGTTGTCCTTGGATCACCAAAAGTCAGAGATCGATGAACTTCAAACATCTACTGGAAAAGAAGTTAGTACTGCTGTTGAACGGCAGAGCAATGTAATAGATATTAATTCTAAAGAAAAAATAAGGGGCATTGGCAGAATAGAGGTTATACCTGCAAATGAGGAAGTTCATTCTTCTGAATCCGATGATAATGCATGGGTTGAGAAGGTGCAGCAAGATAGGGTAGTTGTAAAATCAACATTTTATAAAAAAAGTAGTATCAACTTATCATTTGGCAGTGTGACATCTAAAGTTATAGAGGAAAAAGAGGATAGCATGGAACTTTCAGGATTTGCCAAATTTTTAAAGGGGACCGGTAGGCATGGAATTGTGGTTCCTGAAGATATGGACATCTCCAAAATACAGCTGGAGCTTCCTGAAGATGCCGATTCTGCGCGAGATTTGGATGAGGCAAGGAAAGATATAAGTGTTGAAATAGATGAGACCAATGTGGCAGAAGTTGTCAAGAAAAAAAAGGTCAAAAAGCACAAAAAGAAAGAGTTCGTCAATCATCTAGTGCAGCAAAGTGTGTTGGATAATGATCTATTGATATCAGAGCCATTTGCTGAAATTCTCTATGCTCAGGGATATAAAGAGAAAGCAGTAAAAATTTATGAAAAATTAATGGAGAAATATCCAGAGAAAAAGATTAACTTTGCGGCTAAAATAGACAAAATAAATAAAGAAAATATTTAATATGATAGGTTTTATAACAGTTTTGATAGCGATCATTGGAGTTTTATTGATGGCAGTTGTATTGATACAGAACCCAAAAGGTGGGGGAGTAGATGCGAATTTTGGTGGTCAGGCGGCGAATCAGCTTTTTGGTGCATCCAACTCAATTGATTTTGTTGAAAAACTAACATGGGTACTTGCAGCTTCTCTATTTGCACTTTGCATGGTAGCAGCTATAGTAGTGAATTCTTCAGGCGCTGCCGCAGGACCTGCATTACTATCTCAATAGAATATCTTTTAAAGAATATAGAAAAGGCTTACTTTAGGGTAGGCCTTTTTTGATTAAATTAGATATTCGCCTTTAATTTTGAGTTATCCAAGCAAAAAGGATTTGAATTCATGTTATATGAAAATTTGTAATAAAATGTAGTAACTTCGATTTAGTCAAATTGAAAATTTAATATTTTTATATATTTCGAGAATGACGCTACTTTCAAGAGATTTGCTTACCTTTTTTCACATTACAGTTCTACCTAAATTATGACAAGTACAGATCATCAATCTGATCGAATAGAATATTTGGATGCAGTGAGAGGCATAGCAGCGCTTTCGGTTGTCTTTTACCATATTCTAGGTTCACATTGGGACTGGATGAGGGAAACAAAGATTGCTATGTTTTTCTTAAATGGTAGTGATGCTGTAGCAATGTTTTTTGTATTAAGTGGATTGGTTTTATCTATTAAGGCAATTAATAAAAGCACTGAAATAGATTCATCTTATTATAAGAGGTATTCGATAGCAAGAATCTTCAGGCTTTATCCTGCCTTTCTCTTTATGCTTATCATTTATTATTTGTATGCCCACAATACTGAAAATATTTTCACACTATTTAAGACGACAATTACTACGAATCCTCATTTTTTCTGGGAGGAGGCGTTATTAGTAAGAGATCACCATCATTTGTTTTTTCCTGATTGGACTTTGGGTGTTGAGGTTGCTTTGTCATTACTTGTACCATTTTTAGTGATTGTGGTGCGTCAGAGTAATAAACTCTTAATCTTCATGATTATCGGATTGATGTTCGCAGGGAAGATATATTATTCGCAATTTTTATTGCATTTTGCCTTGGGAGTTTTGATCGCTAACAATTTTAAACAAATTGTTGAATTTCGCGATACAAGCAAATGGTGGTATAAATATCGATGGTGGTTATTACCTATTGTTTTTTTCTTCTATTCTATGAGACATGTTCTTGCACTGTATCCTTTGCCTGGGAATATTCAATATTTTATGTCAAGTATATTATATATTGATGAATATGCTTTTTCCGGACTAGCATCCGCATGCTTATTGCTTTATATCATCAATACAAAACGAATCCAGGACATTCTTTCGCATAACGTATTTAGTTTTTTGGGTAAAATATCATACGGCGTTTATCTTTCTCACTGGTTGTTTACGAATATTGTCATGCGTAATTTTGAATATTTACTCAATACATATTGTGGTGGAAATGAGGGAATGTTTTTAATTTATTATACTGTTTTCACACTAGTTTGTACCATATTGGCTGCTACATTTTTATACTATTTAATAGAATTGCCTGCTATTAGATTAGGTAAAAAATTTGTCAGAAGATTTGCAAGTACTTAGTTATTGGTGGACTGAGTTCAATTATTATTTTTAATATCCCATTCATAATATATTATACCCTCTATACTTGTCAAAGAATCCATCTTGAACTGTTTGATGATCTTACTCCCTTCGAAGGCAGCGGGTCTGGCAAGTGGTTGCACGGCAACATCATAATTACGCTCACCATCCGGCCAATAAATTACCAAGACTTTTTTATCATTCACTTTATTAAGAATGAGGTCAGACACTTTTTGTTTTAGGAGAACGTCGATTTGCGCCTGTGCTTGATTTTCGGCGGTTCGGGACATCTTGCAGTTAAATAATGGCAATCCGGAGTAGATACTTAATCTCATCCAATATTCTGTCCAAGCTGGTTGATCATTTAAAGTTATGTCGTAATTTTCAGAACCTACGATGACAGCAGGTAAAGTATAAATAGCTTGATATTTTGAAAAATCTAAATTCTTCAAGTCCTTAAATTTTGTTTCAATTTCCTTTTCTTGAAAAACATTGCTCAATCTAAAAGCATTTTGGTATTTGATAAAATCTGAAGCATCTTTAATCATTATCATGCATAATATGACGGAAACTACATTAGCATAAGCAATACTTTTTGTTGATATGATTTTATAATACTTAAAATACAATAAAATACTCAAGTAGAACAAGGTCCAAAATCCAGGCCATGAAAAACGGGCAAGACATCGGAATTGAGTTATGATATCAACTTTCTTGTAAAAGAAATAAAATACCGAAAACCAATTGTCAAAAGACAATGGTATAAAACAAAATTTGACAAACGGTCCTGAGGCTGTTGCATACACAATTAACATGGTGATTATCAATCCGATGATGAACTTTGAATTTTTAACTGCACTTCTAAATGACCTTAAGCCATTCTTTTTACTAAGAAGATATCCTATTATGATAGTTAAACCGATTAATAAATTATAAATCATGAAATTGCCAAGAAACCCTTGAGATTCTGACGAAACAATTGTCGTGATACAAGATTTTAATAATGGAACTATAGAATTGAAGACGTACGGGGTAATAATGGCTTCAGGAGCAAATTGCCACAAATCATATCCAAAACCCTGGGCTCCGGGACGACGCAAAGCCGCGTAACTATCAACAGAGTTTATCAATACCAGCAGTAAAATGCCTGCTAAGGCAGTGGTTAATCCTAAAGCAGCATATTTTGTTAATCCTGACCAGCTCTTTTGTGTCAAAGAAAGTATACTAAAATAAAGTAAAAATAAACCTATTGGTAACGCAAGGATTGGTACATAATAAATGTGAAATAAACCGGAAAGGAAGATTAGTGCGAAAATCTTTAATGCAGTGGACCAAATTATTTTTTCTCCCAGGTGCAGCCGATAGATGTCCTTCAGTATGAAAAGTACAAAAACGCTAAACAATGAAATGGATAAGTTGAATACTCCATATATGAATTTTTGAACCTGCGGGTTGACCCAAGTAATCCCGATAGACATGATTATGATGAATAATATTTGTGATCTATAACTGGGTTTTATTAATTTATAAATAAAAACAGGTAAAATTAAGTGTAAGGCGAGAAAAAAGTAGTTGTGAATAGCAACCAAATGATGGCTGATATCAAATAAATGTTGATGAATAAATCGCATTAATAGTGCCAAAAAAGGTGTGTTGTCAGTAAAGAAGATGTATTCACCGAATGGATAGTTCATTTGGGTATAGTGCCAAAGTCCCATTGGACTCGCTTCTTGAATAACATATTGATAGAAAGTGAAATAGTTTTTCAGACCATCATAGCTATTAGTAAACATAAACTCATCAGGATGAAAAACTACTTGGTTAAAAGCAATACAAATACATATTAATTGTAAAGTCCATATCGTAATTATGGGATTTGCAATAATTTTAATATAAATTTGCGAAAAATAGCACTAAAAATTATTCCAAATTTAGCCATAATAACACCAAGTTTTAATCCGGAAGACGGATGGGTTGATAATTATATCCATAGTTGCAAATCTATTGAAAAAATTCTGAATGTCGATTCAATATCTTGGATCCTGGTCAATGATGGTTCCACCAAATTGATTTCTTCGTTTGACATAGACAGGATTTCTTCTGAAGTTGATAATTTCCAATATTTCAACTTGGAAAAGAACAGAGGCAAAGGATTTGCTACTAGACATGGTGTTGATCATTCAAGCGCTGATTATACAATTTATACGGATGTAGATTTTCCATACTTAGATGAGAACGTGCTTTCTGTTTACCAAGCACTTCTGAATGGATCAGATCTTGTCCTTGCAACCAGGAATCAGAATTATTACAAACAGATTTCATCGAAGCGCGCATGGATCTCCAGGAATTTCCGTTCTGCAGTTAAGATGTTATTCAATATTCCTACGACCGATACTCAGGCTGGATTAAAAGGACTTTCTTTATTGGGCAAAAAGGCCTTGTTGGATACAAAGATTGACCGTTATTTATTTGACCTTGAACTTGTTAAGATTTGTGCGAAGCGTAAATTAAACATTACTGAGGTCGAAGCTACATTGAAACATAATATAGATTTGCCGGGCGTTTCGCTAAAGATATTGAGTAAAGAAGTGAATTTGGTGAGGATATTTTTTGGAAGGAGGGGGCGGGGGGGGGAGGGGGGGGGAGAAGGGGAGGAGTGGGTTGGGTTTTCCCTTTTGTTTTAGCGCTTTCACTTGTTCCGTAAATTTGATTATTTTATGCTTCAGAAGAAGGCTTGCATTTGCACTTTAGTATAATAATCATATGTTCAACAATATTTTAAAAGTTACTCTGTAGGGACAGGTCGCGACCTGTCCCTACAGAGTAACTTTTAAAATTAGCATTGCCACATTTTTTCTTGATGAGTATTTAATTTTTAGCCTATTATTATTTAAACAGTTAATTGATTTGAATGACTCGAAGCTTTCTTTTAAATACAATATAATCAACTTTCCACAACAAAGCCATCAGCCATTCGCCAAAAGCCAATAGCTATTTCTGCCTAACCACTCCCTCTATCGGATTCCCAATATTCCCTGTAGGAGCCAGAATATGAAGCAATGCAGCCACAGTAGGTGCTATGTCTGTGATTTCAACGGGAGCCACAATCTCTGCAGGTTTTAGACCCCAACCATAAAATATTAATGGAACATGAGTATCGTACTCATAAAGTGATCCGTGAGAAGTTCCTGTGGTGTAAGAGGAGATCCAACCCGGTTCTTGTATTACAAGAATGTCTCCAGATCTTTTGGGATTTATTCCGTTTTTAATCTTATTGAGGAAGAAATTAGGAAACATAGCATCACCTATATTATGAAGGTCGATAATCTGAGCGATACCCTCATTTGCCATCATGCCGGCTTTGAAGACTTCAAAGAAATCTTTGTATTCAATTTTCTTTTCTTTCAATAGATCGAAGTTGACAAAGTATTGATAATCTTCATATTCTATTAGGTATTTTCCTTCACGCCTAAGCTGCATTCAAGTGATCGTTGATCTTTTTGTAAAAAAATGCTTTTATCCAATACTTTGCCGGGCAATTTATAGTAGTGACTATGTCCTGGAACATCACATATACCATGATCTGCTGTAAGAAATAATAAATAGTTATCCTTGCCAACTTCAGCGTCTAATGTATTTAATAATTTTTCAAAATCCTTATCTAACCTAAGATAAGCATCTTCTGATTCTATAGAGTTAGGACCAAATGAATGACCTATATAATCAGTAGAGCTAAAGCTCACTGCAAGGAAATCAGTCGCACTGTGCCTTCCCAATTGTTCGCCTTTGATAGCAGCTACAGCGAAGTCTGCAGTCATTGTATTGCCAAATGGAGATGTGCGAATATTATCGTATTTGTATTTTTCCCGGCAATGTATTTGTGTGGAAAAATTGGTTTGTCTTCTCCTTTAAGTGTATTTTCAAAAGGTTGGTTATCGATATCGCTTTGAGTATAGGAATTGATAGGGTAGAGGGTCTCCCAGGTAGTATTTAAGTACTTTTCAGAGTAATTTAATTTATTGAAATCTTCTACCCATTGAGGTAATTTCTCCATATAATATGTTGAACTTGAAAAATTACCAGTACCATTATCATGCCAGTAGGCTGCATCAGCGCTATGTCCGGCAGGCAGGATAGCTCCTCGATCTTTCAATGCAATTCCTATGATCTTGCTTTTATTGCCACTTGCTAATTTAACCTGATCTGCTATACTTGTGACCTTTAAGTTTCGCGGAGACATTTCTCCCGCTTCACCAGTACTTCCAACACCTGATACCGTAGTGTCCTGAGTACAATAGATATTTTTACCCAATGATCTTTCATACCAGTCATTTCCGGCTATTCCATTGATAGCAGGAGGGCTTCCTGCATATATCGTGGCATGTCCCGGCCCGGTGTTCGTAGGAGTATAGTTGTAATGATTATTGATGCAATTCACGCCGCCGTTAATGAGCCTTTTAAAACCATTTTCACTCAGTCTGTCATAATATCTGTAGAGAAAGTCATATCTCATCTGATCAACAACGATGCCCACAACTAATTTTGGTTGATCTAATTTTGTTGTAATAGCTTTTTTGCTTTGACTATATGCACCAAAATTGTACAAGATGCACATAAGAATAAGTCCTGTTCGAATCATATTATAAGATTTGTATTTGGCCAAATATAACAATATAAATAGGATATTGAATTGAAATAATCATTTTATTGATTGGAGAATTTGGAGACTAATTTTTCCTTTTCAAATTATCAAGTTCTTTTGTTGTATTTATATTAATAAGGCTCTGCTCGCCAAGTTTTATATAGGAAACATTATTACAAGATTCAATAAACTTTTTAAGACTGTAATTGCCAGAATCATACCAAGCAAGCAGTTTTGAATAAATGGAGGGATTATATATTGCTATTAAAGGTTCTATCTGTCCTTTTGAATCCTTAATAAACACTCCGTCAAAAGTATTATTATATCCGCCAATCATCTTCTTAATGATGCCTTGATCGATAAAAGGCATGTCACAAGGAAAAGTGAAAATGGGACAATTGGGGAAAGATTCTAAAGAAGTAAGAACGCCTGCCATTGGACCGATTTGCTCGTAATTGTCAACAATGACTGGAAGGTCATAATTAGATTTTTGGGATTCATTGCAGGAAATAAATACCTGATCACAATGTTTTGAAAGTATTTTTTCAATGTGTTTATAGAAAGGAACACCATTCCAAAAAAGTAAACTTTTATCACTGCCCATTCGAGAACTTTGTCCTCCACAGATAATGATACCTTTAAAAATGTTCTTCTTTACCATTTACTAGAAATGAAATAATTTATGTTAAAGTTTTACATAATTATAATTTATGATATAAATTTAAGGTTTAAATTAAAAATCATCTCTTTAAAAAAAAATAATTATGTTAAAGCAGACTTACCTTCTATGTTGTTTTTTTGTCATTTTTTTAATTTTCACTAGCAATGGGCAATCACTAGTCTGGTCTGCTAAAGATCAAATAAGGAGTAGTAAATTGGACAATTCTGAGGGAAAAGTGATCCTCAATGGCAATTTGCTTAAATACATGCGCCTCGATAAATTAAATCAAAAAGTTTATTGGACTGACGGTAAAAGTGAGGCATTATATTCAGTGAATTATGATGGAAGCGATCCTCAAACGGTCATTAGGGATATTTATGATCCTGAAGGATTTTGTTTAATGGACGGTTTTATTTTTATTGTGGTGGATAGAAGTATAAGGAAATACGATTTTGACGGCAACCTCATTGATATTGTAATTGATCAGCTTGATGGACCGTCCGACCTTGAAGGTGATGAAGGATTGTTGTTTTGGACAGATCTTGTCTCCGGTAAAATAGAAAAAATATCTGTTGAAGGAACCGGACGGGACACAATTGCTGAAATAAGTTCAGGTCCATTTGAAATAGAAATAAATTCAACAGAAAATTATCTGATGTATTGCACGTTCACGGAAAATATCAATACAGGCCTCTATAAAATTGATTTTGACGGTAGCAATCAAGAACGTTTATCCTACTCATATTTTGTAAATCTTAGCTATGATGAAGAATCGAAAGATCTTTATTGGTTAACTGAATATGGAATTTCCAGAAGCCCTCTAATTTATCCGGTTATTCAGAGTATTATTGAACCCAAACCTGTTAATTATCCACAATTTCGAGTAGATGCTGGCAGAAATATACTTTTTATGGCGCCATATTACAAAGAAAGGATTATCATAAAAAACACCTCTTGATGTAAATACTGAACATGAAACAATCATTAAAAATAAATTATTTTCTACTTATTTGATTTCGCCGGATAATACCAATTCTTCTATTTATTATACATCAGGAAACATTGATTTGAATGGCATTAGCAAAGCTTTTATTAGCAGTGTAGATCTGGGAACTAAAATTCCTCAATTACAAGTTGGCAGTCAAAAACTTAGTAATGTCGTTTCTGCAAAATACGATATCATTCACAAGAAATTTTATTGGTTTGAAAAAACAAATGGCAAATTTTATTACTCTAATACTGATGGCAGTAATATATCAGAGATCTTTGAAACTAAAGATGATGTACATAGTTTCGATGTAGATCCGGTAAATGAAAGAATTATTTGGTTCGATTTGAAAACTTCTTCTTTTTATAGTTGTGATCGGGAGGGTCAGAATTTGAAGTTGATCAGTAATAATGTCCCTTATGCCGGGGCATTAAATTTTAGTCCAAAAAACGGTAATCTTTTTTTTATTGATTATCAATCTCATACTATAAATTTGCTAGATATAAATACCGGAATAGTATCAGTGATAACAGGTGACCTTCCGAATCAACCCATTAGTATGACTTTGGATGATACGGCTGGAAAAATTTATTTCACAAAAAACAATAAAGAAAATACACTTTGGAGCATAAATTACGATGGAAGTGAGTTAATGTCCAGGACCATTGATGATTTGCCTTCTGGCTCGAGTCTTTTAATAATTTATGATAGAATTGAATTAAACACCGATGAATTTTACCATGACTTGTTAGTTTATCCATCTCCATTTAGTAATGAATTATTTTTAAGTAATTGCACTAATGTTTCAAATGTCCAGTTATTTGATAGCAATGGGCAGAGACTGTTGAACAAAGCATTCAATAATCAGGAATTAATTGAATTCAATAATTTGGAAATAGTCAGAGGCTTTTATTTTCTTCGGATTGAGTCGAATTCAGGATTAATAAAAACAGTTAAGGTTGTCAAAATTTAAGTAAAGTTATGGCTTTAAAATAATATAATTCCTATATTCAAATAGCCTTTTGCCTGTCAATGATTCAACCCAATAAAGAAACTTGTCTTTTAGACTTGATCTCTGCGTGATCTTCGACCCATCGAAATCCCAGTT